>NZ_CP145335.1:2927500-3527500 GCF_049568105.1 Salinisphaera sp. SPP-AMP-43
CGGCTGATCGAGCGCGCCGAGCGCCGGCAAGCGCTGGTCGAAGAACAGACGGCAACCGCCGACACGCTGACCGAACAGGGCGACGGCCAGCCGATCGAAGACCTGATCGCTGCCGTAGAAGCCAGCGATCTCAATACCCTGCGTGAACAGATCGACGCACTGCGCGACCGGCTCGAAGACCTCGATGCCGAGATCGGCCCGGCCCGGGATGCGCGCAACGAAGCCAAGGCGGCCTTCGATGCGATCGGTGGCGACGACCGGGCTGTGACCGCAGCCGCCGAACGCCAAACTGCGCTGGCCGACATGGCCGACGCCGCTGAGCGCTATCTGCGGGTCGGCCCGGCGGCGCTACTGCTCAAATGGGCCGGTCAACGTTATGCGATGGACAAGCAGCGCCCGTTGATCGAACGCGGCTCGGTGTTAATGAACCAGCTCACTGGCGGCTCCTTCGAACGCCTGACCGGCGAATTCGACGACCGCGACGAACTACAGATCATGGGCGTACGCCCCGACGGCGGCCGCGTGGCCCCTCACGGCATGAGCGAAGGCAGCCGCGACCAGCTCTATCTCGCCCTGCGCATAGCCGCGATCGAGGATTACCTGGCCCGCGCCACACCGCTGCCGGTGGTGGCCGACGACCTGTTCATCAACTTCGACGACGACCGCGCCATGGCCGGGCTCGATGCCCTGGCGGGTCTGGCCGAACAGACCCAGGTCCTGTTTTTTACCCATCACCAGCATCTGCGGGATATGGCCGGCGCCCGGCTCGGCCCACGCGTACGTACGCATGACCTCTGAACGAACCGAACTGAGTGCCCCGCTGGCCCGCCTGGCTGACACTCTGCGCCCCCTGGCCGGCCAGCGTATCGCCCTGATCGCCCCGGCTGGCGGCGTCAAAGACGAGCGGATCGATACCGCCCTGACCGTACTCGAAGCCGCTGGCATCGACGCCCGCCTTGGCGCCCATGCCCGCGATCATCATCGCTATCTCGCCGGCACCGCCGAAGCCCGGCTGGCCGATCTGCACTGGGCCTTCGAGCTTGACGAGGTGGCGGCCGTTTGGTGCCTGCGCGGCGGCTACGGCAGCGCCCATATCGTCGAGCAAATCGACTGGTCGCGCCTACCCAACAATATCCCGCTGATCGGCTTTTCGGATATTTCTACACTGCTGGAGGCCTTTAGACAGCGCGGCAAGTGCGCGATCCACGGGCCGGTCGCCACCCAGCTCGCCATGCCCGGCGAGACAGCCGAGCAACAAGATCAACGCACGGCCTCCATGGCCTCGCTGGCCGAACTGCTACAAGGTCGCGCTGACACATGGCCACTGACCCGTGCCGCCGGCCCGGCAACGCCCATCGCCGGCCAGCTCGTCGGCGGCAACCTGACCACGTTGGCCAGCCTCGCCGGCACCCCGGCCGCGCTACGGCTCGAGACCGATTCGATCCTGCTGCTCGAAGACGTGGGCGAAGCCGAATTTCGCCTGGAACGCTCGCTGCATCAGCTCCTGGCCTCGCTCAACCTCGACCACCTGCGCGCCGTCTGCCTCGGCCGATTCACGGACTGCACGCTCGCCGATGGCATCAACTCGCTGGCCGCCATCTGGCAGGAATGGCTCGCGCCGCTTGGCGTGCCGCTGTATATGCATGCGGCGACCGGCCACGGCACCGTCAACCACGCCTGGCCCTATGGCCGGTGGGCGCATATCCGGGACGCTCAGCTTGGCTGGGCAAGTCCATGAACCGCACAGGCCGAAGCCGCCCTATACATTAGCCATGCTAATATAACGACAAATCGTACAGCTAGTGTGGCACCGCATGGCGACTGCAGAATCGAGAGACGCGCCTTTCTTCGAGGCGCTCGGCAGCGGACCCACTATCGAGTCCCGCAATATCGCGCGTGCTCTCCACGTCAACAAAAGCCAGCTCGCTGATGTGTTGGGCGTAGGCGCCGATTCATTGCGGCGCGCTAATCGTGAACGGGCAGCCCGGATACAAACGCGCATGCGCGACATGGTCGAAATCATCAACCGCGCCCAGCCCTGGGCCGGGTCGATCAATCAAGCGTTTGCCTGGTACCGCTCGCAGCCCTTGCCGTCGTTTGGCGGCGCCACAGCCGAAGAGCTGGTCAAAGACGGCAAGGCCGAAGCCGTCAAAGCCTATCTGGCCCGCATCAACGAAGGCGGTTATGCGTGACCTGGCCGCTCGAACGCTTCATCGGCCACGTTTACCGCGCGCATAATCCACGCTGGGCCTTCGCCCCCGATTCCGGCGCGGGCGCGGCCAAACATGGCGGGCGCTTCAATCCGCCGGGAACAGCCGCGCTCTATACCAGCAGCACCTACACCCTCGCCATAGCCGAAGCACAGCAAGGTTTTCCCTACAAATTCCAACCGCTAACGCTGGTCAGCTACGACATCGACCACGCCGGCGTTCTCGATCTATCCACGCCCGCGGCACGCGAGGCAGCCGGCATCCCCCTGGCCGAACTCGACTGTGCCTGGGAGTTGCTCGCTTTTGACAAGCAAACCCCGCCGAGCTGGGCTCTTGCAGCCCGCCTGATCGAGCAAGGCGTCGGCGCTATCGCGGTGCCCTCCTTTTGCGACGGCGCGCATGAGCTGGGCATTAATTATGTTTTTTGGCACTGGAACCAAGGCGACAACCCACAGGTTCGCGTCATCGACGACGACAACCGATTGCGGAGCCGCTAGGGCTACTGCTCTGCTCACCCCAGATCAAGGGGCAGCATACTTTTACAGCCCTAGCATTACCGGGCAGGTGGTAGAGGCTGCCTCTGGCGAAAATATAGCGGTCACCGAATCACGCGTGTGCTAATTAAGTGTACTGTCCCCGGATTCCCCGCGTTTGTGAAACCTAACGCCTAAGCTCAGTTGCCGGCGGAGCAGCCGAAGGCTGCGGGGGGAACCCGAAGCGCGCCAGCACTTCGGGCGGTCAACTGCAGCGATTCGTTAGGTGTGCCATTAAACTCGAACGGCGAAAATTACCGCTGCCACCAAAGCCGCTAACGCAGCTACGACTAACCATTCCATTACAAATTCTCCATGCTTTGAATAAGCCGGAAAGCCCGCCGATTCACGTAGCCGACGCTGATCGACAGAGTAACGGCTGCGAGAAAGCCGCTCACCGTCAGAACCGTACTGGCCGAATCGTAGTGCTGCGATAGCCAAGCAATTAATGAGGCGCCCAAAGCACGCTGACGGTGAAGACGATTTTCAGCCAGCCTATTTCCTCTTTGATCTGATCGAGCTTTGCCATGCCGTTACTATACCTAACGCCCAAGCTCAGTTGCCGCCGGAGCAGCCGAAGGCTGCGGAGGGGACCCAAAGCGCGGCAGCGCTTTGGGCGGTCAACTGCAGCGAACCGTTGGGTATTTTATAGGCAACATGGCGGAGCCACGTCGCGAAAGGCTTGAGCGGCGGCTGAAACTTTTGTTTTTGGATAGATATTGGCGTTAGATATAGTTTGCTTCAATATCGCGCTAGACCACTCGCTTATTTTTTCCTCCTCGTCTGCATACTTTGGTTCTTCTAAGCCAGAGGCCATTTCGAAATGCCGGCGAAGGATGAAAGCGTATAAATCAGCAACCTGAACAAGCTCTACTTTTTCAGAGTCGACGAAATGCGGGACATCTATAAGCTGATCGAGCGGATTTTGCTTTTTGCCACGGTTGTAATATTCGTCACTCCAATCCGGCGGCGACAACAGCAGCGAAGTATATTCAGACTTTTCGTGAACCTCTTCATCAAAAACTAAGACGGTATGCCCCTTCGTTTTCGATTCGCCTTGATGTGCACGCTGCAAAGCTAACGCGAGGTGGAAACCGAGCGTTCGCCATAGCGTGAAGTCGGACAGTATTCCGTCTCCTTCGTCTATCTGCTCATTGAGGGCTGAGACGAGCACAGCGGAATAGACGACCTTGTGCTTTCTGGCTGCCATCCAGTTGATAACTGCCGTTATTATTTCAGCCCGCTGCGGCCCATCAATTTGCTTCCATATTCCTTTCCCGCCGTAAAATTTGTGCGTATGAAATTCGTTGATTCGCTGGCCCACGATATTGGACAGAACATCTAGCAACTCGCCCCAATGAGTTTTCGTTAGATGCATTCTATGAGCGTCCACCACAATTCCGGCCATGACAGCGATCGGTTCACCACCTATGCCCGTCTCATCGACATAACAGAATTTCACGCATCCCCCGTTATCGTTTTACCCAACGCCAATTAGACGACATATATCTACTATTAGATATATAGCTATCTATATTTAGATATCCCAAACAAGCCCCTTAATATCAGTCGTTCGACCGCGTATTGGCATATCCGTCTTTTACTCACCCCGAAGATTTGCCGAAACGACTTACTACTCGGCGCAAGGAAATTACGAACGAACGCGGTGGGAGCAGATGTAGCGGCTGGGCCAGCACGCATATGGCATACCCCGGTCTAAACAAAACGCGGCGAGACTGCTCGCACAGCTCGCCACGCATCCCCCCTCGAGGCCTTTGCATAGCACAGGCGAATTTACAGGCTCAATAGCCTTTATTCACCGGCATAACGATAGTCGCAAGGTTTCAATACGTTACGGGCCGACACGATTTTCGGCGCCGTACCCCTGTTGTGCTAACGGGGTGGTAAGTGCGTTTACCACTGATCCGAAAGCAGCGGCCCTGCATACCGGCTCGCGATTTCGCTGGGCACTGCGCCTTTCGAGTCTCGCTGGTCCGCCGCAGTCAGTTTTTCGGTAAACGGCTGCAAGCGGGTGTCATCCGACATGACCATACCGGGGCCAGAACGCCCCATATCTTCACCGACGCCCCTTATTGGTTAAAATACAACCAACTGCTCGAAACGCCGCTCTGGCGGCCGCTTGGCCGATCTACCTACAGCCTTATCCACAGATTCTGTGGGTTATTAACGGCGCCGGCGTACACAGCGCCCGGCCAATCCGGGCGCTGTGGGGTGGGTCGGCTCAGCCGAGCACGCCGTGTGGGTCGATGACGAATTTCTTGGCCACGCCGCTATCGAAATCGGCATAGCCTTGGGGGGCTTGGTCGAGGCTGATTGGGGTGACGTTGACGGCGTCGCCGATGTGTACCTTTTCATGCAGGATCGCCTGCATGAGCTGACGCTGATAGCGCATGGCCGGGGTCTGGCCGGTATGGAAAGACATGGCCTTGGCCCAGCCGAGGCCGAACTTCATCGATAGGTTGCCGTGCTGGGCTTCTTCGGACGAGGCGCCCGGGTCTTCGGTTACGTACAGACCGGGGATGCCGACACGCCCACCGGCCTGGGTGATTTCCATGGTGGCGTTGAGCACGGTCGCCGGGGCTTCCTGGCTGTGGTTATGGCCATGGCAGTTCGCTTCGAAGCCGACGGCATCGACCGCGGCATCGACTTCCGGCACGCCAAGCACCGATTCGATCAGTTCGGACATGCTGGCGTCTTGGCGCAGGTCGATGGTTTCGCAGCCGAAACTCTTGGCTTGATCGAGCCGCTTGGGATTCAAGTCGCCAACGATCACACAGGCCGCGCCCAGCAGCTGGGCCGAGCAGGCAGCCGCCAGACCGACCGGGCCGGCCCCGGCGATATACACGGTCGAGCCCGGCTGGACGCCGGCGGTAACGCAGCCGTGGTAGCCGGTTGGGAAGATGTCCGAGAGCATGGTCAGATCGAGGATCTTTTCCATCGCCTGGTCTTTGTCGGGAAAGACCAGCAGCTGGAAGTCTGCATACGGCACCATGACGTATTCGGCCTGGCCACCGACCCAGCCGCCCATGTCGACATAGCCATAGGCCCCGCCCGGCCGCTCCGGATTCACGTTAAGGCAGATATGCGTATCGCCGCGCCGGCAGTTGCGGCAGCGCCCGCAGGCGACGTTGAACGGCACCGACACCATATCGCCTTCGTGGACGAACTCGACGTCGCGCCCGCATTCGATAACCTGGCCGGTAATTTCATGGCCGAGCACCATGCCGGTCGGCGCGGTAGTCCGGCCGCGGACCATATGCTGGTCGCTGCCGCAGATATTGGTGGTGATCACCTTGAGAATGACGCCGTGCTGGCATAGCCGATTGCCTAGGGCCAGCTCGGGAAAATCGATCGATTCGACGGCGACTTCGCCCTTGCCACGAAAGACTACGCCGCGATTGGCTGCAGATGACATAACAGGCTCCTCCTATCATTGTTGTCTGCACCAAATTACGCCCAAGGCCTATAGCGATGCAGTCATTCCATGGGCGTAGGCGTAGGCCGGCCAGAAACGGCTTTCGGCCAAGCCTGAACGGGCTCATCGCCGGCCTATCAGCAGCTCCGTTTTAAGCGTTTCACCAATCGCTGCCAGCGCCAGCCGGAATGATGCGCGCATCGCCAGCGGCATACTCTGGTTAAAACTCAACCATAAGCTCTAAACCCAGTCCTGGCGGCCGTTCGGCCGATCTGCCTACAGCCTTATCCACAGATTCTGTGGGTTATTGCACGCTTCGGCGATCGTGGCTGCGGCGGCTGTGGTCGTCATTCCTTGCGTCGGTACTTTGGCTGAGACCGTCACGTTAATGACGCTGGCCTTGGTAGAACTCACGGCCAGCGCCTGGGCTCTAGCCGGCGAGATCGCACCGACCTCGATGCGGGCCGCGGCCGGCTCGATCCAGAACTGCGGCAGCGATCTCGAGGGCGCTTTCTCGCCGCTGGCAGGCGCCTTCATCCACGGCACAACTGGCTTGTGGGCGGCCGCCTTTATCAGCGGTGGCCTGATCGCTGCCGCCGCATCCGTCTGCCATCTGCTGTTCGTACACAACTCGATCGATACCAGCGCCGCGGCCTCGGCGGCCGAATAAGGCGATCAACCGAGGCAACAGCGCCGATTCTGGTTGGTTTTTAACCAGCACCCCGGAACCCTTTGGTGGCGGCGATTCGGCACTTCTACCCACGGGTCTATCCACAGGTTCTGTGGGTTATTCAGCCCGAAAACCGCCCGGCTACGCCTGCGATTGACCGCGCTCGAGGCATATCGAAACGCGGCCGGCCACCCGTCGCCCAACTCGATCGCTCCGGCTCTGCATGCCCGCGCATGTGTTCTCGCAAGGGCGTTACGGCGGAGGCTGGGCGCTGATTCGGGGTCGCGAGTCGGCCGCGACCATTTTTTTTACGCCCAATGTGTTGGGCGGGTCATGGTTGCGTTCGAGGAGCCAAGACTGCCGAATGTCGCCGAAACGACGGCGACTATGCCGAACGTTGGCAAACCCTCGCCGATCAAGGCGGATTGCCAGCGGTTTTTTGTTCACGCATAATCCGCCGCGTCGCTGACATTCCGTTTATTTCGGTATTGTCATCGTCCGATTCTTAAGATAGTTGCCGGGCCTGCCGATAGTAGTACGGACATCGGTCAGCCCGGTTCTTCCGAGCTCGCCATTGCAACCGGAGCCGAACGAGGGCTTCAGTTGCAATGCATGAGTTCGGGCCGATTACGTACCACAGCAAACCTGGGTACGTGGCCGAAAGTCGAGGGGTGCAACTAAACCGAAGCCGACAAACCGCTGGAGTCTCGCTCGTGTCCGATTTGATCGAACATTTTCATAATCGTTTTGATGTCCTCATTGGTCAGGGTGATGCACTCAAGGACGAAGCCTATCGCCTGCGTTACCAAGTCTATTGCGTGGAGCGAGGCCACGGCGCCGAAGTCGCTGCCGCGAATCTTCGCGAGCGCGATACGTTCGATGACCATGCCACCCATGTCGTCGTAAAAGACCGCAGCTGCGGTACGAACAAGGCGACGGCTCGACTGATCACGGCCGGCGAAACCCGCGAAGGGCGCTTTCCGATCGAACACGATTATCCCGATCTGCTGGCCCAACACGGTATTACCGAAGACCTGCTGCCCCGGCACCGCACGGCCGAAATCTCCCGGTTTGCGATTTCCAAAGAATTGCGGGAACGCCGCCCCGGGACCAGCCTGCCGCCGAACTCGTCGGCGCTGGATACCCGTGAGCAGACCCTGCCCCAGGGCGCGCTGCATCGTCGCCCACTGGTGACCTTTGGTTTGCTGCTAGGGCTGATCCGGCTGGGCGCCTCGCACGACATCACGCACTGCATGGCCGTGATGAAGCCGTCGTTACTGCGCATGCTGTCCCGCTTCGGGGTCCACTTCAAACCGATCGGCAAGCCAGTCGAATACCACGGCCTGCGCCAGCCCTGCTATACGAGCGTGGCCGATCTGCTGGCCGGCATTTATAACGTCTCGCCGGAACTCTGGCAGTTGCTGGCCTACGACGAGGTCGCGCTGGCCCAGGCGAAGCAGCTGATCGCGCATCCGATGCCGATACCGGTTCAGGACAAGCCCAGCCACCGCCGTCGTCGCGACCTGCCGCGCCGCTATGCGATGCCGGAAGCCCAGCAGGCTGCCGAATCGCGGCGCTTTGGCTGACGTCTACCGGGCAGAAGCCGCCGGCCTGCCAGCTGGGCTATGCCCAGCCGGGGCCGGGGCCAATTAATACGCCCGCTTGAGCGATCACGACCGGCCAATACAACAGCCGTCGGCAGCCTGGGCGTGTTCGGCGCGTGCCCTTCCCGGCTCGTCGATGCGCGCCCGTCTTGCGCTTGGGGCCATAGCCGTGTGGCCCGTGCTGATTACCGAAGCGACGCACGGACCCCCAACGCGCCGTAACGACGCACGCCAACGGCGCTAGCGTACTGCGCTCTGGGCTTGCCCCGAGCCCCATCCAATCGATTCCGAATCGCTGCCGCAGCAGCTGCCCCCCCCCCCCCCCCCACAGACGCCGTGGCCACTCGCGGTCTTATCGCGGCAGCACTGACTGGGCAACAACCGGACGATACCGTCAATCACGGCCTTACCTGCTGCTGCGACCCTGCCCGATATGCTTGCCAGCAGCCGGGATGACTGCCCGGTTGTTGCGGCCTCGATCGCCGCCTGCCGACAACCGCCCTCTCGATCCGCTAGCGCCGGCTGAGGTTGTGTATGCGTGCGCGCCCAGCGTTTTTGGGCAACGAACTGGGCATAAGACGGGGCCTAGCGAACGCGGCGGAGTCGTCCTACGTAAGACCACAACATATGGATTGCCGCCATGTGGTCAATTTATGGACGCTGGCCTCTTCCGGGATGGCGGCACATAACAATTCACCATGAACGCCCAGCGCGCTCGCGAGCCCAGCGGCCTGACCACCCGAGACTGGCGGCTCGCGCCTTGTCCGACATGCTGTACGGCGGCCACCGCGACGCTCGCACGAGCTCAATCCGCTCTCGAGCAAACCTATTCTAAAAGCACTTTTTCATATCCGACAGATGCCGTTCACGTTATATTCATAAACCAAAATAAAGAAAATTGTTTTTTACTTAAAAGAATTAAAAATACAGATTGCCCATCTGACGCTGAAGTACTGCAGCTATCGGCCGATAAAGACGCTACCGCAGCTATCAAGAAATCTAGACATGCTCAGTCGTTTAAAAATTGGGGCCCGGCTCTCCTTGGCTTTCGGTATTTTGACGCTTTTGTTGATCGTCACCGTGTTGATCGGCCTGTTCAGTTTCGACCACATCAAGCGTACCGCCGACCACACGTTTCAAGTCGATCTCGAGTTGGCGATCAATGCCTCCCAGGTCCAGTCGCAGTCCCTAGGATTGCGACGCTATGAAAAGGATACGTTCATCCACGCCAGCCAGCCTGGCCAGGTCGAAAGCTATGGCCGCAAATGGCAGGCCGTCTACGACCAGCTCACCCAAACCCTGAACCAAGGCAAGACACTCGCCTCCGACCCCGAGGTATCCGCGGCCTACAACAATGCCGCCCAAGCGCTTGCGCATTACGAAAAAGGCTATGCCCAGGTGCTCCAGCGCATCAAAAACGGCGAGCTGAACACCAGCGTTGCTGCCAACGGCGCCTTCAAGCAATACAAGGACGATATCTACGCCCTTGAGAACAAGGCCGACACGATCGATAAAATCGCCGCCGCGCGGCTGTCTCAAGCCAACGAAGCCTTGGATGCCACCAGCAGCAGCGCCCGCAAACGCCTGATGCTGTTCGCGGCGATCGCGGTCGTGCTGGCGATTGTGCTGGCTACGGTGATCACACGAAGCATCACCCGGCCTCTGCGCCGTGCGGTTGAAGTCTCGCGTAACGTTGCCCGTGGCGATCTACGCCAGAACATCGAGTTTCATGGCCGGGACGAGCCGAACCAGGTTCTGGCGGCCATGGCCAGCATGAACGATGCGCTGTCTCGCCTGGTCACGTCGATCCGAAGCGCCAGCGATGGCGTGCATGTTGGCGCCAGCGAAATCACCGCCGGCAACGACGAACTGAGCACCCGTACTCAGGAGCAGGCCGCCAGCCTCGAGGAAACTGCGGCCTCGATGGAAGAAATGACCTCGACGGTCAAGCAGAATGCCGACAATGCGGCCCAGGCCGATCAACTCACCCAGCGCGTTCGCAGCCAAGCCCAGGACGGCCAGAAAGTCGCCAGCGAAGCGGTCGAGGCGATGCAACAGATCGATGATTCGAGCCGTCGCATTACCGATATCATCGGCATGATCGACGATATCGCCTTCCAGACCAATCTGTTGGCACTCAATGCTTCGGTCGAGGCGGCCCGGGCCGGCGAACAGGGCCGCGGCTTCGCGGTGGTGGCTTCGGAAGTCCGTAATCTGGCTGGCCGGAGCGCGGAGGCCGCCAAGGAGATCAAGACGCTGGTCGAAGACAGTGCGACCAAGGTCTCGGCCGGTTCCGAGCATGTGCACCTCACTGGCCAGCGACTCCAGGAAATCGCGGGCTCGGTCAATCAGGTCAGCGACCTGGTTGCAGAAATCGCCCATGCCAGCCGCGAACAGACCACCGGGATCGAGCAGGTCAATACCGCGGTCACCGAAATGGACAGCATCACCCAGCAGAATGCCTCGCTGGTCGAGGAAGCCGCAGCCGCGAGCCAATCTCTCAAGCAGCAGTCCGAAGTGCTGACCGAACAACTCGCCTTCTTCAAGTTGAATGGCGCCGGCCACCGCGCCTCGGTCTCGCCGACCGTCGCCACTGCCAACGGCGCCGATAAGCCTGCCCGGGCCAACAACGCTACAGGCCAGGTAGCTACGTCGGCGGCCCCGGCGCGCACCGACACGCCGACAGCCGCCAGCAAGCCGCGCGCCGAGCCCAATGATATCGACGACGAAGCCGACTGGGCGACTTTTTAAACCTGGCCATCAAAGCCGGGCCCGAGGCCATGTCCTCGGGCCCGGCTATGTCTATAACGCACCGGTTACGGCGGCGTTCATACTCGAATCCGCCCGGCCGGACCGCTGATCATTCTCTGACCATGCGACGCTAAAGCCCGCCATGCGGCCGCTCGGCGCGTCTGCCCACGGGTTTGTCCACAGTTTGTGTGTATTAAATCGAGCCACGCTCGGCTGTAGGCGCGGGGCACGCATCGACCTCGGCGGTCGTATTGGCCACCGCCCAAACCGTATCTGGCCAATAGTTAACCAACTATCGTAAACGCCCTATGTCGGCGGGCTTGGCGGGTTCACCCACCGGTTTATCCACAAATATTGTGGGTTATTCATTGCGTGATCGCGAGCCGACGCACTCGCTCAGTCTTGGTCTCGATACAGTCGGGCGATGGTGACGAGGTTGGTGACCATGATCAGCGATTCAGCCAACGTACCGCCGATAGAGCCGATCAACAGATTACTGATCACCCAACAAAAGGCCGCCGCTGCCAGTAGCCAGCGCATGGCGATTCCGGTCGCCATGAACATGCCGTAAGTACCGATCGCCCCGGCGGCCACGGCCCAGAGATCGCGGGGGCCGCTCCAGGTTGGGATGGCCACGATGAAAGTCGCGACCAGCATAGCCCCCATGATCGCGGTGCTACCCTTGTATCGCCGGACCAGCTGAATCCGCAGCACGATCAACGCAGCGATCGCCGAAGCGACCCAGCTTTGGAACATGGCAAACTGCAGCGCAAAAGCCACGTTGGCCCCCAGCAAGAGCACGAACAGACGATCGTCGCGCTTGCTCGCAAAGCCCAGCACACACAACGTCAACGCGATCAGTCCGAACGACTGCCCAGCGACCCAGCGGGCCGCGGCAAGATCGTGCATGGCAACCTGCACTCGGGTGGAAAAATCAGCCGGCCAATCTGATTCAACGCCGACGACGAATCAAGCCATAAACGCCCGATCCGTCGCCCCGAGCTTGGTCGACGAGCACGATCGGCCCTACAAGCCAGCCTACCTTCCAGGCGTGTCCGGCTCAGAGCGGACTGTCCGTGATCTCCAGCAGGAACATGGCAAACAGCACGAGCAGCAGTACCGAGAACAGAATCCGCAGCATACTCACCTCGTGATCGTATCGGTCGTTATCGACCCGTGAGAATCCACCAACCAGGCATCGCTGGTCGGTCTATTGTGCTGGATTATCGCGCTTAGTCGTTATATAGAACGGACGCCTGATCACGTCGATGCGTCTTTCGGGTAGCGCCGAGCAGCCGCTCGCGAAACTGATCAGTTTCTAACCAGGGCTCGCCAAGCCTCGCGTCTCGGGCACTGGCAGGATTCGCCCACGGGCTTGTCCACAGCTTCTGTGGTTTTTTGGCAACACACAGGCGTTCATCTCATGCAGCCCAAAACCGATCGTGGTGTGTGGATCGCCGCTGTTTTTCCCTCGGCAGAGCTGGTATCAACGACATGCCGGTTTGTTACCGTGCGTACACGAAAGCTTGCTGTGTCCTATTCAGACCGTATGGATTCTGCGCGATGAAAACCATTGGCTTGCTCGGCGGGACCGCCTGGCCGTCGACGATTGAGTACTACCGGTACCTAAACCAAATCGCCCAACGCTACTATGGGGGCCGGCACTCGGCATCGCTGCTGCTCAAGAGCATCGACTATGCGCCGATCGCATATTGCTACGGCCACGATTGGGCCTTGGCCCGACAACGATTCATGCCCGAACTGCAGGCGCTTTATGACTTAGCCCCAGACTGCATCGTGGTCTGCTGTAATACTCTGCATCGCGCGATCGACGAGCTGGCCGATACACTGCCTTCGGCACCGCCTCTGATCCATATCGTCACCGAAACGGCACGCATGGCACGCCAGCACGGACATCGCCGCGTACTGCTGCTCGGCACCCAGTTCACGATGGAGAATGGCTATTATGCCGAGCGGCTCAGCCGATCCGGGCTTGAAGTCGTCACGCCGGAGCGCGCTGACCGCAAACGGATACAAAGCATCCAGTCTGCGGTGGCCGACGGCCTAGCCACGCCACAGGCAAACGAATATTTTCATACGCTGCTACAGCGCTATGCCGATTGCGACAGCGCCGTTCTGGCCTGTACCGAGCTGCCCGCGGTCATCGATGCCGCGAGCAGCCCGATCCCCACCCTCGATCCAATGCGCATTCAGTGCGACGCAGCTTTCGAATTCGCAGTGGCCGAGCCGTCGGCCGATGGCTAGCCGGATGTATCGAGCTCGGACTCGAGCTTGAGAACCTGGTCCCCATCGTTCTGCTCGATAAGGTAGGCCGGGTTGTCTGCATCGCCATCGCGGACGATTTCGGAACCCTTCAGGGTTTTACTGACGCGTTCCTTGTAGATCTGCTTGATCTGGCCCTGGGCCGTACCCTGGCCCCAGTTCCATTGGACGGTATCACCGATCGAGCGGGCCATAGGCAACTGCCATGCGTTGAGACATCGTATAAAGGTCTACGCAGAACCGTGCATATCAGTTGCCGTGTGGCCATGCTCGGCCGGATTCCAACCGTTCCCGTCGACGCCGGTGATACTTTCCGCATGCAGAAATAGCGCCTGCTCGGCATCATCGGATGTCATCCCGCCAATCAGGACTTCAAAGCCGTAACCGTCTTCCAACGCGACAAAGCTTTTGGCCAAAACATCCGCCGGAGCCGCCAGCGTCCACCCGTTCGTGGTTTGCCCGCGCTCTAGAATGTCTTGATAAAGAGAAACTTGGCGGGCAATACAATCACGATACAGTTCGGCGGCGCCATCGTGGCGCAACGCGACCGGCATGAGTTCGTAGAGCACGCGGCCAACCTTCTCGCTCAGACCAGAACACGGCATGCCCGAACGTATACACGCGGCTAGTTTGTCGCCATCGCCATCGGCCTGCTCGACGTAACTTTCCCGCGATGCGCAATACGTCCGATAACTACGCTCGAACGCAGCTATAAAGAGCTCTTTAATGTCCGGATAGTAGTAAAGCACCGAAGCCGGCGTTAAACCGGCTTCTTGAGCAATATCCGACAGTCGCGCATTACTCGCCCCTTGTTGCAGGATCGCATCAGTGGCTGCCTGCACCAATTGGCGGCGGCGCTCTGCCTGATTTTTCGGGCGAGCCATAATTAATCTGACAATTCTATTTGCCCAAATGTAATACGCACACACCGTCATTTCTACATGACATATATATCAATTGATTTAATAATCTACTAAATCACTGTTATTGAACTTAAAATCTTTAGTTAAAAAAATTATATTTAAAAAACCTGCTTAATTTGAGAATTATTTGTTGCGCAAATGCCTATACTTCCAAATAGCCTACATGGCTGCTTTCAAAGCCGCCTGTAATCTTCGATCGAACTCCTAAACCGCTGCATATATTTCATACATTTTAAATCTCTAAATTTTTAAATTTATTTTTTACAACTAATTTGAAAATTTTGGGCTAATTGGTTGCAGTAGACGAAAATCATTTAACGCTTGTGGTTTACTTATAAAACATTCTGACGACTTAAAAACTTTTTGAGCTACTACAGAACAAACGTATTCAGCACTATTTTCAAAACCATCCGAAGATTCTAAACACCCCTTGTGGCCGATAACCTCAGTTATGACGTCGCAGATAGCTACCTGGCCAGCTCCAAACACTGACCATAGACAATACGAAAGTCGTAATGCAGCCTCGGCAGGACGAGTTCGAACCGCACAGATACAGGCAAAAAACACTGGCGTTTTTAGCGCCTGGGCTACAGGCCGCGACAATAAAGGGATCAATCAAGCGGGCCGCAGAGCATTGAAGCCGCATAAAGCCAGCTAGCAATAAAGCCCCGAACCGCGCACTCCAGCGTCGGGCGACGCGGCATTATGAGACCGGTTAATGAGCTGGATGACGGCTCGACCGCTAAAGCCAGGTCGTGATGAGTCCTGGCTTGGAACGGCATCGATAGACGATGCCCGCTCGCGTCTAGCTCATATACATGCCGCCATCGATATTGATGGTCTGGCCGTTCATATAGGCGTTTCGGGCCAAGTGCACCACCATGTCCGAGACCTCGTCTACCCGGCCAAAGCGTTTGACCGGAATCAGGTCCGGCGTGATCTGGTCGTTGCCGGCGATCATGTCGGTTTCGATGAGCGCCGGGGCAATGGCATTCGACGTCACGCCTTCAGTGGCCAGCATCCGGGCATAGCTGCGCATCAATCCGAGCTGTCCGGCCTTGCTCGCCGCATAGTGCGGCCCAATAACTCCGCCGATATGCGCGGCTACCGACGACATCATGATCAACCGCCCCCAACCGCGCTCGCGCATACCGGGTACGACCCGCTGACAAAGCACGAACCCCGAGGTGAGGTTGATTTGCAGCGCTTCGTTCCAGCGCTCGACGTCGATCTCACCCAGCGGATAGATGGGATTGATACCGGCGTTGTTGACCAGAATCTCGACCGGGCCCAAGCCGGCCTCCACCGTATCGACCATGGCATCCAGGGCCGCGGTATCAGCCATGTCGGCCTGAACCGCGATCGCGGCCCCGCCGCGGTTTTCGATCTCGGCCACCGCCTGATCGGCCGCCTCGCGGGAACGGTTGTAGCCCAGTGCAACTGGGCAACCGGCCTCGGCCAAAGCGATCGCCGCGCCGCGTCCAATGCCTCGAGATGCACCGGTAACCAAGGCCACGCGCCCGCCAATATCATCCATCTTTACATCGGGTTGGGAACCGGATGAATTCAGGCTGAGTGATCCCGGACCATAGGTCAATCACGCCCCCCTAGGCGCCTGGCATCGTTGCCGGCGATCTCGAATACGACGGCCGTCGGCGATGCACTCGAGCATAGGCGCAGCATGTGCAATGCGGCATACCCATGGCCGCTATCCTTGAGGCCTGCGCCTGTAGGCTGGAACGTCTACGAACATCCCGCGGCGCTGCCGGGTTACCAGGCGGGCATACACATGTTGTCACCGCAGGTTTTGGCGGGCGTACATCGCACCGGCTGTGCGTGTCGCCTGAATCGCACGGGCACGACGATACCTGCCTCGTTCGCGTGCCTATAATCGCGGCCCGCGCACGTGTTTATGGGATTCAATTCTTGGCGATATACGCTGCTGTACGGCTCTCGAGCATGCAGGGCGCTGGCTTAGAAACTACTGCAATACCTTGTATTGCCGCACAGCAGCGTTTTGGCAGTCGGCCCGCTAACGCACGATCAACAGGGGCACCTCGGCCCGACGAATCATCTCCGTGGTGGTGCTACCGACCAGCAGCTGGCGAATCCGCGTATGCCCATAGGCTCCCATCGCCATCAGATCGATCTCGTGCTGATGCTGATAGTCGTGCAAGGCCGGCTCGACCTCGCCTTCCAAAACGGCCACGGTAAGATTGGCGCCGGCATCGCGTAGCGTTTGTGCGGCCTTGTCGATCTGTCGTTGGCGGCTATCGTCGGGGGTGCCGACATAAACCAGATGCAGCTCCACTTCCGCCAACAATGGATTGGCGAGCGCCCGTTCGACCAGGTTTTGGCCGGTCTTGCTGCCATCGAAGGCCAGCAGTACCCGTTGTGGCGGGGTGAAATCCTGGTTCGTGATTAGAATCGGCGCGCTGGCCCCGCGGATCACGCGCTCCAGATTCGACCCGAGATGCTCGTCGTCGCCCGCAGATTCGCCCCGCTTGCCCAGCACCAACAGCCGGATCTCGTCGTCCATCGACTGCAGCGCATCGGTCAGCTCGCCGTTGCGCTGTACGGCGTTGGGCTCGGACAGGCCGGCCTCGAAGGCACGGCGGCTGGCCCCGGCCAGAAAGTCGCGGCCACGTTCCCGGGCCAGGCGGGCACGCTGGGCATCGAGATCGGCCAACTCGGTGAGCAGATGCTCGCGGGTGCCGAGCCCGATCTGCCCGGAGTAATCAGTCGAGGCGGCATGCTTGCGCCGATTGATGACGTTGACGAAGGTCAGGGGCGCATCGAGCTTGCTCGATGCCCAAATGGCGGCATCGCAGGCAGCCGCGGCATAGGCCGAGCCATCGATGCAGGCTACGATCGTGCGTTCATCGGTCATTGTTGTTCTCCTCCAATCAATGCTGCTCGATCAGCTTTTCGGCGTCCGGCTTATCGTGCACGGCTACCTTGTCGACCAGCGTCTTGCTGGCCTCATTCATGCCCACAATATCAACCGTGGCGCCCTCGCGGCGCATCCGTAGCACAACCCGATCGAGCGCTTCGACCGCCGAGATATCCCAGAAATGGGCACGATGGACGTCAATGGTCACCGCCGACACGGCTTCGTCGAAATCGAATGAATGCCGGAAGGCATTGGCCGAAGCAAAGAACACTTGGCCAGTAATCTCATAGACACGGTGCTGGCCGTTATCGGTCAGATGGCTGGTGATATGCAGCAGCCGACCGACCTTGTTGGCAAAGAACAGCGCCGAAAGCAGCACACCCACGAATACGCCGATCGCCAAGTTGCCGGTCGCCACCACGACTGCGACCACGGTGACCATCACGATATTGGTACTTATTGGGTGCTTTCTAAGATCGCGGATCGATTCCCAGGAGAAGGTACCGATCGAGACCATGATCATGACCGCGACCAGCGCTGCCATCGGAATCTGGCCGACCCATTCGGATAGAAACACCACCATGATCAGCAGCGTAACGCCCGCGGTCAGCGTCGACAGTCGGGTCCGGCCGCCCGACTTCACGTTGATCACGGTCTGGCCGATCATGCCGCAACCGGCCATGCCGCCCAAAAAGCCGGTGACGATATTGGCCATGCCCTGGCCGGCGCATTCGCGGTTCTTGTTGGAGCCAGTATCGGTGAGGTCGTCGACGATAGTCGCGGTCATCATCGATTCCATCAGACCGACCACGGTCAGCATCAGACCATAAGGCACGATCACCGATAGCGTATGCAGATTCAGTGGCACATTCGGAATCAGCAGATGCGGCAGCGAATCCGGCAGCTTGCCCATATCGCCCACGGTATGGATATGGAAATCACTGCCCATATAGATGCCGGTCATCACCAGAATAGCGATCAGCGGACTCGGAAAGATACGCCCGATCACCGGGATGTACGGAAATAGATAGATGATGCCCAGCGACGCCGCGCACATGACGTACACGATCCAGGAGACATCGGTCAGCTCTGGCAGCTGGGCCATAAAGATCAGAATGGCCAAGGCATTGACGAAGCCGGTCACTACCGACCGGGAAACAAAACGCATCAGACTGCCCAACCGGAACGCCCCGGCCAGAATCTGAAACACGCCGGTCGCCAGCGTCGTGGCCAGCATCATGTCCAGTCCGTACTGGGCGACTACGGTCACCAATACGAGCGCCATTGAGCCGGTGGCCGCCGAGACCATGGCTGGCCGCCCGCCGGTAAACGAAATCACCACACAGATGGCAAAGGAGGCATACAGGCCGACCTTGGGATCGACCCCGGCGATAATCGAAAATGCGATCGCTTCAGGGATCAGCGCCAGTGCGACCACGATGCCGGACAGCACGTCGGCACGAATATTCGACAGCCAGTGTTCTCGGATCAATTGCAGCATATCGTTCCAAACACAAATAGCCGCGGGGTGCGGCGGGCCACGCTTTTTTCGTTCGCGTGGCCCGCCGCACCGCAACGCGGCGTTTAAGTATCAATCGGGATTCAGTTCGCGCTGGATGCGCGATCATTAAAGCTTAACAGAGTTTCGAACGCACTCACAGCCCGCCCAGGCTTGGGCTATCGATCCTCCCGATGCTCGGACTCGTGCATGGTCTCGACCAGCCAGCGGCAGGGATCGTCGGCGCGGCGCAACGCGTGCTGGATGCCAGGGCGCGTCAGCCCTAGATCGCGCAATTGCCGATCATCTTGATCCAGAAGCGTAGCAAGCCGTTGCCGACAGGTCCGGCGATGCCAGCTCTCGCGTAGCCACTGGATCAAGCCGAGCGGCGGCATCGCCGGCAAATACAGCTCAGGCATTGCAGTTGACTGGCGTGGGCGGCGGCGACGACCTCGGGGGCAAGCGTTCCGATACATGGCGGGTCTCCTTGTCGAGTGACTCGATCCACAATGCGCCGCGGCCTTGATTCAATAAATCGAAAAGTTCTACATTATTCGTTAAGAATTTCTGAACACAGAATGCGATGGCCATGTCGAACGCTGCAACCTGCACCTTGGATACCGACGTTCTCCGCAGCTTCGTGGCCATTGCCGAAGCCGGCAGTTTCACTGCGGCCGCGCGGCAGGTACATCGCACGCCTTCTGCATTGAGCATGCAGATCAAGGGCCTGGAAACCACCCTCGCGCAGACGCTGTTCGTGCGCGAAGCACGGCGAGTCCGGGTAACCGAGCACGGTGAGATGTTGTTGTCCTATGCCCGGCGCCTACTGCAACTCAACGCCGAAGCGGTATCGCATTTTTTGACGCCGGGCGTTGCCGGGCAGGTCCGACTCGGGCTGCCGGACGATCTCGGCCGGCGTACCCTGCCGCCTGCACTCGGCCAGCTGGCCCGCGAACATCCGCAGGTTCAGGTAGAGGTTATCGCCGGCGGTAGCGCCAAGCTGGCCGCTCGGATCGCCGCGGGGGATCTGGATCTGGCGCTGATTTCCGCCGGCAGCGACGATTCGCCCAGCCGGGCCAACGACATCGTGGCGACCGAACGCATGGTCTGGGCCGGGCTGGCCGACGGCCGCGCCTCGCATCATCGGCCGCTGCCGTTGGCCCTGGCCAATCGCGGCTGCGCCTGGCGCGACTGTGCCCTGGCCGCGCTGGATACCGCCGGTATCGATTATCGAATCGCCTATTCCAGCGAGAGCGGCTACGGCCAGAGTGCGGCTGCCCTCGCCGATCTGGCGGTGGCGGCCCTGCCGGCCGGGCTGGTCGAGCCGCCGCTGGTCGCGCTACGCGATCTGCCGGCACTGGCGCCGACCCATATCGCCCTGCTCCAGCGGGCCGACGCCGGCGCTGCCGCCGACAGCCTGGCGCGCTGTCTACGGACCGCGTTCGACGCCGATCAGCGCAGCTGACTGTCCTTACTGGCCCGGCGGTTGACGCTAGCGCCTCGGCCGTCGCGCTGGTCGGCCTCGGCTTGACATTCCACGCACAGCCGCACCCCCGGCACCAGTTCGCGGCGCCGCTCGGGGATCGGGTCGCCGCATTCTTCACAGTGGGTCAAGCTGTCACCAGCCTGTGCCAGCTCGCGCCGGGCCTTGGCCACCGCGTCGTTGACGGTATCGTCGATCTGTTCCTGTACCGCGCCTTCGTGCGCCCATCCGCTAGCCATGGCGGGCCTCCGCTTGATCGCTACCTATCGATTACATGACATGCACCAGCGCGCGATGCAAGCCCCTCGTTATACTCACCGGCATAGCCGCCCTGCGATCTCTCGATGCCGCACGCCGAACAAACCGCCGACGCGCCCCGCTTTATGCCCCTGGCCGAGTATCAGGCCCCGGCGATGCCGACGCGGGATACGTTTCAGATCCTGGCCACGCGCGCTCGCGAACTGCTGCGTCGCGGCCCGCCCGAGCCCTTGGTCGCCGATACCCGGCTGCGCCGGTCGACCCTGGATATGCTGGATACCGCCGCGCCGCCGCCAGCCTGCGGTCCGTTGATCGATGAATTACAGGCCAGCCTCAGCGATTGGCTGAACGATCCGGCCCCGGAGGAAACCAGCCGGTTGATCGTGCTGCCGCCCGGCGATCGCGATCGAGTCGTCGCACGTTGGGCCGAGCGCTACGGGCATGCCCTCTGCGAAGCCCCAGCGCGTGACGAACTGCTCGCGCCGGCTCACGATCCCCTGCCCGAGCCGGACGGCGATGGGGTGCTGGTGATCCCTGCCCTGGAAGACTGGTTTGTCCGGCATCAATCCGGGCTGGCGCTCATCCGGGCGCTGTTGGTGTTCATCCAGCGCAGCGAGCGCCGGATCGTAGTCGGCTGTAATAGCTGGGCCTGGCAATACCTGGTGCGTGCGGTCCATGCCGATACGGTGCTCTGTGCACCGATCATCTTCCAGCCGTTCGATGCCGAACGTCTAAGGCAGTGGTTTTCCCGCATCGCGGCCACCGGCGATTCGCAGTCGCTGCGTTTTCTGGATGCCCGCAGCGGCGACGATATCCTTGCCGAGGACGACGACCGAGCACACGACCGGCTATGTAGCCTGGCCGCGCGCAGCCAAGGCATTCCCTGGGTCGCCTGGCGGCTGTGGCGCCAGAGCCTACGCCGCCATATTCCCGACCAGGACGACGCCGACACACCCGCCGAAGACGATCAAACGCTGTGGCTGACCGATCTCGACGAGTTCTCGCTGCCCGGGCGCAACGGCGACGATTCGCTGCTGGCACTGCATGCCTTGCTGATCCACGGCCCGTTGCCGCCCGCTTGGCTGGATCGCCTGCTGCCCTCGAACGGTGCTTCCAAGGGACTGTCGGGCATGCTCAACGCCGGCATCGTCGAGCGACACGACGACGGCCGGCTGGCCTGCGCGCCGGCGGCCTACCCCACGATCCGCGCCGGGCTGGCCACCGCCGGTTTCCCGACCGCAGCCATCTGATCCAGGAGCCCTATGGCCGCCGCCAACGAAAGCCAACAACAGGCCAGCCAGCTGATCCACGATCTGCAGGACATCAACTTCGTCAAGATCGCATTGATCCTGGCTGCGACCGCCATAGCGATCTTCGTGATCCGCCGGCTGTTGCCGTTTCTGGCCGAGCACGGTCCGAATCGGCTGCGGCTGTTTCTGCTGGGCGCGGTACCGATTCTGAGACTCGGCCTGCTGGTGATCGCGATCCTCTGGGTCATCCCGATCGTGTTCAACGTGACCTTCCAGAATTTTCTGGTGATGACCGGCGCGGCCAGCGTCGCGATCGGCTTTGCCTTCAAGGATTATGTCTCGAGCCTGATCGCCGGCATCGTCGCGATTTTCGAACGCCCCTACCGACCCGGGGACTGGGTGACGATCGGCAAGGACTACGGCGAAGTCACCGCGGTGGGCTTGCGCGCGGTACGCATCAATACTCCGGACGACGATATGATCACCGCGCCCCACGACACCCTGTGGCGCTCCAATATCTCCAGCGCCAACGACGGCGCACGCACGCTGCAATGCGTGGCCGATTTCTATGTCGCGCCAGAACATGATGCGGCCGCCGTACGCGCCGCGCTACACGATGTCGCCCTGACCAGCGTCTATCTGGAATACGACAAACCGATCATCGTGGTGCTGTCGGAAACGCCATGGGGCACCCACTACAAGCTGCGCGCCTACCCCTTCGATATGCGCGACCAGTTCGTATTCATCAGCGATCTGACGGTGCGCGGCAAGGCCGCAATCGCCGCTGTGGGCGCCCGTTCGGTGACCGTGCCGGCCGGCGTCGCCGGGCCGGCAGAGGCCTGAGCCGATCGGGCTGGCGGATCATCGATCGGTCGAGGCCACCGGCTCTTCGTATCCGGCGCTTTCGATGCATCGCCCATCCACATCGGCGCCTGTCATGAGCCGCAACCGGCCGTTCTAGCCAGAACATCGTGCCCAGAACCTCGGGGGACGTGGCTTCGCGGCGGGCATCGGGCCAGTCTATGGCTATAGGTGGCCGCATCTATACCCAGGCGGCCACAGTGGACAGGATGGCTGCGGGTCCGCATTCTCGACCCAAGACGCCTACGCCCGGAACCCACGATGATTGCGAATCCACAGCATCTGGCCTTCACCGTTGGCATGGCGGCACTGGTCGTCTGGCGGTTGAGCGTGCGTATGCGGCGGCTGATGACACGCCAGCGCCTGTGCGTGCAGCGGCAATGGATTACCGCGATCGTATTCGCCCTGCTGCCACTGGTCCTGTTGCCCGGTATCGAAGCCGCCCACGCTGCGCTATGGCCGTTGCTCGCCGGGCTTGTCAGCGGCATCGCATTGGGTCTGATCGGCTTACGGTTGACCGCTTTCGAAAGCGATCACGAAGGCCATCATTACCGGCCGAACGCTTATCTGGGCGGCGCTATCGCGGTGCTGTTCGTGCTGCGGCTCGGCTATCGGCTCTACGAAGCGCGCGATTTTCAACTCGGCACCGCGACTTCCGGGCAGGCGGCCCATCTCGACCCGCTGACCCTAGGCATACTCGGCTTACTGTCCGGCTTTTTCGTAACCCAGGCCGCGGGCATTCTGCATTGGTACTACCGGCGCGCCGAACGCGACTGAGCCGCCTGTCTCACAGCGCCCCCGACATCACGACCGGCATGGGGCGATATGCCGTACAAGCACAAGATCGAACGCTTCAACCAAGCCAGCTGTTGAGAAACCAAAGTGCAATGGGCCGAACTTGCACAGACTTCAAATCGACTCGGCCGCGAAAGAAAGGAACTCCAGCCCCTTATACCGCGCGGAGTAGACCGCCAGGACGGCATCGTCGTGTTTTGAAACGCGAACTCGCCCAGGGCGTATACAGGCATCGGGCGAGTCCGCGCCAAGCGTGTCCTGAAAATCGATTCGGGGCGGCCAACCGTCGCGGCCGTCGCGTAGCCGCGCTATGCGAAGGTAGGCCAACCCGGGACTGCCGCCATGTCGTTGAGTGTTGGGCACTCGGTCCCTCGGCTTGAGCGCCGACGGCGTTGCGAGTCTGGGCCGTGGCACGCCAGGACCGGCAGCTTATGCCTTGCCGCACACGATCGACGGTCTCTAACGGCGCGGTCGCATGAAAATCTGAACCGGCCCTAGCGCCAAACGCGGTCTCGCATGTACCCCGTGTTGCAACCGGCGCCATCGATGCTGAGCATGCTGCAGGCGCAGATTGCCGGCCCAGACTTTCAAACCAACCGGCCTTGCATCCAACAGCGACAGGACCTAAAAACCGCCGCCGACCGGCCGGGCAAGATGACTCGGTTTGGCCGAGCGACTTTCGAGTTGCGGTTCTGGCTTAAGATGATGCGCGTTTGCTTACCCTACCCTTCGCTTCGATGACGTCATTGCTGGCTGACATGCCGCGCGACACCCGCTTTCTACTCGGCGCCCGTGCTGCACGCAGTGTTGGCCAGGGGGCCCTGATCGTGGCGTTTGCACTCTATCTCAAGGCACTCGGCTGGTCGGCAGCCGGTATCGGAGCGCTGTTCACCGCGGGGCTACTGCTCGATGCCAGCCTAGTCACAGTCTCCGGGCCCGCCTCGGACCGTTTCGGACGCAAACGTTTTCTGTTGATTTTCGAAGCCGTCCAGACAGTCGCAGCGATCGCGGCGATACTCACGGCGCAGCCGGTCGTACTGGCGATCGCCGCCCTGGCCGGCGGTTTCGGCCGCGGCGCCAACGGCAGCAGCGGCCCGTTCGCTCCGGTCGAGCTGTCCTGGTTGTCGCAGACCCTGGCGGCCGATGCCCGCGGGCGCATTTACAGCCTCAATATGGCGCTCGGGTTCACCGGCATGGGCATCGGCGCCCTGCTGGCCGGGCTGCCGGTCCTATTCGCGGATCTCTTGCCCGGGGCAGTATCGTATCGGCCGCTGTTCGGCTTGAGCCTGGCCGGATCGCTGATCTGTTTCGGGCTGCTCGCCGCAGTGGCCGACCGACCCGCGCCGGTCCCATCAACAAATCCCGCCATCGATCGCGATACCCGCCGTAGCGAAAACACCCTTCTAGCCAAGCTGTTCGGCATCAATGCCATCAACGGGGTCGCGATTGGCCTGATCGGGCCGTTAATGGCCTATTGGTTCGCGGTTCGCTTCGGCCGCGGGCCGGATACGATCGGCGCCGTGATGGCGATCGCCTATTTCGTGACCGCGGGCTCGTCGGTCGCCGCCGCCCGTTTGGTCGATCGGATCGGCACGGTCGCCTCGGTGGTCTGGATGCGTGCGCTCGGCGTTGTCATCCTGCTGGCCCTGCCGCTGGTGCCCAGCTTTTGGATGGCCGCGGTGCTGCATATCCTGCGTTCAGCGCTCAATCGCGGCACCGCCGGCGCCCGCCAGGCGCTCACGGTCAGCCTGGTCCGCGATCATCGCCGCGGCACGGCCGCCAGCACCTCGAGCCTGGCGATCCAGCTTCCGCGGGCCATCGGGCCGGTATTCGCCGGCGCCCTGTTCGGCGCTGGTTATCTGACAGCCCCGTTTTTCATCGCCGCCGGTTTTTTCAGCGCTTATATCGTGCTGTTCGGCCGCACATTCGCCGCCTACGATCCGAACCGTACGCCGGCATCCGAGGCGCGCCGCTGAGCCAGTTGGCGACCACGAGCGGTAGCGCGGTCGGAATCGCTCACGGTTGCTGTGCCTCGCTTTTTGACGGCGACGACGGCGTATCGGTGTGCATGCGCGCGCCGCCCGCCGGCTTGGCGGGCATACCGGGGCAGACCCCGGGGTGAGGCTGCATCATATGCTGCGGCCCCATCATCGGCCAGCGATGATGGGCGCCGGCCATGCCTTTGCCTGGCGCCTGGCGCAGCTTTTCGATCAGCGGCTGAGCAGACTTTATACAGTCCTGCAGCGATTCGTTGCCGCACTGTACGCGTAGCCCACGACCATGGCCAAGATCGAGTTGGAACCCTTTGTCCGCGCCGCCGGGCGGCGGAGGGGGCGGCCGCTCGGCGTTGGGCGGCGGCTTCGGCGGGCCGCCGGCCTCCGACGGCGCCGAGGGCGCTGCAACGGCCACGCCGCTGCTCAGAATGATGCCTAGAACGGCCAGACCGGATCGCAACATGGCACACCCCGCATGATCGCCAAAAAACCGTATCGACTCGTTGTCGGTTGCATTATCCATAGCACGAAGTGATCGCGCCGCCCAGCCGTTCAGTCAGGCATTCGAGCAATAATTCGATGTACGGGCGCGACCCAATGCCGCCATACGCCGCCGATCCATGGCCTGGCCGCATCTGTTCGGGCGTGATGTATTGCCTTCGGCCTTACGTGGACCTACGGAAGGCGCCGTGCCCCAGCATCCGGCAAGATCAAGCGCCGGCAACCATAAACGCTTGTGCTGCGTAATCGATGCCGACCCACGAGACAGGCCGAAACCAAACACCAGCATGAGTCAGAATCGAATCGTTACACGGCACCGCTGCGGGCGCGGTTTTACCTACCGCGATGCCGAAGGGCAGACCCTGCGCGACCGGGCCACGCGTCGCTGGATCGAGTCGCTGGCGATTCCGCCGGCCTGGCGCGAGGTCGAAATCGATCTCGACGCCTCCGCCCGGGTGCATGCCAGCGGGCGCGACAGCGCCGGCCGCAAGCAGTATGTCTACAACCCCGACTGGCGTGCAGCCCGCGAGGCCGCGAAATTCGATCGATTGCTGGCATTCGCCCGGCGGCTATCGACTATGCGCCGTGCGACCGGCCAGCATCTGGCCCAATCCGGCCACGGACGCAACAAGGTGCTGGCGGCGATGGTGCGCTTGATCGACACCGCTTATTTCCGCCCTGGCAGTGAACGCTATTCTAAGGAAAACCAGTCCTATGGGCTGACCACGATGCGCTCCAAGCATCTGAGCGTCGAAGGCGATACGCTGGTTTTCGACTATCGCGGCAAGAGCGGCCAGGAACAGCATCGGGTGATCGAGGACGAGCGACTGGCGACCGTGGTCGCCGAACTCGACGATCTGCCCGGCTACGAAATCTTCAAGTATTACGACGACGACGGCGATCGCGTGCACGTCGATTCCGCCGACCTGAACGATTACATCCACGAGATCATGGGCGAAGAATTCTCGGCCAAGGACTTCCGAACCTGGGCCGGCACGTCACTGGCGGCCCTGGCGCTGGATGAACTGGGGGTCTCGGACGATGAAACGACCGGCCAGAAGAACGTCGTCGAAGCCGTCAAACGGGTCGCCGAGCGCCTCGGCAACACGCCGGCGATCGCACGGGCCAGCTATATCCATCCACATGTGATCGAAACCTATCTCGACGGCCGCACGCTGGGCCATTTTCGCCAGCTCGTTGAGGCCGAACTCGAGGACGGCGACCTGACCGGCCCTGAGGAATGGGCGGTTCTGCGGCTACTCGAACAGCGTATCGAGCGTGCGGCGAGCGACTGAGAGGCCGCTCGCCGCCAGCCTCAGGCGCGCTGGGCAGCCGGGCTCGGCGAGCGCCGGGTGGCCCAGGTCACGCCGAAATAACACGCCGCAGATGCCAGGCAGCCGTACAACGGGCCTTGAACCCAGCCCAGATCGGTGCCCAGTAGCAGATAGCCGCTGACCGCAAAGCCAGCCGCGATCGAGGCAAACGCCCCGGCCCCGTTGCCCTGCCAGAAGGTGGCACACAGCGTGACCCCGAACAGCGAGGCCATGAGCGTGCCGTTGCCGAGGATGCCCAGCCACAGGATCATCACCGGCGGCATATAGGCCATGCCGATGAAGCCGCAGATGCCTACGATGCATACCATCAACCGATTGAAGGTCATCGTGGCGGTAAAGCCGCGACGCCAACCCAACGCTAGGCGCAGATCATAGGACAAAGCAGTCGAGACCGTATGCATCAACGAATTCGCCGTCGACTTCATGGCAAACAGGATGAACAGCGTGATGAAGCTCGACATCACCGGCCCGACCCCGTGTTCCAAAAACGTCGGCATGGCATTGTCCGGATCGGCCAGCCCCGGGTAGTAGGCCTTGGCATATAGCCCGGCCAGCGGCGTGAAATTCAGCAGAATGCCCAGCACGGCCACCCAGATACCGACGTGGGCCATGCGTACGTCTTTCTTGATCGCCAGAAAGCGCACCGACATGAACGGCAGCGCGGTCGCCCAGAGAAACGCATAGGGCAGCAGCAACAGCGCCGAGGCCGGACTGTCGCCATAGGGCGCGCCGGTGCTGGGATTGGCCAGCTTCGGATCGATGGCATCCAGTTTAGCGACCAACTCACCAGCGCCGATCTGGACGAACACCACGTAGGCAATCACACAGGAACCGAACACCATCCCGATCGCCATGGCGGCATCGGTCCAGGCGACCGCACGCAGTCCGCCGAACATGGTGTAGCCGATCACCAGCAACGTGATCAAGAACGCCCCGGTGGTGGGCGTCACATCCAGCCAGTTCGCCACCAGCAGGCCGATCGCCTTGATCTGCGAGATCAGAAACACGCCCAGCAGCATCAAAATGATGATGGCGACGACGCCCTGCAACCAGCGCCCGGTCGCACCGCCGGAATGGGAATGGGCGATGTACTCAGGCATGGTCTGGCTGCCGAACGAACTCGCCTTGCGTCGCAGATAATTGGCGAAGAACAGGGTCGCCATCAGGAAGGCCGGCGTATAGAAGGAGTTCGAAAACAGCTCCAGCGAACCGTATTGATACGCCACACCGGGCGAACCGATGAATACGAAACCGCTGTAGCCGGTCGCGATCAGCGTGGCCGCGGCCACGAACGGGCCGAGCGAGTTATTGGCCACCAAAAAGCCGGCCTCGTCCTTATCGCCCGCCATACGCATCGAATACAGCGACAGCCCGATCAGGACTGCAGCCGATCCGGCAAGCAACAACCAGTTGAATATCGACATATTGTGATCTCCTTCGCCGCAGCTAGCGGCGCAGCTGAGTGACAACCAGCGCGATCACGGCCAAACCGAGGGTCGCGGCCGAACTAAGACCAAAGCCGATTAACGTCCAAGACTCCATGCAAAACCCCTTGGCATTGAGTAATAAAAAGATTCCCGCTATCGCCATGCGGTACACATGCCGCGGGCAGGCCTTACCCCTGGCCCAGAACATTCCTGACCTCATGGGCAATAGACGTTCGGGCGATAGCGAATACCCGATCGGCAAACCGCAAAACAGACAATGGTTTGCCTATACAATCCACCCTAGCGTGCCCCGCACGAGGACAAGAAATACAAAAATACGAAGCTTTAGTTCAGTTTTTCCTATGCAGAAAACTAAAAACGCACATAGCCAAGACCCCGCCTATAAAAACGGGATTTTAGGGATTGGATATCGGACATTAGTACGGCGAAAAGAGCGCCGTTATTGAGCTAGAACATCAAAATATACCGGCCTGATCGGCCGAATCCGCCGCCAGCTCGTACATGGCTTCGGCCGCCGGTGTCAGCCGGGCATTGCGCTGTCGGGCGATCCCCATCGACAGGCTCTCGGCCTCATCGGTCAGCGCCAGCGCCTTAAGGCCGCCAGTGGATTGGGCCTCGAAAGCCTGCATCGGGGTATTGAACAAGGCGAACCCGAAACCGGCCGCCACCAGCCCACGCAGCATATCCATGGATTTGACGCGGTGGGTAACGGTCGGCGTGACGCCGTGGCGGGCAAAGATCGATAGAAAATATTCGCGGCTGAGCGACCAATCCAGCAGCACCATCGAATAGGCCACGAGTTCGGCCAGCGCGATCTGGTCGCGCCCGGCCAGCGGATGATCCTCGGCCACCACGGCATAAGGTGGGAAACGGTATAACGGCGTAAACGCGATGTTTTCGGAGATCCCGAGATCGTAGGTGAAAGCCAGTTCGTAATCGCTTTCATCGAGACCGCGAAAAATATCGGCCTGGGTCATTTCATCGCAGAACAGACTGACTTCGGGATAGCGATCGGAAAACCGGCGTAGCAGCTGGGGCAGAAATACCGGCGCGAAAGTCGGCAGCGCCACCATTCGCAACTCACCGCGAACCGCATCGCCCAGCGAGGCCGCGAACTGGCTCAATCCCTCGGCATCGTCTAATAGCCGCCGAGCCCGGGCGAACAGTTGCTGTCCGAGCGGCGTGAGCGTCAAACCCTGGGCATGATGGCGCACGAACAGCTGCATGCCGGTCGTCTCTTCCATCTGCTGGATCGCCGCCGAGATCGATGGCTGAGAAACATGCAGCTTACGCGCAGCCTGGGTCACGCTGGACAACTGTCCGGCGACCACGAAATAGCGTAGTTGCTTGAGGGTAAACTCGCGCATCGATTCGAGGACTCCGCGACAGGCATCGGCACCGCGATCGGACCGGCCATCGAGTATGCAACAGCCGTACCAGGCTGTGACCAATGCCAGCGCCCCAACCTGGTGCAAAGGCAGCCGACTGCGCCACCACATACCTTGGTATTGCACGGTTTCGTGCGACGAAATAGGGCATGGCAGGCAATAACCGCGGACTGCCCGGGTATTGCCCTCTTGTAGTGCTCATACCAAAGGGTGAGACCGCTTCCGGACGATCCAACCCGACCGACAGCAAGGTTGCGCGTCTAGGCAGGCCGCTCAAAACGCGCTGCGTCGAGACGTTGATGGGCAACCGCTATGCCCCCGGGCTCGGCCACAAACCCAGCCGGCTGCGTGCGGCTCGTCGGCGATGCTCTGTCGTACGACGCCCATCCGCCGCATCCAACAACGCGCAGGCTATCGATGCAGCAGCGAGCGTGTGCACGGCGCGCCTTGGCGCCCCACCCGACCAAGAATCGGAGCAACGTCGTGGTTCACCCGCGAGGCGTGGCACGCCTTGGGGGACACACTTGGCCCCTTGGCGAGCCAGCAGACCGTGGGCCCAGCCCTGGGGCGTTGGGTTTTCTGCGGCCCTATCGACCACACCGTAGCCAGCAAGGCGCGTTCGCGGACCAATCCGGGCCAAGGGCGATTAAGCCGCGATCCGGTATTGTCGATCACTTATATAGAAAGAGCGCCGCTCGCGGCGGCGCCACGCCTGCCGCCCACGAGCAATGCTCCGGACGCGCTTAGCGCCGACGCCTAACAACGCACCGGCAGGCCCTAAGGGCGCGTCTCGCGACGACGCGCCCTAGCCCGAAAACCTTGCGTGTCCGGCCAGCTGTTCCGGTGCATCGGCGCATTCGAGTGCGTCGATCAGCCGCGCGAGGAATGCGCTGCAGCGCACCAGCTGGGCATGAGTGACGAATTCATCAGGCTGGTGGCCCTGGGCCATGCTGCCGGGGCCACAGACCAGCGTCGGCAAACCGAGATCGCGCTGGAACAGTCCGGCTTCGGTGCCATAGCCAATCCGGGCGCGTTCGGCATCTTCCACCAGCGCCTGGATATAAGCCACCACTGCATCATCCTCGGCCATGGACAGGCCAGGATATTCGCTCAGAGACTCGAAGCGGATACTCGCCGCCGGGTCGGTTTCACGCATCCGGGTCTCGATCGTAGCTGCCTCGGCGTGCAGCGCTGCCAGCATCGCCTCCGGATCATCGGCCGGCACATTGCGGATCTCGAAATCGAAAACACAGTCGGCGGGCACGATATTCAAAGCCGCCCCCCCTTCGATGGTACCGACCTGCAGGGTGGTATGCGCGATGCCGAAGCGATCGTCGAACGGGCCGTGTTCGGCTTTGTCGGCTGCGATCTCGGCGACCCAGGCCACCAGCTGCGAGGCGGCATGGATGGCATTGACACCCTCCGGCGCCATCCCAGAATGGCAGGCCTTGCCGTGGACATGGCAGCGCACGGCCCGTTTACCCTTGTGGGCGGTCGCGATACGCATCTCGGTCGGTTCGCCGACCACGCAGGCGACCGGCGGCTGCGGCTGCTCGGCCAGATCGGCGATCAGACTGCGCACGCCGAGACAGCCGACTTCTTCATCGTGCGATAACGCCAGATGGATCGGCACGGCCAGATCGGCCTCGACCATTGCCGGCACGGCGGCCAGCACCGCGGCGAGAAAGCCTTTCATATCGGCCGTGCCGCGGCCATAGAGCCGCTCGCCGTCGTCAGTTACGGCAAACGGCTCAACGCGCCAGCTCTGGCCGGTCACCGGCACCGTATCGGTGTGGCCGGAGAGCATGACGCCGCCCCGTTCGGCCGGGCCGATCGTGGCATACAGATTGGCCTTGTTTCCGTCGGCGTTGAGCACGCGACGCGCGCTGATGCCGTAGTCGGCCAGATACTGTTCGACAAAATCGATGAGTGCGAGGTTCGACCGGTGGCTAGTGGTATCGAAGGCCACCAGCCGGGCCAGCAGCTCGGCAGCGCCGGGCCGGCTCATGGCGCGGCCCGGCCGGTCGGCCCGGCAAAACTCATCGATCGTCGCCCGGCACGCCGTAGCCCGGCGCATCGTCGGGCTGGGATGCCCGGCGGATATAGTCGTCGCGCTGCGGACGATAATAATCCCAGAGCATACGCAGCTCGGTCAGCGGCTCGTCGTGCCAATCGACCCGCAGGTCGACCACTGGCCAGCTCGCCTGATCGGCGACCAGCAAGCCAGCTGAATGCACGGGCCCCATTTCGCCGCCGATATCCAGCCCGGCGTCCATGGCGGCCAGCAAGCGTTCGGCCAGCTCGCCCTCATGCGCGTCGAAAGCCGCGGCCATGGCCGGCATCACGCCTTCACTGGCCAGCATGTTGCCGCCGACGATGCAGTCGCGGCCGACCTGGGTGGCATGGGTGCCCAGGGTCTGCTCGCCGCTGTGGGCCGCGCCTTTGCCCTGCCCGTCGAGCACGAGCAACTGCCGCCAGGCCGGATGTGGTTCCTCCTCGACCAGCCGGGCAAGCACCTGGTCGGCGCTCAGGCCGTCTTCAAGCAGACGCAGGCCGAGCTGGCCGAGCGCCGGGTTGGTGACGTTCTGGCTGAGTACGGCCCCTTTGCCGGGGGCCACGAAAGCACAGCGGGCTGCGACACAGATGCTCGACGAGCTGATCGCGGTGCCGAACTGGCCTGTCTTGCGACAGAAACCGGCGACGGAAAAAGTCATGATGTAGCGTCCTCGTTTTCGGGAATGACGGCAATGACGTCGATTTCCATCAACCACTCAGGCTGGGCCAGACCGGCCACCACCAGCCCGGTGGAAATCGGATAAACGCCTTTCAACCAGCGACCCACTTCCTGATAGACCGGTTCGCGAAAACGCGGGTCGGTGATATAGGTCGTGGTTTTGACGATATGGCTCATCTCGGAACCGGCCTCGGCCAACAGCTGGGCCACGTTCTTCATCGCCTGCTCGGCCTGGGCCTGTGGATCCCCAAGCCCCACCAGGCGACCTTCGAAGTCGGTGCCGACCTGGCCACGTACATAGACGGTATTGCCGGCGCGTACCGCCTGGCAGAGATCGTTGTCCAAGGACTGGTTCGGATAGGTGTCCTGGGTATTGAACATGCGGATTCGGGTATGGGTCGGCATCGATCGCTCCTTGGATGGCCCGATTAGATGGCTTTGGGCATAGCCTGTTCGACCGACTCGCCGGCCGACCGGGCACGGGTCGTTTCGTGATAGGCCAGATACTTGCGCTGAGTAGCGATATGGTCGGCGATGCGTTTGGCATCGTGCCAGACGCCCCAGATAAAACTCGAGCCGCGGTGCGACAGCCATGGCAGCCCTAGAAAATAGATCCCCGGCTCTGCGGCAATGCCGCGCCGATGGAGCGGTCGGCCTTGATCGTCCAGCGCGGCGAGCCCGTCGAGCCAGCCGTAATCGACCGTATAGCCGGTCGCCCAGATGATGGTCGTGATACCGGCAGCCGCCAGATCCAACTGCCGAACCGGCTCGCGCACACAGGCTGGGTCTGCGGTCATCCGGCGTGCCTCGGGCTCGGCCGGCAGATCCAGACCGTAGCGGGCGACATAGTCGTCGGCCGCATCCAGCAGCGCCAGATAATCGGTATCGCCGCCAGCCAGGTTATCGGCCAGATCAGCCTCGAAACACACCTGGCCGTGATCGAAAGCCTGGGTTCGGCCGACCAGCGTCATGCCGCGCTCGGCCAGCTTGCGGAAATCCACCGTCCGCCCGCCATGGGCGCCGCTAACCGCGATCGTGACGTGCTCCTGATCCGGTGCCGTGGTTTCGGCGTCCCACTTGCCGAGCACGCCGAGCCACCAACAGAAATCGCGGCCGCGATAGCTACGCGGCGGCCGGCTATGGGGCCCAACCGATAGATAGACATCGCGCCCGGCAAGCATGAGCTCTTCGGCGATCTGCACCCCGGAAGAACCGGCGCCGACCACCAGCACCCCACCTTCGGGCAGCTGGGCCGGATTACGGTAATCGGCCGAGTGCAGCTGGGTCAGCCGTGCGTCCTGGGGCGCGATCGCCGGAATCACCGGGGTCTGAAACGGCCCGGTCGCCGCCACTACGCGGTGGACGTTGAACACGCCGTCCGAGGTCTCGACCACGAATCCCGACTGGCCGGTTTGGCGCGTGACTCGGCGGACGTCGGTTCCGGTACGCACCGGCGCTTCGAACTTCTGGGCATAGGCTTCGAAATAGTCGGCGACTTCGTCTTTGCCGGCAAAACCATCGGCCGCAGTCCGGTCGAACTCCAGGCCGGGAAACCGATCGTGCCAGGCCGGGCCATTGGCCACTAGCGAATCCCAACGGCCGGTACGCCAGCGCTCAGCGATGCGATCGCGTTCGACGACCACATGCGATACGCCATGCCGGCTCAGATGTTCGCTCATCGCGATACCCGCCTGGCCGGCGCCTACGACGAGCGTATCGATATCCCTGTTTTGACTGACCATATGCGATATCCCCTGCCGACTACTGCGGATCGAATACAGTGATCCATCGATCGACCAAGGCCGATCGCTTTTTCGGCGCATAACATTGATGTGTCGTCCGCGCGCCAACGAACCCGGCATTCAGGCCGGGCCGAATCCACGAGGCGACGCCGTACTCATCGAGCCTAGGCAAAGACGGGAATCAGCGAAAATACAGTTATCCGACTCCTTGGATAAGCTTTTTCGATGCAGGCAAGGAGCACAGGAATCTTTCGCAGCCGGATAGTTATCGCCCGGGCCGGCCAAAGGCCCGCGAAACGCCGAAAGAACACTCGGGCACGGGTACAGAACTCAGATCAAGCCGGGCATCACTCGACCGATACCGCCCCAGTTGGGTCTCGCCGACCCCGGGTTTTCCCTCGCCTGGCGCCCACCCGATGAGGAGGCCGTTGCCATGCCGACCGCTAGCGCGCTCGAAAACGCTGGTTTATCCGGACTGAATCACTAGGGACCACACTTGAAGCCAAAGGGATCGGCGATCTGTCAGCCGGCCGGCCCCATCCTGGCTTAGGTTAATGCGAGGCCACATACAGCGACGACGAGTGCTTTGGCGGCAGTTCGAAAGACGCCCGCATCCAGGCTATTTCGGCGGTCGGCGTACGCTCGAATAGGCGTTTGAACTCGCGGCCGAACTGCGACGCGCTCTGGTAGCCAACTGCGACCGCCGCGGTCGCTGCCGTCATATCGTCGCGGAACATCAACAGCCGCGCCTGGTGCAGCCGCACCATCTTGATGTACTGCAGCGGCGAGGTTTCGGTGGCCGATTTGAAATGCGCATGGAAGGTCGCAACGCTCATGTGCGCGTCGCGTGCCAGCTGGTCAACGCTGAGCGGGGCCGCGTAATCGGCGTGGATACGTTGAATGGCATGCCGGATACGGCCGAACGGCGTATGCGCGCCCAAGGCCGCCTGCAACCCGGCGCCCTGCGGGCCCTGGAACACGCGGAAATAGATCTCGCGCACCATCGCCCGCCCGAGCACTCGGGCATCCGCCGGCGAGGCCATGATATCCACGAATCGGGCCACGGTTTCGGCCATCGCCGGCGTCATCGGCGAAGCCAACATCCCGCACGGCTCGGCCGGCGCCACGCTCCCCTGGCCCTCGATGTCCAGCAATAGTTCGACGGCCAGCGGCAAGTCCAGATGCAGATAGATCGCCAGCAACGGCTCATCGGCACTTGCATCGGTTTCCATCGTGAACGGCACCGGAATCGAGACTGCCAGATAATGCTGTGCATCGTAGACATAGGTTCGATCGCCCCAATAGCCGCGCTTTTGCCCCTGGCAGACGATCACGATGCCCGGATCATATAACACCGGCACCTGCCGCAGCGGGCGATTCGAACGTAGAAACCGTACGTCCGGCAGCGCCGTCAGGTTATAGCCTTCAAGAGGCGACATCCGCTCGAGGCGTGCCACCGTCTGTTGCTGGCATCGGCGCATCTTGGGGTGGTCGGCGTACATCGAAAGCTTTCGGGTGAACGATTACATGTCGACAGTTTGGCGCATTGGCCGGCCGACGCGCTGCCGAGTCAGACAATCAGGCTAGTAAAACAGAATATCTCGTCTTCGAAACCACCTCGGCGCGCTCCAACATGGGCTTCGCATCCGAGCCACGAGCCTAATCCTTCTGGAGCGCATCCGTATGAGCCATCCCAAGACTTTCCTAATCACCGGCGTCAGCAGCGGCTTCGGCCGTGCTCTGGCCGACCAAGCCCTGGCCGACGGGCATCAGGTCATCGGCACCGTCAGACAAGCCGAAGCGGCCCGAGCCTTCGAAGCCCATGCATCCAGGCGTGCCCATGCCTATCAGCTCGATCTCATGGACAGCCAGGCGATCGCCGACATCGTGGCCTGTATGAGCCAGGAGTGCGGCCCGATCGACGTGTTGGTCAACAACGCCGGCTATGGCCACGAAGGTATTCTTGAGGAATCCTCGACCGAGGCCATGCGCCAGCAGTTCGAAGTCAATGTCTTTGGCGCGGTCGAGATGATCCAGGCCATCCTGCCCATGTTTCGCGAACGCCGCCGTGGCCACATCATCAATATCACCTCGATGGGCGGCTTGATCACCATGCCGGGCATCGCCTACTACTGCGGCAGCAAGTTCGCCCTGGAAGGTATCTCCGATACCCTGAGCAAAGAGCTCGCGCCATTCAATATTCACGTCACAGCGGTGGCGCCCGGTTCGTTTCGGACTGACTGGGCCGGGCGATCGATGCAGCGCTCACCTCGCAGCATCGGCGATTACGATGCGTTGTTCGATCCGGTACGCAAGGCACGCCGGGACAACAGCGGCCACCAGCTGGGCGACCCTGCAAAGGCCGCACGGGCGATGCTGGATCTCATCGACTGCGATGCCCCGCCGGCGCACCTACTGCTGGGCAGCGATGCGCTGCAACTGGTGCGTGACCGGCTCACCGAAATGGCGCACGAAATCGATGCCTGGGAGAGCATCACGGTTTCGACCGACGGCTAGCCCGGCGCATTGCCCCCAAGCCCCTGTTCCAGGCCTGGAGCCCGTGATTGCAAAACCGGTCATGACCCAAAAGCCAGCCACTGCCTAGGGCCTGTTGTCGAGGTATCGTCCGAGCGCCGCGTTGCGCCTGAAATCGTAGCTGGTAAAGCGCGGCCCGCGGTTCTGGACCATGCACGATCAAAGCGCGTAACACACGGCCCGACGTGATTCGCCCCTTCGGGATAAGGGTTGCTGGGCCGCAATCCCGCGCTGCCGCTCAAGAACGCCACGCCACTACGCCGCAGTCGGCTTACAGCCCCTTAGCGCGGACTCGCACGACGCCTCAACATGCCTTAGTCAGCGGGTAGCCGCGGCGGCACCGGCCACGTCGAAGGCTTCATATTGCTGCTCGCTCGGCAACCCACGCAAAGCCCACAGCCGGCGGGCCGCCGGATCGGCGATTACCGCCCCGCAGGTCGTCATCTTGGTGATCGGCGTCGGCGGGTAACAGATCGCCTGGGTGTCGCGGGTCACGGCGGCCAGAGTTTCGATATCGATTAGATCGGCGCCGGCCAACAATGCCTCGGCTCGGGCCAGACGTTTCTCGCTGTGCGCCTGGACTTCGGGCTGGCGCGGCCGTTCCACGGCACACGTCGCCTCGGCTCGGCAGTGGTTGGTATGCACGATCACCTCGTTATCCAGCCGCGTGACCGCCTGTCGGGTGGACATCGCCTCGATGTTGAGCCCCTGGCCTTCTGGGCCGACCAGCAGATAATTGTGCGCCCCGGCCAGATCAGCCTCGGCAAGCCGGGCCTCGGCGGCGGCGAAGTCGGTCTGGGCCAGCACTTCGCGAACCACAAAGTTCCAGGTCACCCCGATGCGGCCGTCGTTGCCAGTGAGGTTGTTGATACCGATGGTAATGCCGGCTTCGTTCATCCCGATCATGCCGAGGCACCCCCGGCTGGTAAAAACGGTGAAAGCCGGCCCATCGTCGGGCGCACCGCGCAGCACGAAAACATGCTCGGTGGCGGTTTCGTGCATATCCCAGGTCTGGGCAAACAGAGGCTGCCCGGTGGCACTGCGCGCCCCCGGCACGATCATCGCCGTGCAGTTGTCCGCCTGGGCCGGGGCCGCGCTCTGGCCACCGAAAGTCGCGAATGCGGTATCCACGAAATCGGTGAAGCCACTCACTACTAGCATCTCTGCCGGCGACAGCCCGGATGCCTCGGCCATGGCGCGCAGTTCAGCCGTCAGCGCGGGCGAATACAACTCGTGTGCGGCCAGGCAATCCTCGGCCAGCGCGATCACGTCGGCACGCGGGCGATCCTGGCCAACCCATAGCGCCTGCCCGGCACGTTCGACCCGCTCGGCCGCGAACCGCTGGATCTGCTGGGCATAGCGCTCGCCGTGAATACGGCCGATATCAGCGGGCTTACCGAGCGCTTCGAGTACGGGAATAGTCATGTATTCGACTGTTAACAACCTGCGTCGAATCTACGTCTGCAGCCCCCAGTACAGCAAACCGAATCAGCATTTTGGCTAATTGTTGCGCAGCGCCTCGAATATTAGCGTCGAAGTACAGGCAGCCTTCCATGGGCTGCTCATCGTTGCACAGGAGGTTGTTCATGCAGGTTCAGGATGCGATCAGCGCCGAACAAGCCCGGCAGAACATGCGGGCGGTCAGCCAAGGCCCGGAAGAAGCCATCGCGTCGCTTAACGAAGCGATCCGCGAGGCCTCGACCCGCCACCGCGGCCACACCACGGCTTTTCTGGCGCGCGACCATATCGGTGTCGACGACCTAAACCAGATCATCACCCATTTCCGCAGACGCGGTTTCGCGGTCGAGGATCGTTGTCAGGATCGCGATACCTTCTCGCTGAAAATCAGCTGGTATCCGGCCCATCGGCGCGGCGCCTAACAGCCGGGCCGACCGACCGGACACTATGGCCGGCTGACCGCCTTATACGGCGGTCAGCCGATGGGCGGCTTCGCGTTGGGCGGCCGGCGCTGTCGCCAGTACGCTGCCGATACCGACGATCGCCAGATTCATGATCAAGCCCCACAGGCCATTGAACAGTCCCAGCGGCTGCAATCCGGCCAGCGTCAGCGTAGAGGCCATGACCGCCCCGGTCAGCATGCCGGCGAACACGGCGACGGCGTTCATGCGGGTCCAGTACAGGCCTAGAATCAAGGCCGGTGCAACCTGTACCAACAGCTCGAATTTCAAGACGAAAATGCGATACAGCGTGGACGGTGGATACCAGGCAATTATCACCAGTACGATGACCGCGGCCACGCCGATCAGCTTGCCGACCAGAATCCGTCGGCCATCGGCGGCAGCCGGATTTACGAACCGGCCGTACAGATCGTGCGAGATGATCGAAGAAAACGTCAGCAGAACGGAATCGGCGGTCGATACGATCGCGGCGATCACCCCGCCAAACAGCAGCACCATCGCCCAGTAAAAGACGACGTTCTCGGAGGCCAACGCACTGGCCATCCGCCCGACCAGTTGTTCGGAGTTCGCCGTATCCATGCCCGGGAACGCCGCTACGCCGATGATGCCAACCACGAACACCACGCCGGCAGTGGCAAACGGCATGTACGCCATACGGGTGAGCGAGCGCTTGAGCGTGGCTTCGGATTTGGCCGAGAAGATGCGCTGCACCGCATGCGGATACACCGCTGCACCGATGCCGACTAACACCAGCAGACTGAACCAATGAAACAGGCCAGGCCCGGTCGGCGGCGCCAGTTTCTCCGGGGTCTGAGACTGCATGATGGCCGCCGAATCGGCCGGATTGCCCAAATAAATGAGCGAGCCGATCAAGAGCATCACCACGCCGAACAACAAGGCGATACCCTGCATGGTGTCGGTATAGGCCACCGAGCGCATGCCGCCGAGCCAGCTATAGACCAGCATGATCACGATGAAAAACACCACGCCGACCTGGTAGGGAATGGTGCCGCCGGTCATGCCGGATACGCCCTGGCCGATCGCCACGAACTGCTCGAGCATGTAATTGGCCAACGCATACAGCATCAGAATCGCCGACAGCCAGGTCACGGCCGGCGAATCGAAGCGCCGGTGGATCCAGTCCACCGGCGTGACCAGGCTGTATTTACGCCCAAGCGCATACAGCCGGGGCGCAAACAGCAAATAGGCCAGAATAATGGTGATAAAAAACGGCACCGAGACCAAATAGGCATAACCGGTGCGGTAGGCCGCCGGCGGATAGCCGACCACCGTATTGCCTGAATATTGGGTAGCGAAGAACGTGAAAAACAGCACCATCACGCCCAGGCCGCGCCCGCCTAGATAATATTCATCGGTCGATTCATGCAGACCGCGATTCTTGAGCCATGTCAGCACACCGACCCCGAGCATGATCGCGCCGTAGGCCACCAGCACGATGATCCCAGAGGCCCCGCTGAAGGCCAGTTGCGATTCAGAGCCGTCCATCGTCTTCCTCGTCTTCTACAATGCGCCACTGGCGCGCCAGCACGTAGTGCAGGAATCCCGATAGCGCCAGCGAGGCCGCCAGGATTACGATTGCCCAGTAGGGTATGCCCCAGATCAGCGGGATCGGCTCGGCCGGGAAATACCAGGGATTGATCAACGCGAACAGGATGGCGAACACCACCCAGATCCATGGTTTGCGTATCGGCTCTCGACGGGGTCGTGACATCTGGTTCTCCTCTTTGCATAGCGCCATTCGGGCTGCATCGCACCTTGTCCGAGGCCCCTGCCTGCGGCAATACAGCAATCAACAAGCCGGCCTTCGCCAAACGCGAAACCCCAGATGACAACAGGCTTCGCAGACGCTTAGGATCGATGCTCAACTTTGGTCGAAGCCGGTCGAAAGACCGGCCTGCCTGCCCGTGAAACGCATCGATCTGCTGACGCTTCGCCTGTTCGTCGCCATCGCTGATACCGGCCGTCTGACCGCGGCCGCCGAGCGCGAACATCTAGCGCTGGCCGCGGTCAGCAAACGGATCGCCGATCTGGAGGCCTCGCTCGATGCCACTTTGCTCTATCGCCGGCCACGCGGCGTCGAACTCACGCCGGCCGGCGATGCCCTGCTGCACCACGCCCGCTCCGTACTCGAATCCATGGAGCGGCTGACCGCCGATCTATCCGAATACAGCGCCGGGGTACGCGGCCATGTGCGCATGCACGCCAATACCTCGGCGATCATCGAATTCCTGCCGGAAGATCTGGCGGCCTTCACCCAGGCGCGGCCCCAGGTCCGGATCGATATCGAGGAACGGGTCTCGCTGGACGTGGTTCAGGCGGTGCGCGACGGGCTGACCGATCTCGGCATCTATGCCGCCCACGTCGGCGCTGACGGCCTGCAGACCCGTGCCTATCGCAGCGACCGGCTGGTGCTGGTTACTCCGGCCGATCATGCCCTGGCCCAAACCCGATCACTCGAACTGCGAGAAGCGATCGAGCATGACTTCGTCGGCCTGCAGCAAGACGCCTCGCTGCACGCCCTGATCCACGACGCCGCTCGGGCCGCCGGCAAGCCGCTACGCATGCGGGTTCAGGTGCGCAGCTTCGAAGCCATCTGCCGCATGATCGCCTGCGGCCTGGGCATCGGCGTACTCCCCGATCGGGCCGTAAGCACGCACGTTGCCACACTCGATTTACATACGGTCGAACTCACCGACGCCTGGGCCCACCGCGAACTACGCATCGCCTATCGCGACTTCGACACCCTGCCCGTACTCGCCCGCGAGATGGTCGAACATCTGAGCCTTTCCGGCGAAGACGGTTGAGTTAATTCGCCAAATAGCAAACACGACGTAGAAAGGCTTGCGCTTCGAAATCGCTGGCTCGCGCTATATTTGGCCCTATATGTTCGTAGACGGAGTCGGCTATCGACCCGGAGCGGACATCATCGACCTAACAGAAGTCGGCTGACACGGCATAGCAGGAACTCGCAATCACGGATTTGGAGATTGCTGAAATCCTCTATGAAAACGGAACGATTCGGTTCTGGCTCGCACACTCAGTGGCCGCTGACGCCAGTTGACCGATTGGTACGTCATCTGTGTTTTGTCGCGTATACCGGAGACGTCCGGGGAAGCGCAGTCGGCCGCTACGCTACGACCGTACGCTCGATATGGGAGTGGAAGCACGTGATGATTGAGTTCGCGGGTCGGCCGATCCAAGATGGACTCGGTCAATATTGGCCACGAGGGAGGGGGGACGATCGATGATAAGGACACTGACGCTGGCGGACGTCGCGACATACCCGATTGGAGGCATGCAGATTGGGCCGCTGACCAAATGCAACTTTGTCTATGGCCCGAATGGATCCGGCAAGACAACCTTGTCGCGATACCTTGCCGATCAGCAAGGCGAGGCATTTGAAGCATGCTCGGTTGTTTGGGGAGGGGGTCGAGCGCTTCGGACCGATGTCTACAACCGAGACTTCCTCCAAGACGCGTTTAGTGAGGACGGAAAGACCAAAGGTGTATTCACGCTCGGAGAGGAGGACAAAGAAGCTAAGGAACGCATCAGTCAGCTGACCGACGACATCGCTGAGGAAGCGGATAAAGAGCTGCGGCTGACCGTCACATTACAAGGCGATGATGGCAACGGCGGCAAGCAGGCTGAAATGGCTGCAGCGACCGAGGAGCTCAAGGATGCCTGTCTTGCGCAAACCCGGAAGCATAAGGAAGAGTTCGGAGCTGCCCTTAAAGGCGTAATGGGGAACAGTGAAGTCTTCCGCGCGCGCCTTTTAAGGGAGCGAGAGCAAAACGATGGGGATACCTGTCTATTCGAAGATTTACAGACAAGGGCGCACTCAGTGTTCACCGCCAACCCTGTATCGGTTTCCCGTCTCGAACTGACTGACCTGGTTCGCCTGAAAGCGCTTGAGGAAGACCCCATCTTTAGAAAGGCCATCATCGGCAAGGCGGACGTTAACATCGCCGGCCTGATCGCCAAGCTCAACAATTCCGACTGGGTATCTCAGGGTGTGAAATTCCTGAAGGAAAGCCGGCCCAAGTGTCCATTCTGCCAGCAGAGCGTTCCGGACAGCCTTGAGCAAGACCTCGCCGATTTTTTTGATGAGTCGTTTACCAGGGATACGGCTCGACTTAAGCAAATCGCGGACGATTACAAGGAAGAGGCTAACCGCATCAGTACAGCGTTGGAAAACCTTCGGGCGACTTCAACCGACTATCACGACAGCAAAGAGCTTGGTCGCCTCATCGATGTGTTCGATGCGCGCCTCTCCTCAACGTTGCTCCAGATACGGCAAAAGATCCAATCGCCTAGCTCGGTTATTGAGCTCGATGATGTGGTATCAGCTCTGGAGGATATTAATAAGCTCTTGATGAACGCAAATGCCAGAATCGCGGAGCACAATCAAAGGGTAGCTAATGCCGCTTCCGAAAAGGCCCGGCTATCGGCCGATTTTTGGCGTTACTTAATCGACGTAGAACTCAAGGACGATCTCGATCGCTGGGACAAGTCCAACAACAGTATTGGCCGTGCGATCTCATCCTTGAAGGAGCAAATCCAAGCATCAAAGGACAAGCAGGACGAATGCAAAACAGAACTCAACAGACTTGAGGAAAGGGCCACTAGTACCAAGCCGACCGTCGAGAAAATCAACCAGACGCTAAACGCTTTCCAATTCACTAACTTTCGTTTAGAGCCGGCTGAGGAGGCGCACAGCTACCATCTCGTTAGGTCCAACGGGGAATCTGCGTACCATAGCTTGAGCGAAGGAGAGAAGACCTTCATTAGCTTCCTCTACTTCTACCACCTTTCTCAAGCAGCAAATTCAGCAACAGGTATCGAGGACGACCGTGTAGTGGTGCTTGATGATCCAGTCTCCAGCCTAGACAGCGACATTCTATTCATCGTTTCCTCTTTGACGAGGGAAATGGCGGACATGGCACGAAGCGGAGACAGTCCCATTAAGCAGGTATTTGTTCTTACCCACAACGTGTACTTCCACAAGGAAGTCACTTTCGCGAAGGGTGGCGGCCTCCCTAAGTCTGCTTTTTGGGTGTGCCGAAAAACAAATGGCGTGACCGGTCTCGTAGCCTTCCAGAACACCAATCCGGTTAAAAGCAGTTACGAATTACTCTGGCAGGATGTCCGCAAACCGGAAGGGCGCTCGTTAACCTTACCGAACACGATGCGTCGAATCTTCGATAGCTACTTCAAGCTCCTCGGCGGTCTGGACGTTGACAAAGCGTGCGATGGACTTGTCGGTGACGAGAAGATTGCGGCGAGGGCCTTACTGTCGTGGGCTAATGATGGGTCTCATGCTGTCCATGATGACTTACACATGGTTCCGAATGGCGACGCTGATGCCCTCTACCTAAAAGTCTTCAGGCGCATCTTCGAAAACCTTCATCAGGGCGACCACTATCGGATGATGATGGATACGGACTTCAAGCCCGAATGATTACTACACGTTTCGTTTTCGCTCCGCACTAGCCCCTTACGCCAGCGTGGAGCTTCCGCTTCTGGCCGATAGCGGCGGCCGAACCTTCATGAAATTGGGCGGTAAACGAGCCCTCGATTCGATCTAGCGAGCCTCGTCTGCCATCTGGGCACACCCTCCGCCCTCGTTTCATACGGGAAAGCTTTTCAATGAGTAACGCCGCGAGCATTCGGCGTCACTGAGCCCCAGCAGCAAGCGCTCCTAAGATCGAGCACGGTCGCTCAGCGCCAGCACGCTCCGCAAACTGCCAGAGTTGAACAGCTTACAGTCGACGCTCGCCTTCAGTTCGGCCGAGCCATAGAGCGAAAGCAATAATCTCCGCGACAAACTTTTAAAAAGTTTCCAGAAATCTGATTTTTCATCAAATATTCTGCTTATATCTCAATTTTTCGAAAGCTTTATTATCGGTTTTTAACCGATAATCTGCTCTACGGCATACCTCTTTTTAAGTCCGACCTCCAAGCTTCAGATGATCGGACTCCAGTTCGACATGCTACTCAATACCGGAAGAGGGTCGCTCCTATGCCAGACATACGAGAAGGCGAAAGCAAAGCAAGTGAACACGTGCCCGCTCCAACCGGCACGCGTCCATTGTGCTTCGACTTAGGGCGCTCGCCGCCAACGGCTCAGCGCATCCAGAAAAGCCTCGCTACACTGCCACCACATAGAGCAAGACAGGCCAGCTCCCGACCTAGACTCGGACACCGACAATCAGCATCACGACCGCTTCACATCCAGAGGACCGCAGGGTGGTCCCGCTATCTGCTCGCCGGTATCGAGATTAAAGGTCGAGAAATGTAACGGACACGAGATCGTCTTCCGTTTTGCGTTGATCCTACCGTGAGCTAGCCACCCCTTTCGGTGAGGGCAATGGTTGGGGATTGTGTAACGCGCGCCTTCGATCTCTACGTCAAAAGTGCCGCCCTCCTCATACTCCCCGATTGGATCAATGTCGTTATCGTAAGCTTCGGCCATGGTTCAAGCGGCAATTGCATCGCGTGATTTATCAACGGCTGCATCGAAAGCCGACATCGTCAAGTGGCGGCCGAGAAGGACGCCGCGCCAAGCATTGTCTGGTGAGAAATCACCATCCTTGTCCATGGCCCGAAGAATGCGATGCCCTTCTGCAGCATGAAATTCGTCGATATGAACATGCTCACTATAATAAGCGTGCTCTTGAACCCCAAGTCTTTCGCATGCTTTTACGTAGCAGTCAAAGAAGGTCGGGATCATGGTCTCAAAGTAAGTGAGCGCTCCGACGAAAAAGGATGTGTCGCGAGCACGAAGGACCATCCAGTAATACATGTTCGCGAATTCGAAGATTGCATCGCCGCTGACATCGATGTAGTACTGCAAATCCGTCCGCATATCGAGTTCTTTCAGAAGGTTGATATACAGGTTGGTATGCGCCCGTACTGGATTTCCGGAGCCGAATTCATCGATCATCATACGCATCATCGGCATCTGCGCGGCGAGCGATAGCCTTGGCATGACAGGCCAGAATATTTGTGCTTCGGTCAAGCCGTCCACGGCGAACTCCTGCACCAAGGTGCGAAACTGATCAAGGTTGATATCGGTTGCGACAAAGGAGGCCGTTTCAGGCTCGTCTGCCGCGTCTGCATCAATCAAATTCGCGAGCATCGTTCGAAAGTTCGCCAAGTCTGACGGCATCTCCGATTCGCCGGAGGTCTTGTGAATCGATCTGTCGATCCAAGCGAGTTCAAACTGTCTCATGTCGTCTGGCATCGAATTCGGTACGCTGAGTTCAGAGCGGTTGGCGAGAAATAGATCTTTATGGGTGAACATAAGTTGTCCTCCTATTTCAGGCAGGCTGCTTAGGGATTTGGTTAGCTAGGCATGTCTCTGCAATCACACCAATTGATTGCAGTTTCACCTTGATGTGGCAGTACCAGTCTTCCGCAAAGAGAGTATTTGCCTCGCTTAGCGCGCAAATGTGCGTATTAATGCGGTCGTCATCAGCAGACAGCGAGGCAAGATAGCAGGCTGAAGGCTCAATGTTTGCCAGGCCGACGACACTACCGTCATGTTCAGCTGAAGTCCCCACCAGTGCTTCCCAGCCGACGAAATAGGAAACACCACAATCCTTTAATGCGCGGATGAATAAATCACTCCGGGGCTCTGCATACGAATCTTTGATGCCTGTGACACGCTCGTGTCGGGCGATGTTGAGGAGTGTGTCGGTCCCTATATCGTTTCCCGAAGTTTCATGCTCGTGATAAATCCAGAAGTCCAATGACGAAACGTCGATCAAGGCCTGAAAATGACGCTTGATGTCGTCCTGTGAAACATCTTTTCCAAAAGGTGAGCCAACGATGGCGTGCTTCGCACCGAGTTCCTGGGCAATGCCAATCAGCCGAGAGGCTTCGGACGTGCTTGAACGCAGAATGCCGGCGAAAACTCGCTCGGGCGCGACCTGATCCATTACATACCGGAGCATCGCTGTCCATTGCTCATCTGTCAGAACGGCACCTTCCCCGGTGCTCATGCAAGGCATAAAGCCAAGTCCCGGTCTATCGAGCCATCGAACCAACGAAAACACGCTTTCCTTGCAGACTGAGCCATCAGATCTGAGGGGCGTAACAAGTGGGACGTAACAGCGAGCCTCAAGCATGGCCGAAGTCGTTCTCTGTAATTACGAGGCTTCGCGACTCGTTATAAAGCTGTTGAAGTTCCCCTGGGAACGATCCACCAGACCGAATACCGCCGGGCTGAGTACCGTAGGAACAAGCTACGTACCGGACGGTCGGTTGCGATTTAAGAAGCACTGGGTCGAAGGTATACAAAAGCTCGCTTTCTTCTATGACGCTCGCCGCGAGCAAGGCACAACTCGGTGATGACGTGCGAATCTCAGCTAGCTGCGGGTCATTAGCTGCCCGCTCTATTGTCGCGAGCGAATAGCCGCGGCGTCTGAAAGGCATCTCTGTATGCAAGACGTCCATGAATGGGTAATAGGCATCCTGCACTTCCCTCGGTCGGCGCCAAACAATGGAATCGCATATCCCGATTTGGTCGAAAGAAATCTCAAATCCTTCGTCAAAATTCGACATGACCACCTTGAGGGCACGTTGGCGGCGATCATTTAGTGCGTGATGCATGCCCATGAATACGGTAGCGTCTATTACAGCCATTGAGATCTAACCCTTAAGCTGGAGAAGGGAAGCTGCTGCAGCCGAAATCGAATTTCTGAACTCCTGGGGATCGCGTGCTAGTGCGACACGAATGAATTTGTGACCGTCAGCCGGTTGACTCCAGAAGAAATAGCGCCCGGGGAGTACGTACACGCCCCAGCGCCGAAGATGCTCTTGAACCTCATCAGCAGAGTGTTCCGTTTTGATCTTCAGCCAAGCGACGCTGGTTTCTATCAGCGGTCTTTGGTACTCCAAAATATCGCTTGGCAAACTTTCGATCAGGAACTCGCGGTTGGTTGTGAGCACTTCGCTCACCGATGCCAATCCATCTTTCTTGCTATTTTCGACATATCTTGTCACCAGCCTCAGGATAAAAGGCGATACATTCAGCAATACGCTCGTGACGATCGGGTATATCTCGGTATTCAGGCGCCGGCTTGCCATAAGCGAAGCGCACTTCGTGTCTTGCAACGGCCACGTCTTGCCGGTGTCTTCCATCGCGATGTAGTCAACGCCAGAGGCTTCTAGCACCTCGTAGGCATCGCTCCTCCTATATCCTGAAGTTCGGAGAAAAGCTGAGAAGCAAAAATCCAACACGAGAATCTTGCCATTCGCCTCGCAGTAAGAGACGACTTCACGAAATGCTCGATCATTTGGCGCAAAGAGGCTAAACCCAGTGGGATTATTGGGATCGACCCAAACGATAGCGTCTAAATCTCGAGCATAGGCATCTAGATTTGACTGAATCTTATCGCAATCGTAAAGGGCGTCTTCGTGAATTGGACTAATCTCCAGCCCAGCATGCTTCATAAGGTCGTGAAGGTTATCGAAGCAAGGTTCAACTAGCCCCACCGAGCAATTATTCTGCCGAAGATATGTCGCAACCACCTGCATCGATATCGAAGCGGCATATGTAAGGTAGATATCATCGATACGATCCAGCGCTTTGCGCTGCCCATGAAAGTTATAAAAAGCCTTCTTGAACGCTAGCTCACTTTCCCTTTGCGTCGTTGCTTCCGACTCATACCAAAGGGACGGCAGCCCCTCAACTATTTCCTGTTGCCCCTGTGATTGCCGCTGATGGGTATGAGCGTCCGCGAGGTTATGCTCTACCTCGAGCGCTTCAATTTCATGTTGAGTAATATCAGCTTTTCTACCCGGAAAAGATGTATCAGCTCCAACGTCATGAAGCGGGATCGTTTCACTCATTAATATCTCCTCGGAGTCACGGCTACCAGTTATCACTGGTGGCCTGTTTTGCCGTGTCGATTATTACTACCGGGAAAGGCTGTATCCTGCAATTGGTTATATATGGGAATCTCCTTCCAGAATATGCAACAACCTCGAACATATTCTAGTTATCAAGTCGACCTCATAATTGGCCGTGGGCATTACAGCAGTGACGGCAACGCGGACCACTTATGAAACCAAGGCACATCGTATCCTCCGTCTACCGATATGCCCTCTTTCGGATAAGGGATAGTTACTGTGGATCTAAATAATTTGGCCACCTTCATAGAAGTCGCTCGTCACGGCACGATATCGGGCGCCTCCAAGGCTCTCCGTATCCCGACATCAACGATAAGCCGCCGCCTCAATAGGCTCGAAGACGACTTCGAATCACGACTCTTATCGCGAAACTCCAGGCATTGCAGCCTTACCCCAAGCGGGCAATTGCTTTACGACTATGCGTCCGGGCTGATGGACGATCTTCTCGAAGCGAAGAACATGCTGCACGAGACAGACGGCCACCTAAGCGGACGCATGAAAGTCTCGATCCCGACGGAGTTCGGTGTCGTCTGGCTCAGCGACGTGGTCTCCGAATTCGCCCGAGACCACCCGCTGGTCGATTTAGAGTGCATCACGAGCATGCAGTCGCTTGACCCAGTTCGGCAGGAAATAGATGTCTCGATCGCCTATTTAAGAGGTGTGCCCGAAGACAGCTCTCTTGTGATGCAGCGCCTCCTGACGATTCATAGTTCTGTTGTTGCCGCCCCATCTCTTATAGAAACCCATGGAACGCCCTCAACCGTTGAGGAGGTGTCATTGCTGCCGTGCATTTCGACCTTGAGCGCTCTTCGCTCCAATCCTTGGCAGTTTCTTAAAGCCGATGGGTCATGCTTTGCGCTTGATGTGCAATCAAAGTACAAGGTCGACAGCAGCAATATGCTGATCAACGGTGCGCTTCGTGGTCTCGGCTACGCCATCATTCCAACCGAATTCATCAAACCGGAACTACGCTCCGGCAATCTAGTCGAGCTTCCATTGGACTTCCGCCCAGCACCGCTCGAAATCGTGGCCGTCTTCCCGGAACGAAAGCACATCACACGCAGAACACGCGCACTCGTGGACGCGATCGAAAAGTCCCTACAAACCAAGGGACACTCGTTTACTTAGCTCTCAAGCTTTCGCTTTACCGGCCATTCCCTTCTCTTAGTCGGCCGGACAAGACCCATGCGTCGTTTGCAAATTTGGGAAGTATGTTCCCATTTTTATAAATTGCGGGCCTTGCTCGCTCATGCTGAAAATACTGAGAACCTTGGTCGTCAGAAACACGGCGTTCATCCGCTGACCATGACACCTACCAGTTCCCGGTTTTACAGGACTACTCATGAGCGACAACGTGGTTGCACTCCCTTCGCCGACTACCGAAACCGATGACACGGCGTTGGAAAACGCCGAATGGGCCGACTCTCTTGATGCGGTACTTGAGCGAGAGGGCCATGACCGGGCCCACTTTCTCATCGAGATGTTGCTTGACCGGGCCCGTCGTGCCGGTGTCGAGATCGTTTCCTCTCCCATCACGGCTTACCTGAACACGATCCCGCTTGGCCAGCAGCCCCAATCGCCAGGCGATTCGCGAATCGAGTGGCGGATTCGGTCGATTATCCGCTGGAACGCGATGGCCATGGTTCTCCAGGCCAACCGCATCCACGAGGGCGTTGGTGGCCACATCGCGAGCTTTGCTTCCGCAGCCACGCTCTACGAAGTCGGCTTCAATCACTTCTTCCATGCCCCATCGGAAAACCACGGGGGCGATCTTGTCTACTTCCAGGGACATTCCGCGCCCGGGTTCTATGCACGCTCATACCTGGAGGGACGGTTGACCGACGATCAGCTCTATAACTTCCGGGCCGAATCGACTGGCAAAGGCCTATCGAGCTACCCGCATACTTGGCTGATGCCGGATTACTGGCAGTTTTCGACGGTATCGATGGGTATCGGGCCGATCACGGCTATCTACCAAGCTCGATTCATGCGCTACATGCACAACCGCGGCGTTCAGAACACCGACGATCGCCATGTTTGGTGCTTCTGCGGCGATGGAGAAATGGACGAGCCCGAGTCCCGCGGTGCGATCGGCCTCGCCGCCCGGGAAGGTCTGGATAACCTGATTTTCGTGATCAATTGCAACTTGCAGCGCCTGGATGGCCCGGTTCGGGGTGGCTGCAAGATCATCGATGAGCTGGAAGGCGCGTTCCGCGGTGCCGGCTGGAATGTCATCAAAGTCATTTGGGGCTCTGCCTGGGATCGGCTGCTGGCACAAGACCACGACGGCACACTCGAAAAACTGATGACCGAGACGGTCGATGGCGACTATCAAGCCTTCAAAGCCAATGGTGGCGCTTACACGCGCGAGCGCTTTTTCGGTAAATATCCCGAACTCGAAGAGATGGTGGCGTCGCTATCGGACGAAGAAGTCGCGAGCCTCAATCGAGGCGGTCACGATCCTGACAAGGTCTATGCGGCCTATCACCGAGCGGTCCATACCAAGAATGGTCGGCCAACCGTAATCCTGGCGAAGACCGTCAAGGGCTACGGCATGGGCGACTCGGGCGAAGGCCGGAATATCACGCACCAACAGAAAAAGGTGCAGCAGGACGACATACGGGCCTTTCGTGACCGCTTCGAGATCCCGATCCCAGACGACCAGATCGACGATGTTCCGTTCTACAAGCCGGCTGAGGATTCCGAGGAAATGCAGTATCTGCATGCTCGTCGACAAGAGCTGGGCGGTTACCTGCCCCAGCGGCGCCAGGATTGGGACGAACTGGAAATTCCACCGTTGTCCGCGTTCTCGAAGATCCTACAAGGATCCGGCGACCGCGAAATGGCGACCACGATGGCCTTCGTTCGCATCCTGCAAGTGCTGGCGCGCGACAAGAATCTTAAGGATCGTCTCGTGCCCATCATCCCCGATGAGGCACGTACCTTCGGCATGGAGGGGATGTTCCGTTCCATGGGGATTTACTCGCCATTCGGCCAACTGTTCACGCCCGAAGACTCCGATCAGCTGGCGTATTACAAGGAGGCCGTCGACGGTCAGATCCTCGAAGAAGGCATCACCGAGGCGGGCTCAATGTCTTCTTTCATCGCCGCCGGCACGTCGTACTACAACCACGGCAAGACGATGATCCCGTTCTATGCCTTCTATGCGATGTTCGGCTATCAGCGCATCGGCGATCTGTGTTGGGCCGCCGCCGACATGTGCACACGCGGCTTCCTCATGGGCGGCACCTCCGGTCGTACGACCATGAACGGAGAAGGTCTGCAGCACGAAGATGGGCACTCGCACGTGTTGTTCGACTGCGTGCCGAACTGCAAGGCCTACGACCCGACCTTCAGCTACGAGATGGCGGTCATCATCCATCGCGGGCTGCAGGAAATGTACGTCGAGCAACAGGACGTGCACTACTACATCACGATGATGAACGAGAACTACGTTCATCCGGCCATGCCGGAAGGTGTCGAAGAGGACATCGTCAGGGGACTCTACAAATTCTCCGATGGCAACAGCGCCCACGACCCTCAGGTGCAGCTGCTGGGCTGCGGCACGATTCTGCGCGAGGTGATCGCTGCGGCCGATCTGCTCGAAGAAGACTGGGACGTTGGTGCCACGGTCTGGAGTGCGACAAGCTTTTCGCAACTCAAGCGCGACGGTCTGTCGACCCAGCGCTGGAATATGCTCCACCCCGAGTCGGAACCGCATGAGAGCTTTGTCGCGACCCAAATGAGTGAAGCTCGGGGTCCGGCGATCGCCGCGACGGACTACATGAAAGCCTACCCCGAGATGATCCGCGGCTTCATACCGCTGCCGTATTACACACTCGGCACCGACGGCTTTGGCCGGTCCGACACTCGGCCGGCGCTACGCGACTTCTTTGAGGTCGACCGACGCTGGGTCACGGTCACAGCACTTAAGGCACTGGCGGATCAAGGCGAGATACCGCGCGAGAAAGTCTCCGAGGCGATTCACAAGTACGGCATCAGCCCCGACAAACCAGATCCGGTGACGGTCTAACGACGCCGATATGCACGACCGTAGTTTTTACGAGATCCAAATATCGTAATTCATTGATTGAGGTTTTAATGTCGGCGCAGGAAATCAAGGTCCCGGATATCGGCGATTTCGACTCGGTCGAAGTCATCGAAGTGCTGGTCTCCGAGGGCGATACGGTCGAACAAGAACAACCGCTGATCACGCTGGAGTCCGACAAGGCGACACTCGAAGTGCCGTCGACCGTGGCCGGCAAGATCACCGAACTCAAGGTCTCCGAAGGCAGTACCGTCTCCGAAGGCGATGTGATCGCCATGATCGAAGCCGGCGAGGAATCCGGTGGCGACGAGTCGCAGGATGATGGCGACGAGCAGGCCCAGGAGTCGGGCGACGATGCCTCCGAGGACGAATCCTCGGAAGCAACCGAACAGGCCTCCGGCGACGAACAGTCGGGCGGCGGCGAGACCGTCGAGGTCAAGGTCCCCGACATCGGCGATTTCGATTCGGTCGAAGTCATCGAAGTGCTGGTTTCCGAAGGCGACGAAGTCGAGAAGGAACAGCCGCTGATCACGCTGGAATCAGACAAGGCGACCCTCGAAGTCCCCTCGACCGAAGCGGGCACGATCAGCGAACTGAAGGTCTCCGAAGGCAGCACTGTCTCGGAAGGCGATGTCATCGCCCTGCTCCAGTCGGCCGGCGGGTCCAAGTCGAGCGGCGGTCAGTCCGGCGCCAAGGGCCAGCCGAAACAGGACAGCGGCCAGAAAAGCGGCCAGTCCGCCAAGTCGAGCGGCGGCGACAAGAAGCCGGAACCCGGCACCGCCTCGCAGGACGACAAGCCGGTCGAGGCCGACGTCAGCGGCGGCAATCCGTCCAAGCTCAAGTCGGTCGACGAAGAGCGTTTCGGCAAGGCCCACGCCTCGCCGAGCGTGCGCAAGTACGCCCGCGAGCTTGGCGCGGATCTCGGCAACGTCAAGGGCTCCGGCCACAAGGGCCGCATCACCTTCGAGGACGTCCAGTCCTATGTGAAGGGTGCGCTGGATCAGGTCCAGAGCGGCAAGGGCGCCGGTACGGCCGCACCCGCCGGCGGTGGTGGCGTGCCCGCCCAGCCGGACATCGACTTCAGCCAGTTCGGCGAAGTCGAAGTCACTGAGCTACCGCGCATCCGCAAGATCTCGGCCAAGGCGGTGCACAAGAACTGGCTGCTCATCCCGCATGTCACCCAGTTCGACAATGCCGACATCACCGAAATGGAAGCCTTCCGCCAGGCCAACAAGGAAAAGGCCAAGGCCGACGGCGTCAAGCTCACGCCGCTCGCCTTCCTACTGAAAGCCTCGGCGGCCGCGCTCAAGAAGTTCCCGGATCTCAACAGTTCGCTCACCGCGGACGGCGAGCATCTGGTGCACAAGAAGTACGTCAACATCGCCGTGGCGGTCGATACCCCCAACGGCCTGCTCATGCCGGTCATCAAGGACGTCGACAAGAAAGGCATCTACCAGATCGCCCGCGATCTGGACGATGTCTCCGGCCGCGCCCGCGAAGGCAAGATCAAGGGCGACGACATGAAAGGCGCCTGCTTCTCGATCTCCAGCCTGGGTGGGGTTGGCGGCACGGCGTTCACGCCGATCGTCAACTCGCCGGAAGTCGGCATCCTGGGCGTGTCCAAGCATAGCTGGCAGCCGGTCTGGAACGGTTCCGAGTTCGAGCCGCGTCTGCTGCTGCCGCTGTCGTTCTCCTACGACCACCGTGTGATCGACGGGGCCAAGGCGGCGCGGATCACGGGGTTCATCAGCGAGAAGCTGTCGGACCTGCGGACGTTGTTGCTCTAGGACGACAGAACCGCGCCCTTCCGAAGCTTCCAACTCAGTCCATAGCAAAGGAGCTCATGATGAAACTTTACTACGCAACGGGTACATGCTCGCTCGCTCCCCGCATTGTGGCGCACGAGCTTGATATTGAACTCGACTCAGAGAAGGTCGATATCAAGAAGCACGTAACAGAGACCGAAGCGGACTACCTCCAAATCAATCCCAAGGGCTATGTGCCAGCACTTGAACTGGAGAACGGCGAGCTGCTAACCGAAGGCGTCGCCATAATGCAATATATGGTGAATTCGGTAGCGTCTCAGCAGCTAGTTCCGTCGCAAGATGATCTCCAATATTTCCGGCTCCAAGGATGGCTGACCTTCATCAGCACTGAGCTGCACAAGATGTTTAGCCCATGGCTTTTTCATCCGGAGTATGGATCCGAAGCTCAACGCGTCGCGACGCAGAAAATCTGTGAGCGATTCTCCTTCATTAACGGCCACTTGGAAGCCAATGCCTACCTTCTAGGAGAGATGTTCACCCTTGCAGACATCTATCTCTACACCATCTCAAGATGGTCTGATCTATTTAGAATATCGCTCTCACCATATCCTAAGCTGAAAGCTTACCTAAACGGACTAGGCGACCGTTCAACGTTTAAGCTAGCCATGAATTCCGAAGGGATAGTCTAAATGAGCAATGGTTCTTGGGCGGTCAGTACCGCTCAATGTGTGAGAAGGCTGGCCAGCAGTACGAGGCACAAGCTCTAGCTGCAAGCCCACTTTTTAGATGCCGCGCGGCTGTCAATTTAATTTCTGGCCAGCTCGAAAATTGTTCGACCAGTAGGTCCGCTTCTGGCCGATAGGCGACACCACAGTTTAGCGATACTCGGATAGCCTCAACGCTGCCCTGTCGATCGGTGATGAATAAGGAGCCACGTGTCGGGCACCACGGTTCGACGAGCGTTGTTGCCCCTTACCGCACAGCGTGCCGATTCGATGTCTTATCTGCGTCGACCCGCAAATGAACATCTTACGGAACGTAAGGCAGCGAGCCTTAACGAACCGCGAAAGCTGGCTTGTCGACCCGGCAATTGTCGCCGCTAGCCTGCCCGCTTAGCTTGGGGGCGGATTCCAAACGGTGACCGCCATGACCGAGAACATCGCTGCTTCGCCCCAGGCCCTGTCCGGCATTAAGGTGCTGGAACTCGGCCAGCTGATCGCCGGGCCGTTCGCGGCCAAGTTGTTCGGCGAATTCGGCGCCGACGTGATCAAGATCGAGCCGCCGGGCACCGGCGACCCACTACGGCGCTGGCGGGTAATGCGCGATGGCACGTCGCTTTGGTGGCATGTCCAGACCCGCAACAAGCGCTCGGTGTCGCTCGATCTGAAGTCCGCCGAAGGCCAGGACATCGTCAAAAAGCTAGTCGCCGAGGCCGATATCGTGATCGAGAATTTTTCGCCCGGCCGGCTGGAGAAATGGGGCCTAGGCTGGGACGAGCTGGCCGCGATCAATCCGGGGCTGATCATGGTGCGGATTTCCGGCTACGGCCAGACCGGGCCGTATCGGGATCTGCCCGGCTTCGGCGTGATCGGCGAGGCGATGGGCGGGCTGCGCTATCTGTCGGGCCATCCGGGCGAATCGTCGGTACGGGTGGGCGTGTCGATCGGCGATTCGCTGGCCGCACTGTATGGTGTAATCGGCGCGCTGTTGGCGCTGCATGAACGCGCCCGTTCCGGCCAGGGCCAATACATCGATGTCGCGCTCTATGAATCGGTGTTCGCGATGATGGAATCGCTGATCCCCGAATACGACGCGGCGGGCGTCGTGCGCGAGCCTAGCGGTAGTGCCCTGCCCGGCATTACGCCGTCGAATGCCTATCCCTGTGTCGATGGCTCGGAAGTCTTGATCGCCGGCAACGGCGACTCGATCTTCAAGCGCCTGATGACCGCCATCGGCCGCGACGATCTGGCCGAGGATCCGGATCTGGCCCACAACGACGGCCGCTCCCAGCAGGCCAAGCGCATCGACGGCGCGATCAGCCAGTGGAGCCGGGCCCATTCTCGCGAAGAAGTTCTGGAAACGCTGGAAGCCGCCCGCGTCCCGGCCGGCCGGCCCTATACGGCGGCCGACATCGTGGCCGACGAACACTATGCCGCGCGTCAGATGCTGGAAACGATCACCACGCCCGAAGGCCGTGAGCTGAAAGTACCGTCGGTATTGCCGCGGCTATCGCGAACGCCCGGGCGGATCAACGGCGGCGGCCCGGCGCTCGGCGCCCACACCCGCGCCGTGATGGACGAACTCGGTATCGACCGCGACACCCAGAATGCGCTCTACGAGCGCGGCGTGCTCTACGACTCGGAGACGACCCAATGACCGATCGCGTATTCATCAACGACGTCGCCGCCCGCGACGGTTTCCAGATCGAGGCCCGCTGGATCGAAACCGCCGACAAGATCGCCTTCATCGACCGGCTATCGGCGACCGGCCTGGCCAAGATCGAGGCCACCTCTTTCACCTCGCCCAAGGCCATTCCCAACCTCGCCGATGCCGCCGAAGTCATGCAAGGCATTACGCGCACGCCGAATATCGATTACGTCGCGTTGATCCCGAACATCAAAGGCGTCGAGCGTGCGATCGCCGTCAGCACCGACGAGCTGAACTTCGTCATGTCCGCCTCGGACAGTCACGGCCGGGCCAATCTGCGTATGACGGCCGACGAGTCGCTGGCCCGTTTTGCCGACATGGTCGCCGCCGCCAACGGCGCGAGCGTCACCCTCAATGCCTCGATCTCCACCGCCTTCGGCTGCCCTTTCGAAGGCCCGGTCGCCGCCGAGCGGGTGCTCGAGATCGTCGCCTGCATCGCCGATCTCGGTATCAGCGGGGTCACGCTCTGCGATACCACGGGCGTCGCCAACCCACTGCAGGTCGCAGCCCTCTGCGAGGCGGTGCGCGAACGCCATCCGGCACTCAACCTCACCCTGCATCCACACAACACCCGCGGCATGGGTCTGGCCAATGCCCTGGCAGCCTGGCAGGTCGGCGTGCGGCACTTCGATGCCGCGCTCGGCGGCCTCGGTGGCTGCCCGTACGCCCCAGGCGCCTCCGGCAATATCTGCACCGAGGATCTGGTGCATATGTTCGAGTGCATGGGGGTTACGACCGGCGTCGATCTGGACGGTCTGATCGCGGTCAGCGAAACCCTGCCCGAGTTGATCGGCCACGACGTGCCCGGCCAGGTGGTCAAGGCCGGCAAGGCCGATCGGCGTTATCCGTTGCCAGCATCGCTGGCCTGAAGCCGGACTCGATCGCCCGGTCTGCTGTGGTTTCGTGACAGCGCCCGGGCGTTCGCCCATCCGGTTCGGCTCGATGCGAGCCCTCGGCTCTTGGCGTGCCTCACGCTTGACCAGCTGTGTCGCCGGGCGCCCACGGTTCGTTTAGGGGCGGACCGCTCCGAAGCCGGCTACGCCAGGTTCGCGATGCTCGCTTCGCCGTGCCTGCTCCCCCAGCAAGCGTGGGCTACGAACGCGTGCCGAACGTTCGCAGGCCCTGGAAATAGCGCACCTTCAACCCGTTGACTGACCTGCTGATTGGGCGGACCGACTGCCCGCTTGCCCGGTTCGGGTTTATCCTGCGGGCAACGCTCTGTCTTGCTGGATCCCGATGCTGCCGACCCTGCCGCCCGAACACGCCCTCGACCCGTTGCAGCGCGCCTTCGTCGAGCGCGTGGCCGCGCTCGGCTTTGCCGGCGACATTGATACCAGCTACGCCACACGCATTACGCTCGCCACCGATAACAGCGCCTTCCAGACCCTGCCGGCCGGCGTGTTCTTCCCACGCGACGAAGCCGATATCGAGCGCGTGGCCGCCGCCCTGGCCGAGCCCGAATTCCATGCCATCTACCTTGCGCCCCGCGGCGGCGGCACCAGTACCATCGGCTGTTCGCTGACCGCCGGCTTCGTGCTGGACTGCTCGCGGCATATGAATCGGATCGTCTCGATCGACCCAGCCGCCCGCGAAGTCGTGGTCCAGCCCGGCGTGGTGCTCGATCAGCTGAACGATGCCCTGGCCGAGCACGATCTGTTCTTTGCCCCCAACGTCGCCCCTTCTTCGCGGGCCACCCTTGGCGGCATGGCCAATACCGACGGCTGTGGGAAGGGCTCGCGCATCCACGGTAAAACCAGCGACCACGTACTGGCGACCCGCGTAGTACTCACCGACGGCGCCGTGCATGTGATCGATTCACGCGCGCACGCCCCGGCGCCCGATGCCCGTATCGCCGCGATCAACGACCGCGTAAAAACCATCATCGACGACAACCGAGGTGAGATCGAACGCGTATTTCCCGATCTGTCGCGTTATCTGTCGGGCTACAACCTAGCCCAGGCGGTCGACGATAACGGTCGCTGTCATCTCAATAAGCTGATCGGCGGCTCCGAAGGCACGCTGGCGCTGGTGAGCCAGCTCACCCTCAAGCTGACGCCGATCCCCGATACCACCGTGCTCTATGCGCTGCGCTACGACAGTTTCGATGCCGCCCTGCGCGATGCCGAAACGCTGGTGGAATACGACCCGAGCGCGATCGAATCGGTCGACGAAAAAGTCATGAGTCTGGCCCGCGACAACCCGATCTACGAACGGGTCCGCGACATGATCGAAAACGCCGACGGCAGTACGCCCGGCGCGGTCAATCTAGTCGAATTTGCCGGTCGGGGCAGCCTGCCAGAGGGCGCGGCTCGGCTGGATACTGCCCTGGGCAACGGCGAAGGCGGCGCAATCGGCTATTACCGCGCCGAGGCGGCGGAGCGGCGTGCGGCTCTCTGGGCACTGCGCAAGGGCGGCGTCGGCCTGCTCGGCTCGACGCCGGGGGCGAAAAAGCCCCTGCCCTTCGTCGAGGATACGGTCGTGGACCCACGGTTCCTGGCCGACTATGTTGCCGATTTTCGCGCGATTCTCGATGAATACGGCGTCGCCTACGGCATGTTCGGGCATATCGACGTGGGCTGTCTGCATGTCCGGCCGGCGCTGGATCTGACCGACCCCGCCGACGAACGCATCATGCGCGAGATCACCACCCGGGTCCGCCATCTGGCCGAATCCTATGGCGGCCTGCTGTGGAACGAACATGGCAAGGGCTATCGCTCGGAATACAACCGGCCGTTTTTCGGCGAGCCGCTCTATGGCGCGCTTGGCGAGATCAAGCGCGCCTTCGACCCACGCAACCAGCTCAACCCGGGCAAGATCGTGGCGCTCGACCCCGAGCGCGTACCCATCGCCGCCATGGATGCGCCGACCCGCGGCACCTTCGACCGCCAGATCCCGGCCGATGAGCGCGCGGCTTTTCCCGGCGCCATGCAGTGCAACGGCAACGGCGCCTGCTTCGACTACGACCCGGCGCATGTCATGTGCCCCTCGTATCGAGCCACCCGCGACCGCCTGCATTCGCCGAAAGGCCGGGCCAGCGCCATGCGCGAATGGCTGCGCCAGCTCGCCGAAGCCGGACACACGACCGCCGACCTGGCCCCGGCCGAATCATCGCTGTGGCTACGGGCGGCCCGCGACCTGGCCGCAGACCCGGCCGATCCCGAGACCGATTTCTCGCACCAGGTCTGGCAGGCGATGGATGGCTGCCTGTCCTGTCGGGCCTGTGCCACTCAGTGCCCGATCCGGGTCGACGTACCGGCCTTCAAGAGCGAATTCCTGGCGATGTACCACGGCCGCTATGCCCGGCCGCCGGCCGACTATGCCCTGGCCGGCCTGGAAACCGGTGCCCGGCTGGCCGCGCGGCTGCCGGGGTTGGCCAATGCGCTGATCCGCCGGCCGGCGATCCAGCGTCTGCTGGCTAATCGTCTCGGCCTGGTCGACCCACCCGAGTTCAGCCGGCCCACGCTGACGGCCTGGCTGCGCGAGCGCCCGGCGTATCGATACAGCCCGGATCGCTGGACGTTGATGCCCGACGCCGAGCGCGAACGCGCGGTGTTCATCATTCAGGATGCCTTTACCAGTTTCTTCGATGCGCCGGCCGTGACGAGCGTGATCGAGCTGATCGCTGCGCTCGGCTACCGGCCCCAGGTCGCGCCTTTCATGCCCAGCGGCAAACCGCTGCATGTGAAAGGCTTCACGCCGGAATTCGAGCGCACCGCAGCACGCATGGCCCAGGGCATCGACCAGCTCGCTGCCCATGGTCGGCCACTGATCGGCATCGAACCGAGCGTCGTCCGTTCGTTGGCCAGCGATTATCGCCACGTTCTCGGCCGCGCTCTGCCGGTGGTCGCCCTCGAGCGCTGGCTGGCCCAAGCCGTACCCGCCGCCAAACCAGCGGCCCCGGACAACAGCCCACGCTTTCGGCTATTCAACCACTGCACGGCCCAGACCGATTCCGCAGCCAGCGACCGCGACTGGCACACGGTTTTCGAAACCCTTGGCCTGTCGCTCGATAGCGGCCAGGTCGGCTGCTGTGGCATGAGCGGGGCCTATGGCCACGAGGCAAGACACCGCGCAACTTCGGCGGCGATCTTCGATCTATCGTGGTCGGGCGCTCTGGCAGCCGATACCGCCCAACCTGTGGTGCCAGGCTATAGTTGCCGCAGCCAGATCGCCCGCCTCGACGGGGCCCGGACGCCGCACCCGGCGCAGCTTTTGCTCGATCACCTGGCACCGAATCACACCAGCGGCCGCAGCCTGGCCGAAAATTAGTCGACCGGCACGGCCTCCGGGTTACGAGCCCGCTTGGCAGGCTCGATCGATGCCGGCATCACCTGGTTGCGCCCCTGTTTCTTGGCGGCGTACAAGGCATGGTCGGCCCGGCGTAGCAGGGTATCGTGGCATAACTTCAGCCGCTCATCGTTCTGGGCGATGCCGATCGACAGCGTGATCGTAAACCGTTGCCCATCGTCGTTATAGAAATCGAGTTCGGCCACGCGTCGTCGCAGCCGTTCGGCGGCACCCAGCATCGAGTCGAAGCGGGCGTTGGGTACGATCCACAAGAACTCCTCGCCGCCGAAACGACCAAACCCATCGATCTCGCGTACCGCGCCGGCTAGATACTGCCCCAGCTCGCACAGCACGCGATCGCCAACCGCATGGCCATGGCTGTCGTTGATCGACTTGAAATGGTCGATATCGATGAGCGCGACGCAGAACGAATAGGCACGTCGAGAGATCATTGCCTGCTCTCGGGCCAGGATCTCCATCAGCCAACGGCGGTTATACAGCCCGGTCAGATCGTCGCGCACGGCCATCGCCGATATTCGGTTCATCGCCGAACGAATTTCGTTGTTGCGTTCACGCAATGTGCGCCGTAATCGATTGACCAGCGAACTCAGCAGCACCACCTGCGGCATGACCACCATGATCGCGGCCAGCAGAATCCAGCTGTGGAACAGAATGCCGTCGCTGGTCGTGAATAAGGCGTGACTGAACACCACCCCCAGATAACCGAGCGAATAAACCACTACCGCCACCACGAAGCTCACCATAGACAGGTCGAGCGTGCCGTACAGCAGCGGCACGACTGTGGTCAGCAGCAATGCTGCCTGCGACTCGGCCGACTCGAGCCCATACAACAGCGCCAGACCGGGCAGCGCCGGAGCGAGCACCTGCGCCAGTGTCAGATTGGGCTCGCGCAAGCGCAGATTCAGGCCGCTACGAAACGCCAGATAAAACAGCGCCACGATCACAGCGCAAGTCAGCGCAAAGCCCAGCGCGAATATCGCAGACGTTTCGCCGAACCAGGCGATAACTGCGACCAGCAAACACTGGAGCAAATAGGACAGACAGGACAGCCCCAGCCGTCGTAGACGCGTTCGCTGGTGCCGTGCGATCCGCTGATCGGTGGTTTCGGTTGCGCCACCGTTCTCATCTATTGCCATTTGCGATCCATATTGGCGACTCAATGAACGAGCCGAAGACGACTCGGCTTCGAGCGCCCGCCACTCGGTATCGACCCGGGCCACCGAATATTTCTAGGCACAAAGGCAGGACGCGACTTGGTCCGAGCGCCGCGTGGGCGACCGCCCATCGCATTCGGCGAAACGCGAGTCGCTGATCGCGGCAGGCCACGATCAGGGCCTGTGACGCCGCCCATGAGTTATTGGGCATGGGCAGCTCCTTTCGAAAGCCAAGCGCCATTGTTCGGCCATTCTCGCGTCCTTGCGCCTGCGCAGTATGACGACGTCCTGCCTGCTACGCCTCGTCTGATCGCCGATCGTCTTTTGGAGACAGCGCACGGCGCAGACTCGTACGACACATCAACCGCCCCCAGGTGGTGGCACGTACCGGGCAACCCGCCGACAATAGCGTCTGGCTCGAACACCGGTAAATAGCGTAATTCCACTAGGATCGGCGGGCGTTTCGCTTGGGCTCCGCCCCCGGTTCAACCCAGCCGAACCATTGGATGAGCTATTAGAAACATCTCGGGCGCGCCGGTGCGGCGGGCCGATATACTTGTTCGCCGGCGCCCCGCGCCTGTTCACTCGCTACTAGGTGCTCGGCCGACGCGTCGGCACCATGCCCATCGCCTGCTATGACATGCCAACAGATCCAGGACAACGCCGCGCCGATACTCGTATTCGACTCCGGCGTAGGCGGGCTGTCGGTGCTGGCCGCCATTCGTCAGCAGTTGCCATGCGCCCCGATCGTGTTCGCCATGGACAGCGCAGCCTATCCCTACGGCCAGTGTGACGAAACCACGCTCACCACACGGGTACCCGCCCTGCTCGGCCGGATGGTCGAACGCTATCGGCCCTGCTTGGCGGTGATTGCCTGCAATACGGCTTCCACCATCGCCTTATCTGCCGTGCGTGAAGTACTGGCGATTCCAGTGGTAGGTACGGTGCCGGCGATCAAGCCGGCCGCCTGTCTGTCGGCCACCCGAGTGATCGGCGTACTTGGCACCGCGGCGACCGTACGCCAGAGCTATGTCGACGATCTGGCCGAGCGTTTTGCCCATGACTGCCGGGTGCTGCGCTACGGCGCCCCCGATCTGGTCGATTTCGTCGAAGCTGAACTGCGTGGGATGGCACCGGCCGATCCCGAAGCCCCCGCTGCTGCCTTGCACGGCTTGCTGGCACAGCCGGGCGGCGATACGCTCGATACAGTGGTGCTGGCCTGCACCCATTTCCCACTGGCGATCGATGCGCTCCGGGCCGCTGCCCCAAGGCCGTTGTCGTTTATCGACGGTGCCGAAGGCATCGCCAGGCGCTGTGCGAGTCTTCTGGCCGGCCAACACTGGCCAGCGGCCCCTTCGATCGGACGCACCGTCACCACCGGCGACCCCGAGCGCTGTGCCGCACTCGAACCCGGGCTGGCCCGATTCGGGCTCGGACCTGTGGCGGCGTTTTAGCGCATCGCTCCAGGCCGACCGTTCAGCGCAGCCGTTCGATCGCGACCTGATCACCGCAGGCCGCCGCGATCTCGTCCTGGGCGGCAATCAAGGCCAGTTCGCGGCGCCCGGCGGCATGGGTCCTTTCAAACAGAATCTGTACCGCGGCCGCGGTTCGCGCTAGCGCTACGGCCGGGCCCTCACCGGCCAATCCGTGCTCGAGACAGCCGGCCAGAAACATGGCCGCCGTGAAATCGCCGGCACCGTTTGGTGGGGTCTCGAAGGCAATCAACGGCGTGGAGACCCGCCAACTGCCCTCGGCCGTATCGACCAGCATCGCGATTCGATCGGCGGCGCTGTCCTCGACCACCAGCGAAGTGACCAGCACCACCTGCGGGCCTTGTGCGCGCAGCGCGGCCGCAGCCGTGATCGCCTGCTCGCGGGTGGTAACCGGCAGGCCGGCCAGCCAAGCCAACTCGAACTGGTTGGGCGTTATGATATCAGCCGCCGGTACTGCCTGATCGCGCATCCATTCCGGTAGCCCGGCGCGCACGAAAAAACCACGGCCGGTATCGCCCATCACTGGGTCGCAGCAGTACAGCGCATGGCCATTGGCTTGGCGCATTCGGCCCAGACAGTCGAGCACTGCCGCCCCGGTACGCTGATCGCCCATATAGCCGGTCAGCAACGCACGGACTCCGGCCAGCCCGGCCAGCCCGGTCAGGCCCGCTAGGCCGTCGAAGACGTCGGCGACATGCTCGGCACTGAATACCTCACCGCTGAAACAGCCGTAGCCGGTATGGTTGGAAAACTGCACCGTATTGATCGCGGTGACGTCCCACCCCAGGCGCTGCAGCGGAAACACCGCGGCTCGGTTGCCGACGTAGCCATAGGCCACATGGCTCTGGATCGAAATGATATCGCTCACGAACGCCGTACTCCCGGCTTTGGGAATGGATCAGCCGATCTTGGTATGGGCGGCCGACACCGCCTCGCGGCGATCATAACTCCAAGCCAGGGCCCACATCACCAACCCACCCAGACACAGGATGGCCCCGACGATACCGGTCGAGGTCAGACCAAAATCTGCGGCCAGGACTGCACCAGCCAACAGCGGTCCGATCGCATTGGCTGCGTTGAAAGCCACATGATTGAGCGCGGCTGCCAGGTTCTGTGCCTCGCCCGCCACGTCCATCAAGCGCGTCTGCAGGATGGCGGCCAGCGATACGCCCACGCCAATACAGAACACATCGATCGCCACGGTCACGGCATGCTGCGCCGCCAGCGGAAACAACAACAGCGCAACCATGTTCCAGGTCAGCATGATGCCGGCCGTGGGCATCTGGGCCTGATCGGCGAACCGCGGCACGAACATATTGCCGAAAGTCATGCCCAGGCCGAACAAGGCCAGAATGATCGGCACGTAGGCCGGCGACATATGCGTAATCTCGCCGAGCGTGGTGGTCAGATAGGTATAGACAGCGAATACCCCGCCAAAGCCGATCGCGCCGATCGACAGCGTCAGCCAGACGTTCGGCCGGGCCAGGGCCGAGAGCTCGCGCCGGGGATGGGCATCGCCGTGTACGCCTTGATACGGGGCAAAGAACGTGATCAGGACCCCGGCCGCGAGCGCAATCGCCGTAACCACCCAGTAGCCGGCACGCCAGCCGAGCAGTGTGCCGAGCCAGGTTGCGGCCGGCACCCCGATGATGGTCGCCAGTGTCAGGCCGAGCATCACATAGCCGACCGCCTGGGTCCGGCGATGCGGCTTGACCACCGACGCCGCCACCAGCGAAGCCAGCCCGAAATAGGCGCCATGCGGCAGTCCGCTGATAAAACGAAACACGATCAGCCAATGATAGCTGGGCGCAAGCGCACTCAGCCCGTTACCTAGCGCAAATACCGCCATGAGCCCGATCAGCAGCGGCTTGCGCGACATACGCGCGGCGATGACAGTAATCACCGGCGCACCGACGACGACCCCCAGCGCATAGGCACTGATGATGTGACTGGCCGTGGATTCATCGATCGCGAACGCACGCTGGATCAGCGGTAGCAGACTCATGGTGCCGAATTCGGTCGTACCGATTGCGAAACCACCGGTCGCTAGCGCTACAAACACCAGCACCTGAAGTACTCTGTTCGGCATAAGCGGAAAAGAAAGTGAGCTGGGCGGCAAGATAAGCGATTCAGTATACCTGGCTGGCAACTAAGACTAAAGTATTAAATTTGCATGAAGGGCGCCCCGTCTCCACGGTGGTCCATAAACCATCCAGAACTCAATCCGGTTGGGCTGCTCGAGCCGGATGATCCGTGTCATCGCGGGCTTTGCCGAAGTTTCGGCTTGCCGTAGAGTTCATGAACCGCCCTGCCACCGCGAGCCCTCATGGCCCAGGCCGATTCTGACCTTGAACGCGAACAACGCGTTCTGGCCGCCATAGACACCGAGAACGCCGATATTCGGGACATCGATCGCCAGCGCAAATATGCCAAGATGACGCGCTCGGCCTATCGATTCTTCCGCGGTACCAATCATCTGTTCTGGTCCGACGTCCGCGACGATTGGCGGCTGGATTTATTCGGCGGCCGCCCCGATACCCGCACCTGGCTACAGGGCGACGCCCATGTCCACAATCATGGCGCCTACGGCGACGACCGCCAGGGCGTGCATTTCGGCATGGACGATTTCGACGATGCCCTGGTCGGCGATTTCCAGTACGACCTTTGGCGGCATGCCGCCTCGATGGTCCTCGACGCCAACGAAAACGCCGGCTTGACGACCGGCCAGACCCAGCGCGCGATCCGCCACTTCCTGACCGATTATCTCGATACCCTGGCCGATGGCCTGCCCGCCGAGGATATCCACGTCGCCTACGAAGACCCACCACTCCGGCACTTCATGAAGAAAGTGCAGAAAAAACACGGGGTGGCCCGGCAACTGGCCAAGTGGACGATCCAAACCGAAGACGGTACGCCGGTCTTCGATACCGAATACCGCAAGCTGGGCGGCGTATCGGCCGCCGAACGCCAGCAACTGACCAAGGCGTTGAACGAACAGTATCCGAAGACGCTGCTCAACGCCGACGACGAGCGCACGGCGTTCTCGATCGTCGATGTGGCTCGACGCCTGAATGCCGGCACCGGCTCGCTCGGACTGGAACGCTTCTATGCCTTGGTCAAGGCGCAGGCCAGCGATCTTGACGACTATGTGCTGCTGGACATCAAACAGCAGACCCAGCCACCGGCGATCGCTCAACTCTCGGCCGACGAACGTCGCCGCGAGTACGAACATGAAGCCAGACGCCACGCCGAGGCCGCCCGGGCCCTGGCCCAGCATCCGGATGCCTATCTCGGCTGGCTGGCCCTGGGCGACAACTGGTTTTCGGTACGCCGGCGTTCGCCATACAAGAAAGACTTCCCGACCCACAAAATCGACGGCTTCAAAACCTATCGGGCCCTGGCGCGACAGTGGGGGCGCATCATCGCCCGCGAACATCTGCGCGGCGCCGCCTATCTGGCCCCAGACGACCCCGGCTACTTCGGGCGCGCCGTGACCGAACGCATCAGCAACGATCGCGAGACCTTCAAGGCGATGATCGTCGATTTCGCCCTCGCCTACGCCGAACGCATGCGCCGCGACTACGCAGCCTTCGTCGAGGCCCGCGGCGTTCACGAGTGACCCGCCGCGAATCCGCCTAGCCAGCGGTGGCCAGACGCGGCCCTGGCCGGCGCAGCCATCTGGGGCCTGCCATCCAGCCTAGCGCTAAGGCTTGAGCGACGACCAGGAAACCGAGCGCATATTCGTGGGCGATCGCCGGATAGTGGCCCGCCGCATCGGCCGGCCATAGTTCGATGAACCAGCCGATGCCGGTCTGGATCGCAAACGCGGCCCCGGCGCCGCACATATTCAGCAAGGCCACAGCCCGCCCCATCAGCCGCGGCGACAGCACCTGGGCGATACGGGCATAGGCCATCACCGAGCCGGCCGTGCATAGGCCGAACACGATCCACAGCGGCCCGACCCAGAACGCCGGTGCGACCAGTAACAACGCCTGAGCGCCGATGAACACGCCCACGACCGCGGTCATGATCCGATCAAGCGACACACCGCGACGAGTCATGGCATCGGCCAGCGCGCCCAGCAGCAGTTGCCCGATGACCACGGCACCGGCCAGCCACATCAAACGGGTGGCTGCCTCAGCACTGGTGAAGTCGTTGACCTGACGCATCCAGACCCCGGCCCACAAGCCCTGATAGCCCATCCAGCTGCCCTCGCAGAGCAGTACTACCGGTGCCAAGCGCCAGAACAGCGGCTCGGCAAAGACCGCAGACAGCCGCGGTCGATCGGCGACATCCGCCGAGCGCCCCTCTTCGGGATGATCCGGTACCCACCACCAGATCAGAGCCGCCAGCGCAGCGATGGCAATCGCCAGCCCGCGAAACAATTCGCGCCAGCTGATGTAATCGAGCGCGATTTCGGTCGGCAGAGTCGCGGCCATCGCGCCCAGCCCGGACAGCCCCAGCAGCGCCCCATTGACCAACGTCGCCCGCTGCGGCGACCACCACAGCGCATTGGCCTTGTAGGCCCCAACCCAGCAGGCCGCCAGCCCGGCCCCGGTCAGCAGTCGCCCGAGCACGACCATGGCATAGCTGTCGGCCGTGAACAGCACCGTGCCGATCGCGGCCGCCACCAGAAACAGGCTCACCACACGCCGCGAGCCGAAGCGATCCAGCAGCATGCCGACCGGGACCTGCAGCGCCGCGATCGCGATCATGAACACACTGGTCAAGAGCCCCAGCTGCCCGGCGCTGATCGCCAGCGAATCCTGAATCGCCGGCGCGGCCACACCGCCCACATTGCGCATCAGCTCGGAGAGCATATACACGGTAGTAAACGGGGCGAACACCCGCAGCAACAGAACGGGCACAGCAGACTGCACGGATACAGATTTCATGGCGATCACACAGGCGACGACAGAGCATGTTGGGGCTTGGCAGCGCGGCCTTTTGGGCGGGGCCGAGCACCGCGGGCGGCATACTCTGGTTGCGACCAAGGTCGAATACACGCGCAAAAATTCGCGCCTCGACCCAAACTGTGTTCAAGTCGGCTGCGATGAGCACTCAATCGCCGTCTTTTCAGGCGCTCTACGTCTTTCTGACCGTGGTCGAAGCCGGCAGCATCCGGATTGCAGCCGAGCGTCTGTATCGCACCGAATCGGCGGTTAGCCATCAGATGCGAACGCTCGAACGCCAGCTCGACCAGCCACTACTAGAACGGGGCCCGCGCGGCATTCGACCGACTGCGCTCGGTGCCCGCTACGCCGAGCTGCTGCGCGAGCCGTTCGCCGATATCCAGCGCGCGACCGCCCTGTTGTTCGAACCGGCCGAAGCGCAGAGCCTGTCGGTCACGCTATCGCCGGTGCTGGCCAGTCTGTGGCTGGTACCGCGGCTATCGGATTTCGAATCGGATTTCCCGAATCTGTCGCTGCGCCTGGTGACCACTGAACGCTGGCTCGATCTGCTTCAGGACTCCATCGATATCGCGATCCGCTACCATCCGCGCCGCCCGGCAACGACCGACGGCCGTCGGCTATTCAGCGAGCGCGCGTTTCCAGTCTGCAGCCCGAGCATGGCGGCCAGCGACGAGGCGATGCGCAAAGCGCTGTCCCGGGAGCGCATCCTGGTCAACGAAGCCCAAGCCGATGAATGGAAACGCTGGCGGGCCAGCCTGAGCGAGCCGATCCGGCTGTCGCGGCGCCGGGAACGACTGGCCGATTCGAACCTGACCCTGGAAGCGGCCGCCCAAGGCTACGGCATTGCCATGGGCCGCGAACCGCTGGTTTCGGACCTGCTGCGGCGCGGCCGCCTGGTCGCCCCGCTGGGCCATGACTATCCGACTGGCGGCGTTTATGAACTGCTCAGCCATCCCTCGGCCGGCACCACCGGTGCCCGCGACCGGGTGCTGGACTGGCTGGCCGGCCAGCTCGGCAACAGCTCGGTCGACATGGACTCGCCCAGCCCTTAACCGCGCCCATAAAATCGCGAATTTGCGCAGCCGAGCCTCGCGATGACTCGGCTGCCGCGATTCGAGCCCTACCCAAACCAGTGTATACACCAGCGTTCGAATCACGCGGTAAGCCCCGTTCAATGCGGGCTTTCGCGTCTTGATCTTGATTGGCCTCGGTCCGATTTCGAACCCGCCCAGCGCGGCTGCTACCCACGGGTTGCGAAAAACTGTCACCATCCCCACCCACTCTGGGATAGCAACTTGCACAGCGAGGTTGAAACGCGACGATGTCTGACACGCCGAAGATCATCTACACCCTCACCGACGAAGCCCCGGCCCTGGCCACGCATTCGCTGCTGCCGATCATCGATGCCTATACGGATTCCGCCGGCATCCGGGTGGAAACACGCGACATCTCGCTGGCCGCTCGAATCATCGCCCACTTCCCGGACTATCTAACCGAGGAACAGCGCGCAGCCGATGATCTGGCCGAACTGGGTGAGATGACGACCAATCCGTCGGCCAACATCATCAAGCTGCCCAATATCAGTGCCTCGACACCGCAGCTCAAGGAAGCCATCGCCGAGCTGCAGAACGCCGGCTACAAGATCCCCGATTATCCGGAAGAGCCGGAAACCGACGAGGCAAAGGAGATCGCCGAGCGCTACGAGAAGGTCAAGGGCAGCGCCGTGAACCCGGTTCTGCGCCAGGGCAACTCGGACCGCCGGGCCCCGGTTTCGGTCAAGGAATACGCCCGCAAGTACCCACATCGCATGGGTGAGTGGTCATCCGATAACAAGGCCCACGTCGCGCATATGGACGAAGGCGACTTCTACAACACCGAGAAGTCGACCACCATGGCAGCCGCCGACGAGCTCACCGTGACCTTGCACACCAAGGCCGGTGAAAGCCAAGTGCTGAAAAACGGCATCGCGGTGCAGGAAGGCGAAGTCGTCGACACCGCGGTCATGCATGCCAAACCGTTCCGCGAGTTCGTGGATCGCGAGATCGCCGATGCCAAGCAGCAGAACCTGCTGTTCTCGGTGCACTTGAAAGCGACCATGATGAAGGTCTCCGACCCGATCATGTTCGGCTGGGTGGTCAGCGAGTTCTACAAGGACGTGATGGACAAGTTCGGCGATACGCTGGACGAAGTCGGCTTCAATCCGGATTCCGGCCTGGGTGATCTGTACAAGAATATCCAGCAGCTAGACGACGACAAGATCGCAGCGATCGAGTCGGAAATCTCCAAGGTCAACGACAAATCCGCACCGCTGGCCTATGTCGATTCGCATCGCGGCATTTCGGTGCTGCACTGGCCGAACGACATCATCATCGATGCGTCGATGCCGGCCATGATTCGCGACTCCGGCACCATGTGGGGCGCCGACGATGCCCAGCACCAGGCCAAGGCGCTGATTCCGGATCGCTGCTATGCCGGCATCTACCAGGCCACCATCGAAGACTGCAAGAAAAACGGCGCCTTCGATCCGACCACCATGGGCACCGTGCCCAACGTCGGCCTGATGGCCCAGAAAGCCGAGGAGTACGGCTCCCACGACAAGACTTTCCAGATTCCCGCCGACGGCAAGGTCCAGGTGACCAATAAAACCGGCGAGACGGTATTCGAGCACGAGGTCGACGCCGGCGACATCTGGCGTATGTGCCTGGCCAAGGACGCGCCGATCGCCGACTGGGTCAAGCTGGCCGTCACGCGGGCCCGGGATTCGGGCATGCCAGCCATATTCTGGCTGGACGAGAACCGCGCCCACGACGCGCAGATGATCGCCAAGGTCAAAAAATACCTGCCCGAGCACGACACCGAGGGTCTGGATATCCAGATCATGGCCCCGGTCGATGCCATGAACCATACCCTGGAACGGGTCCGCGCCGGCAAGGACACCATCTCGGTGACCGGCAACGTGCTGCGCGACTACCTCACCGATCTGTTCCCGATCATGGAACTGGGGACCAGCGCCAAGATGCTGTCGATCGTGCCGTTGATGGCCGGTGGCGGGCTGTTCGAAACCGGGGCCGGCGGCTCGGCGCCCAAGCACGTCCGCCAGCTGCAGCGCGAAAATCATTTGCGCTGGGATTCGCTGGGTGAGTTCCTGGCCCTAGCCGCCTCGCTCGAGCATCTGGGCAAGACCTTCGACAACGAACGCGCCCGGGTGATGGCCGAAGCCCTCGACCAAGCCAACAGCAAGTTCCTGTCCGAGAACAAATCGCCCTCGCGCAAGGTCGGCGAGCTCGACAACCGCGGCAGCCATTTCTATCTGGCCATGTACTGGGCCCGTGCGATCGCCGATCAGAAAGACGATCCGGAACTGGCCAAGACCTTTGCCGAGTTGGCGGACCAACTCGAGGCCAACGAGGACAAGATCGTGGCCGAGCTCAACGGCGCTCAGGGCGACCCGGTCGATCTCAAAGGCTACTACTATCCGAATGGCGAACGTGCCACGGAAGTGATGCGCCCAAGTGCGACCCTCAACGAGACCATTGCCATGGTTGCGGCCGGCAAGAAATAAGCCTGGCCCACTCCGTTCGGGGTTCGAGCCGGTATCCGCGCACTGCGGGTACCGGCTTTTTTATGCCCGGTAAGCCAGCTTGTCGAGGGCCTTGCAACCCACCTTCGGACGAACTCGGGGGGCGATGAGTTCTGGTATGCTCGATTACTCAAGCTATTGAATAATCAAAATATGCTGAAATCCCAGAAAGGCGCTGTCGCGCTCGCGGCGGTCTGTCTCACGCTTACCGCCTGTACCACGATTCGGGAAACCCAACCCAGCCAGACCGCACGCGAACAACTCCTACTGTCGACTGCGGCCGACCAGGCCACCGCCAAGATCGCACCCAACGTACCCAAGGGCAACGCGATCTATGTCGATAGCTCCCACTTCATCGACAACGGTGAATACCGCACCCAGTATGCGATCGGCCGTATTCGCTCGCACCTGCTATCTGAGGGCTACAAACTCGTCGGCTCGGCCGACCAGGCCGATACCATTGTCGAAGTCAGCAGCGGCGCTCTGTCGATCGATCAGGCCGATACCTTATTCGGCCTACCCAGCATTCCAATCCCGATTCCGCTGACCGGTACTGTTCAGACCCCCGAACTCGCCTTGTACAAGAAAGCCGCCCGTACCGGCGTGGCCAAATTCAATCTGGCCTTCTATAACGCCCAAACGGGCGACATGCAGGATATCGTCGGCCCGATCTACGGTTTTTCCCACTTCGATCGCTCAAATATTCTGGGCGTCGGCTGGCGAAACAGTAATTTGCTACCGCCCGAAGCGGAGGCCGAGATGAAAGGCAAGACGGCCCCGGATAATAACGGCTGATTCGGCTAGAGCGCGACGCATCCGCTTCTGGACACCGGCCCGCATCCATAGCCTCTCCATCGGATAAGCGGCATCCGGGCTCGTGGCCCGCCTGGTTCAACGTGGCGGGCCTACCCCGCGGTTCGGGCCAGAGCCCGTACCCGATTTCCGTTTCCAGGCCAGGTGTTCATCCCCACTGATTATATTGACGCTGCATTCTTCGGTCTGGCGTTGTAATCTCGCGGATAAAGCACATCACAACCGCGTCATACCAGCGGCAGAGGAGAATTAGGCCATGACCACCGTCAACGATCTGCTTCGCGATAAGTCCACTGAGATCTGGACCATCGCACCTGAGAGTTCGGTTTTCGAAGCGCTCGAATTGATGTCCGAGAAGAACATCGGGGCCGTTCTCGTACTCGAATCGGGGCGTCTGGTCGGCCTACTCTCGGAGCGTGACTATGCACGCAAGGTGATTCTGGAAAATCGCACGTCACGCGATACGCCCGTGCGCGACGTAATGACCACACGTGTGGCCTATGTCGAGCCGAGCATGAAAATTCAGGACTGCTTGGCGTTGATGACCGACAAGCGGTTTCGGCATCTGCCCGTCATGGCTAACGACAAGCTGGTCGGCCTGGTCTCGATCGGCGATCTGGTCAAAGGCGTACTCGCCGAGAAAGAATTCATGATCGAGCAGCTCGAGCAGTACATCACCGGCCAGTAGTTTCTCCAAAAAAAACCGGCCATCGCGCGATCTGCGCGATGGCCGGCTGAGATTTTCGTTTTGACCGCTCCAACGGGCTATGCCACTACATGCGGACCCGGCCGGTCATGGCCTCCAGCCGCTCGATACGCTCGGCGGTCGGCGGATGGGTCGAGAACAGCTTACCGATGTTCACACCGGCCAGCGGATTGACAATAAACATGTGGGCGGTTCCCGGGTTGCGGGTTGCCGAAGCCATGGGATGCTGCTGATTCGCCTGTTCGAGCTTTCGCAGGGCATTGGCCAGCCCCATTGGGTTGCCGGCAATATCGGCCCCGCCCTTATCAGCAGCGAATTCTCGCGAGCGCGATACCGCCATCTGGATCAACGTTGCCGCCAGCGGCGCGAGCACGATCATGACCAGTCCCCCCAGCACGCCGCCGGCGCCGCCTTCCTCGTCGTTGCCGCGAAAGCCGCCGAATAACATCGCCCACTGCGCCATGTTGGCGATCATGGTGATAGCCCCAGCAAACGTCGCAGCGACTGCGCCGATCAGTGTATCCCGGTGCCGGACGTGGGCCAGTTCATGCGCGAGCACACCGCGCAGTTCCTCGCGGTTCATCAGCCGCAACAGCCCGGTCGTAGCGGCCACCGCGGCATGCGACGGATCACGCCCGGTCGCGAATGCATTGGGCGTATCGGATTCCATGATATAGACGCGCGGCATAGGAAGCTGTGCGCTCTGTGCGAGCTCACGCACAACGTTATATAGTTCCGGCGCATCTGCCGCAGAGATTTCCCGAGCGCCATGCATCTTGAGCACCATGCGATCGGAAAACCAGTAGCTGCCCAGATTCATCGCGCCCGCGAAGATCAGAGCGATGACCATGCCACCCTTGCCACCGAAGGCGCCGCCGACCAAGACCAGTAGTACACTCAGGCCAGCCAGTAGCGCGGTGGTACGCAAAGCATTCATTATCCTTACCCTCCTAACGGGCTAATACCCTCGGAAATAAAAGTGGCGGCGAATTCAGCGTAATCAAGATGACGCTTTTCCGGGTCGATTCATAGTCCACGAACGCGTATGCTTCAAATAGCATTTAAGTCGCGTTCGGCCCCCACGTTAGCGTTCAGGTAACACTGGGTGTTGCCTACGCCCCCGCTTTGGCAGCATCTTTATATAAAGGCCTATCCATTTCATGGACCGATTCGCAGCATGCTGAAGTCGTCGCCGATCTTGCGCGCAGATGCGGCAAGCGCTGGTTCGCTTGAGCCGCGTATACGCCGGTATATTGCGCCCCGGCCATACTGGGCGGTCCTCGCATCATGAGCGCGACTACGGTGGACTATCACGGCTATCAGCTTTATAGCACCTTTCAGCCGATTCTCAGCCTCTGTCATCGGCGAAGCGTCGGGTTCGAATCGCTGTTGCGCCCCGTGGATGGTCACACGCGCCCCCATTCCCCGGCCAGCCTGATTCGCGCCGCCGCAGAAAGCGGCGATATTCGCTATCTCGACAATCTCTGTCAGTCGCTGCATATCCGGAATTTCTCGGCCCAGGCCCCGGATGAGCGCTGGCTGTTTTTGAATCTGGATCCGAGCACCATCACCGATCGCTGGTACCACGACGGCACCCTGGTTGAAGCGCTCAAACAAGCCGGTGTGCCGCCGGAGCGGCTGGTCATCGAAATCGTGGAAGGGGCGATCGAAGACGAGTCGCAGCTGTTTGCCGCGGTCGACTACTTTCGTTCGATCGGCGCACTGGTGGCGCTGGATGACTTCGGTACCGGACATTCCAACTTCGACCGTATCTGGCGATTGGCGCCGGATATCATCAAGCTGGATCGCAGCCTGATCGTCGAAGCCGAACAACATCGCACCGGTCGGCTGCGGCAAACGCTGCCAAATCTGGTCTCGCTGATCCACGAATCGGGCTGCCTGGTTCTGGCCGAAGGTATCGAAACCCGCGAGCAGGCTCTCTTGGCCATGGATTCGGATATCGATTTCGTACAGGGCTTCTATTTTGCCCGTCCGAGCCCGACCATCGATCACCAGAACATGGACAACTCGCCGGCGCTGAATGCGATCACCCAGCATTTCGTAACCACTGCGACTATCGAGGAGCGGCTGGAAGCCGATCGCACTGCGCCCTATATCGACGCCTTTCGAACCGCGATCGAGAAGATCGGGCAAGGCGTGGAGCCCCATCTGGCCGCACGCCGCTTGATGACCATGCCGCGCACTGCCCGATTCTATATTCTCAACGCCCGCGGCGAAGAGATCATGCATGTCGACGGCTCCTCGCTGCGCGGCAATCATCGGCTTGCCCATGCCGCACCGATCACCGATACCGCGGGCGGCACCTGGTACCGGCGCCAGTATTTTCGTGCGGCCATGGCCGAGCCGCATCGGCTCCAGACCTCCCGGCCCTATCTGTCGAGTACCGGCGCTTATATGTGCGTGACACTGTCGCTGGCCGATAGCAATCCGCCGGAACGCGTAATCTGCTGCGATATCGACTGGTAGCGACTACACAGCCGGTCGCGAGCCTCGCGACCTGGCTTGCCGGGTAGCCGACGATTCCGGCTATACCGCGGGCGTTGAACCGGCGTGCAGCACGCCACGACCGGCAACGCGGCCTCGCACGAAGCCGTTACAGCCCCTAAAATGAGGGGTCCGTACCGAGTTCCGCGAACATCATGGGTCAGTCACTTCAAGACCAATTGCTCCAGGCGGGTATCGCCAAGCCCAAACAGGCCAAGAAGGCACGCCAGGACAAAACCAAGCGTAAGAAGGCCGCACGCAAGTCCGGCCAGAATGCGACCGCCGAAGAACAGGCCCTGTCGAAAAAGGTTGCCGCCGACGACGCAGCGCGTCGTGAGGCCGACCGTCGCCGGGCCCAAGCTGCCAATGCCGAACGCGCCCAGCGCGAGCGAGCCGCCCAGGCCAAGCAGATCGTCGAGGATCATCGGGTGGCGATCGACAAACCGGCCGAGGACGACCCGCCCTACAGCTACAACATGAACGGCCGGATTCGGCGTCTGCCGGTCAGCCGGGCCCAGCGCCAGCAACTCGCCAACGGCCAGCTCGCGATCGTGCGCCATTTTGGCGATACGTCGCTGGTTGACCGCGAGACCGCCGAACGCCTCGAAACGCTGATCCCGAAAAAGGTGTGGCGAATCGTTGCGCAACCCTCCGAGCCGGATCCGGATGATCCCTATGCCGGCTACGAAGTGCCTGACGATCTGATGTGGTAAAGCGGCCGCCCGGCGTGATCGGGCCGGGCGGCCCAGCCGCCGTTAATAACCGGCGGCAAGCCCGGCCGGCCGACGTCGATCGTTGGCCCCTTCCAGCAGGCCATCCGCGCGTCTTCTAATGGCTTCGTCTGCGCCCCATGACTGGACGCTATCGAAACGGTGGCCCATCGCCTCGAGCTCGGCTTTTACCTTGTCGCTCAGATAGCCGGGCTCGACCCGCGTGACATCCGGCAGCCATTGATTGTGCAGCCGCGGTGCATTGACCGCCTGCTGCATATTCATGCCGAAGTCGATCACGTTGAGCATGCTCTCTAAGGTGGTCGAGATAATGGTCGAGCCCCCTGGACTGCCGGTCACCATGAACAGATCGTCGTTTTTTAGCACCAGAGAGGGCGACATCGACGACAGCGGCCGCTTGCCGCCTTCGACCTGGTTGGCCTTGCCTTGGACCAGCCCAAAAGCATTCGGCACGCCCGGCTTGGCGGTAAAGTCGTCCATCTCGTTGTTCAGAAAAAAGCCGGTATCGCCGGCGATGTGGCCATTGCCGAACAGATAGTTGATGGTATAGGTCACGCTGACCGCGTTGCCCCGGGCATCGACGATCGAATACTGCGTGGTGTGCTGGCCTTCACGGGCGCCGAGGCTGCCGTCGATCTCGCTCGAAGGCGTGGCCTGGTCGGCATCGATATCCGAACGCAGGTGGCTCAGATGGTCGGCCGAGAGCAATTCGTCGAGCGGGTTATCGACAAACGCCGGATCACCGAGATAGGTATTGCGATCGGCGAACGCCCGTCGCTCGGCCTCGATCAAATAATGCGAGGCTCGGGTTGAAGCATAGCCCCAGTCCGCAAGCGGCAGTGGATCGAGAATACCCAGAATCTCGCAGATCGCGGTGCCCCCGGAGCTGGGCGGCGGCGTCGATAGCACCGTATAGTTCTGATAGCCGCAGCTTACCGGCTGCCCCCAGGGCGCCGTGTAGTCGGCGAAATCCGACATCGATAAGATCCCGCCATGGGCTTGGCTCGCCTTGACGATCGCCTTGGCGATCGGGCCTTCATAGAACGCAGGGGCCCCTCTTTTCGAGATCAGTGACAGCGTATCCGCCAGCTGCGGCTGCTTGAGCGTATCGCCGACCTGGTAAGGCTGGCCATCATTAAGAAAGATGCGGGCTACGTTGGGCTGGTCGGCAAATTCGTCGCTGCGCTCGTGCAGGATGTTCACATCGCCCTGCTGGAGTTCGAACCCCTGGCGGGCCAGCCGAATCGCCGGCGTCATGAGACGACGACGACTCATCGTGCCATAGCGCTGCCGTGCGTTTTCCAGGCCCATGACGGTGCCGGGCACGCCACTCGCCAGATAGGTCTCGGTGCTGCGGCCGTCGACTACCTCGCCCTGATCATTCTGAAACAGCGTCGGTGTGGCCTTGGCCGGGGCCTTTTCGCGGAAGTCGAGAAACAGGTTCTTGGCCGCATGATCGGCCGTCTGTGCCAGATGCACGACCATGAAACCGCCGCCGCCGATGTTGCCACAGCAGGGATGTACCACAGCCAGTGCATAGCCGACGGCAACCGCGGCATCGACTGCATTGCCGCCATCCTTGAGCACATCGACCCCGACCCGGGTCGCCAGATGCTGAGCGGTGACCACCATTGCGTGTTTGGCAGTTACCGGCCTGGCTCTTGCCAGCGCCGCCTGGGTAGTCGGCGGTGCGGTAGCATCCAGCGCGCTGCTGGAAATCTCCGACGTCGGCGTCGAATCGGCCGCCTGGACCACCCCGGCCATCGGCGCGATCGCACAAAACACAAAGACAACCTGCAGCGGCAGGCGTTGGATCAGAGTCAACATCCGGCAATCACAGCTTTTTTCGATTTCCCACACTATAGCGGGACGATACCGCCAATGCAGAGCCGGCGGCCTAACGCCGCTTGCACAGATGAATTTGACACCGCAATATACATAAATACATAACGGTAGCAGCCCGCCTGCCCTGGCCTGGCTCTATTCATCGTTCGACGAGTTTGCATGCCCCCTTCGTTTCGCCTGACGATCGTTTTGATCGTGATGCCTTCCTGCGCTCTAGCGGCGTCGAATAAAGACGCCGACACCACAACAGCCACGCCCCCTGAGACCAAGCTCAAGACTGTACAGGTCACCGGCGCATCGATCGCCGAACAGGCTCGAGAGCAGCGCGTGCATATGGGCCCGCTCGGGGCCACCAAGGCCCTCGATACGCCCTATACCGTGCATCGTATCGATAGCGATGTATTACGGGATCAACAGGTCCATGACCTGCATAAGGCGCTGTCCTATCTGCCGTCGGTACAGGGCTCGGGCGTGCGCCCCCAAACCCGCGGCTTCCAGGGCTCGGTCGCCCAGAACAGTCGTCTGGACGGCCTGAACATCGTCTCGACCACCAACTATCCTGGCGCGCAATTTTCCAGAATCGAGGTCCTGAACGGCCTCGCGGGTTCCCTGTACGGGCCGGCCAGCCCCGCGGGCACCTTCAACTACACCTCCAAGCGTCCGACCGCCCAGCCGATGTCACGCCTGACCTTCGGCTTTCGCAGCGACAATGCCTGGCGCGAGGCACTCGACAGCAGTGGCCAGCTCGATTCCCATGGCCGGGTCACCTATCGCCTGAATGTGCTGAACGAAAACGGCGACCTATCCAGCACGTACAGTACGCTCAAACGTCGCCTAATCAGCCTGGCCACCGATTTTCATCTGTCGTCGAAAACCGTGATCGAGACGACCTTGAGCCATTATCATTACGAAGCCCTGGGCGGACCGGGCAGCTTCACGGTGGCCGACGGCGTGAATTTCCCCAAAGCTGTCAATCCCAAGCACGACGGCTACGGCGCCGCCTATGCCGGCGACAAGGACGATACCGAGACCGCCAGCATTCATCTCAAACACGAGTTTTCCAAAAACTGGCATCTGGATATCGGCTTCCTGCGCCAAATCGCTGACCGTCAGTCCACGGGTTTGACCCATACGGTGGTCGATTCCTCCGGGGATTATCAAAACACCGTCTCGACCGGCCATGCCAGCCGCTTCCGCATCGAGAGCTATCTCGTCCATCTTAACGGCGTGGTGGATAGCGGGCCGATCCGCCACCATCTGACGCTTGGCATCAGTGGATTCGATCTAAACAATTTCAATCCCCGCGACGGCGGCGTACTGGATGTTGGCTCGGCCAGCCTGGAGTCGCCCCAGCCACCGGCGAGCGAACCCAATTATCCAATCTTTACCGATCGCTATCACGTCGCCGAAAGCCGCGAAGATTCGCTCATCTTCGGCGACCGGCTCGATCTAACCCGGCGCTGGCATCTCCAGGTAACCGCCAGTGAAAGCGAGTTGAAATCGCGCAACTATGACCGGAACAACGATCTGACCGGCGAAGATCACAAGAACGGCCTGTCGACCGCCGCCAGCCTAATATTCAAACCTACCCCGACGAGTTCCCTGTACGTCACCCATGCCGATTCGCTCCAGCAAGGCGATACAGCCCCCGACGGGGCAACCAATGCGGGCCAGGTGCTGTCGCCGGCGCGTAGCAAGGAGTGGGAAATCGGCGCCAAGGCGGCCTGGGCCGGCGTGAACTATACGCTGGACGCCTATCAAATCCGGCGCCCCTATGCCCTGTACGACGACAGCGATACCTATCGCCAGACCGGCAAGCAACGCAATCGCGGCATCGAATTCTTAGCTCAAGGCGCCCTCACCTCGCGGCTGCACGTTCTCGGCGGCATCAGTTATCTCGACGCCCAGCTCACCGAGGCCGAAGACCCCGCCGTTGAAGGCCATCAGATCGTGGGCCTGCCCGATGTCACGGCCAACATGCTGCTGCGTTATGACCTACCCTCGATCGTTGGGCTGTCGGTCAGCGCCAATGCCCGATATTTCAGCCGCCGGAACACGAACAATCGCGGCAGCGACCATGTGTCGGCCGAGGCGACCGTAGACTTGGGCGCCAGCTACGACACGCGCATCACCGGGCATGGCACGACCTTTCGGGTCATGCTCAACAACGCCACCGATGCCCACTACTGGACCAATATCCATCCGGGCGGCCTGAACGGCTATAGCGGCTCGGGCAGCGCCAGTGCGGAACTCGCCGCGCCGCGTACCGTCGACGCCTCGGTATCGGTGCGCTTCTAAACGCAAACACCGGCACCGGCCGGGCGTCTCGCGTCCGGCCGAGTACAGCGCAAACGGCCCTGACCGGCGTGCCCCGGTCAGGGCTAAGGTCGTCGATTACTCGGCGACCGTCTCGTCGGCAGTACTGGCTGCGTTCAGACGCTCGAGTGCGGCCGTATCGAGGGTCACGCTGGCAGCGGCCTGTAGCTGTTCGAACTGCGACTGGGAGGTCGCCGAAACGATCGGTGCAGTCACGCTCGGCTGGGCAATCAGCCAGGCCAGCGAGATCGCCGCCGGGGTCACATCGAAGCGCTCGGCCTCGGCATCCAGAGCCGCCAGAATACGCATGCCGCGATCGTCGAAGTATTTGTCGACGAACGGGGCACGCGCCCGCCCTTCGGCATCCTCACGACTCCGGTATTTGCCAGTCAAGAAACCGCTGGCCAACGAAAAGTACGGCGTGACGCCCAGGTCGTGCTCGAGACAGATTTCCGCCAGATCGTTTTCGTAATCAAAACGGTCATAGAGGTTGTAAAACGGCTGCAATACCTCGTAGCGGGGCACTTCCAAATCACGGGCGGCGCCGAGGGCGGTGACCAAGCGTGCACCGTCATAGTTCGAGGCCCCGAGATTGCGGACCTTGCCATCGCTAATCAGCCGGTCGAAGGCTTCCATGGTTTCATTCAGCGGCGTGCGATCATCATCGATATGGGCGAAGTACAGATCGAGATAATCGGTCTGCAGCCGCCGCAGCGAGTTCTCGACCTCGGTGATGATCCATTCCCGAGACAGGCCTTCGCCGGCATCGGGCATTTCCATGCCTACCTTGCTGGCCAGCGTGATCCGGTCGCGATTGCCGCGGGCGGCGAAATAGCGCCCGAGCACCGTCTCCGACTCGCCGCCGGAATGGCCGTCGGCCCATTTCGAGTAGACGTCAGCGGTATCGATCATGTTGAAACCGGCGTCCAGCCAGGCATCGATCATGTCGAAACTGGCCTGTTCGTCTAGCGTCCAGCCGAACACGTTGCCGCCAAAGATCAGCGGCGCAGTCTGCAGTTCGCTTAGTCCGAGATTGCGGTATTCCATTGGGGCTCCAAAAAACTGCGGGGGGTTATCGATTCTAAAAAGCGTCGACCCGATGCTGTACATCAGGGCCGGCGCGCCGCCATATCGCCTGGCGGGGAAGGTCTGCTGGGCCGCCTGTGACGGGCGGTCTGTATTTTGTGGCTATGGCACGGCAGCTGCCGCGGCAGGTTCACTCGGGCCCGTTCTGCCACAGGCTGACCAGGTCGGTGGGCGCATGGGTTTCGTCAATCAGTAGCTCATCCAGCGGTGTATCGGGTTCGCTGTCGCGGCTGATCACGATACGAAAAAAGCGTTGATCGGCCGCACCCGCGGCGGGTACGGCCTGCAGCCGACACGCATCGAGCACCCGGCGTATGGCCAAGCGTTGATCGTCCCGACAATCGACCAAGGCGATCTCGCGGGGCCGGGACAGACCCGGCGCCGCTACGAAACCGCCTTCTCGGGCCAGCCAGATGCGGGCATCGTCTGGTAGCTCGGTCGACCGGATCATCGCCACTAGCCCTCGGCAGGCGTAATGCCGACGTCCTGCCAGGCTTGGCGCAGAGCATCCAACACATCGCCGCTGGACTGCTCACGGGCGTTGGCCATGGTGACGCCTGCGAAAGCCGCGAAATCGGCATCGGCCGACAGCCGGGTATCGCGAAGCGTGGCATACCAAACCGGGCCGACGGTTTCCCAGCTGTAGCCGCCGAGCGCCGTGGCCGCCCGGTAGAACGCATGGTTGGGGATACCAGAATTGATATGCACGCCGCCGTTGTCCTGGCGGGTTTCGACATAGCCGTTCATGGTCGCCGGCTGGGGATCCTGGCCCAGCATAGGATCGTCGTAGGCGCTGCCGGGCCGGGCCATCGAGCGCAGCGCCACGCCGTTGACCTGATCGGTCAACAGGGCCGCGCCGATCAGCCAATCGGCCTGATCCGCGGTCTCGCCGGCGGCATATTGGGCAGTCATCACTCCGAACACATCCGAAACCGACTCGTTCAACGCCCCAGACTGCCCTTGATAGGCCAGCCCGGCTGTGACTTCGGTCACACCGTGGGTCAGCTCGTGGGCCACGACATCCAAGGCCCGCGTGAACGGATGGAAAACCTGGCCATCGCCGTCGCCGAACACCATCTCGCGACCGTTCCAGAACGCATTCTGATAATCCTGGCCGTAGTGCACGCTGCCAATTAACGGCAGGCCTTCGTTATCGATCGAGTTACGATCAAAAACCTCGTTATAGAAACGCCAGGTCTGGCCAAGATCCTCGTAGGCTTCGTTAACTTCCCGATCGCCTACGGCCGCCTGGCCTTCGTCACGTGCCGGTTGGCCGGGCAGAGTACGACTATGGCCGGCATCGTAGATCGTACGCTGTAGTTCCGCTTCGGCGGGGGCTCTGACGCCGTTGCGACGCGTGGGTACCACCGCAGCCCGCAGGGCATCGTCGGTTTCCCGGGTGCGTCGTGCACACTGCTTGAGGGTATCGGGGCCACGTTCGAGCAGCCGATCGAGGATATGTGGCGGGATCACCCCGCTACGACGGGTCGTGGAGGAAGCCATAGAGGGGCTCCTTTCGAGGGTACTGGTGCATCATGCACGTGCTATACCACCTGCGCATCCCGAGCGACACGGATATCGCCCTGCGCTAGGCTGGGCAGCATCATCCTGTCATCAAAGTCTGTTCATGCACCCGGCATCGGTAGTCGTCGGCGGTTCGACTCGCGCGGCCCCAATCGTGGTGTTCGTCTTCAAGGCCGGCGGGCCTACGAGCCAAGCATTCAGCCGGCTTGGCGTAATGAACCCAGCCGCCGGCCGCCCCCGAGGACGATCGATTCGACAGTGGACGATCGCCTCCATCGGCCGTAGCGCATGATGGGCCGGGCCATCATGCTGTTGATCGCTACCGTGTGTAGCCCGGGGCTGGCCCAAGCCGGCACCCCGGATGCGCTTTGGCATATCGTTCACGATCGCTGCGTACCGCACGCCGAACAGGGCAAGCAACCGACGCCGTGTACCAAGGTCGATCGGCAGACGGGATATGCGCTGCTCAAGGATCTGGTCGGCCCATTGCAGTATCTGCTGATTCCGACTTCGCGTATCGAGGGCATTGAAAGCCCAGCATTCTCGGCCCCGGATGCGCCGCATTTCTTCGCGCGCGCCTGGCAGTCGCGCCAGGTCATGGCACAGCGCTACGACCAACCGATCAGCGACGATGCGATCCTACTGGCGCTGAATTCGCCCCACGGCCGCTCCCAGAACCAGCTGCATATCCATATCTCTTGTGTGAAGCCTGCGGTACGCCAACGCCTGCAGCGCATGGCGCCCCAAATCAGCGCGCATTGGCAGCGACTGCCGGATGAACTGGCCGGACATCGCTATATCGCCCGCCGTGTATCCTCGGCCCTGCTCGAGCAGACGAGCGCGGCCCACCTGTTGGCCGAGCATGCCGACGCCGGCCAGCACATGGCCGACTACGGGTTGGCGCTGACCGCGCTCGACGCTCAATCGTTGGTGCTTCTGGCCACTCACGTGAATCGCGAACGCGGCAACGTCGCCTCGACCGAAGAACTCGAATCCCACGACTGCGCTGTCCTCGACCCGCATGCTGCGCACGAGTCTGCGCCAAGCACGCCCTAATAAAACGCCGATGAACAACAAAAAGGCGCGAACGCGGCGGTATCGTGCGACGCGAGACGATGACTGGATCGCCCGACAACAGGGTCCGTCCTGTGATGCGGCCGCCTAAGCCAAATCAGCCATCGCGCTCTTAGGTGTTGCGGTTGTGCTGAACAGGCGAGGCGGACTGCGAGACGACGTTCGGATGGCACAATAATCGATCCGCGCTGACCTCGAGCGCACATCGCCGATCGCTCTGCCCTACACGGCCCGGACTGGCCGTAGGCCAGGTCCGGGTGGCGATCGCCTGGATCGGCGTGGGCGGTCATTCGGGCACGATTAGGTTGGCCCCGGCTAGAATAGGCCCATGCCGAATGCCCATCCCTATCGTCGCTTTATCGGCGCGGCCGTATTAGCCCTCGCCTTCATCGTCTACGGCTCGCTGTATCCGTTCCATTTCCAGGCCGGTTCTCTCGGCGAGGCGATCCGCACGCTGTTTCTGAGCCATGATATGGACCAGCAGCCACCCTCGGGTCTGGTAGCCAATATCGCGCTGTATATACCGCTCGGCCTGTTCGGCGTTGCCGCCCAGAGCGCCCATCGCGCGCGTTGGCTACGGATCGTCGTGATCACGCTGATTGGCACCCTGTTGTGCCTGAGCATCGAGATCATCCAGTTCTTCGATGCGGGTCGCATGACCACGCTGACCGACGTCTACCCCAACGTCGGAGGCACCTTGGTCGGCGGATTGCTAGCCGCCCCACTGACCCGCTATCTGACCGGCCCGATCCACCTGCATGCGCCGGCACGTCAGGTCGCAGCACTCATCATCCTACTGTTTCTGGGCTACCGGCTTTTTCCCTATGTGCCCACGATCGATCTACATGCCTATTGGCAGGCACTCAAGCCAGTAGTCTATGCCCCCCATCCGGCAGCCTTCGATATCGCACGTTACCTGGTGATCTGGCTGGTGGTCGCGTTGATGCTCGCGGACCTGGCCGGTCCACGCCGTAGCCGCTGGCTGATCGGAGCCGCGGTACTGGTGGTCGCCGCTGCCAAGGTCGGCATTACCCATAACCATTTGTCGGCCGCAGAACTCATTGCCCTGCCGTGCGTGGTCATCGTCTGGCAGCTCTTGGCGAGTGCGTCCCGCCGCAGGGTCTGCGGTTTTCTGGCCGTACTGCTGGCACTGATCGTACTCGGCGAACGTCTGCTGCCCTTCGAATGGGGCAGCTATGGCCACAGCTTCGGCTGGATCCCGTTCTATTCCATATTGCACGGCTCGATGGCAGCCAATACCCAGGCCCTGGCTGAAAAACTATTCCTCTACACCAGCCTGTTGTGGCTGCTGCGCGGTGTCGGCCTGCGTTATACGATCGCCGGCACGCTGGTGGCTGCCGGGCTGTTCCTGGCCAGCCTACTGGAAACCCATCTGCCGGGGCGTTCGGCCGAAATCACCGACGCCGTGATCGCAGTTCTGGCTACTTGGGTGCTGGCTTCACTCGCCCCCGAACCGATAGCCGGCACGAATGCAGATGCCCCGAGCGCACGGCGCGGGCCGTCGCCCGGGCCAGCTGCCGATCTGGCCTCAGCCCAAGAGCGCGTCGAGCACACCGGCGGCCACCAATAGCGACGCGCCAAGCATCTGAATCGGCACCATCGTCTCGCCGGCCCACAGGGCCGCTGATACAACCCCGACCAAAACCTCGCTCATCAACAAAATGCCGACCCGCGCCGGCTCCAACCGCGCCGCGGCCCACACCAAGGCCAGCATCGATCCGCTCCACCAGACCAGTGCGGCGGCCACCAGCCACGCGATCGCCCCGGCGTTCATATTCGGCTCGATAGCGGCGGTCGTGGGCAGCGTCGCCCAGAGCAATAGGCCGGCCAGCAACGCACCCAGCAAAAAGAAGGTCGTCCCGGACAGGGGGCGCAGCTCGGGCCGCGCGCGCATGCCGATCGTACCCAGCGACCAAAGCAGGCCGGCCAGCAGACCAAGCCATTCCCCGGCCGCCCGCGGCAACGGCCAGCCCCCATCGGCCCCGAGCACCAGGCCTAGGCCGATCAGGCCCAGCAAGATCACCGGATAACGTAGCCACGGCACCGGCCAGCGCAGTACCGCAACCTCGATCAGCGTGGTCCAGACGGGCGTGAGATAGAACAACAGAATCACCGACGCGATCCGTCCTTCCACGAGGCCTACGGAATACAGCATGAAAGCAGTGCCGCCGACCGCTGTCGCAGCGGCGCCGCCGTAATCCACGCCGCGGGGATCACGGCGGCGCCAAGCCAGCGGCAGTACTAGCACCAGCGCCACGACGACCACCGCCAGCGATCCCAGGGCGCCGCCCAAGCCGGCCTGCTCCAGGGCACGTACCGGCAGCCAATACAAGCCCCAGATACAGCCGGCCAGCACGATGGTCAGACTGGCCAGTGCGGTTTTGCGTTCCGACGTCATCCACGACGACCGGTTGGAAGCCAAGGCGGGCGATATTAGCAGCGCCACCTACCCTGGCGGCCAAATTATTGCGGCGTTGGGCCGCCCATCAGGCGCCCGAATACCAATCGCGCAGCCGTATCTGGATGTCCGAATCGCGGGCCTGCAGCCGCTGCTGGAAATCGGCCACGTCTTGACCGCGATAGTGGTAGGGATAGACGATCCCCGGGGCAAAGTCCTGAACGGCATCGGCTGCCTGTGCCGTATCCATCGTGTAGGGCAGATTCATGCACACGAACGCCAGGTCGATATCGGTCAGGCTGCGCATTTCGGGCGTGCCCTCGGTATCGCCCGAGATATAGATCTGACGATCGGCCAGCGTGAGCACATAGCCATTGCCCCAGCCCTTTGGATGATAAGCCTGGGGCGATGCAGGCAGGTTATACATCGGCACGGCGCGCAGACCATTCCCGAGCCGATCGCTCGCCTCGCCGTTGCCGAGCACGATCTGCTCGCGACCGAGCCGCGAGTCGAGCCGTTCGGCCACCGAAGACGGCATGACGAACACAGCCCGGCCGGTGTCCAAGCCGGTCAAGGTTTCGGGATCCAGATGGTCGGGATGGGGATGCGTGAGCAGCACGATGTCCGGCGCCGGCAGACCGGCATAGGCCTCGGCACCGCCGACCGGATCTACATAGATCACCCGATCATTCCAGCGCAGCACGAAACTGGCGTGTTGCACGATATGCAGTTCGAGCGGCCCGGCTTTGGTTTCGAGCGCGGTCTCGAAGGTCCTCGACGCCGCGGACGCCGGCCCCAGCACCGCCAGCCCGAGCCACAAAACCGCCGCGATGGTTATCTTGATGTATCGCATGGCCGACCTCGTGGCAATCATGCATCGAGCATAGCAGGCGCGGCGGCGCGCGGCCGGCGGCGCCCGATGGGCCGGCGGAGATTTTAGGGAACAACGCGCGGCGGCTTGCGCACCGCCCCCGCGCCATCGCTTGACGCCAGCGTGCTGGGGGCGTTGATGCATGATGCGAGTCCGCGCCCAACGCCGAACGTAGAGCAAGCCCCGTGCTAGAAACGCCGCCTCGCTATGCAATACGTTGAACGATCGCGCCAGATCTCCCTACGGCAGCGCTTTTCTCTTCGGCCTGGCCCGCCTGGGCCCAATACGCCCAGGTCGCCCTGCGGCGGCGCACGCCTCGGCCATAGCACGCCATGACGCAGCACCGGTTTTTTTTGGCAGCCTATTCCTTGGCAGGCGCCAAGCGATCTCGGACGGGGCCTCGACCGATCCTAGGCGCGCCCTATCAGCTCGAGCAGCTTCGGGTGATCGACACACCAGCGCACCGTCGCCGCTAGGCCGGTCGCCAGACCGATCTGCGGCGCCCAACCCAGCTCGTCGCGAATACGCGAGGTATCCAGCGCATAGCGCTGGTCGTGGCCGGCCCGATCCATGACGAATCGAATCCGACGGGCGCTCGGTGCCGCCTGAGGCGCGGCACGATCGACCAGTTCGCAAATCCGGCGGACCAGTTCGATGTTGCTCCGGGTGTTACCGGTCGCAATGTTGTAGCGAGCGCCGATTCGACCGTCTTCGAAGATTCGTAACAGCGCCTCGGCATGGTCATCGACGTGCAGCCAGTCGCGTTGTTGCTCGCCGCGGCCATAGAGCGGGATTTCGCCTCCGGACAGAGCATGATAGACGGCTACCGGCACCAGTTTTTCCGGGTACTGAAACGGCCCGTAGGTGTTGGCACCGTGCGAAATCAGGGTCGGCAGGCCATAAGTCTCGCGCCAGGCCCGCACCAGGTGATCGGCTGCGGCTTTGCTCGCAGCATAAGGCGAGTTCGGCGCATAGGGCGCGTTTTCATCGAAGGTCTCGCCCGGCCCTGCACTGCCATAAACCTCATCGGTCGAGACATGCAAAAACCGAAACGCAGCGCGCTGTGCCGCATCGAGCCGATTGTAGTAACGCATCGCCGCTTCGAGCAGACAGTGGGTCCCATTCACATTAGTGGTCACGAACGCGCCAGGCCCGGCGATCGAACGATCGACATGCGATTCGGCGGCGAGATGGATCACCCCGTCCGGGCCGTGACGGTCGAAGATATCGTCCAAGGCCACGCGATCACGCACATCGGCATGTTCGAAACGATAGCGCGGCGCATCCTCGACCTCGGCCAGCGCTCCGGGCAACGCGGCATAGGTCAGCGCATCCACGTTGATGACGGTGTGCAGATTGTAGGCCAGCAGACGACGGATCAGCGCGGATCCGATGAAGCCGGCGCCGCCGGTGATCAGTATGCGCAAGGCGGCCGTCCTTCGGACCGAACAATGAACTAACGCCATAGGATAACCAAGGTGATCCATACACGCGCTATTGGGCTTTTGGCGGGCGGAACACTTTTTGCTAATCGATTGCGATCGCACCGGTGGTCGATAATCCGGCCGCAAACCATCGAGGACGAGATATGGATCCATGGCCCTTGATCGGCATCGCGATCGTGGTGCTCGGCTTTGCCCTGCGATTGAACGCTTTAGCGGTGGTCACGGTTGCCGGACTGGCGACCGGCATTGCCGGCGGCCTCGGCCTGCACGATGTGGTCGCCGCGCTCGGCTCGGCCTATGTCGACAACCGCTATCTGGCCGTCGTCTGGTTCATCCTGCCGGTGATCGGATTGCTGGAGCGCTGCGGGCTGCGTGAACAGGCCCAGAAACTCATCGGGCGCATGCGCCGGGCCACCACCGGGCGCCTGCTGACACTGTATTTACTGTTTCGCCAGATCACGGCCGCGCTCGGGCTGTTATCGCTGGGCGGGCATCCACAGATGGTGCGTCCGCTGATCGCACCGATGGCCGAAGCCGCTGCCGCCAGCCATGGCGGTTCGCTCGCCGACGAGCTGCGCTACCGGATTCGTGCCCACGCCGCCGCGGTCGACAATATCGGCGCCTTTTTCGGCGAGGATGTCTTCATCGCGGTCGGCTCGATTCTGCTAATGAAGGGCTTTCTGGCCGGCCATGGCTACGACATTGCACCGCTGACGTTTGCCCAATGGGCAATTCCGAGTGCGCTTTGTGCGCTGATCGTCCAGGCGATTCGGCTATGGCTTCTGGACCGCGATATCGCACGCCATAGCGTCCTGCCCGCCGCCACGGCCGAACGCCGATGATCGGCCTGCCGACCCTGTATGTGCTCAACGGCCTGTTCTTTGCCGCCGTTGCCGTCATCAACGCCTTCGATGGCGATAATCCTCGCCGTTTCCGCAGCGCCGGATTCTGGGGGCTCAACGCCGTGATCCTGATTTTCGGCGGCTTGATGAGCGCTTTTCTGGCCGGCTGTTTGGTGCTGGCCTCGGTGGTACTCGCCGCCTTCGGTGGGCTGGGCCAGTCGCAGCGACCGACCCATGCGAGCCAGGAGCGCCGTCACGGCGCAGCCCGCTTCGGCTACCGGCTATTCATCCCGGCTCTGACCGTACCGCTGGTCACGGTGATCGGCACCGTGGCTTTTCGCTATGTATACATCGGCGGCCAACCGTTGATCGATACCGACCACACGACCCTAATCGCGCTCGGCTGCGGCGTACTGGTCGCGCTGGCCGTGGCTTTGATCATGCTCAGACAACGGCCGGAGATCTCGCTGACCGAGGGCCGACGCCTGCTGGATACGATCGGTTGGGCCGCGGTGCTGCCGCAAATGCTGGCAGCCCTCGGCGGGCTGTTCGCTGCGGCCGGCGTCGGCGAAACGGTGGCCAACCTGATCACCGGCGTCGTACCGATGACTGCACCCGGGGTGGTCACCGCGACCTACTGCATCGGCATGGCACTGTTTACCGTGATTATGGGCAATGCGTTTGCGGCCTTTCCAGTCATGACCGCGGGCATCGGCCTGCCGTTCATCGTGCACGATCTGCACGGCAATCCAGCGATCATGGCTGCGATCGGCATGCTTTCGGGCTTTTGCGGCACACTGGCCACGCCCATGGCGGCCAATTTCAACATCGTGCCGGCCGCCCTGCTCGAGCTGCCCGACCAGAACGCCGTGATCAAGGTCCAGCTACCGACCGCCCTGATCCTGCTCATCGCCAATATCTTACTGATGAACCTGCTCGTTTTCCGCTATTAACACCGGACCGTTCCGATGCCCTTACTCGAAACCGCGACCGCCGACCGGCTGGCGGCCATCGCCCTTAGCCATGTTGAACGCGAATTCCCCAACCACATCACCCATCGGCTGAATAGTCCGGCCGACGTTGGCACACCCGCCGAACTGCATCCGATCTTTTTCGGCAGCTTCGACTGGCATTCCTGCGTACACAGCTATTGGTTGCTCGCTCGGCTGGCCGCCGACGGCGACCTGTCGCCGTCGCGCGTCACGGCGATCCGCGATCTGTTTGCCCGCCGCATCCGGCCAGAAGCCGTCGCCGCGGAAGTCCGCTATTTCGAAGCTCCTGGCCGCGCCAGCTTCGAACGCCCTTATGGCTGGGCCTGGTTCGTCAAACTTGCCGCCGAACTGGACCAGCATCCGGACCGCGAGCTACGGCGGGCCGGCGACACGCTGGCGCCGCTGTGCCAGATCATCGTCGAGCTATGGCAGGAATTCTGGCCGAAACAGACTTATCCGATCCGGGCCGGCGTGCATAGCAACAGCGCTTTCGCCACCGTGCTGGGCCTCGACTATGGCACGGCCACCAGCAACGAAGCGCTGGCGGTGGTCCTGCGCGAACAGGCCGCGCGCTGGTACGGGCGCGACCAAGGCCAGCCGGCCTGGGAACCCTCGGGCGACGAATTCCTGTCGCCGGCGCTGGTCGAGGCACTGGCGATGCAACGTGTACTCGAAGCCGATGCGTTCGCACGCTGGTTCGACAGCTATTTCCCGGCGCTGGCACAGCGCCAGCCGGCTACGCTGTTCACCCCAGCGATCGTCTCCGACCAAAGCGACGGCAAGCTGGCCCACCTGAACGGTCTCAACCTGAGCCGAGCCTGGTGCTGGCATACGCTCGCCGCGACGCTACCCGAAGACGATCCCCGCGTTGCGCTGATGCACGAAACGGCCGACCAGCATCTGGCCGCCGGGCTGACCGACCTAGAGACTGACTACATGGGCAGCCATTGGCTGGCCAGCTTCGCCCGGCTGGCACTCGGGGCCGCCGCCGGCTAGCCAGAGGCGGCCCCGAGCGAGCGCTAGCCCGCCTTGGTCGGCGGCGTAACCTGTCGATGCCAGGGATGAGCTTCGACAAAGCCGAGCACGTCGCGGATCTTGCGGTTCGAGTACAGCGCCTCGTATTCACCGAGCTCGGCTTTGACCGGCACCCCAGGATAAAAGCGTTCGATGATCTCTGCGGTGGTCAGATCCACAGAGTTATGGTCGTTGCCGGCGTTGAACATCTCGAAGCCGAGCCCGTCTACCGCCAGACAGCGATCCACGATCTGGCCCAGATCGCGGGCATCGATATAGCAAAAGATATTGCGCCGACGCAGCGCCGGATCGTCGAAATAGCGGGGGAAATAGGTCGCATATTCGTGCGGCTCGATCACGTTACCGATTCGCAGCCCGTAGATATCGGCACCACTGCGCTTGGCAAACGCCCGGGCCGTAGCTTCGTTGCAGACCTTGGACATGGCATAGCTGTCGATCGGATCGGTCGGATGATCCTCGGTCACCGGCAGGAAGTCCGGTTTGACTTCGCCGTCGGCGAAGCAGATGCCGTAGGTGGTTTCCGACGAGGCAAACACGATCTTGCGGATGCCGAGCTTGGTCGCGGCTTCCAGCACGTTGTAGGTGCCGGTGGTGTTGATGCGAAACGTTTCATTGTCCGGCGTGACCAGAATCCGCGGAATGGCTGCGAAGTGGACCACGGCATCGAAGGGTTTCGGCCCGCCGTTGGCCTCCTCCAGCTCGCCCAGATGGGCATAGGCCGACAGCGCATTGAACATCTGCCCGGAATCGGTGATGTCGGCGATCAAATTATGCACCCGGGGATCGTCCAGCGGCGTGCGATCGATATTGACCACGGTATGGCCGCAGTCGAGCAGATAGGGCACGACATGGCGCCCGGCCTTGCCCGAGCCGCCGGTAAACAGAATACGTTTGGGCCTGTTCGAAGACATGGCTATTCAGTGTCAGTTCGAGGATGCCGCTATCCTGACACATTGCCGGCCCGTGCCGAGCCGCCCTCGCATCGTTCTTTGGTGGACCTTTGTCCTGTATCTCGACGCCGGTCGACCAACGCCTGTACGAGCGGGGTCTGGCTGCTCTAACGCTCCTGGCAAGGGACAGGCTATGACCCCGCGCTATGTCGTCGCTGCGCTGTTGAGCGTGGTGTTCATTATTTACGGTTCGCTGTCGCCGTTCGAGTTTCATGCCAGCACCGGCAGTGCGATCGGCTGCCTGCTGGCCCATTGGCGTACCCCGGGGCAGTCGCTCAGCGGTTTCATCGGCAATGTGGTGTTTTACATGCCGCTCGGGTTGTTTGTCGCCCTGGCCTTGGCACCGCGTGCCAGCGTGCGGCGCCAAGCATTCTGGGCCGGCGTGTCGAGCCTGATTCTGTGTGTTTCGATGGAACTGGCCCAGTTCTATGACGGCAGCCGCAAGACCACGCTGACCGATGTCTATCTGAACGTCGCCGGCGGGCTGCTCGGCGGCCTGATCGCCATCCGGATGCCGCCGCACATCGCCCGCCCGGTCGGCGACCTGCGCCAACCGGTGGTCTGGATCCTACTGCTCGCCTTTGCGGTGATCGAGCTGTATCCGTTCCTGCCGACCCTGAATATGGGCTGGTATATGGATGCATTGGGCCGTCTTTGGCAGCGGCCGGATATCACGCCGATTCGGCTGCTACACGGACTCACCAACTGGCTGCTGGCCGCCGCCCTGGTCGGGCATCTCATCGGCCTACACCGTGCCCGCCTGGCGTTGCTGGGATTGATGGCCGGCGTATTCGTCGGCCAGATCGTGATACTCAACATCTGGCTGTCGGCCGCCGAGTGGCTCGGTGCATTGGCCGCCGCAGCTCTGTGGTGGGCGCTGGCGCCCTGTGTTCGAGGCTGGCGTATCGGCGTGCCGACGGTGCTACTCAGCCTGTTGTTGCTCACCAACGCTCTGGCCGATGGCCAGGCCAGTGGTCTACCGTTTCAGGACTTGCAAGCCGCACACGCGCTCGATACGGCACGCCATGCGATCGCCCGTTTCTACCCGATCGGCGGACTGATCTGGAGCCTGGGCGTGCTCGGCCTCGACAAGCGGCTCGCTGGACTCGCCCTGGCTGTACTGCTGTTGCTGGTCGAAGCGCTGGCCATGATCACGACCGCAGCGGCCATCTCGACCACCGATGCAACCCTGGCACTCATCGCCGGTTTTGTATTCTGGGGACTGCCCGAGCGGGCAGCGCCCAAGGGTTAGATGCATCCACGAACGCCGCTGGGTATTTGCCCATCGCACCGAGCAGACACACAAGAGCATAAGGTCGCGATGCTGGGGGCCGAGCCGGACTCGGCCCCCAGCATTAACGTGGCGCTACCATAACGACGGCCACAGGCCAGCACTCTGACCGCCAGCCGATCGGGCACGGGCCAGCTTGCGACAACGCCCCAGAGCGTGTCGTCATGAGATACCGCCGCACCCGCGCCCCTGAGCCGGCAAGACATTGTGAGCGTGGGGTGGCCCGGCCACGTGAACGAACGATAACGCCGGATGGCCGCCTCGAGAGCGCGTACGCTTACCGGTGATGCCAACCCATCGTGCCAGGTGGCGTGGCGGGCCTTGACCGTGCGGCCCGCCACGCTCGGCGGCCTGCGCCTTGCCTGACCCGATGGGCGGGCGTCGTGCGGTGGCGGCTCTTACGACGACACGCCCTAGGCGGGTTCCCCCGGTGCTGGCGCGAAACGACGCAGGGCCAGATACGCCAGTACGGCGCCGCAGGCGGCTACCGCCATCACGATCGCCATGGCCCGAGCATCGCCGCCGACTAGGCCCACGGCCCAGGTCGCGAGCGCGCCCATGGCGAACTGGAACACGCCGAACAATGCCGAGGCGGCACCGGCCGCATCGGGGGCCAGATCGAGCAGACCGGCGACCGTATTCGCCCCCGCCACGCCGACCGTGGACAGCAGGAAAAACAGCGGCACCGCCACCCCCCAGAAACCACCGAAGCCGGTCAGCGTGGTCGCCAACAGAACCAGTGCACAGGTCAACGTATTCAATACCGCCACCCCCAACAGCGCCCGATAGCCGAAACGCTCGACGATGCGGCCGTTAGTGAACGTCCCGATCAGCATCGATACCACGTTAAAGCTGAAATAGAAGCCAAACAGCGATTCGTCGACTCCGAACTGATTGACGTAAACGAAGGAGCTGGCGGCCACATAAGAAAACAGCGCGCCGAACATCAGCGAGCCACAGATCAAGTAGAGAAACACCGGCAGGCGGCTGACCAACGCCACATAGCCGATGTACTGGTCCATCAGGCTGCGGTCGCGGACCCGGCGATGCTGGGGATGGGATTCGGCCAGCAGCACCGCCAGCGCGGCGAGCGCGACCACCGAATACCCCACCAGAAACCAGAAGATCAGCTGCCATTCGCCGGCGAACAGAATCAGGCTGCCGAGCATCGGCGCAAGCAGCGGGGCCGCGCCCATGACCATGACCACGAACGACATCACACTGGCCGCCTTGGCGCCCTCGAAACGATCACGCACGATCGCCCGGGCCATGACCGGGCCGGCGGCCGCGCCCAGGCCCTGGATCAGCCGGGCCACGATCAGCATATCGACCGAGTTCGCGATCGCACAGAAAAAGCTGGCGACCAGATACAGGGCCAGGCCGAAATACAGAATCGGCCGGCGCCCATAGCGATCCGACAGCGGCCCATAAAGCAGCTGCCCCGAGCCCAGCCCTACGAAGAACAGACTCAGGCTGTACTGGACGTGCGCCGGGTCGGCCGCGAACTGCTTGGCCAGCGCCGGCATCGCCGGCAAATACGTGTCGATCGAAAACGGCGCCACGGCCGTCAGCAGACCGAGCACGCACACCATAAGCACGTACTCGCCCCGCGTCTGGGCGGTTTCAGCCATACCGAGAACTCCTTGCGCTGCCGGCAGGCAGCCGATGGGGCGCGCTGAATCACGCCGCGGGCTGCGGCGGCGCGCCGAATCAAGAGGCCGGCATTATGCCAGCCGGGCTCGCCCCCGGCCACGCAGGCCGGACCGTGCTTATTCAGCGCGGCGAATCAGTGCTGCCGCATTGTCCCAGCCGGCATCGGCCACCGCGATCGCTTCGCCGGGCGCCTCGACTGCCGGGTGCAGACGCGTCAGCGTGCGCCCTGGCGGCATTTCCACGGCCAGGCAAAAACCCGATTCGTCGACGATGCGCGCGGTATCGGCCCAGTAGACGGTACGTGCCATGTTGTAGACCAGATCGTCACGCAGATCGGCCGCCGTCCAGAGCCGGCGGCGCCGATTGGCCGAAAAATACGCCAGCCGCGGTGCGCCGAAAGCCTGGGGCTCGGCGGCGTCGGCCAGAGCCCCGGCCGGCGCATCCAGCAGCGGACAATGCGACGGCACCGCCATGGCCAGGCGCTGTACGCGCTGCGCCCCGGCCTCAGAGGCGGACTCGGCCAACCGCGCCAGATCGGCGTCGCAGCCGGCGACCACGATCTGCTGATCGCTGTTCACATTGGCCAGATATAACCGCTCGCCAGCCTGCCCGGCCGCGTTCAGCCTCTCGAGCAACGCGTCGACCTGCGGCACCGAGAGGCCGATCAAGGCAGCCATGCCATAGCCGTGCGGATAGGCATCGCCCATCAGGCGACCGCGCTCGGCGACCAGCCGCAGGGCATCGCTAAAATCCATCGCTCCTGTGATAACGGCCGCTGGCCAAGCGCCAATCGATAGCCCTATGGTCGCCGCCGGCGGCGCGCCTTGCTCGATCAAGTGACGTGCTGCCGCCACCCCGACCACCGTAAGCGCGATCTGTACCGCCCGGGTCTCGGCCAGTGCCTCGGCGGTATCCAGAGCCAAAATATCGTCGCCTAGCGTCTGACTGGCGGTTGCGAGCGTGTCGCGAACCACGGCGCTATCCGGCAGTGTCGCAAGCATACCGGGTTGCTGGGCACCCTGGCCGGGAAACATAAATACGCTACTCATAACGCCTATGCTGCAATCGCCCAAGGGTCAGTTGCCAGATACGGTCCCTGATCGGATTTGATCAACACCTGGCCGGCCGTCCCCAACCAGTCGGCCAAGGCAACCCCGCCGGCCGGTGTTTCAAGCTGTACGTCACAGCGTACCGACAGATCGGCCAACCGCTGTGCCAGATTCGACAGTATTTCGAACGACGGTCGCCCAGGAGCTCTGACGATCACATCGATATCGGATTCGCTGTGGGTAGCCGCGTAGCCCGTGGCCAGTTCATAGCCTACGGCCCCGCCGATGCCCCAGCCTCCCGGCCAGTCGGCCATGATCGCTCGCAGTTCGCCGAGCGCCGCCAGCGCTGGAATATCGGCGACGCGCCATGCCGCCGGGGCGGCCGAAACCAATGCCTCCGGGGTGATCGATAGGCCCAGCGCCGCGAGCGGCGCCAGAATGGCATGGCGCTGGTCGCGGCGGCTACCGCGGATTCCCAGCGGCAGGCTATCGGCCTGCCCTAGCGCGCGTCGCACCACGGCCGGCTGACCGGCCGCGAGCACCTGGCCAGCCCAGTCAGGGGCCGATTCGGGCAACGCGTCGGCCGACAGATACACCAGATCATGCGGGCGATAAAACGGCGGCCGGTCGCGCGGACCGGCATAGCCACTGGCTAGCTCATCGGTCGGCGCGGCCGTATTCAACCGGCCCATTGTTCGCGCAGGCGGCGCCGGACCTCGGTCGATGCCGGCCGCCCAGCCGCAGCGAAGCGATCCGACAGAGCACGGCCATCGCCAATATCGGCCAGCGCCTGGCCCAAGGCTGTACGCACGGTATCGGCCTGGTTCGTATCGTCGGCGGCGACATCAAGCTGCTGATACAACAGGCCCAGCGAGGCATAGCTTTCGATGTCGTAGGCCATCGGGGTGATGGTCTTGGCCAGTGCCTCGACGCCTTCCACGCTGCGCTGGGTGATACGGGCCGCGGCCTGCTTACCCATGGCATGTACCTGTACGGCCGCGCCGGACAGCGCGATCAGCCGGTTGGCCTGGTAACCGTGGGCCAAAAAACCGCCCGACATGGCCCGCCCGACGATCAGGCCGATCACCGGATGCCCGGCCCGGCGGGCCTGGGCATAGGCTTCGGCAGCCGCTGCCAACGCCTGGTGGATGCCATAGGCTTCCTCGGTCCGACCGTAGGCCTGGCTAGGCACGTCGACCACGGCCACGATCGCCCGCCGTGTCTCGGCCTCGGCATCGGCCGCGATCGCCTCGCGTACGGCCCGGGCCAGCCCCCAGCCTTCGGCCAGCCCGACTTCGCCGTTGCGGGCCCGCGGAAAACGGCTGTCCGGATCGGGCACCACAGCGATGAACCGGGCGGCCCGGCCGTCGATCTCGCTATCGACTACGCGCACGCTGGCCGGATAGCCGGTCAGCGGTGCTGCCGAGCCGGTCAGTGCGTCCAGCCAGCGCGCGCCCAGGGCATCGTCCGGGGCATTGTTCGGGGCGGGGCCGTTACTCATGGTCGTCTCCGATATGTTGGCGGAATGCGGTCTGTACGGCATTGGCATCGGCCCGTTCGGCCGGGTCGATCGCCGCCAGCAAGGCTTGGAAGTCCTCGACATGGGCGGTTCGTGCCAGCGGCGCCGGCGTTTTTTGCACGGCCCGGGCCAGACGGCTGCGGATATCGGCCAGGTCGTCGTCGACCAGCTCGTCGGCCAGACCGATCGCCGTACGCTGTGCCCCTCCGAGCAGCTGCCAGATCATCGGCCGGTCGCGGGAGTCGAATTCGGCAACCCCGGCCTCCTGCTCGATCACCTGTGGGCCATTTAGGCCCAGCCGGGCCTCACGGGTCACCAGCAGCTGCGAACACAGCCCGGCGGCGATCGACATGCCGCCGAAACAACCCACCGGCCCAGTGCTCACGCCGAGCACCGGCACCCAGTCGCGCAGTTCGACGATCGCAGCATGGATCTCGGCGATCGCGGCCAGCCCGCAGTTGGCTTCCTGCAGGCGCACGCCGCCAGTTTCCAGCAGCAAGATCGGCACCACCGGGTTACCGGCCGCTGCATCCTCGGCGGCCAGTTCCAGAGCGCCGGCGATCTTGGCGCCGCCGACCTCGCCCATCGAGCCGCCCTGAAAGGCCGGCTCGATCGCCGCGACCACCACGTTCGTGCCATCGAGCGTGCCGCGGGCGATCACCACGCCGTCGTCGGCTTGGGTGACGATGTCCTGCTTGGCCAGCCACGGCGAGGTCAGGCGCTCAAACGGCCCGATCAGCTCACGCATGGTGGCCTCGTCCAGCAGCCCTTCGACCCGAGCACGGGCCGACAGTTCGACGAAACTCTGGCGTTCCAATAGCTCGGCGGGATTCATTGCCCACCTCCGGAAGTTTGGTCCATAGCCTGTTCCATGGCCTGGGCGATACGCAGCCGGACCACCGCCGGCGTGGCGCCGAAATCGTTGATCTCGAGTGCGACGGCCGGGCCGCTCGTATCGGCGAAGATACGGTCGATCACGGCGCGCCAGATGTCGTTGACGCCGTCGACCGAAGTCCGGATCGCCACCGTCGAGCGGCCTTCGCTGCCCGGCTCGAGCAGCACTTCGAGATCGCCCGAACCGACCACGCCGACGACGGCGCGCCGGTCAGCCGGCGCCCCGGCCGGATAATCAAGCGATAGCGTTTGCATGGTCTGACTCCTGAAAAACGGACCGCCGGCGCTCGGCCGCGGTTTCGAGACGATCGATGAACAGCGTGGCCGCCAGAAGATCGGCGGCCCCGCCGGGCGAAGCATTGCGAGCGATCAGCTCGGCATCGAGTGCCGCCAACGCCCGCCGACCGGCCGCCGTATCCGCGCCGCCGGCCACTGCCACCGCAGCCGCCCGGTCCTGTACGGCCACCAGCCCGGCCGCGCCGGCGCGATGTAGCACGCAGGTGTCGTCGAGCACAGCGATGATCGCGGCCAGAGCATCCAGCCGGGCCGCGGTCTCTGTGGCCGCTGTTGCCCGACCGGCGCGCAGCGCTGGCAGGCCGGCAGTCGTGATCTGGCGAAAACCGGCCATGGCCTCGCCGCGGGCCCCGGCCACGCGATAGCGGGCTACCGCGCGCTGGCCGTGGGAGGCCATCGGGCTGGGCGGCAACGCCGGATCGTCGATCGCAGCCAGTTCGGCCACCCGGGCCAGCAGCTTGGGGGCCTGCCAATGGCTGCGCGGGCCAGCCGCGGCCGCAGCCACGATCAGCCCGAGCGCCCAGATCGCCCCGCGATGGGTATTCACGCCGTGGGTCGCGATCATCATGGCTGCTTCCGCTTCACGGCCGGCAGCCCCAATCGCGGCGCGGCGTGCCACCGGGTCCGCGGCCTCGCGGGAGACCTGGGCGATCAGCGCGAACCCTGGCTCCAGAGCCAGCGCCGAGGCCGTCATCAGTGCATGGTCCATATCCAGATGCGCACCCGTCGAGCCACGATCGACCAGGCCCGGCTTGGGCGTCAGATCCAGCTCATCGCAAAGCGCAGCCACCGCCATCGCGGCCAACTCGATGGCCGGTTCGCCGGCCGGCGCTGGCGCTACACCCCACGTATCGTCGTCGAAGTAACGCATCACCAGCTCTTGAATCGCGGCGGCGGGTTGTACAAACCGCCCGACCAATCGACCAGATCGGCGATGCTCGAGGCCGCGAGCTTGGACCTCGTAGCATCGGCCCGAGCCACGCCCAGATCCTCGGGCAGCTTGACCTTGCCCTGGCTGCGCAGGCGCTCGGTGGTCGCCGGATCGGCCGAGCGGCCGAGCGGCGTAACCCCGGCCACGGCCGCGATCATCGCCCGCCGTTCTTCGCGCGATTCGGCCCGGTATAGATAAGCCAGGCCTTCTTCGGTCAGCAAATGGGTGGTGTCGTCGCCGTAAACCATGACGGGCGCGACCTCGAGATTGGCTTTTTCGGCGACGGCGACCGCATCGAGCCGATCGACGAAGGTCGGCTGCAGACCAGCCTGGAAGGTCTCGACCATCTGTACCACCAGCTTGCGACCGCGCCCGAGTTCGTCGCCTTCCGGGGCCAGATCGGCCCAGGCCGGTGTGGCATGGCGCCGACCGCGGGCATCGCTGCCGAGATTCGGCGCGCCGCCGAAGCCAGAGACGCGCGAGGTGGTCACGGTCGAGGAATTGCCGTCGGGGTCGATCTGCAGGGTCGCGCCGATGAACATATCGGCCGCATACTGGCCCGCCAGCTGGCAGAACGCCCGGTTCGAGCGCAGCGAGCCGTCGGGGCCGGTGAAAAATACGTCCGGCCGGGCCGCGACATAGTGCTCCATACCCAGCTCGGTGCCGAAGCAGTGCACCGATTCGACCCAGCCGGATTCGATCGCCGGGATGAGCGTGGGGTGCGGATTGAGCACCCAGTTTTTGGCAATCTTGCCGCGCAGGCCAAGCTCCTCGCCGAAGGTCGGAAGCAGCAGCTCGATCGCCGCGGTGTTGAAGCCGATGCCGTGATTGAGCGAGACCACGCCGTGCTCGGCATAGATGCCCTTAATCGCCATCATCGCCATGAAGATCTGGACCGGCGTGATATGACGCGGATCGCGAGTGAACAGCGGCTCGATATAGAACGGCTGGTCAGCCTCGACCACGATATCCACCCAGGAGCCGGGAATATCGACCCGATCGAGTTCGGACACATCGTCGACGATTTCGTTGGCCTGGGCGATCACGATGCCGTTGGAAAATGCCGCCGCCTCGACCAGCGCCGGCGAATCCTCGGTCGAGGGCCCGGTATAGAGATTACCGGCACGATCGGCCTTGAAAGCCGCGGTGAGCACGACCTTCGGAATCAGATCGACAAACAGCCGGGCATAAAGCTCGATATAGGTATGGATGGCTCCGACCTCGATCGTGCCGTCCATCATCAGCGCGCCGATGCGATGGCTCTGGGTGCCCGAAAAGGCGAAATCCAGCTTTTTCGCGATGCCTTTTTCGAACACCGCCAGATGCTCGGGCCGGCCGACGCTAGGCTGGATCATGTGCAGATCGTGGATGCGCTCGGGATCCAGATCCGCCAGTGCCCGGGACAGGAAGTCGGCCTGCTTCTGGTTATTGCCCTCGGCGATCACCCGGTCGCCGGAGCGGATGCAGGCATACAGGACTTCCGCGATAGATTCGCGATCGACCAGCTTACCGTCGAGATGCTCGGATGCCGCGGCCAGCCGTTGGGCCTTGGCCTCGGCGCGGGTGCGCCAGTTGCGTGTATCGTGATTTTCGCTCATACCGCCTTATCGCTTGGGCCGCGGGATCGACCTTAGAATCACCCCCCGCAGCGATCAATCAAGTTGTCGTTAGGTTCATTAACGTCGGGCAAATCCGACCACTGGGAGACGCGAGTTGAGCAGCAGCGACGAAATCACCCTGCGCAAACTCGAAATCTTTTTGGTGTTCATGCGCGAACGCAATCTGGCCCGGGCCGCCGAGGCCTTGGGGCTGTCCAGCGTGTCGGTGCATAAGGCCATCCACTCGCTGGAGACGGCCGTTGGCGCGCCGTTGTTTGCCCACCGTGGGCGGGCGCTGGAGCCATTGGCCTCGGCGACCGTGCTCGAAGCCCATGCCGCCGATATCATCGACGGTATCCAGCGCAGCGTGGACGCCACCCGTCAGGCCGCCGGCATCGCCCCGCATACATTCCGCATCGGCTCGCTGTACTCGCTGACCATCGAAGTGGTGCCGCGCACGATCACCGCGCTTCAGCATTCCCTGCCGGGTTGCAACATCGAGCTGGTGCTCGGCTCCAACGCCGATCTGGAAGACAAGCTGGCGGCCGGCGAGATCGATGCTGCGGTCATGTGCGTGCACGAGATGGATCGCAGCCGGAACCGACGGGTGGCCCCCTTGTTCGACGACGAAATGTATCTGGCCACACCGAGTGACCGCCCCGCCGTACGCAGCCCGGTCGATCTGAGCGACTTTCGGGAGCGGTCGTTCGTGATGCTGTCGCAGGAATTCTCCTCGGGCCGCGATGCCTACCGGATGTTCCAGCTCGCCGGTATTACGCCGCGGGTCGCGCTTCGGGCCAACGATATCTTTTCGCTGTCGTCGCTGGTGCGTGGCGGCGTCGGCTTGGCGGTACTGCCCGGCCGCATTGCCACACTCTACCCGGGAGCGCTGCGGTTTACGCGTATACGCCACGAACAGCGGGTCGCCCAGACGCTGGGGCTGTGCTATCTGGTCTCGCGGGCCGAGGACGAGGCGATCATCGCCCTCGAACAGGCCGCCCTGGGGGCAACCGCCGAAGCACGCAGCGACCCGAGCCGATAACGGCCTCGGGCCGCTCGCCGCTCGGCCGCTGCCACGATCCGGGCGTAAGCCGCACCAACGCGTCCGACAGCGGCTGGGCTGATAATGCGATCGGCTCAGGGCGAATCGTAATGACGACATGGCCCCAACCTTAGCCGCCGAGCAGCATGCGTACGATCAGATAGAACACCGATGGGCCGAGCAGGCAGCCGAAACCGGTATAGAAGGTTGCTGTCATCGCGCCATACGGCACCAGTCGGGCATCGGTCGCCGCCAGGCCGCCGGCCACGCCGCTGGTCGTGCCCATCATGCCGCCGAACACGAGCGCTGCAGAGGGGTTGTTGAGCGAAATCGAGCGGGCCACCGCCGGGGTAATAATCATCACCGAGATCGATTTCACCAGCCCGATCGCGATCGACAAAGCGATCAATTCCGAACTCGCGCCGATCGCGGTACCCGTAACCGGGCCCACGATATAAGTGGCCGCCCCGGCGCCGATCGTGGTCACTGCCACGGGATCGGTATAGCCGAACAGATAGGCGATGATGCCGCCCAGGGTGAATGGCACGAGCAGCCCCATGAACAAGGCGATCACGCCATTGGCGCCAGATTTCTTCAACTCGTTGACATCGACGCCGAAGGCCGTCGCGACGATCGCGAAATCGCGCAGCATCGAGCCGCCCATCAGCCCCATACCCGAAAACAGTGCGATATCGGCTAGGCCATCCTCGCCGCCGGTGATCACACCCCCGATATAAGACAACAGCAGGCCGGCGGCGATCGCGATCGCCGAACCGTGGATACGCCCGGCCGTGAGATATTTAGAAATCAGATTGCAGACCAGCATCAACAGGCCCACCAGCGCAAACGCGGTGATCAGGCCGTTACCGGAGAATACGTCATGAATCCGCTCAAGCATGGTGATCGGCCTCTTCTTCGTTGGTGGCGCCATCGATCGGTGGCAACGGTTCGGCATACTTGCCGGAACCCAGCCGGGCGATCACCGGCACCAGAGCAAAGCTGACCGCCACTACGATCAGGCCTCCCACGATCGCCAGCGGCCCGCCGGTCACCGCGCCGAGCACGTTCTGGCTCGCCGCCATCGCCACCACGATCGGGATATACAGCGAGCTCCAGAACTCGACGCCACGCCGGGAGGACAGCGCGAGACAGCCGGCCTCCTGCAGGCGGTACACCACAAAGACCAAGATCAGCATCGCGATGCCAACACCGCCGACATCCGAGTCCACCCCGATCGTCAGACCGATCAACTCGCCGACGCTTTTGCCGATAAGCAGGCAGGCCACCAACAGCGCCACCCCGTAAATGACCATATCTCCTCCTGTTTAATTTTCGAGCCTTGGCATACTCGACAGGCGGCAGCCGATCGATCAAGCGCATCGTTGTTAACGAAATTAGTCTGGTCTTAATGACCCCGAGATTGCGCGCTTCTTGGGCTTGTGAGCTACAACTAATGTCGGGCAGAACCGCGTTCTGACGCGCCCGCAAAATAGCGCGTATAGACCGGCACGGCGCGTTCGCCGGCTGCGCGCGCTCCCGGCCCCAGCATGTACATCGCAGTGCCGAGACTAGCCTTCGTACGGCAGCTATGGCTTCATAGGCAGCGTTTTCGCAATCTTTAGCCGAGTCGTGCCCATGTTCGATAAACCTCGTGTCGGTCTTGCCGGTGATCCGGACAGCTCCTGGCGGCTGGTGGCTGATATCGGGGGTACCCATGCGCGGTTCGCCCTAGCCGACGACTACGGCGCGCTCCAGGGCCAGCAGACCCTCCCCTGCGAAGAATTCAACGGCCCGGCGGATGCTGCTCGCCACTATCTATCCAACCAGAACGTCGGCAGCATCCGAGCCGCCGCCATCGCGGTGGCCACGGCGGTCTATGAAGACCATATCGCCTTCACCAACCGTTCCTCCTGGTCGTTCTCGATTGCCGAGCTCGGCCGCCAGCTGGGCGTCAAGACCTTTCGGGTGATCAACGACTTCACCGCACTGGCCCTGTCCATACCGCGGCTCGATCGGGAATGGCTGGTACCGATCACACCAGACGGCCAGCGCGAGCCGAACGCACCGCGTGCGGTCATCGGCCCGGGCACTGGGCTGGGTGTGTCGGGCGTGTTTCATTTCGGCGAACGCTGGCATGCCCTGGATAGTGAAGGCGGCCATGTCACGCTCGCGCCGGCCGATGAACGCGAAGTCGAGATTCTGGGCATCTTGACCCGACGCTTCGGCCACGTCTCGGCCGAGCGGGTCCTTTCCGGCCCGGGCCTGGTCAATCTGTATCAGGCCAACTGCGAGCTCAACGGCCTCACCGCCGAGCCCCTCGAGCCGGCTGATATCACCGAACGGGGGCTGGCCGGGGATTGCGATATGTGCGTCACCGTTCTGGATGATTTTTGTGCCATGCTCGGCACGGCGGCCGGCAATCTGGTGCTCACACTCGGCGCCCGGGGCGGCGCCTATATCGGCGGCGGCATCGTCCCCCGGCTGCAATCGATGATCGGTAACAGCCGGTTCCGTGAACGTTTCGAAGCGCACGGGCGGCTATCGGAGTATCTAGCCGACATCCCCTGCTTTATCGTAACCGCTGAGTATCCAGCCTTAGAGGGCGCCCTGGCCTCGCTCGACAACAACTAGGTCGAAAATAAAAAACTGATACGAAAATGCTTTCTGGGAGCGGTCCCAGAAAGCTAAAAAACGACTCACGGGTCTATTAGACCATCGTTTCGTTGTCTTCCCCGAAAGTTTTCTCGAAGCTTGAGCAATTGCGCCGTTCGGAGCGCATCAAGTATTCGAGTAAAACACAACGCCGTAGCCTGCGGTCGGCTCGGTGAGAGGGAGGAGTCAATGAAAACCCGGAGTCTTTTGCAGAAAACTGTGACCATCGGCCTGTCGGTCGCGGCACTGACCGTTGGGGGTACCGCCCTGGGAGCGTCCGATAAGGGTAAGGTCAGCGTGCTCAACTGGTGGACATCTGGCTCGGAAGCCAAGTCCATGAACGTGCTGCAGCAGATGCTGGCCGACAAGGGCTACAAGATGGTCAACGACGCCGTATCCGGCGGCGGTGGCTCGAACGCCCGAACGGTACTCAAATCACGCATCCAATCAAACAACCTGCCCGGTGCCGCCCAGATCAAGGGCCCCGAGATCCAGCAGTGGTGCACCACTGGGCTGACCATGAACATCGACCAGGTCGCCAAGGAGCAGAACTGGTCCAAGATCCTACCGGGCCCGGTCGCCAAGGGCATGCAGTGCGACGACCATTTCGTGGCCGTGCCCTTCAACCTGCATCGCATCAACTGGCTGTGGATCAACAAATCGGCGCTTGAGAAAGCCGGCGCCTCGATGCCCACGGATTGGAATTCGCTAGTCGATACCCTCGACAAGCTCAAAGCTGCGGGCATCACGCCGGTGGCCGGCGGCGGTGATACTTGGCAGGTCGCCACCGAATTCGATGCCATTGCCCTGGCGACCGGCGGCGCCGATTTCTATCGCAAGGCATTCGTAGACCTGGATGAAAACGCGCTCTCTGGCGATACCATGACCAAGGCCCTCAAGCGACTGCGCACGATCCAGAAGTACGAGGATCCGGCCGGCCAGGGGCTGTCCTGGAACCATGACACCGGCCTGGTCGTCAAAGGCAAGGCTGGCATGCAGATCATGGGCGACTGGGCCAAAGGCGAGATCAGCAACGCCGATGCCACACCCGGCGACGAAATCGCCTGCATCGCCTTCCCGGGCGAGCACAGTGGCTTCGTCTACAACGCCGATTCCTTCGAGATGTTCAAGAGCTCGAACTCCGACCAGCAGGCCCAGTACGCCTTCGCACGCACGGCGTTGTCCCCCGAGTTCCAGCGCAAGTTCAACATGGCCAAGGGTTCGATCCCAGTGCGTGAGGACGTCTCACTGGACGGCTTCGACGCGTGTGCCCAGCAGTCCAAGAAGGACTTCACGGCCGCCGAGAAGAACGATGCCCTGGTACCGAGCTTTTCCCAAGACATGGCCGAGAACGGCGCAGTCAAGGGCGCGATCTTCGATGTAATCGCCAAGTTCTACAACAACAAGGGCATGTCGCCCGAAGATGCCGCCAAGGAAATGGCGTCCCAGGCCAAGCAGGCCAAGATGATGTCGCAGATGTAGACCTGTCTGCTGTGTTAGGCGACCGGCGCGGCAACGCTGCGTGCCGGTCGCCTAGTTTCCTGTTCATCTACAAAAGGGCCCGAATCATTCCCCATGGCTGACTCTTCATCACCTGCCGGCAATCTCGCGGCCGCCACGCCCTGGCGTCGGCGCCTCGACCGTTGGCTGCCCAAGGTTTCGCTGGTGCCCAGCGGGCTGGCCTCCCTGATCTTCGTCTACGGCTTCGTTGCCTGGACGGTCTGGCTGTCGCTGACCAGTTCCACGCTGCTGCCCACCAACAACTTTGCCGGACTGCGCCAGTACAAGGTGCTCTTCCAGCTCGATATCTGGTGGGTTTCGGTCTTAAACCTCGCCATATTCGGCATCCTCTATGTCGCCATCTGCCTAGCGATCGGGCTGTTCCTGGCGATCATGCTGGATCAGAAGATCCGAGCCGAAGGCTGGTTACGCACCATCTATCTGTATCCGCTGGCCTTGTCGCTGGTGGTGACCGGCGTGGTTTGGAAATGGCTGCTCAACCCGAGCCTCGGGCTCGAGCACCTGATCCAGTCGATGGGATGGGAAAGCTTTTCCTTCGACTGGCTGGTGAATTCAGACATGGCCATCTACACGGTCGTGATCGCTGCGGTATGGCAAGCCTCCGGCTTTGTGACCGCCCTGTTTCTGGCCGGGCTGCGCGGTATCGACAGTTCGATCATCAAGGCCGCCCAGATCGACGGCGCCAGCCTGCCGCGGGTGTATTTCTCGATCATCATCCCGAGTCTGCGCCCGGTGTTTTTCTCGGCCATCATTCTGCTGGTCAGCCTCGCGATCAAAAGCTTCGACCTGGTCATCGCCTTGACCAACGGCGGGCCCGGTTATTCGACCTGGCTGCCGGCCATTTTCATGTATGACTTCGGCTTCAACCGCGGTCAGATCGGGCTGGGGGCTGCTGCAGCTACCCTGATGATGGCTGCCGTGGCACTGGCCATGCTGCCAATGCTCATTGCCGAACTGAAGGAGCGCCGCGATGCCCGCAGCAAATGACGACGGAATCCAGCGCGGCGGTCTGATTCCGCGCATCCTGATTTACAGCGTGCTGGTTCTGGCCGCTCTATATTTCCTGATGCCGCTGTACGTGATGCTGACCACGTCGTTCAAGACCCTGGGCCAGATCAGCCACGGCAATCTGCTGTCGTTACCCTCGCCCTGGTCGACCGAAGGCTGGTCTGCAGCTTGGTCGGATGCCTGTACCGGTTCCGACTGCAGCGGCCTGCACCGCTACTTCTGGAACTCGGTCGCCTTCACGGTGCCCGCGGTGGCTCTTTCGACCCTGTTCGGCGCCATCAACGGCTATGTGCTGACCAAGTGGCGCTTCAAGGGCTCCGAACTGGTCTTCGGCCTGTTGCTAGGTGGCACCTTCGTGCCCTTCCAGATGTTCCTGCTGCCGATGGCCGGGATTCTCGGCAAGATCGGCCTGGCCAACTCCCTGACTGGGCTAGCGCTGGTGCATACGGTGTATGGCATCGCCTTTACGACGCTGTTCTGCCGCAACTATTACGTGACCATTCCGGACGAACTGGTTAAAGCGGCGCGGATCGATGGCGCCGGCTTTTTGTCTACGTTCTTCCACGTGGTGCTGCCGCTGTCGACGCCGATCCTGATGGTCTGTGTGATCTGGCAATTCACCCAGATCTGGAACGACTTCCTGTTCGGCGTGGTATTCACCTCCGGCAGCGAGCATCCGATCACGGTGGCCCTGAACAACCTGGTCAATACGTCGTCGACCGGCGTGAAGCGCTACAACGTCGACATGGCCGGCGCGATCATCACCGCGCTACCGACCTTGGTGGTGTACATCGTCGCCGGGCGGTATTTCATGCGCGGCCTGACCGCCGGCGCCGTCAAAGGCTGAGCACGGCGACGGCAAACAGAAGCGAAACTGGCCGCGCCGCGATACGACCCGGCGCGCCAGTCCCGCGAATCAACGAGATAACGAGAAACGAGTCACATGGCCGTACTGAAAATCGACAACGTATCCAAAACTTTCGGCGAAACCCGGGTACTCGAGGACATCAACATCGCCATGGCCGAAGGCGAATTCCTGATCCTGGTGGGCCCGTCCGGCTGCGGCAAATCCACGCTGCTGAACATGATCGCTGGCCTGGAGACGATCTCCGACGGCACGATCACGTTGGATGGCACGCCGGTCAACGACCGCAGCCCGCGTGAGCGCGATATCGCGATGGTGTTCCAGTTCTATGCGCTGTATCCGAACATGAACGTGCGCAAGAACATCGAGTTCGGCCTCAAGATGCGCGGTGTCGACAAGAGTGCCCGCGGCCAGACCGTAGAGCGCGTGGCCAAGATGCTGCAAATCGAGAATCTACTCGATCGCAAGCCGGCCCAGCTGTCCGGCGGCCAGCGCCAGCGCGTGGCCATCGGTCGCGCCCTGGCGCGCGATCCGGCGCTGTTTCTGTTCGACGAGCCGCTGTCCAATCTCGATGCCAAGCTACGCGTAGAAATGCGCACGGAGATCAAGCTGCTGCATCAACGCCTAGAAACAGCGATGGTGTATGTCACCCACGACCAGATCGAGGCGATGACGCTCGGCGACCGAATTGCGGTGATGAATGAAGGCCGCGTTCAACAACTCGGCACACCGCACGAGATTTACGACAACCCGGCCAATCGCTATGTGGCCGGGTTCATTGGCTCGCCGGCCATGAATTTCATTACCTGCGACTATGCCAATGGCGGGGTGCATCTGTCCTCGGGCGACGCATCACTGGAGCTAAAACTGCCGGAAGCCACTGCGGCCAATCTGGATCGCCATGGCGCCCAACGCGTCGTCATGGGGGTACGTCCAGAGCATCTGGCGCCGGCCGAGGGCGACGAGGCCAATGCCTTGAACTGCCCGATTGAGGTGGTCGAGCCGACCGGGCCCGATACCTATCTGCTGACCCAGATCAACGAAATCGAAGTGACCGCACGCTGTACACCGTCGGTCGCCCCCAAAGTGGGTACCAATCTGCCGCTTACCTTCGATACCCAGCGCGCAGTATTTTTCGACTGCGACTCGGACGAGCGTATCGCCTGAACCGCAGTTTACGTGGCCGGCAGGGGCCGGCCACGGTGATCGGTGTGCCCGGCGGTGTTTCAGCCGCCGAGTCGGACTGCCCGTTCGGCGACACTCTGAATCGAATCATCGCCGGGCTTGGTCAGCCAGCTGCCGCCAACGCAGGCGACGTTCGACAGTGCTAGATAATCTTCGGCGTTATCTTCGCTGACGCCACCGGTCGGACAGAACGTCACTTCCGGAAAGACCGCTGAAAACGCCTTGATCGCCGCCGGGCCGCCTGCAACCGCCGCGGGAAACAGCTTGATCTCGGTCCAGCCCTGGCGCACCAGATAGGCAATCTCGCTCGTGGTCTGGGCGCCGGGCAGATAAGCCAGATTCGCCTCGCGACAGACCTCGCCGACCTCGTCGGTGATGCCCGGAGAGACCATGAACTCGGCCCCGGCCTCGATCGCTTGCCGGGCTTGGGTGGCATCCCAGACCGTGCCGATCCCCAGACAGATATCCGGGTATTCCTTGGCAATCGCGCTCGCAGCCTCGAGCCCTGCCGGCGTACGACGGGTGATCTCGATAATTTTGAGCCCCGCGGCATGGAATTCACCGGCCATGGACAGCGCCTGCTCGACGCTATCGACCGTCACCACCGGAATCACCGGTGAAATCTTCATAATGGCGAGCGTATCGGCCATGGTCAGCTCCTTAACCGTCGATAACAGGGCCAGCGCCTTCTTCGGCCGGCGCGGCATGGTGGCGGAACAACGAGAACAGTTCACGGCCGAAACCGTATTCGGTCGACGGCGCGTCCTCGAAGGTGATCGGCTCGCGGGCCTCGAATTCGGCTTGATCGACCTGCACCGACAGCTCGCCGGTATTGCAGTCGATGACCATCATGTCGCCGTCGCGAACCTTGGCGATCAGGCCGCCAAGCTTGGCTTCGGGCGTCACCTGAATCGCTGCCGGTACTTTGCCCGAGGCGCCAGACATCCGGCCGTCGGTCACCAGCGCCACTTGATAGCCGCGCTGCAGCAACACCGATAGGCTCGGGGTCAGTTTGTGCAGCTCGGGCATACCGTTGGCGCGCGGGCCCTGATAGGGGATGACCACCACGACATCCTTGTTGAGCTCGTCGGCCTTGAAGGCATCGAGCACAGCCTGTTGGCTGGCGAAAAGCTGGGCCGGGGCCTCGATACGCCGGTATTTCTCATCCACCGCCGAGCTTTTGATGATTGCACGGCCGATATTGCCCTGCATCACGTTGATGCCGCCAGTCGGCGCGAAAGGATTATCGACTGGACGCATGACGTCTTTATCGTGACTCTCTGCCGGGCCTTCGCGCCAGGCCAGTTTGCCGTCTTCGATAAACGGCTCCCTGGTATAGCGATGCAGCCCCCGCCCCTCGACGGTCATGACGTCGTCGTGTAGCAATCCGGCATCGAGCAGCGACCGAATCATGAACTGGATGCCGCCGGCGGCGCGCATGTGGTTCACATCGGCCACGCCATTGGGATAAACGCGGGCCAGCAGCGGCACCGCTGAGGACAGCTCGGAAAAATCGTCCCAGGTCACCTTGATGCCCGCGGCCCGGGCCACGGCAACGTAGTGCATCGTATGGTTGGTTGAACCGCCCGAGGACAGTAGTCCGACGATGCCGTTGACGATCGATTTTTCGTCAACGATGTCGCACATGCGACGTGCCTCGCCGTCATCCGGCACCGAGGCCATTTCTACCGCACGCTGGGCAGCAGCCTCAGTCAATGCATGGCGCAGCGGCGTACCGGGATTGATGAATGAAGTACCGGCCATGTGCAGGCCCATGAATTCCATCATCAGCTGATTGGAATTGGCCGTGCCATAGAAGGTACAGGTGCCTGGCGAGTGATAAGCCATGGACTCGGCCTTAAGCAGCTCGTCGCGACCGATCTCGCCTTGGGCGAAGCGCTCTCGGACCTTGGCCTTGACCGGATTCGACATCCCCGAGGTCATCGGCCCGGCCGGGGCGAAGATCACGGGCAGATGGCCGAACGACAGACTGCCGATCAGTAGACCCGGCACGATCTTGTCGCATACGCCCAGGCAGATCGCGGCGTCAAACATGTTATGGGTCAGCGCCACACCGGTCGCCAGCGCGATGACGTCGCGTGAGAACAGAGACAGCTCCATTCCCGGCTGGCCTTGGGTGACACCATCGCACATCGCCGGCGTGCCGCCGGCAAACTGGGCGACGCCGCCGGCTTCCCAGGCGGCTTTCTTGATGATGTCGGGAAAATCCACGAACGGCTGATGGGCCGACAACATTTCGTTATACGCCGACACGATTCCCACGTTCGGCCGTACGCTCGAGGCCAATGCGTCCTTGTCGGGTTCGCCGCAGGCCGCAAAACCGTGGGCCAAGTTAGAGCACGATATGGTGCCGCGATGCGGACCGTGGCGGCCCGCTTCTTCCATACGTGCGAGATAGTCTGCCCGAGTGTCACGGCTGCGCTCGATAATGCGCTGCGTGACGTCGTGGATCACGGAATTAAGTGCCATGGATGCCTCCGCTTGATTCCATCCGGTCCCCCGGATGGGCGATTCATTCGGCCCAGTGGGCCTTGGCAACAGGACGTTCCAGACGGAGTACGCCGCGAACCGGCAGCTCGGCTACCGCCCCTGCTTGCTGTGCACGTTCAAACACGCGGTACTTGTCCTGGCCGAAGATCAACAAGTCCATACTGTGCGCATTGGACAGATAACCCAAGCTCAGCGATATGCGCGCCGGCGGACCGACCGTTGGCGCCACGCAGGGCGCGTCCGAATCCAAGCAGGCCTGGATGTCCGGGGCCTGGGGAAACAGTGAAGCGGTATGGCCGTCGTCACCCATGCCGAGCACCACTACATCCAACGGCTGCGGGACTTTCGCCAGTGCCGTTGCCACCTCATCCAAAGCTTGGTCCGGCGTTTCGGTATCGCGATACAGCCCCACGAAGGTTGCCGTGGCAGCTGCGCCCGTCAGTAGCGTGTTACGAATCAGGCGTTCGTTGCTGCGTTCATCGTCGACCGGCACCCAGCGTTCGTCCGAGGGCACCACTGTCACGCACGACCAGTCCAACTCCTGCTGCGACAGATGCTGGAACAATTCTTTCGGCGAGCTGCCGCCGCAGACTACGAGGCTGGCTTCGCCGCGTAGCGAAATCGCGCCGCGCAGGCGTTCGGCGATAGCCTCTGCCAGCTGCTGCGCGATTTCGCTGCGGTTCGCATATTCAATCAATTCGGCCATGGGACCGTTCCCTCTCCGCAAGTCGTTGAAACGCCACGCCGCCTCGATCGAGACGGCGTGCACGAGAGCGCTGTCGTTTAGCCTTCGTACCAGCGACGGCCGTCGCGATCGAGCATAACGAACGCATCGGTCGGCCCCCAACTACCGGACATGTATTCCTGGGCCTCGACCTGCTCCAGACGCCAGCTCTCGAGAATCCGATCGATCCACTGCCAGCCGGCCTCGACTTCGTCACGCCGCATGAACAGCGCCGGGTTACCACGCAGAACCTCCATGAGCAGCCGCTCGTAGGCGTCGGGATAGGCGACTTCGAACGCCTGGGAGAAACTCAGGTTGAGCGGCAGGCTGCGCATACGGAAGCCGCCCGGGCCAGGCTCCTTGGTCATGATCGACATCTCGACCCCCTCTTCCGGCTGCAGACGCAGCACCAGCCGGTTGGGCTGGAGCGGCTCTTCGCCGAAGATGGAGTGCGGCACGGGCTTGAACTCGACCACGATCTGGGAAGACTTGCGCGCCATGCGCTTGCCGGTACGCAGATAGAACGGTACGTCCTTCCAGCGCCAGTTGTCGATCTCGGCTTTAATCGCCACGAACGTCTCAGCTTCAGCCTTGCTCGCCGGTGCCTGCTCCTCCTTGCTGTCGGCACCGTAGGCCGGGACCGCCTCGCCGTCGACCATGCCCGCCGCATACTGGCCGCGGGCGGTGACCTTGCGTACTTCCTGGGGGGTAATCGGCTTGAGCGAGCGCAGCACTTTGATCTTTTCGTTGCGCACGTCGTCGTGGTTCATGCTGGCCGGGGGTTCCATGGCCGTGAGGCATAGCAGCTGCAGCATATGGTTCTGCACCATATCGCGCAGCGCCCCGGTCTGTTCATAGAACTCGAAACGTTCGTCAACGCCCAGGCTTTCAGCCACCGTGATCTGGACGTTGTCGACCGCGCCCCGCCCCCAGACCGGCTCGAACAACGAGTTGCCGAAGCGCAACGCGATCAGGTTCTGGACCGTTTCCTTGCCCAGATAATGATCAATGCGATAGATCTGAGATTCATCGAAATGCTGCCCCACGGCATCGTTGATCTCACGGGCCGACTCGTAGTCGTGCCCCACCGGTTTCTCAAGCACGATACGGGCTCGTTCGTCGACCAGCCCGACCTCGGCGATGCCGTTGGCAATCTTGCCGAACAGACTCGGCGCGGTGGCCAAATAGAACGTCCGGATCCGACCGCCCTCATCGAAACGCTCGGCAAAGGCTTCCCAGCCAGCCGGGTCATCCACATCGAGCTGAATATGCGCCAGCCGATTGTAAAATCGCTCGAACACGTCTTCGTCGAGCGTCTTCTCGGGCAAATGCGCTTCGAGAACTTCGCGGACCCAGTCGGCATAGTTCTCATCGTTCATGTCACGACGGGACACGGCGATGATCCGGCTATCGTCCGAAAACTGCTCGTCTTGGTCCCGGTGATAGAGCGCCGGCAGCAGCTTGCGCCGTGCCAAGTCGCCCGTACCGCCGAAAATCACCAGGTCAAACGGTTCTACGGGTACGAATTCGGCGGCCATCGTTTCTCTCTTTTGCTTTGAGATTTTAACTCGTGAGTATAACCGCTTCGCCGCCTGCTGTGACCGGGGGTACGCAGCGCCCGACCAAGCGGTAAAAAAAAGAAGCCCGGTGCCGCCCTTGGGCGGACCGGGCTCTGTAGGCGCGATACGTGACTCTAGAACGAGTAGTAGAAGCGCACGCGGTTGTTGTAGAAGTTCGGCGCACCATCGAACTTGGTGATGCCCAGATTGTCGCCGATCTTCAGGCCGGCGAGTTGAGGCCAGATGCCGCCCAGGTCGTAGGTCAGACCGATGCCGATCGCCTGGCTCTTCTGGTCTTTGACTGATTCGCCGACAAAAGAGTCATCGGTGATGACATTGCTGGCGCCGCCGTTGAAGTAGAAGTCATGATAGTGGCCGTTCTTGGCTTCATACTGCACATAGCGCGCGTACATCGCCAGGTTGTCGGTCGGGGTGAAGTCCACCCGCGCACCGGCCGCCCAGCCCGGGCCGATCTGCTGGATACCGTTGTTCATGGTGTCGGTATAGAGCACGCCCGACAGATCGGTATAGGGATGCAGGAGTTGGCCGTTGTTGAACGAGCCGTTGTGCTCCGGCGAGAAGTTGCCGAAAATCGAGAAGCCGAGCTCGTTGCTCTGCAGACCGAGCTTCAGACCGTAAATCTGACTGTTGATACCCTGCGGGATCCGGTCTTTATCGGCATCGTAGGCGGCCATGATCTGGGCACGCGCATAAGGCGCCCACTGCATGCCATCGCTGTTATCCAGGTTCGTCGCCATATAGCCGATTTCGCCGTAGTCAGCGGATTCGGTCTGCTGGAAACGATAGTGGTAGTACTGGCCGATGATCTGCCCGGCTTCGGTGGTATCACGGAACGTGGTGCCGACCGACCAGAATCCCGCCACGTCGGTGAAGTAGCGGTTGTTCTTGCTGAAGTCGTCATCATTGCCGCGGCCTTCATAACGGCCGATCTTGGCACCGAAGATCTGCCATTCCGGCTGATCCGAGGGCGACGCCCCCATGTCGAACGGCAGATACTGGTCGGTTTCGTAGTTCTGGCTATCCGGCGTGGGATTCTGCGTGATCTGCGGGCCGGACGTCGCATCGGACTCGCTACCGGCACCACTACCGCCATACTGCATGCGGGACATGGTCTGCAATGGGCGCCAGACCGCGCTTACGCCATTGAACGAACGCGGCAGGAAGGTGAACTGGTCGGCCCCGGCCAGCGGCGTGTTGAGCAGCTGACGCCCCCCACGGATCTGCATGCCGTAGGCATTGAATTGCAAATAGCCCTGGGTGATGTTCTGGATCGAGCCACCGCAGGCCAAGTTACAGTTGAGCTTGGTACCGGCATCGTTGTTGCCGTAGAAGCTCGACGAGTACACGAACTCGGCGCCGGCCGAGAAACCATAGATCCGACCGGTCTGAAGGCCGATCTGGGCGCCGTAGTTGGTGCCCTGGGTATTGTAGTCATCGCCGGTATCGGGCTGGCCCGGATACGGCTGGTTGGTATCGTGCCAGCGGCGGAAGTCATAGATACCGACACGCCCGTGAATTTCCGAGCCTTCGACGACCTGCTTTTGGAATTGCTCCGGGAAGCTCAAGTTCGACATATCATCGTCGGAACCGTTGGTCTGCGCCTGAGCGGCACCGGCACACACCATGGCGGTAGTACCGAGAAGCAGCGTCGTGCAACGAGTTACGCGGCTGTTGAGCGCAAAGCGCCCTTGTAAGTTGTATTTGCCCACAGTGCTCTCCTGATTGGCTAGTTTTTTACTGTATTCGCGGAATGTCTCCGCGCCCCTTCGATTCACCGCCGCACTCGGGGCTGACTCCCGTACCCCTTTCTTCGGCTGGTTGGTCGCTTAAGCGATTCGTCCGAACCGTCCATTCTTTCTAAGCCGCCCCGGCCCACGCCGAGCTCATCCCTGCCCGACCGCATCCAGCTTCTAGCTGGCAGTCCGACTTTCGAGCGGCTGCTTGCTCCAGACCGGCGGTTACCCTGCCGTGCCCGTGTTTAACCTTAGATCTGTCGCGGGTTGCCCCTGTGCTCCGGTCGCTGGCCGCCCTGCAAAGACCGGCCACACGTGAGCTGTCATTCATAGGATGGTAACGGTCCGCCGCGTCGTTACCCATTCGCGAAAAGTCGAACACAGAGCCTCGATCTCTCTGCGGTGCCGCACCATATCGGCCGATGATGAAAAAACCGCAGCAGCTCGCAGCCGCTCGGCACGTGCGCCGAGGACGCTGACAAGCCAGCACGAGCGGTGTCGCCGCGATTAAGAACAACATTTCAGGCCGCACGGGGCTTTTCTTCTAATAACGAACGGGCTGCGGTTTCGTCGAGAATCAGACGATCGATCACACCACTGCGTAACACCGACTGGATGGCGGCTCCCTTATCAGCGCCGCCGGTTACCGCCACAATCTCACGCTCGGCCAATTCGTCCATCGACAGACCGATCGTGCGCTGGTTGATCTGTTTGCTGACCGGCTGTCCGCGGTGATCGAGAAAATGCCCGACCAGCTCCCCAACCGCACCGGCTTCGATCAGTTCATCGAGTTGCCGCGCGCCAAGCAGGCCGCGGTCTTCCATGAACATCGGCTGGTCGAGCGCCATCGCACCGATACCGACCACACCCAGATCGACATTGCGTGCCCGCGCCAGCGCATCGGCCACGCTGCGCTGGGCCATGAGCACCTGGCGATCCTCGATACTGTCGGCGATGAACGGTACCGGTAGAAAAAACCCCTGGCCCCCGGTGCACTCGGCCAGTCGATAAACCACGTCAAAGGGATTGATCGCCGACTGCTGGGTCAGGCTACCCATCAGCGACACGATCGCCAGATTCGGGCGTGCTTCGCGCGGCAACTGGCGGGTCATTTCAGCCAGCGACCGGCCCCAGGACACCCCTAGAGACTGCACCTCGCCGCTGGCGATCCGCCCGTGTACATAGCGCGCCGCTGCCGAACCCAGCGCCACCACATTGCCGTGGCGATCGTTCGGATCTTCGACATCTGGCACGATCAGGCACTGGCTTAGGCCGAAGTGGTGCGCGATACGGTCTTCGTAGGCCACCAGCCGCTGGGGTGAGCGGTCGATATAGACGTGCACATAGCCGGCCCGATGCGCTTCCCCAATTAGGCGATGCACCTTCGCCCGCGATAACGACAACCGATTGGCAATCTGAGCCTGGGTATAGCCGCCGACATACGATAGCCACGCTACATATATCGCGAGATCGTCATTGGGGCGGTCGGCCATGGGCGGCGGACGAAAAATTGTTCAACTTACGAGAAAAATTATGCGACCCAGCAGGCGCTGTCACTGCGACCATGGTTGTATCGCATAGCAGCTGGAAAACCGAACTAAACCAGTTCCTTGTAGCGACACGCTCAGCGCGGGCACGGGGACGAAAGATACGGCCACGGCTGCGATCGTTCGCTGGCCTGATAGGCAGGGCCAAATTAGCGCCGTATAGGGCAGACATAAAAAAAGGCCGCTTCGAAAGCGGCCTTTTGCGTCTTTATTCAAGACTGGTGGAGCCGGGCGGAATCGAACCGCCGACCTTCGCATTGCGAACGCGACGCTCTCCCAACTGAGCTACGGCCCCGAAAACTGTCTGTTGTCTGACAACGAGCGGCGTATGATAGCAGGCTTATATCTGTTGCCAACCCCTATTTTGCAACTCGCTATCTCCAGACAAGCTATGCCCCACCCCAGGCGACTCTAGTCGGTAGCGCCTGCAGAATACAGAAGAGGCCGCCGGTCCCGGGCTACCGACTGACCTGCCAAATATCGTTGCATGCGCGCTCGATTGCTCAAGCTTGCTTCCGACGGCCATCGGGGACCTGATCATCCAAGGCGCGGGTGAGAAAATCATAGGCGTCATCGACGGTATCGGCCTGATAGAACAGTTCCAGATCGTCTTCGGCAATCAGGCCGAGTTCCACGAACACGTCGAAATCGATCAGTCGACGCCAGAAATCGTGGCCATAGAGCACCACCGGGATCCGCGGCTGTTTGCCGGTCTGGATCAGGGTCAGCATCTCGAACAGTTCATCCATGGTGCCGAAGCCGCCTGGGAAGATGATCAACGCCTTGGCGATGTTCATGAACCAGAACTTGCGCATGAAAAAGTAGTGGAACTCAAAATTGAGCCGTTCATGCACCCAGGCGTTGGTGCCCTGCTCGTGCGGCAACTCGATGTTCAGCCCCATCGACAGCTCGGGATTGACGTCCGCGGCCCCGCGGTTAGCCGCCTCCATGACGCCCGGACCGCCCCCGGTACATACATAATAATGTTCACCATGGCCGTGGCTGGCCATAGTCCAGTCCATCATCCGGCGGGCCAGTTCCTGGGCCTGGGCATAGTAGTCCACGCTGTCGTCGACCGGGTCTGAGCCATGTGGTCGCAGCCGTGCCGACCCCCAGAAAATCAGCCCATTGTGTACGTTGAGTTGCATCAGCCGGGTACGGGGCTCGATGTATTCGGACAGGATCCGCAGAGGCCGGGCCTCTTCGCCGAGCATGAACTCCGGATCGGTATAAGCGTTCGACATTCAGACCTCAGATGATCGAAATCACGCCGTTTCGCGGCAAACGCGCGAGTATATCAGCGCCAACCGGCTGGCTAGGGATCGACCCACCATCAAACGATGGTTGAATTGTTCAATACAGCCCTTATTACAAAGGCAAAGCGATTGCCGCAGGCCGCGGTACGACTCTTACAAGTTTTTATAGGGAAATCGATCATGCGAATGGACCAACTCACAAGCAAGCTCCAGCAGGCACTGTCGGATGCCCAGAGCCTGGCCGTGGGACGCGATCACAACGAGATCCAGCCGCAGCATTTACTGCTGGCTCTGCTCGACGCCGAAAGCGGCACCGTTCGCCCGCTCCTCGACGGGGCCGGCTTGAATGTCCGCGAGATCCGCAATCAGGTGCTGAAAAGCCTGGACAATCTGCCGACCATCGGCGAAGCGACTGGCGAGGTGAATCCCAGTCAGGCGCTGGTACGGGTGCTGAACCTAGCGGACAAACTCGCCCAGAAGCGTGGCGATGCCTATATCTCGAGCGAGCTGATCGTGCTGGCCATGCTCGAGGACAAGTCCGAGACCGGCAAGATCCTGAAGAACGCTGGCGCCACTCGAGATAACCTCACTGCCCAGATCGACAAGATCCGCGGTGGCGACAACGTGGACGACCCGAACGCCGAGGAACAACGTGGCGCGCTCGACAAATACACGACCGACCTGACTGAACGCGCCGAACAGGGCAAGCTGGATCCGGTGATCGGCCGCGATGAAGAGATCCGGCGTGTGATCCAGGTCTTGTCTCGCCGCACCAAGAACAACCCCACCCTGGTCGGCGAGCCCGGCGTAGGCAAGACCGCGATCGTGGAAGGCCTGGCTCAGCGCATCGTCAACGGCGAGGTACCGGAATCGCTGCGCGACAAGCGGGTGCTGGTACTCGATCTGGCGGCCATGATCGCCGGTGCCAAATATCGCGGTGAATTCGAGGATCGGCTCAAAGGCGTACTGGCCGATCTGGCCAAGCAGGAAGGCCGGATCATCCTGTTCATCGACGAGATCCATACCTTGGTCGGGGCGGGCAAGGCCGAGGGCGCGATGGATGCAGGCAATATGCTCAAGCCGGCGCTGGCCCGAGGCGAGCTGCATTGCATCGGTGCAACCACGCTCAACGAGTATCGCGAGAACATCGAAAAAGACGCCGCGCTGGAGCGTCGCTTCCAGAAGGTCATGGTTGACGAGCCGGACTTGGAAGACACCATCGCCATCCTGCGCGGGCTCAAAGACCGTTATCAGGTCCATCACGGCGTGGATATTACCGACGGCGCGATCATCGCCGCGGCCAAGCTGTCGCAGCGCTATATCACCGACCGCAAACTACCGGACAAGGCCATCGATTTGATCGACGAGGCCGCTTCCAAGATCCGGATCGAGATCGACTCCAAGCCCGAGGAACTCGATCGGCTCGACCGACGCTTGATCCAGCTCAAGATCGAAAAACAAGCGCTGTCCAAGGAATCCGACGAAGGCTCCAAGGCGCGTTTGGATAAGCTCGACGAAGAAATCGCCGAGCTCGAGCGGGAATATTCGGATCTGGAAGAAATCTGGAAGGCTGAAAAGGCCAGTGTGGCCGGTGCCGCCAACAAGCGCGAGGAGCTCGACCAGGCCAAGCGCGATCTGGAAGCTGCCCAGCGCGCCGGCGACTACGAGCGCATGGCTGAACTGCAGTACGGCAAGATCCCGCAACTGCAGCGCGAACTCGAAGAAGCCCAGGCGGCCGAAGAAAAACCGACCGACCACAAGCTGCTACGCAACAACGTCACCGACGAAGAAGTCGCCGAGATCGTGTCGCGCTGGACCGGCATTCCGGTCAACCGCATGCTCGAGGCCGAACGCGACAAACTGCTGCGCATGGAAGAGTCCCTGCACGAGCGCGTGATCGGCCAGGATGAAGCGGTTTCAGCGGTCTCGGATGCGATCCGACGCTCCCGCTCGGGCTTGTCGGATCCGAACCGGCCGATCGGCTCGTTCCTATTCCTCGGCCCGACCGGCGTCGGCAAGACCGAGCTGTGCAAGTCGATCGCCAACTTCTTGTTCGATACCGAGGCCGCGATGGTGCGTATCGATATGTCCGAGTTCATGGAGAAACACTCCGTGGCCCGGCTGATCGGTGCCCCGCCCGGCTATGTCGGCTACGAACAGGGCGGCTATCTGACCGAGGCGGTCCGCCGCAAACCCTACTCGGTGATCCTGCTCGACGAAGTCGAAAAAGCGCATAACGATGTATTCAACGTGCTGCTGCAGGTGCTTGACGACGGCCGGCTGACCGACGGTCAGGGCCGCACCGTGGATTTCCGCAACACGGTGATCGTGATGACCTCGAATCTCGGCAGCCAGCTGATCCAGGAGTTGTCGGATACGTCCTACGAGACGATGCGCGAGTCGGTGATGGAAGTTGTCGGCCAACATTTCCGGCCGGAGTTCATCAACCGCATCGACGAGTCGGTGGTCTTCCATCCGCTGGAACAAAACCAGATCCGGCAGATCGCCCGTATCCAGATGCGCGAGCTCGAAGCCCGGATGGCCGAGCGCGAACTCACCCTCGAGATCTCGGATGCGGCACTAGACAAACTGGCCGAGGCCGGCTTCGATCCGGTCTATGGTGCCCGGCCGCTCAAGCGCTCGATCCAGACCCTGGTCGAAAACCCGCTGGCCAAGCGGATTCTGGCCGGCGAGTTCGTGGCCGGCGATACGGTCAAGGTCGATCTGTCGGGTACCGACAGCCACGACCTGGCCTTCGACAAGGCTGCCTAGCGGGTTCCGAGCCTGGCGCTAGAAGATCAGCCCGCGGCTTCGGCCGCGGGCTTTTTTATGTCTTATCACCGGTTCGCGCCGTGCCAGGCCGCAATCCACCACGGCGAGGCACCTTAAAGTTGCTCGATGGTCCTGGGCATCCGTTTTTGCATGGCCCGATCGGGAAGCGCGCCATAACCGGCCTGCATGTTGTCCACTAGATGCTCGGGGTCGCTCGTGGCCGGAATCACGACATTGACCGCGGGGTCGGCCAAGACATACTTCAACGCGAACTGCGCCCAACTGTTCACGCCGATTTCAGCCGCATAGCCCGGTAGCGATCGGCCACGCACTGCACCGAACAAGGCACCGTCGTTGAAGGCCCGGTTGACGATCACCGCCATGCCACGATCCGCTGCCAGCGGCAGCAGCCGCCGTTCGGCATCAGGGGTCATCACCGAATAATTGAGCTGGACGAAATCCAAGTCGCGGTTTTTCATCTCCTGTTCGAGCTGGTCGAAGGCATAGGTCTGGTAGTGGGTGATGCCGATATAGCGAAATACGCCTTCAGCCTTCATCTGCTCGAGCGTGTCCCACTGGGTATCGAGATCGACGAAGTTATGCACCTGCATGAGATCGATCGGCTGGCCGAGCAGTTGCTCGGAGCGCTGCATCTGATTGACACCGGCCTCGCGGCCATCGATATGCACCTTGGTGGCCATGAACAGCGAGTCGCGCAGGCCGGCCTCACGGGCCAACCGGCCGATGACGGTTTCAGCATCGCCATAGGTTGGTGACGTATCAACCATTTCACCGCCCATGGCCACGAATTGGTCGAGCACGGTACGCAGATCGGCCAACGTATCGGGATCGTCGGTCGAAAACGAACCGGACGAGCCTAGCCCCATGACCGCCAGCTTCTCGCCGGTCGCCGGGATCGGGCGCCGCCGCATGGTCTGTTCGGTCGCAGCCGACCCCAGCCGCCAAGGCGATAGCGCCAGGCCACCCGCGGCCGCCGCAGTGAGCAGCAACCGGCGACGCACCGCGCAATGTCGGGCTTCGGTCTGCTTGAATCGAGTCATGACGTCATCCTCCGATGGCGCTGCCGGGCATCGACAGCAAACGGCTTTTCATTGGTTGCCGAGGCCGCCCGTTGTTGGCGTACCCGGCCCAGCCCGTAGCCGAAAACAGCCCAGATGCCGGCCAGTGGCACGGCAGCGAGCGCCAGCCCGGCCAGGCCGAGGCCAATCGCACCCAGGCCGGTATACAGCCAGCCACTGGCCGCATCGCCAAAGCGATAGACCACGGTATCGATGAAGTTCTTGGCTTTGTATTTGTCCTCGCGGGAGACCACGCCGAACAGCATTTCGCGGGACGGCTTGGTCAGTGCATAGTTCCCCGAGCGACGCACCACCTGGAAGACTACGAGCACTGCCAGCGTCGGCCATAGCGCCAATGCGCCAAAACCCGCGGCCACTGCTGCTGGAATCAGCGCCAGCGCCACCGGTAGACCGAGCCAAGCCACCAGTCGCGCCGTAGCGAAGAACTGCAGGAACAGCGTAATCGTGTTGGTCGCCAGATCCATGCCGGCGAACACCTGGGTGCGCGTGGCCGAGGAAGCGAAGGCGTTTTTAACGATATGCGCTTGCTCGAAATACAAAAACGTCGACAACGACGAATACAGCACGATGAACAGGCAGATTGCCAGCAGATACGGCGAGCGAAACACATGCACTGCGCCGGCCCACACACCGTCGCGACTGCGATCAGCCTGGGTCGAGGCGCCGGCCGGGCTGCTACCGGCTGATCTCATGACCGCCAGAGCACAACCGGTCGCGATCAGCAGCATGGCAATCGAGATCAGCAACAGATTCACCGTGCCCAACTCATCAGCCAGCCAGGTGGTCAAAGCCGGCCCGGCGATTGCCCCTAGGCTACCGCCCGCCGAGATCACGCCAAACAGTCGTAGCGACTGTTGTTTGTCGAATACGTCGTTCATCACGCTCCAGAACAAGGAGATGACGAACAGATTGAAAACACTGGTCCAGACGAAGAAGCCACGGGCCGTCCAGCTGGGCGCGACGCCGGACGCCATGAGTAGGAAAAAGCCGAAAATAACAGCAATCGAAAAACCGTAGCTGGCGAGCACCAGACCACGGCGCGAAAACCGACGTACCGCCCAGCCGAACAGCGGGACGACGAGCAACATCACCACGAAAGTAGCCGAGAACACCCAGGCCAGATCGTCGACCCCACCCTGGATGCCCATTTCGTCGCGTACCGGCCGCAATACGAAATAGCCAGCCAATAAAAAGAAGAAGTAACCAAATGACCAGACGACCGGCTGGAGCTCACCCGCTTCGAGCGCCAGAGCACGATAGATTCGTTGCACCATGAACGAAACCTCAGATTACCCGCCCGCCGAGCAGCATGTCTTGATTATCGCCTCAAGACCCACAGCGTCGACTATGGCAATTGATTGGTGAATACAGGATCACACAATGCATAACGTTACCGCGAATGGCGCCACGATTCCCGCGCTCGGCTTCGGCACGTTCGAGCTGGATTCCGAGCAGGCTGAATCGATGGTCGAGCACGCACTGAAAGTCGGCTATCGGCATATCGATACCGCCCAGGCCTACAACAACGAAGACGCAGTAGGCCGTGGCATCAAGAATTCAGGCGTGGCGCGTGAAGATATATTTCTGACCACCAAAGTCTGGACCGATCGCTTCACCGATGGCGAGCTGCAGAAATCGGCACAGGAAAGCCTGGATCGACTGGGCACCGATTATGTCGATCTCATGCTTTTGCATTGGCCGAATCCCGATGTATCGCTCAAAGAGACGCTGAATGCGCTCAATGAGATTCAGGACAAGGGTTTGGCACGCAACATCGGGATCAGCAATTTCACCAGCCGCCAGATCCACGAGGCTGCCGAGATCTCAGGCCATCCGCTGGCGACCAACCAGGTCGAATACCATCCTTATCTGGATCAGAAACCGGTCCTGGATGCCTTGGCCGAGCACGACATTGCGCTGACCGCTTACTGCCCGCTGGCACGGGGTGAAGTCTTTAAGGATCCAACGCTTGAACGCATTGGCAAGAAACACGGCAAGAACGCCGGCCAGGTGACCCTGCGCTGGCTAGTCCAGCAGGATAACGTCATCGCCCTGCCGCGCTCATCGAATCCGGATCACGTGGCTTCGAATTTCGATATCTTCGACTTCGAGCTGACCGAAGAGGACATGAGCGAGATCAGCAAACTGCACTCGGAAGACGGGCGCATGATCAACCCGTCCTTCGCGCCAGAGTGGGACAACGCCGCCTGATAGCGCGGCTGTCCGAAGCTGCTGCGTGCAAAGCCGGGCCCGACCATGGGCCCGGCTTTTTTTGTGGCCGGAATCCGCAGCGGCTAGCGGCTGGCCTGGCCGATACGCGAGTGCGCCATATCGAGCGCGGTCTGGGCCGAGGTCCGCCCCGTATGCGCTGACTCGGCGAAAATATGATCGAGCGTGGTTTCGATCGCCGCCACGCGCCCGGCCACGCGGGTTGCATTGTAGCCGTGGGGGTCGACCTCGTCGGCCACGTTGATCAAGCCCCCTGCATTGATAACGAAATCCGGCGCATAGACGATGCCACGCTCGGCCAGCCGGGCCGCATCGGCATCGGTCGCCAACTGATTGTTCGCCGCACCCGCGATCACATGGGCCTGCAATCGAGCGATGCTCTGCTCGCTCAGAATCGCGCCGACACCACAGGGTGCAAGCACATCCACATCGGCGCTGAGAATATCGTCGTTATCCACGATGCAGGCCCCGGCCACTCGCGCACGCTCGACCGCGGCGGCATCGATGTCTGATGCCAGCACCTCGGCGCCGCCGGCGATCAGCCGCTCGATCACCCCAAAACCGACGTTGCCGCAGCCTTGTACGGCAACCCTTAGACCCTCGAAGTCGGCACTCATACCGGCTGCCCGCAACGCCGAGCGCATCCCGACCACGACCCCTTGCGCGGTATGCGGCGACGGGTCGCCGGAGCCGCCGTCGGCGAGGCTGCGGCCGACGGCGTAGCGCGTGACCTCGTTGAGCAAGGCAATATCGGATTCGTTCATGCCCATGTCTTCGGTGGCGATATAACGCCCGCTGAGCCGTTCGACAAAGCCGGCCAAGGCATGCATGCCGGCGGCACGATCGTTCGGAAACGGGCCCATCACGACAGCCTTGGCGCCGCCACAATCCAGTCCAGCACAGGCGGCCTTGTAGCTCATGGCTTCCGACAACCGCAGCACATCGGTCAGGGCTTCGGCCTCATCGCGATAATCGCGAATCCGCACACCGCCGATACCCGGCCCACGCACGGTGGAATGCACCGCCACGATCGCCTGCAGTCCGGTCTCGGCGTCTTGGAAAAACGCGACCTCTTCGTGGCCGGCCGCAACCATGCCTTTAAAAACAGCCACCGCAACACTCCACTCAAAAACTCGAAGGCGCGCAATTCTGATGCCACCTAGCAAGCTTGTCGATTCGGCCGCGGCGCGTTGTGTTCGACGCGCTCGAACGGGCAGGCGCTCGGGTCAGTCTGCTGCCCCTTCGCCTATCAGCACGACAGCCCGCCGAGCCCAGGCACGAGCATGCTATCGGCCGGTCGTGGCTGGGTGGCTCCAGGTTTAAAAAAAGCCGGCCCTAGGGCCGGCTCCGTTCTCCCCCCAAAACCTGGTCACAGCTTAGTTGACGCGCTCGATCACCGTGGCAATGCCCTGGCCCATGCCGATGCACATGGTCGCCAGACCCAGCGTGGCGTTCTTGTCTTCAAGAATATGGGCCAACGCACCGGTAATTCGTGCCCCCGAGGTGCCCAGCGGATGGCCCAGTGCAATCGCACCGCCGCGAATGTTGACCGTGTCTTGGCGATCCTCGATACCCAGCTCCTTGAGCACGGCCAGACTCTGGGCCGCAAAGGCTTCGTTGAGTTCGACATAGTCGATATCGCTCAAGCTCACACCAGCGCGCTGTAGCGCCTTCTGGGTGGCTGGAACCGGGCCGCGCCCCATCACCGACGGGTCGCAGCCGGCTACCGCCATGCCACGGATTCTGGCCATGGGTGTCATGCCTAGAGCCTTGGCTTTATCGGCCGACATCACCAGTACGGCGGCTGCGCCGTCCGAGATCGCCGAGGAATTGCCGGCCGTGACCGTGCCACCGCGAGGGTTGAACGCCGGGCGCAGCGTAGACAGCGCATCGAGGCTCGCATCGTCGCGCACGACTTCGTCTCGTCGACACATCTGTGGATGGCCGCTTTCGTCGACGCCGCGCACGGGCACGATTTCGTCGTCGAATTCGCCGCCGATATTGGCCCGGTAGGCCCGCTGATGGCTGGCCAAAGCGAACTCGTCCTGAGCGCGACGATCGATCCGGTGAATATTGGCCAGCATTTCGGCGGTCAGCCCCATCATCGCCGCCGGCTTGGCAACATATTTAGACAGCGCCGGGGCGATATCGATGTTGTAGTCCATCGGCACATGGCCCATATGCTCGACGCCACCACATAGATAAACGCCGTCGATCCCGGCCGCGATCGCGCCGACCGCGGTATGGATCGACTGCATGGACGAACCACACAGCCGGTTGACGGTCTGCCCGGCGATCGTATGCGGCAGTCCGGCCAGCAGGCTCGCATTGCGGCCGATGTTCAAGCCTTGCTCCTTGGTCTGCTGCACACAGCCCCAGATCACGTCCTCGATCTCGTTCGGATCGAGGTCGTTGCGTGTGATCAACGCTTTCATCAACTCGGCCGAAAGTTGCTCGGCACGAGTGTCGCGGAACATGCCGCCCTTGGAGCGGCCCATCGCGGTACGCACCGCGTCGACGATCACGACTTCATTACTGCCATTGGCTTGCATGATGTTCTCCAGATATCCGGTAGGAATGCGTGGCTGCGAATAACGCGCTTACGACATCCGGTAATAGGTTTCGCCATTGGCCGCCATTTCACGCATGCGCTGGGTCGGCTCATAGAGCTTGCCGAGATGCGCATATCGATCGGCCTTGTCGCAGATCGCCTGCAAGCCCTGGGTATCAGCATATTTGAACGCCCCACCCCGGAACGGCGGGAAACCCAGCCCCATGACCAAGCCCATATCGACTTCGTTGGGCGTCTCGGCGATGCCTTCCTCGAAGGCACGGGCGGCCTCGATGAGCATCGGCACCATCATCCGGTCGATGATGTCCATGGCTTCGAAATCCTGGCTATCACGCTGAACCGACTTGATCAGCTCATAGGCGGTCTCGTCCTGGGAACGCTTCGGCCGGCCTTTCTTGTCTTTTTCGTATTTGTAGTAGCCGAGGCCGGTTTTCTGGCCGAGGCGATTGTTCTCGACCATTACGTCCAACGACGATTTCTCGTCTTGCTTCATACGATCCGGATAGCCGGCAGCGAGCACGTTCTCCACATGCTGCGAGGTATCCATGCCGACCACATCGGATAGATAGGCCGGCCCCATCGGCCAGCCGAACTTCTCCATGACCTTGTCGATCTGGGCGAAATCGGCCCCGTCGGCAATCAGCTGCTGGAAACCGAAGAAATAGGGAAATAGAACGCGATTGACCAGAAAGCCGGGGCAGTCGTTGACCACGATCGGGGTCTTGCCGAGCTTGTGCGCGAAATCGACCACTGTGGCCACGGCTTCTTCCGAAGAGGCCTTGCCCCGGATCACCTCGACCAGCGGCATGCGATGCACCGGATTGAAGAAATGCATGCCCAGAAAGTTCTCGGGACGCTTCAACGCGGTCGCCAACTCGTCGATCGAGATACTCGAAGTATTGGAGGCGAGAATCGTCTGCTCGGAGACGCTGTCCTCGGTCTCGGCCAGCACGCTTTTCTTGACCTTGGGATTTTCGACCACGGCTTCGATGACGGCATCCACCTCGCCGAACTCGGCATAGGACAGTGTCGGACGAATCCGCGACATGCCCTCGGCCATCGCGCGATTGTCGAGCTTGCCGCGTTCCACGCCCTTGGCGAAGTGCTTGGCGGCCTCTTCCAGCCCCTGGTCAATGGCGTCTTCTCGAATGTCTTTCATCAGGGTCGGCACGCCCTTGGACGCCGATTGATAGGCGATACCACCGCCCATAATGCCGGCCCCGAGTACGGCCACCTGATGTACGTCGTGGGCCAGCTTGGCGTACTGGCGACCCTTTTTCTTGATCAGCTGATCGTTGAGGAAGATCTGGATCAGCGATGCCGCCTCCGGGCTCTTGGCGACTTTGACAAAGCCCTCGCTTTCGACCTTAAGGGCTTCGTCGCGGCTCATATGTGCCGCCTGGGCCATGCGTTCTATGGCCTCGATCGGGGCCGGATAATGGCCCTGGGTTTGGCCCATCACATAGCCTTTCGACGTCTCGAAGACCATCGCCGCCTCAGTGCGGTTGAGTGCGAGCGGCCCGGTCTTGTCGGCGCGCCGCGACGCCCAGTCGAACTCACCCTCGATGGCCTTGCCAAGCAGATCGCGTGCAGCGGCCTCGAGATCGTCGTCGGCCACCACGGCATCGACCATACCGACCGCGAGTGCTTTGTGCGCATCGCGGTTCTTGCCGTCGGCAATCCATTCGATCGCGTTGTCGGCACCGATCAGCCGCGGCGCACGTACGGTGCCGCCAAAACCCGGATAGATACCGAGCCGGGTCTCGGGGAACCCGATCTGAGCTTTGGCGCCCATCACGCGGTAATCGGTCGACAGGCACATTTCTAGACCGCCCCCGAGCGCCATGCCGTTGATCGCGGTCACGCTCGGGAACGGCAGATCCTCGATCGCGTTGAACACCGCCAGAGATTCGGCCATCCCGGCCTGCAGTTCGGCGTCCGGCAGCTTGAAACGCTGGCCAAACTCCATGATGTCGGCGCCCACGATGAAAGCGGCCTTGGCCGAAGTGACCAGCAGCCCTTTGATACCCGGGGTTTCGGCGAGCATGGCCCCGGCCTGGCCGAGTTCCGTCATGGTGGCCTGATCGAACTTATTGACCGATTCGTCCTTGGCATCAAAACAGAGCACGGCGATATCGCCGTCGACCCTGACCGTCAGCTTAGATCCTTCGTACAACATGGATTACACGCTCCAACTAACGAGTAGCGGCTCGAGCGAGCCGACATAGCCCAGAAAACTTCGTTCAATACGCTAGCGTATTGTCAGCCCTCGCACAACGCCGAAACCCGTTTTGGTAAGGGCTATTACTGAAGCGCTCAAAGCACGGTCGCGGAGGTTTGCCGACTGTTTTTGACAGGCCCGTGTCGGCATGATTATCTAGCGCTTTATCCGCTGGATCATGGGCGTTTACTAATGGCGCGTAAGAAGAATCCGATCACGCAGATTCGTTCCGATATCGATACTCTACGCCGCAATTACACCGGCGCACTCACGTCGGCGAACAAGGCGATCTATGAAGGTATCGAACAGCTCACCGAACATGAGCTGTCTGCCATCAAGACCCACTACGAACAGGCCCTAACCAGTCTGCACACGCTCAAGCAAGGTGGCTCGCCCAAGGATCTGGCGCTAGCACAGGTGCAACTGCTGCAAGACACTATGGACCGGGTGGTATCGAACGCTCGCCAGAGCCTGTCGATTCTCGACAATACCCGCCGCGAAATCTCGCATCAGATTCGCGACAACATCAGTGGTACGGACGCCCAAGTACAGCATATGAGTGAAGCGGCCCAGGTGGCCGCCGCCCGCGCAGCCGACAAAGCGCGCGAGCAGGCCAGTCGCTATGCTGACAGCGCCGAAAGCGCAGCCGAGCAAGCTGTCGATCAAGCCGAGACCCAGGCCAAGTCGGCCGCCGAGAGCGCCGGCGACGCCATTTCCACTGGCAGCACCACAGGTTCCGGCTCGTCGTCATCGACTTCCGGCCAATCGAGTACGTCCCAGTCGAGCTCGACGAGCTCGGGCGCCCCCCCATCCGGGTCGAGCCAATCCGGTGCCGCTCCGTCGAGTTCTACCCAGTCCGGGACCAACCAAACAGGCTCGAGCGCCAAGAAGCGAACCAGCACCCGACGTACGTCGTCGGCCAAGAGCGGCTCGTCGAAGTCGGGTACGTCCAAGTCCAAATCCGCGGCGTCGGGTAAGAGCAGCAAAACGAGCACTTCGGGCGCATCGAGCGCAAGCAAGGGCAGCTCGAAGGCTAAAACGTCCCAGAGCACGTCTAAGACCAAGACGACTTCGAACAAGTCTTCGACCGGTAAGGCCAGTGGCTCCAAGTCCAGCGCCAGCAGCTCGGGCAGTACCCCCAAGACTGCGGCCAAGAAGACGTCGAGCAAACGCGCGACCTCGAACAAAAGTAGCGGCTCGGCTTCGAAAACGCGTAAGAGCAGTGCCAGCAGCGGCAAAACCAGCGGCGCCACAAACCGCTCTAGTGGGTCCAAAACCAAGTCGAGCAGTAACAAGTCTTCGACTAACAAGTCCTCGACCAACAAGTCCTCCGGCTCTTCGTCGGGCAGCAGCGGCCAGAACGGTTCGTCCGGCAGTTCCAGCAGCGGCTCCTCGAGTAGCTGAGCGTCCTAGCCCATGATCCCGAGGCCGCTCGCCAAGAGCGGCCTTTTTATTGGTCGCTGCCCAGCGCCGTTTGCTTCGTTGGCCCACCCCATGCTCGATCTCGTCGATAGCTCTCAGCTCCTCAGGCTTTTGGCCGAACCCACTCGACTGCGTCTACTGCTCCTGCTCGGACACGAGCCTTTGAGCGTCGCCGAGCTGACCGCAGTCACCCAGTTGACGCAAAGCCGGATTTCGACCCACCTGGCCCGGCTGCGCGAGGCCGGTCTGGTGGTCGACGGCGGACTCGGCTCGAGTAACCGCTACACCGTCGATCCGGGGCGCTGGCCGCGGGATATGCAGCCCCTGTGGCGGGTATTGTCCGAACGCATCGACGATACCCAGCTCGAACGCGATCGCGAGCGGGCCGCCGAGATCGTACGTCGGCGCACGAGCCGAGCCGGTTGGGCCGAATCGGTCGCCGGACGCATGGAGCGCCAGTATTCGCCGGGGCGCACCTGGGAGGCGATGAGTCGTTCGTTGATCGAACTGCTAGACCTCGGTGACGTGCTCGATATCGGCTCGGGCGACGGCGTGCTGGCCGAGCTGCTATGCCATCACGCGCAGCGTTTTACCTGCCTGGATTTGAGCGAGGCCGTGATCGAGGCAGCCCGCAAACGCTTGGCCGACCGGCCCAACGTGGCTTTCGAGGTCGGCGATATGCATGCGCTGCCGTTCAAGGATTCGGCATTCGATCAGGTGTTTATGCTGCACGCCTTGAGCTATAGTGCACAGCCTGCGACCGCGCTTGGCGAGGGTGCGCGCGTACTGCGCCCGGGCGGCCGCATGGTGGTTGCGACGATCGCCGAGCACGAGCACGAGGCAACGGTCGCCGCGTATGATCACGTTAATCTCGGTTTCACGACCGAACGCATCCGAGCCTGGCTGGAAGCAGCTGGATTGCAGGTATGCGAGTGCGCCGAACGCGCCCGCGAACGTCAGCCACCGTATTTCCGATTGATCACGGCCAGTGCTGACAAACCATGAGCCCGACATGAGCCAGACTCGTTCCCGCCCCCGTCATCTACGCCTGATCATTGGCTCGATCTGGATCGCGCTGTTGGTTGGTCTGGCGATCTGGGTCTGGCAACAGGATCTGTCGGTGCGCGAAATCACGCAGCTGATCTACGACTACGTCGTCGACAATCCGATCGCACCGGTGATTTACATCATCATCTATGCGCTGCGCCCGATCACCTTTTTCCCAGCCATGTGGCTGACCATCGCCGGGGGCAGCCTGTTCGGCTTCATCCCGGGCCTGATCTTCGGCCTGCTCGGCGAGAACGCCTCGGCCCAGACCGCCTATCTGCTGGCCCGTTTCTTTCGTACCGACGTCGACGGCGAAGGCCATTCCGATCGTAACCCGCGTATCGCGTCATTCCGGCGGCTGCTGGTCGAACAGGCGTTTCCGACTGTGCTGGTGCTGCGGGCTTCGTTTTTGCCGTTCGATCTGGTCAACTATGCCTGCGGCCTATTGCGTGTGCCGTGGCCGTCCTATACTGCCGGCAGCATCCTTGGCATGCTGCCGCCGATGGTCACGTTCGTGTCCTTCGGGGCCACGGTCAACCTACCCAAGCTGCTTAATCGCAACAGCTTCTCTCCCGAACAGCTGATCGACAGCACTCAGCTGATGATATCGGCCGGCTTGGTCGTAGTCAGCGCGATTATCGCCTTTGTGGCCTATCGTCGCCGCAAAACCTTGGCGGCGAAGGCTTCACAAGACACAAATTGACCGGCCGCACCGGCTTTTGTAACGTCTATTATCGTTTGCTTATCGAGGGGTTGCCGTGCGATATCTGCTCGGTCTGGCCGCAGGTCTGATCACGCTTTGGCTGCTGCTGTCCGGGCACTACGCCATGCTAACGCTTTCGCTCGGTGCACTATCGATCGTATTCATCCTTTGGCTGAGCAGCCGACTCGAGCTGATTAACGCCGAAGCGGTACCGCTGGCCCTGCTGCCCCGTATGCCCGCGTTCCTGGCTTGGCTGTTCCTGCAGGTGGTTCGTTCCAACATCGACGTGTGCTGGCGGATCCTGCGCGGGCAAGCAGCGATCTCGCCGAGTTTGGTGAGAATTCGGGTCCGCGACCATACACCGCTCGGGCGTACTATCCTCGCGAACGCAATCACACTCACCCCCGGCACGGTCACCGTGGGCCTGGAAGGCGAAAACGCTGTGGTGCACGCCTTTACCGAAGATGGCGCTCAGGATATCCGAGACGGCACGATGGCCGAGCGCGTCGCGCGGCTCGAAGGCGGAGCGGACTAGCCATGTTCATTGCCGGACTGCTGGGCGTGGTGGTCACCATGCTGTTTCTGCTCGTGCGGGTATTGGCCGGGCCGACGGTCTACGACCGTATTCTCGCGATCAATCTGTTCGGCACCAAAACCGTGTTGCTGATTGCGGTGCTTGGTTTCCTCAACGGACGACCGGAATTTCTCGACCTAGCGCTCACCTACGCCCTAATCAATTTCATCGGCACGGTCGCCGTACTCAAATTCATGCAGTACGGCGATCTTGGCTGGGACAGTCAATCGGAAGAGGAATCCGATGTCTGAACATTACATTCGAGTCAGCGTGGAGCGAACATGTGGACCTTGAGCGCTGATATCGCCAGCTGGGTTTTGCTGGTCGCCGGCGCGATCGCCTGTATGATCAGTGGCTTCGGGGTGCTCCGGCTGCCCGATCTGTACACCCGGATCCACGCGGCTTCGGTCGCCGATACCGGCGGCATGCTGCTGATTCTGACCGGCCTGATGATTCAGGCCGGACTGGGTCTGACCACCGCCAAGCTGGTACTGATCGTGATCTTTTTATTACTGACCAGCCCCACGGCGACCCATGCCTTAGCGCGTGCCGCCCGGCAGGACGGTGTCAAACCGCAGGAAGAAAAGGACGATAGCGCATGACCGCTGACGCCCTGCTCGATTACTGCCTGCTCGTGTTTCTGGTCGCGGTGGCCGTGGCGCTGGCGCGTATGCGGCATCTGTTCCCGGTGGCCATGCTGACCGGGCTGTACAGTCTGCTCTCCGCGAGCCTGTTCACCCTGCTCAATGCCCCGGACGTGGCACTGACCGAGGCTGCCGTGGGCGCCGGTGTGACCACCGTGCTGTTTCTGGCCACCTTCGGCCTGACCCGTGCCCGAGAAAAACCGGCCAAGCGATCGCGCCAGCTGACCGGGGCCGTAGTCACCCTGATTACCGGGGCCGCCCTGGTCTATGCCAGCCTGGATATGCCGCACTTCGGCGATGCCGAAACGCCGGTCCAGCAGCATCCGCTACGGCATAAGTACCTGGTCGAAGAGCAGCATGAGATCCACGTGCCCAACACCGTGACGGCCGTTCTGGCCAGCTATCGCGGCTACGACACGCTCGGCGAGACCGTCGTGGTCTTTACTGCCGGCCTAGGGGCACTGATCCTGCTTGGCCGCGGTCGCCGCAGCAAACGCTCGAACAAGGACTAGGCATGCGCGAGCACACCGTGCTGCGCGTTGTCGCGCAGCTGATTATCCCGCCGATCTTGTTATTCGCGCTTTATGTCCAGTTCCACGGCGACTATAGCCCAGGCGGTGGTTTCCAGGCCGGCGTCATCTTGGCGAGTGCGATTATTCTCTATGGGCTGATCTTCGGCGTCGAAGCCGCGCGTCGGGCCGTGCCGCCCACCGCGCTGCGCATCGGCGCAGCCCTCGGGGTGTTGATCTATGGCGGCACCGGCGTGGTGACCATGCTCGCCGGCCACAATTTTCTGGATTACGACGCCCTCGCCCACGACCCGATCCACGGTCAACACTATGGCCTGCTGATCGTCGAGTTCGGCGTCGGCGTGACCGTGGCCTCGATCATGATCGCGATCTTTTATGTTTTTGCTGGTCGCGGCCGCGTCGAGGATGGCCACGAATGACGGCATTTGTTACCGAAACCGTACCCGGGCTGTTCAATTATTGGGTAGTCATCGCATTGATGATGATCGGCTTCTATACGGTCATCGCCCACGACAATCTGGTCAAGAAACTGATCGGTCTGAACGTGTTTCAGACCTCGGTATTCATTCTCTACATCAGCATGGGCAAGATCTTCGGTGCGACGGCGCCGATCCTCACCGACGGCGATCCGGTCTATGCCCATCCGCTCCCCCAAGTCCTGATCCTGACCGCGATCGTGGTGGGCGTATCGACGACGGCCCTGGGGCTGGCGCTGATTGTGCGTATCTACGAGGCCTACGGCTCGGTCGAGGAAGATGAAGTCCTGGATGCCGACTTCGCCACCCAAGATGCCGAGCAAGCCGAGGAGGCCGAACGCGCACGCGCAGCCCGGGCTGCCGAACCGCATGCACCCGCCGGGGGCGACGATGGTTCGGAACACGAAAAGGATGACCCTGCACGATGACGGGTAATGCGTTTATGGATCAGCTGCCGATCCTAGTAGTGATCGTGCCGCTGCTGGCGGCCCCGGTGACCGTGCTCGCGCACCGGTCTCTGGCGGCATGGCTGGTGTATCTGATCATCACCTGGACGGTGTTCGCCCTGGCTGGTCTGCTGTATGCCCAGGTATGGATGAACGGGCCGATCAGCTATGCGGTCGGCGGCTGGCAGCCACCGTTTGGTATCGAACTGGCGATCGACTCGCTTAATGCGTTGATTCTGCTGCTGGTTTCCGGCATGGGGGCTCTGACCGGGCTGTATGCCCGCCGTAGCTTCGCCGCCGAAATCGACGCCGAGCGGGTCTATCTTGTGTATGCCTTGATGCTGGCCTGCCAAGCGGGGCTGCTGGGCATGACGGTCACCGGCGATGCCTTCAACCTGTTCGTATTCCTGGAGATCTCGTCGCTGTCATCGTATGCCTTGATTGCCATGGGCCCGAAACGACGGGCGCTGCTGTCGTCGTTTCAGTACCTGATCATGGGCACGGTCGGCGGGACCTTCCTGCTGATCGGTATCGGGCTGGTCTATATGATGACCGGCACCCTGAATATGGCCGATCTGGCTGCTCGTCTGCCGGCGGTCTTCGATACCCGTACCGCGCAGGCGGCCCTCGCCTTCGTAGTGGTCGGTCTGAGCCTCAAGGCAGCTTTGTTCCCGGCCCATATCTGGCTGCCGAATGCGTATACTTATGCCCCGTCTGCGGTATCGGTATTCATCGCCTCGACCAGTACCAAGGTCGCGGTGTATGCGCTGATCCGTTTCCTGTTCACCGTGTTCGGCGTCGGCTATGCCTTCGGCGAATTGCCGCTGGGCGAAATTCTATTGCTGTTGTCGGCTATCGCCATGATTGCCGCCTCAGTCACCGCGATCTTCCAGACCGACGTCAAACGGCTGCTCGCCTGGTCGAGCGTGGCCCAGATGGGCTATATCGTGACCGGCTTTGCCCTGGCCAGTGCTGCCGGCCTATCGGCGGCCCTGATCCATATCGTCAACCACGGATTGATCAAGGGCGCGCTGTTCATGGCGGTCGGCGCCATGGCCTGGCGCACCCGTGCGACCTCGATCAACGATCTCGCCGGCCTTGGTCGCTCCATGCCGTTGACCTCGGCGGCCTTCGTGGTCGGCGGCCTAAGTCTGATCGGCGTGCCGGCAACCGCCGGGTTCATCAGTAAATGGGCTCTGATGGCCGCCCTAATCGAGGCCGGCCACTATGCGCTGATGGCTTTAGTTTTGATTGCCTCGCTCCTGGCCGTCGTTTATGTCGCTAAGGTCGTGGAAGCGTTGTATTTCCGCCCGCGCGAAGCTGAGGCGCCCAACCATAGCGGCGGTGAAGCCCCGGTGATCATGCAGCTTGCGACCTGGGGGCTGATCGCGCTCAATATCGCCATCGGGCTGCATGCCGGACCGGAAATCGCGGCCACGCAGCGTGCCGCCAGCGCCCTGTTGGGAGGTGGCTCATGAGCGGGCTATGGCTGATCGGACTGACGGCCTGGCCGGCGTTGATGTCGCTGGCCATTGCGGCCACCGGGCGCTGGCCGAACCTGCGCGAAACGGTCAGTGTTGTAACCGGATTGGTCCTGTTGGCGGGGGCGATCAGCCTGGTCGGGCCGATCGCGGCCGGCGAGCGACCGAGCGTGACGCTGTTTTCGATCCTGCCAGGCTTGGGGCTAACCTTCACTCTGGAACCGCTGGGCCTGATCTTTGCGCTGGTCGCCGCCACTCTGTGGCCACTGACCACGTTCTATGCCGCCGGTTACATGCGTGGCAATCGCGAGCCCCATCAGACCCGTTTTTATGTCTGCTTCGCGCTGGCGATCTCAGCGGCCATCGGTATCGCCCTGGCCGGCAACCTGCTGACGCTGTTTCTGTTCTACGAGATGATGACGCTGGTGACCTACCCACTGGTGACCCATCACGGCGACGCCGAATCGCGGATCGGCGGCCGGATCTATCTCGGCATCCTACTGACCACGTCGATCGGGCTGTTCCTACCGGCGATCGTGATTACGTATCTGCTCGCCGGTACACTGGAATTTCAACCGGAGGGTATTCTGGCCAGCACCGGCCTCGGCCCGACCGGTGCCATGGCACTGTATGCACTGTTCGTGTTCGGCATCGGCAAGGCCGCAGTCATGCCGATGCATCGCTGGCTGCCGTCGGCGATGGTTGCACCGACTCCGGTCTCGGCGTTGCTGCATGCTGTAGCCGTGGTCAAGGCCGGTGTGTTCTCGGTACTCAAGATCACGGTTTATGTTTTTGGTCTGGATTTCGCCTTCAAGACCAGCGCAACTGAGCCGTTTCTATGGCTGGCCTCGATCACGATCATCCTGGCCTCCGTGGTGGCGATCTACTGCGACAACCTGAAAAAACGGCTGGCGTATTCCACCATCGGCCAGCTGTCGTACATCGTGCTGGGTAGCGCCCTGGCAACCAAGCTGGGCGCAGTGAGCGGCTCTTTGCATATCGTCACCCATGCCTTTGGCAAGATCACGCTGTTCTTCTGCGCCGGCGCGATCTATACCGCAGCCCACCGTAAATACGTCAGCCAACTCAACGGTATGGGCCGGGCCATGCCGTTGACGTTCACGGCCTTCACGGTCGCGGCCCTGTCTCTGATCGGCCTGCCGCCGATGGGTGGCGCCTGGAGTAAGTGGTATCTCATGAGCGGCTCGGCCGGGATCGAGGAATACGCCATGCTGGCGGTTCTGGCGCTGTCATCGCTGCTCAACATCGTCTATCTGCTGGATATCCCGGCGCGCGCCTTCTTCTTGCGCGGTGATAACGATGTGCCGAGCGGGCTGCGTGAGGCTCCGGCCGCCTGTGTATTACCGCTATGTGCCACCGCTGCCGGCTGCGTGGCCCTGTTCTTCCTGGCCCATCCGATCATCCGCTTTATCGGCACCGCTTTGGGAGGTGTGGCATGAGCCGCGATTCGCACACGCCGGGGCTGTTCGAACGGCCGGCGGTCATCAACACGATCATCGGCATCCTGGGTGTTTTCTGCCTAGCCCTGCTGATCGCCGAGTTCTTCTATGCCAAGCATCCACACTTCGGCTTCGACGGCTGGTTCGGTTTCTATCCTGCGGCCGGCTTTATCGCCTATTGCTTTATCGTGCTGAGTGCCAAAGCCCTGCGGCCGCTGCTGCGGCGCGGCGAGGATTACTACGGCGAAGCCGATCCAGACGAAGAAGATCTAGAACATAGCATTGGCCGGGAGCATCATCATGAGTGATTGGCTCGGCAATGCTCTGGTCAGCCCGGCGCTCATGCTCATGGCCGGCGGTTTCTTGCTGGCGGCCACGCCCCGACTGATCCATGCCGCTTGGCTGCTGGTGCTGCCGGTCGTTGCCTTGCTCCTGCTGTGGGAACTGCCCACGGGTTCCCACGGCCAGATCGAGTTGTTCGGTTTCGATCTGACCATGCTTCGCGTGGACGGCCTGTCGCGAATTTGGGCGACGATCTTCATCATCGGGTCGTTTCTGACCGGGCTCTATGCGCTGCACGTCAACGACCGGGTCCAGCACGTGGCCTCGTTGATCTATGCCGGAGCCGCGGTCGGCGCCGTCCTGGCTGGCGATCTGGTCACCCTGTTCGTATTCTGGGAAGCGACCGCGATTTCCTCGGTATTTCTGATCTGGGCGCGTCGCACCGTCAGAGCCCATATCATCGGGCTGCGCTACCTGATCCTGCAGGTCATCTCCGGCCTGCTGCTGATGGTCGGCACCATCATCCATTACCGGGTGACCGGCTCCACCGCTTTCGGCCATCTCGGCCTGGACGTGGCCGGTGGCTGGCTGATCTTTCTGGCCTTCGGCATCAAAGCCGCGTTCCCGCTGCTGCATAACTGGGTCCAGGATGCCTATCCGGAATCGACTGTTAGCGGCACGGTCGTACTGTCGATCTATACCACCAAGCTGGCGATCTATGCCCTGGCGCGCGGCTTTGCCGGCACCGAGATTCTGATCACGATCGGCGCAGTGATGACGATCTTCCCGATCTTCTTCGCGGTCATCGAAAACGATCTACGCCGGGTGCTGGCCTACAGTCTGAACAACCAGCTCGGTTTCATGGTGGTCGGTATCGGCATCGGCACGCCGCTGGCCTTGAACGGTGCTGCAGCCCATGCGTTTGCCCATATTCTCTACAAGGGGCTGCTATTCATGAGCATGGGCGCAGTGTTGTATCGCGTGGGTACGGTCAAGGCCAGCGAACTCGGTGGCCTGTATAAGTCCATGCCGTTCACCGCCGCGTTTTGTATCGTCGGCTCGATGTCGATCTCGGCGTTTCCACTGTTTTCGGGCTTCGTCACCAAATCGATGATCTTAACGGCCGCGGCCGAACAGCATCACTGGATCGCGTGGTGCGCCTTGCTGGTCGCCTCAGCCGGCGTACTCGACCATTCGGGTATCAAGGTACCGTTTTTCTCGTTTTTCGCCCACGACGCCGGTTACCGGGTCAAGGAAGCACCGTTCAACATGCTTCTGGCGATGGCGATCACGGCCGCGCTATGCATCGGCATTGGCGTATACCCAGCGCCGTTGTACGCGATCCTGCCTTTCGATGCGCCCTATTCGCCGTATACCACCACCCACGTGGTCAATCAGTTGCAATTGCTGCTGTTCGCCGCTCTGGCGTTCGTGGTGCTATTCCGCAGCGGACTGTATCCGCCGGAAGTTCGTGGCATCAATCTGGATTCGGACTGGCTCTATCGACGTGCCCTACCGGCGGTCGTGGCTGGCTCGCGCTATGGGCTGATGGGCCTGCGCGACCGTATGGCCGGCCTGGTCGGCAGTGCTCTGCTGGGCGCGCGTTCGCGTCTGGAGCAGGCCTTTGGCGGCCGCGGTGTGCTGTCCCGCACCTGGACCACCGGAGTCATGCTGCTCTGGGTCACCGCTCTGCTGGCCGCCTATCTGCTGATCTACTACTAGCAGAAGCTGCGGCATGCGCCCCGGCTGGATTGCGGCCGGGGCGCGATCGGGCCGACCCTAGCTATCCAGGCTGCGCCACAGGCATTGATCGCCGCTGGCCTTGGCGAGCATATCCAGATACTGCTCGTGGGCATTACGCTCGGCATCCGAGGCCTGCTGGATGCGCGGTCGCCGGCCGGCTTCTAGATAGGACGCCAAGCCGTTGCTGGCGATCTGCTGGCTGTCGCCGTCTTCGTCGGCAGCCAACGCGATATCGATCTGGCCGCCGGTCATACGCAGATAGACGTCGGCTAGAAGCTGGGCATCGAGTAGCGCGCCGTGCAGCTCGCGGTTCGAGTTGTCGATTTCGAAACGTTTGCACAGTGCATCCAGGCTATTGCGCTGGCCCGGATACAACTGGCGGGCATCGACCAGCGTATCGATGATCGGCCCGCATTCCTCGAGCGGCCTGTGCGAGGGATTGAAGTCGGACAGTTCCTTATTGAGGAACGCCAAGTCGAATGGGGCGTTGTGGATGATCAGTTCGGCGTCGGCCAGATAGTCGGCAAGCTGCTGGCCAATCTCGGCGAAGCGTGGCTTGTCGGCCAGAAAATCCAGCGTGATCCCATGCACGTCGATCGCGCCCTGTTCGATATCGCGATCTGGGTGCAGATACAGATGTAGATCGTTCCCGGTCAGGCGTCGACTGTCCATTTCCACGCAGCCGATTTCGATAATGCGGTGGCCGGCCTGCGGATCCATGCCAGTGGTTTCGGTATCGAGCACGATCTGTCGCATGCAATCATCCTATCGTTGCAATGGTTACGATGACTTCGGCCCGGTAGTCCAGGGCCGGCATCGCGTTGGTGGTATGGCTACGACGTCGCCATTTCATCGATGCCGCGATTGGCTAGGGCATCGGCGGCTTCGTTGCCCGGGTTACCAGCATGACCTTTAACCCAGTGCCATTCGATCTCGTGGCGCTGGCAGGCTGCATCCAGCGCCTGCCATAGCTCAGCATTTTTGACCGGTTTTTTGGCCGCTGTTTTCCAGCCGTTTTTCTTCCAATTGTGCATCCACTGGGTGATGCCTTGGCGCACATAATTGGAGTCGGTATGCAGCTCGATCTGGCAGGCCCGCGAGAGCGCGTTCAAGGCGTGAATCGCTGCCATCAATTCCATTCGATTGTTGGTAGTGTTCGGCTCCCCGCCGCACATTTCGCGTTGCTTGTCACCATACTGCAGCAAGGCTCCCCAGCCTCCCGGCCCAGGATTGCCGCGGCAGGCGCCGTCGGTATAGATAGTCACGGTCTTGGTCATCCGCGCAATGGTAGCCCAGCCGGCCGTGCCCGCGCCAAATTGCCTCGGGGCTGCGGCGCCAGCAGCCGACGACCGGACGGCGGGATACGGCGCAGCGCCCGGCGCCGAGCGACCACGGCGTAGCCGCCGGCGTTCCAAGCCAATGGCGACAGCCAGCGAGTATGGCGCTGTGCCTGCCAGCGGCGCCCAAACAATGGGAAACCGGGCCCGTAACGCCAACAGGCCGTGGTTTCGAAATCCAGCACCCGCAACCAATCGGACAGCCGGGCTGCCCGTGGTGGCAGCGAACGCGGTGTAAAGCGATGCCGGCTTCGGCGCAGGCTCTGGCGCAGCAGCCAGGTCGACAACGGATTGAAAGCCAAACAGACCAACTGGCCGCGTGGACTCAGCACCCGGACACATTCTCGAATCAATGCATGCGGTTCACTGCTGAGCTCCAGCGCATGTACGACGATCAGCGCATCGATACTACCGCTCGCCCAGGGTAGATTTTGAGCATCGATGCAGACATCCACGTCGTCGCCGGAGCGTACGTCGGCACGCCATAGTCGTAGCGTACCGACCCGATCCGAGGTTTCGGAGGCCATTGATCCGACGCCGATTTGAATGCAGCGATAGCCGGTCAGCGCCGGCAGGATCTCGCCGAGCAGTGCGGCCTCGTGATCGCGCCAGATCGCGGCACCGGGCGTATCAAACCACGCCCGGGCGGGCTCTATATGGTCGGCGAGAAATCGAAACAATTGATTTTGCCTCAGGCCCTTGGCAACATTCCGCGATGCTAAAAGTCAACGCTCTGCCCGCACTCTCCGATAATTATATCTGGATCGTCTCGGCTGGCGATAGCCAGCGCGTGGCGGTTGTCGACCCCGGTGAAGCCGATCCGGTTTTGGAGTACTTATCCGAACACGGCCTGGAAGTCGGCGCCTATCTGATCACCCATCACCACGGCGATCATGTAGGCGGCCTCAATCGGCTGCTGTCCGACTATCCGGCGCCGGTTTACGGACCGCGCGACGAAGTGGACCGAGTGCCCCAGATCGACCATGCTCTAGGGGGCGGTGATCGCTTCCATCTGGATTGCCTGGATCGCGAGTTCGACGTGATCGATGTGCCCGGCCATACGCTCGGGCATATCGCTATGGTTACCGATGGTGTTCTGTTGTCGGGCGATGCCCTGTTCCGCGCTGGCTGCGGGCGTGTTTTCGAGGGCACCCATGCCCAGATGCAGGCCTCACTGGCGCGTCTGCGCGAACTTCCGGACGAGACCCGGATCTACGGCGGTCATGAATACACCCAGAAGAATCTGGCCTTCGCCCAGGCGGTGGAACCTGACAATCCAGCGATCAATCAGGCTATCGCTGAAGTCGACGCCCTGCGTGCCGACGGCCGGCCGAGCCTGCCGGGGACCTTGGCCGAGGAACGTCGTATTAATCCATTTCTACGCTGGGACGTGGCTGAAACATGCGCCGCGGCCAGCCGTCGTGCCGGATACGAAGTCAGTGATCCGGCGGATGTTTTCGGGGTATTGCGCGACTGGAAAGATGCGAGCTGACAAAACTTGTTCGCGGGCACGGACCGGTGTCCGCATTCGACCCTTTATCGGATGCATGTTCGCAGCCGGCTTAGTGGCCGGCTGTGCGACTTCGCCTCATAGCGGCCAATCGAAGTCGGCGGTACAACAGATTTCGCGCAAGACGTTGGCCCATCCATCGACGGTACCGGCTGCGGCGCCTACCGCAGCGGCCGAGGATGACGCCGAGACGAGCTATGAGATACCCGCAGCCCAGCAGGATTACGTGCCGCACAAATGGCCGGCGCCGACCCAGGATCTATGGTCGCAGATCCGCTCCGGGTTCAAGCTCGATCCGCACGACGAGCGCCGCTCAGTACGAGTCTGGACCCAGTTCTATGCCACCCATACCAATCATCTGAGCACTTCGCTTAAACGCGCTCGGCCGTTTCTCTGGCATGTGGTCAAACAGGTCGAAAAACGCGACATACCCACCGAAATCGCACTGCTGCCGATCGTGGAAAGCGGCTATAACCCATCCGCCAAATCGTATATGGGCGCCAGCGGCATGTGGCAATTCATGCCTGGCACAGCCGACCATATGAGTCTGCCGCGCGACTGGTGGTACGACGGTCGCGACGATCCGATCGCGTCGACCAATGCTGCACTGAACTATCTGCAAACCCTGAACCAGCGCTACGACGGCGACTGGATGCTGGCCTTGGCCGCCTATAACGCCGGCCCGGGCCGCGTCGATGGCGCAATCGCCAAAGCTGAAGCCAGAGGCGAGCCAACCGATTACTGGCACCTCGACCTGCCCGACGAAACAGTCCAGTACGTACCCCAGCTGTTGGCCTTGCGTCGCATAATGATGACGCCGGCCCGCTTTGGCGTGAACTGGCCGACGCTGGCTAACCAACCCCGGACCAAGGTGGTCAAACTCCCGGGCCAGACTTCGATGAAGGTTGCAGCCGGCATGCTCGGCATGTCGGAGACCCAGCTACGGCGACTAAACCCTGGCATGCGCCGCTGGGCCAGCGAACCAGGCGGCCACGACCAACTGTTGGTGCCGAGCACGAAGGCCTCGGCGTTTGAAAACAAGTTGGCCAGCATCGACCCGACCCAGCTCATCGATCGGCAGACGCACCGGGTCCAGCGCGGCGACGTACTTAGTCGTCTGGCTCGGTCCTACGGCGTGAGCATCGCCGCGCTGCGCCAGGCCAACGATCTACACAGCAATCGAATCCGGATCGGCCAGAGGCTGACCATTCCTCGCCCGGGGGCCCATGAGTCGGCCCCGCCGGCCGAGCCCAGCGAAACCTATGTCGTCCAGTCTGGCGACACGCTCTGGCATATCGCGCATCGCTACAGCGTCAGCGTAGCCAGTCTGAAGCGGGCCAATGGCTCGGGAGCTGACCATCTGCACCCGGGCGACAAGATCGAGATTCCGGGCTCGGCCAAGCCAGCCGCGCCCAGCACAGTGGTGGTCCACTCGGGCGATTCACTATGGTCGATCGCCAAAGCCAACGATGTCACCATCAAACAGCTTCGGCGTTGGAACCGGATGGACCAAGGCACCCCGCTGACGCCCGGAACCACCATCGCGGTGGATGGCCCCTCGCCGCTACCGAATTTCTACGAAGTCGAGCCGGGTGACTCGCTGTGGTCGATCGCCAGCCGATTTTCGATGCAGGTCAATACACTGCGCAGTCTCAACGACATGAGTTCGGGGAGCACGATTCAGCCCGGTGAACGGCTGCGGCTACAGCCGGCAGTATCCGGCTGATCCATACCGCCTGTACGATATTCAAACCGCACAACCACGATTTTAAGGAGACGGCATGGGGTTTCTTGACGGCAAAAAAGCCTTGATCACCGGGCTGGCCAGCGAACGCTCGATCGCTTACGGCATTGCCCAGGCCATGCGCGACCAGGGCGCACAGCTCGTGCTCACCTATCAGGGCGAAAAGCTCAAGCCGCGGGTCGAAAAGATGGGCGAAGCGCTCGGCGCCGAAAAGGTGCTGCCGCTGGATGTCGCCGAAGACGAACAGATCGATGCGCTATTCGACCAGCTCGGCGAGCATTGGGAGCAGCTGGATATTCTGGTGCATGCGATCGGTTTTGCACCGCGCGAGGCCCTGTCTGGCGGCTATCTGGACAGTATTTCCCGTGATGCCTCGCGCATCGCCCACGACATCAGCGCCTACAGCTTTGCTGCGCTGGCCAAGGCCGCGCGTCCGATGCTGTCGGATAAGGCCTCGCTGATCACGCTGACATATCTGGGATCCGAACGGGTCATGTCCGGCTACAACGTCATGGGTCCGGCCAAGGCCAGCCTGGAGTCGAACATGCGTTTCATCGCAGCCGACCTCGGCCCGCGTGGCGTACGCGTCAACGCCATTTCGGCCGGGCCGATCAAGACGCTCGCGGCCTCCGGCATCAGCGGCTTTCGCAAAATGCTCAACTATGCCCGCGATACGGCCGCACTCAAGCGCAACGTTACCCAAGAAGAAATCGGCAACGCCGCCGCCTTCCTCGGCTCCGATCTATCCTCCGGCATCACCGGCGAAGTGATCTATGTCGATGGCGGCTATCGCGTTATGGGCATGAGCCAGATCGAAGAATAAACCCGATCGCCCAACGCGAATCGAAAAAGGCCATGCCGGTAACGGCATGGCCTTTTTTATACTCTCTGAGTGCATGTTGAGCGCCGGACCACGTGCGTCTTGGCCCGGCGCCGAAGGCTGCTATCGCAGCTGATCTCGGTGGATTTCAACGTCCGCCCGCTCACGCAGGTACCGGTCCAGCGCTTGGTACTCGAGACTGGCGTTATAACCGCTCTGGCGCTGGGCCAGCTGGCTGCGCTGATCGGCTTCCGGTTGCGAATCGTCGCTGTTTTCGACCCGGCTGCCGGTCACGGCGACCAAAGCCACCTGGCCATCGTTGGTCGATACCACTTTGTAAGCCGCCTCCTGTGACGATTTATCGCCAAGAGGCAGTCTGAACGCCGCACTGACGATCTGCGCATCGAGCGCATTATTGTTGCGCTCGATGTAGCCCGGCTGCTTCAAGCTCGCTCCCTGCTGGGCTGAAGCCAGTTCGGACAAGGAGTCCTGCCCCTGCTCGGCTTTGGCCTGTACCTGCTGGGCTGCCTTACGGGCGCGCTGCTGGGCTTTTTGCTGGACCAAACGATCCCGAATGGACTGGCGAACCTCGGACAATGATTTTTCCTGCGCATCCTGATGTTCGGCCACACGCAGCACGACCCGACGTTGATCGCCCAGATCCAGCACGTTGCTGTTGAGCTTATCCTTGAGCACGGCGTCCGAGAATGCCGCCTGACGCACGGCATCGTACTGGCCGAGCCCATTACCGCCCTCGGGGCTAATCCAGCCGCTGTGCTGAATATCCAGGCCCAGTTTCTCCGAAATAGTCTGCAAACCGTTCGGTGCCTGATAGGCCAAATCATCGAGCTGCTCAGACTTGGCACGAAACGCCTTAGCCATGCCCTGCTGACGTGCCATGGCTTTCAAACGAGCCTGGACCACCGGATCGTCGAAATCGGGCGTCTTAGCCGGGGTAATCGCTGTTGTGCGCAAGACATACCACGCACTCTGCCCCCGTACCGGATTCGACAGTGCGCCATTATCGAGACCGAACAACGCGGTACCCAGCGTATCGCCGAGCGCCGACCGGGACTGGTTGTCGATCTGCTGATAGTGCGCATTCTCGGTATCGGCCGCGATGGCCTTCAGTGACCGACCGTTCTTGGCCGCCTTGAGCACAGCCTGGACCGTATTTCGTGCCTGGGTATCGTTGCCGCCCTGAATCGGAATGCGGACGGCGTCTGCGCTGCGCTTGGCCGGGCTGCCGAGCTCATCTTTATGAGCCTCGTACAGCTGTTGCAGCGTGTCGCGATCCGGCGCCGCCGAGCCCAGCTGGTCGGCATCCAGGGAGACATAGGCCAACTTCACGCGCGGTGGCCGCATAAACTGTTGGGCATGCTTATCGTAGTAGGTCTTGATCGCCGCATCGTCGACGTTGACCTGCTCGGCAAACGCCGAGGCATCGAAGGACAGCACACTGACCTGGCGCTGCTCATGCGCCTGTCGATAAGCAGCATCCACCTCCGGCGCCGCAGCAAAAGCCGTACCGGCGACCACCTGGCGCACTTGTCCCCCCATCATGCCCTGACGTAGCCGTGCTTCGTACTGCGACGGCTGCATACCAGCCTGGCCGAGCAGTGCCTTGTAGCGCTGGGGCGAAAACTGGCCGTTTTCCTGGAACTGGGGATTATTGCGGATCTGCGACAACAGATTGCCATCCGTGACCCGATAGCCGGCATCTTTGGCGTACTGCGTCATGACCGCCTGGCCGATCAGATTGTCGAGCACGTTCTGGCGTATCCGATCGGATGGAAACATATCCGAGTCGAAATTATCGCCCATCATCTGCTGCAGACGCTGATAGCGTTGATTGAACGCCCGTTGCAGCTGGGAATGGGTGATTTCGGTATCCCCCACGCTCGCCACGACCGGATCGGACGAAGGCGTGAAATAGGAGCCGATCCCCCAGACACCAAAGACTACCGCGATCACGGCAACGACGACGTACGCCAATGGGCCACTGGAGCCATCTCGAATTTTCTGCAGCATAAGAGTTAAAGACTTCTCGAACAGGTCCCGTCACCGGCCTGTGGCGCCGGTGGCCAAAGCGTTACGACTATGATCCGCTCGATCGGCGTTGGTTCCGCGGACACGGATCGCCAGACACGACCATAGTCGCGATTCGATCAGAACAAGTCGTCACGCCCTGCGGCATTGTGCCTGCCGCGCGGCTGCGGTGCATCCCAGCATCAAGGCCGGGCCCGATCGATCAGCCAGTGTCGAATCGTGATCGGCTCTTCGATCCGCCGCGATCTGCCCGCGGCGACGCTCCAGCTGGCGCGCAAACTGGCATCGCCCTCTGTTTTTTATAGACAGCGGACATAAAAAAAGCGCTCCGTGGAGCGCTTTTCCATTCGCCCATCTGTAATGGGCCGCAGAATGGCGGAGCGGACGGGACTCGAACCCGCGACCTCCGGCGTGACAGGCCGGCATTCTAACCAGCTGAACTACCGCTCCGATGTTCTGTACATGGTAGGCATCCCACCACTGGCCAAGCCGCAGCAAGGCCTTGTTCGTGAATCAAGTACCGCGCCAGGTATCGCCCCTGCGCTTCTTGCTTCACTGTTCAAGTCGAAAAAGGCGCCCTGCTCGTCAGGGCGCCTTTTTGTCTGTCCGTCTACGACGGGCATCAGACTTGGCGGAGCGGACGGGACTCGAACCCGCGACCTCCGGCGTGACAGGCCGGCATTCTAACCAGCTGAACTACCGCTCCGATGATCTATGGTTTTGGTGGGTGCTGACGGATTCGAACCGCCGACATTCGCCTTGTAAGGGCGACGCTCTACCAACTGAGCTAAGCACCCTGCCAAGGTGTCGGGTTAATCCCCATCACCCTGCGAAGAGCGCTTAGTTTACAGCATCCTTAAGCGCTTTGCCAGCCTTGAAACCAGGAGTTTTGCCGGCCGGAATTTCGATCGACTGGCCAGTCTTCGGGTTACGGCCCTGGCGAGCAGCACGCTCGCGAACCGAGAACACACCAAAGCCTACCAGCGAGACCTTATCGCCCTTTTTGAGCGCATCGGTGACCGAATCGATCATGGCGTCGACGGCGCGCGAAGCATCGGCCTTGGAAAGATCCGCGTCCGCGGCGACGGCATCGACGAGTTCAGTTTTGTTCATAACTTAGCATCCCCTTGAGGAGTTGAGAGTTTCGACAGGTCCGCCTCGCGAACCGCCGTCCACGCTGGACCGAGCCCTGCGTTGACTGCAAGCGATCGAAACAGGCACTAAAAACCTGCTCTGCCCTGACCGCAAGCGGGCTTTATACCAAGGCCCTGATTCCAGCGTCAATAAAGGCTTAGCGCAGGCCTAGGCAGTCGAGGAGTGAGGGCGCGATCAATGCGCCCTCAACTCATTCGAATCTGCCTTGCGCTGACCGTCCGATTGAGCCTCTTCTGCTGGTAGTGGCTGCGGCTGGCGCGTCAGCGCGATCTCGAGCACTTCATCGATGGTCTTGACCGGCCGAATATCCAAACGGCTTTTGATATTCGCCGGGATCTCGGCGAGATCCTTCCTATTCTCGTCCGGAATGACCACGATCTTGATGCCACCGCGATGCGCGGCCAACAGCTTCTCTTTGAGTCCGCCAATCGGCAATACATCGCCGCGCAGGGTGATTTCACCGGTCATGGCGACGTCTGCCCGCACTGGAATTTGGGTCAGCGCCGAGATCATTGCGGTGCACATCCCGATGCCCGCCGAGGGCCCATCTTTGGGTGTTGCGCCTTCCGGCACATGCACATGAAGATCCGATTTTTGCATGAAATCGCGCTCGATACCCAGCGCCGGCGAGCGCGACCGGATCACCGTCAGCGCGGCCTGAATCGACTCCTGCATGACGTCGCCAAGCGAACCAGTGTGCGTGGCCTTGCCCTTGCCGGGCACCGAAGCCGACTCGATCGCCAATAGTTCGCCACCCACCTCGGTCCAGGCCAGACCGGTCACCTGACCGACACTGTCATGTTCCTCGGCCCGGCCGTAACGATACTTGGGCACCCCGAGGTATTTATCCAGATTCCGCTTGGAAACCTGTACATGATCGCGCGATTTCTCGCTGATCAGCTCTTTGACGACTTTGCGGCAGATCTTGCTCATATCGCGCTCGAGATTACGCACGCCCGCCTCACGGGTATAACGCCGGATCACATCGGTGATCGCGTTATCGGAGACGGACAGCTCGTTTTCCTCGAGCCCGTTTTCTTTCATCGCCTTGGGCAGCAGATAACGCTCGGCGATATTGATCTTTTCGTCTTCGGTATAGCCCGACAGCCGGATCACTTCCATACGATCGAGCAGCGGCGCCGGAATGTTCATGGTATTGGCGGTACACACGAACATGACCTGCGACAGGTCGTAGTCGACCTCCAAGTAGTGGTCACCGAAGGTATTGTTCTGCTCCGGATCCAGCACCTCGAGCAATGCCGAAGCCGGGTCGCCGCGGAAGTCCATGGCCATCTTGTCGACTTCGTCGAGCAGGAACAGCGGATTGCGTACGCCGACCTTGGCCATGTTCTGAATAATCTTACCGGGCAGACTGCCGATATATGTGCGGCGATGGCCGCGGATCTCGGCTTCGTCGCGCACGCCGCCCAGGCTCATGCGCACGAACTCGCGGTTAGTCGCCTTGGCGATCGAACGGCCGAGCGACGTCTTACCCACACCCGGGGGGCCAACCAAGCACAGAATCGGGCCCTTGATCTTTTTCACTCGGCTTTGCACAGCCAGGTTCTCGATAATGCGCTCTTTGATGCGCTCGAGACCGTAGTGGTCCGTGTCTAGCGTCTGCTGGGCCTTGTCTAGATCGATCTTAGTCTTGGAGCGCTTTTTCCATGGGATGTCGACCATCCAGTCGAGGTAGTTGCGCACCACCGTCGCCTCGGCCGACATCGGCGACATGGTCTTGAGCTTGTTGAACTCGTTAGTGACCTTTTTCTTCACCTCCTTGGGCATTCCGGCCTTCTCGATCTTGTCCTCGAGTTCGTCCAGATCGTTGGGCGCTTCGTCGATCTCGCCCAATTCCTTCTGGATGGCCTTCATCTGCTCGTTGAGGTAATACTCGCGCTGCGACTTCTCCATCTGCTGTTTGACGCGACCGCGGATCTTCTTCTCGATCTGCAGCACCTCGATCTCGGCGTCGGTCTTGGCGACTACATGCTCGAGACGCTCCTGGGGATCGGCGACCTCCAGAACATCCTGACGTTCATCAAGCTTGAGGTTGAGATGGGCCGCGATGGTATCGGCCAGGCGGCCCGCCGAATCCATGCTCGAAAGCGAGGGCAGCAACTCTGCCGGCACTTTCTTGTTGAGCTTGGTATAGGACTCAAACGTCGAGACCGCCGAGCGCATCAGCGCATCGATTTCGGCGGATTCCTCTTCCGCATCGTCGATCGTGGTGTAGTTCGCGAGCAGGCTACCATCCGCCTCATGCAGATCGGACAGACGCGCGCGATCACCACCTTCGACCAGCACTTTGACGGTGCCGTCGGGCAGTTTTAAAAGTTGCAGAATTGAAGCCAGCGTACCGACTTCGTAAATATCGTCGGCGCCCGGATCATCGATATCGGCCGCCTTCTGCGCAACCAGAAGGATCTTCTTATCCTCGGCCATGGCCGCTTCGAGCGCGGTGATCGATTTCTCGCGGCCGACGAACAGCGGGATCGCCATGTGGGGAAAGACCACGACGTCGCGCAGCGGTAGAACGGGTACCAAGGCATTGTCAGCCATTCGGGCCCTCGCTGATATAAAGCGGCCGGCAAGACGCCGGCCCCTTGTGGATTTGATCTAATGGTGCGGCCACCCGGGGCGTTTTCAATCGCCCCGGGCATTGGTTCAGGCCGACATCATCGATTAGGCACCGGCACGCTCGGCCTCGGCGTTTTCGTAAACGATGTAGGGCTGGGCATCGCCCTTGACCACAGCATCGTCGACGACGACCTTCGAGACGTTTTCCATTGCCGGCAGTTCGTACATCACATCCAGCAGGATCGACTCCAGGATCGTACGCAGACCGCGAGCGCCAGTCTTGCGCTCCATGGCGCGATGGGCAATCGCCTGCAGCGCATCCTCGCGCAGCTCCAGCTCGCAGTTTTCCATCTCGAACAGCTTGGAATACTGCTTGGTCAGCGCATTCTTGGGCTCGCGCAGGATCGAAATCAGCGCGGTCTCGTCTAGCTCTTCGAGCGTGGCAACGACCGGCAGACGACCAACGAACTCCGGAATCAGACCGTATTTGACCAAGTCTTCCGGCTCGACCGTCTTGAGCATGGCGCCGAGACTGCGCTTGTCGGCCTCGCCCTTCACATCGGCCGAGAAGCCAATGCCCGAACGGCCTTCGCGCTGCTGGATGGTCTGATCCAAACCGGCGAAGGCGCCGCCCACGATGAACAGGATGCCCGAGGTATCGACCTGCAGGAATTCCTGCTGCGGATGCTTGCGCCCGCCCTGCGGCGGAATCGAGGCAGTGGTGCCCTCGATCAGCTTGAGCAGCGCCTGCTGCACGCCCTCCCCCGACACGTCACGCGTGATGGACGGGTTTTCGGACTTGCGCGAGATCTTATCGATCTCGTCGATGTAGACGATGCCGCGCTGAGCCTTATCGACATCGTAGTCGCATTTCTGTAGCAGCTTCTGGATGATGTTTTCGACATCCTCGCCGACATAGCCTGCTTCGGTGAGCGTGGTGGCATCGGCGATCGCGAACGGCACATCCAGCAGCCGCGCCAACGTCTCGGCCAGCAGCGTCTTGCCGCAGCCGGTCGGCCCGATCATCAGAATATTGGATTTCTGAAGCTCGACTTCATCTTCGGCGGCCTCAGCATTCAACCGCTTATAGTGGTTGTAAACCGCCACGGCGAGGATCTTCTTCGCCGAATCCTGACCAATCACGTAGTCGTCGAGCACGCGACGGATTTCCTGGGGACTCGGCAGGCCTTTCTTGGCCGGCTTGCTCGCCAGCTCCTCGCGCATAATATCGTTGCACAGGTCCACGCATTCATCGCAGATGAATACAGAAGGCCCGGCAATCAGCTTGCGAACCTCGTGTTCGCTCTTACCGCAGAACGAGCAATGCAGCGTCCGTCCGGAGTTCTCCTTGGCGCCGCTGTCGTTGTTGCCGTTGTCTGCCATGGGTGGTGACCTCGTTGGGCTGGCCTGTCGATATGTCCTTGTATGACATACCCGACAAATATTTGTCACGTAACCGGTCGCGGCCCATAAGAGCCGCGACCGGTTAGCGACGTGGATTGCCCTAGCTGGACTGGTTGGTCAAGGCATCGCGCGATGTCAGCACATCGTCGATGACGCCGTATTCGACCGCTTCGCTCGCGCTCATGAAGAAATCACGCTCGGTGTCGCGCTGAATCTTATCCAAGGGCTGACCGGTATGGTCGGCCAGAATCTGATTCAGGCGCTCACGAGCATGCATGATCTCGCGAGCATGGATCTCGATATCCGACTGCTGGCCCTGAAAGCCACCGGAGGGCTGGTGCATCATCACCCGCGAATGCGGCAGTGAATAACGCTTGCCTGGTGCCCCGGCCGCCATCAGGACCGCGCCCATGCTGGCGGCTTGACCGAGACACATGGTCGCCACGTCCGGCTTGATGAACTGCATCGTGTCGTAGATCGACAGTCCGGCCGTAACCGCCCCGCCCGGCGAGTTGATATAGAGCTGGATGTCCTTGTCCGGGTTATCCGATTCCAGGAACAACAGCTGGGCAACGATCAGATTCGCCATATGATCGTCGACCGGGCCGACGGCGAAGATTACTCGCTCCTTGAGCAGGCGCGAGTAGATATCGAACGACCGCTCACCACGAGCGGTCTGTTCGATGACCATCGGGATCAGACCCAGATTCTGCGTCTGCATGCTGTCATGTTCTGCCATAACGTTCGCTTTTCCTTGCCGAACCCGCAGGGCCGATCGATCAGCCCTGGCTGTTCGCGTTCAGGAGCTCGTCGAGCTCGGTTTCCTTATCGGTGATTTCGGCATTTTCGAGCAGCTGGTCGACCACCTGCTGCTCCATCACCATCGCCTGTAGACCCTGCATCATCTGCGGGTTCTGTTGATAGTAGTTCTTCACCGCTTCGGCCTGATCGCCGTAGCCCGAGGCGACCTCGTCCATCTTCTCGCTGACCTTGTCCTGGTCGAGCTCGAGCTCTTTTTCCGAGATCACTTCGGCAATCAACAGACCCAGCGCCACGCGCTTTTCGGCCTGTTCGCGCAGCGCGTCGTCGGGCAGCAGTTGTTTGGCCTGCTCCTCGTTCTGCTGCATTTCCTGCGGCATGCGCTGCATCGCTTCCTTGCGCATGCGATCGATTTCTTGGGCGACCATGGACTCGGGCACTTCGATCGGGTTGGCCTCGTAGAGCGCATCCATGGTCTGCGTCTTCATGCTGGTATCAACCGCATGCTTGGCTTCCTGCTCGAGCGATTCACGGATCTTGGCCCGCAGCGCCTCTTCCGTGCCTTCTTCGACGCCCATCTGTTTGATGAACTCTTCATCGAGCTCGGCCGGCTTGGCTTCCTTGACCGACTTGACCGTCACGTCGAAGGTCGCGGTCTTGCCTGCCAGCTCTTCGGCGCCGTAGTCATCCGGGAAGGACACGTCGATCTGGCATTCCTCGCCCGGCTTGCGCCCGACCAAGGCCCGTTCCATGTCGGGCAGGAACTGCTGTTCGCCGAGCGTGATTTCCATGTCCTCGGCGGTACCGCCCTCGAAGGCTTCACCGTCGATGCGACCGACATAGTCGACCACGACCTGATCGCCATCGGCCGATTCGCGATCGACCTCTTCCCAGGACTTGTTCTGGTCCTTGATACGCTCGAGCGTGTTTTCGACGTTGGCTTCGGTGACTTCCGTGATCGGCTTTTCGATAGCCAGGGAATCCAAGCCCTTCAACTCGATCTCGGGATAGACATCGAAGCTGGCCGTGAACGACAGCGTGCCGTCCTCGGCGAATTCATCCAGCTCGATATCCGGCTGGCCGGCCGGATTGAGTTCCGACTGCTCGACCGCTTCCGGATAGGTGCTCTGTACCAGCTCGCTCAGCGCTTCCTGGCGCGCCTGGGCGCCGTAGCGCTGGTACAGCACCTTCTTCGGCGCCTTGCCCGGTCGAAATCCCGGGATGCGAGCGTGCTGTCCGGCCCGCTGAATCTTCTCGTCCACGGCGCTGTTCACGCGCTCGGCCGGAATCTGGACCTTCAGACGCCGTTTCAGGCCACCGGGATTTTCTACGGAGACGTCCATCAACTACCTCGAATCGATTCGTTCTAAAAGCATGTCATTGCGGCAGGCGACGCACATCGGGTGCGCCGCCCAGGTGACCGGCCAGTATAGCAACCCATACGTATTGGGTCGCTGGCCGGTTTTAGTCGCGAGACGGCGGCGCCATGAACTCAGGGCCAACCGGATCAGTAACGTGGGTATCGACGATCTCGGTGATCTGCCGACGCGCCTCATCGTCCAGATGCCAGCCGGGCACGTTTGCCACGGCATCGAGTTGGTCCGGAGTTCGCGCGCCCCATAGCGCAAAGGCATTGTCGTATTGATCCAGAATCCAGCGAATCGCCAGATCCAGAACCCGTTTGCCATAGTGCTCGCGAGCAAACTCGTCCAGCGCGTTCACGGCCGCCAAGTACTGACCGAACCGCGGCTGCTGAAACTTGGGATCGCTGTTACGCAGATCATCGCCCGGGAACTGGCGATCGGCATGCATCCGACCGGATAGCAGCCCCCGGCAAAGCGCGCCATAGGCCAACAGCCGAGTCTCGTTGTGGCGTGCCCACGGCAGCACATCCTCGTCAATCTGGCGCTCGAACAGATTATAGGGATTCTGCGCAACGTCGATCGGCGTAACTTCCGAGAACTTGTCCATCTGTTCGGGCGAGAAATTCGACACGCCTACAGCACGAATTTTGCCCGCCTCCTTGGCTTCGGCCATCGCCTCGGCGGTCTCGCGCGGATCAACCAACGGATCGGGCCAATGCACTTGAAGCACATCAATGACATCGGTACGCAGCCGGCGCAGAGAGTCATCCACCTCTTTGAGAATCCGCTGTTTCGTGGCGTTGCGGCGCACGCCACCGTTGTCGTCCCACTCCAGGGCGCATTTGGTCGCGAGCACGACCTGGTCGCGCATTTTGCCTTCGTCGACCGCCTTGCCGACGATTTCCTCGGAGCGCCCGAAACCGTAGACCGGCGCCGTATCGATCAGCGTCACCCCTTTATCGGGGGCACTCTGAATAGTGCGAACGGACTCAGCTTCATCCGTACCACCCCACATCCAGCCGCCGATGGCCCAGGTGCCCAGGCCGATACGCGACGCGATCAGATTCTTACCGTTGATATCGCGTGTATCCAAAATCCCCTCCAATTGATTGACCTCAATAGAGATGGGATCGTGCAGCACACATTCAAGCGGGTATCGACTCGCCTCGCCGACCCCAAACGAAAAACGCCGGCGGGCACAAAGCCGGCCGGCGTTTCAGAATATTCGGTGGTGGGCCGCCGAGGACTCGAACCTCGAACCAATTGATTAAGAGTCAACTGCTCTACCATTGAGCTAGCGGCCCAATGCAGCGTTGCCGAGTGGGGTGGACGATGGGACTCGAACCCACGACGACCGGAATCACAATCCGGGGCTCTACCAACTGAGCTACGCCCACCATCGGCAAACTGCCTTCGCTGCCGATCCCTCGACAGCGAGCGGCGTATTTTAGCCAGGTTCGAGCGTCTTTGCCAATGACTTTTTGCGAATCGATGAGCCAACGCCGCTATCCAGGGCTAGCCCGACGGGGCAAGCCGGCGCCATAGGTCTTCCGCCAGACTGGCGACAAACGGCGGCCGTCCCATACCGCGGCCAGCACGCCGGAAACGTCGCGCAGGCGGCGCGGCAGTGCGTCGACCCATCGACTATCGGTTGATATGGCTGGTTGAGCTTGGCTTGGAATACGCAGAGGCTGCCACTTCGCCTTCATAACCGCCATGGCTAACGCGGTCTCTCGCTCACATGGACGGCGGCATTCGTCGAACCACGTTTTTTATCTGTCGCTGGTTCGAATGCTCGGATAGACAAGCCATTGCTGCAGCCCGCCTTACGGCGAGCTCCAGAAATGGCGCGCCCGGCTGGATTATTCGCGGCTACGCCGCTCACCCTATGGGTCGGTGCGACTTGCGCCGCACCGCTCGAATGCGCATGGCGCATCCGTCGAACCACGCTTTTTATCTGTCGCTGGTTCGAATGCTCGGATAGACAAGCCATTGCTGCAGCCCGCCTTACGGCGAGCTCCAGCAATGGCGCGCCCGGCTGGATTCGAACCAGCGACCAACGGCTTAGAAGGCCGTTGCTCTATCCCCTGAGCTACGGGCGCGGGACGACTCGTCGAGTCGGCGGGTATTGTGCCACTACAAGGCCTGGCCCACTACCTGATCGTCACTCAACCATTGCCCAGTAAAAACGGCACCGGCCGCAGCCGGCGGCCGTTGATTTGCCGCTATCGACTAGAACTCGTAGCCCACGGTCCCGAATACCGTACGCCCCACGGCGCTCGCATAACGCGGATCGTAGCCGGTGATACCCAGCGAGTTCTGATTGGAGAACGGCGGATCGGTATCGAAGATATTGTTCGAGCCGATTTGCAGACTCAGACCGGAATGAAATTTATAACCGACCGATGCATCGTAGGTGATGTAGTCGTCAACATCGTGATGATAGCTCGGCTGTGCATCCCGATAGCCACTCGTAAAATGGTTTTTGAACGATGCGTTAAACCCGGCCTTATGCCAACTGAGCGTGATGGTGTGCTTCCACTGCGGCACGGGCGAATAATCAGAAAACACGCCTTCATTGCTGACAAACGGCTGGTCGGGCGAATTCTGGTAGTCGTAATTCAAAATATAGGTGCCGCGAAAATCCAATGAAAACACGCCGAAACCGGCGGTCTTCAAGATATAGTTCAATTTCGCGTCCAAACCTTCGGTGGTTGTGGCGCCGAGATTCGCGTAATCCGTTTGGATATAGTCGATCTCGCCGGCCCGGTCACCTTCCTGTATACGATGAATCAGATCACCGTACTGGTCGAGATTGTCGAACACCAAATTAACCGGCAGCAGCGATGACTCGCCTTCCAAGCGGATATGGTAATAATCCAAGGAAGTCGTCAAATTTTGTACTGGCTCGACCACAAATCCGAACCCGTACTGCCGTGACGTAGTCGGATCAAGATCCTCATTCCCTCCATAATGGCGCTCGAACTGCGTATTGCAGACTGCACGCGTGGTATAGCCGGATACTGCATTCTCACCATCAGGACACAGCACCGGGTCGCTTAACCCGTTCGAAGTGTAGGTAATCGATTGGCCGGTATAGAGGTTGTACAAATTCGGCGCCTTGAAACCCTCACTGTAGTTGCCACGCAGAACGAACTGCTCGATCGGTTGCCAACGTAGCGAGACCTGCGGGTTCGAGGTGCTGCCAAAATCACTGTAATGGTCATACCGCCCTTTGGCTTCGAGCTCCAATGTCGCGAGTATCGGAAAGTTCACATCCGCCCAGACGCTTTCAACGGTCCGGTCGTTGTGGATGTTCTGCACACTCAGCCCACCGCCGTCGATACCATTCAAGACATCTCCGTTGGAATAAGTATCAAGCTTGGTATAGCGCACCTGACTACCGACGGCGGCCGCGACCTGGCCGCCTCCGAACCAGTCACCGAGACTACGATTGAGCTTGCCGTCCCAGACGTATTCATGTGATCGATCCTTTTCGGCTTGCCCGGTGACCAGCAGGTTATTGAATAGATCGGTCTGGTACGGCGTAAAATTCCTGGAAAAGGGATTGATCAGACCCGTATTGATAGCATCGCTGAACGGGTTATCGACCGGATCCTCGACTTGACGGGCATCGAGATAGCCGCCGGTATAGGTCAGCGTCGTAGTCTGTTGATTCCACTGGAACGCGGTATCGTAATGGATTTCTCCAAAACGGCCGCTAAAATCCAGCAAACCCCGCATCTGCTGGTTCGTGTTTTCGGTCGACCTCGGCCCTGTGATTGTATTGCGATATGCGACCCGAACGGGTTGCGTCGGATCGATATTCGGATTGTTGTTCGGAACCACCCCGTTGCCAGGATAATAGCGCGTTCCCGGCTGAATGGTGCCGTAGAGACCATAGGGCCCGATCTGTGAGTTTATCGTTGAATGCGTGTAGTAGAACTCAGCGCGCACTTGATGATTGTCGGAAATCTTATAGGCCCCCTGACCGAAGAACGATGCATAATCGTCGTCTTGTTGAACTTGATAAAACGGCGTTGGGTTGTTGTAGCAGGCGGTATCACCCGGAATGAGAATCGAATACTGCCCCGGACAGCCGTCAGCGACGCCCGGATTACCGAATTCATCGCCCTGGTAGTAGTTCGGGGGGAAGGTGAATAGTGACGTGCCGTCGACGCCTTCGTCCGGCCGATATGGATAGGTGATGTCCTGCCGACTTGCCGCGGTGATCGGATCCTGTCTCCGATAGGTAAAACTGCCGGTGACGTTGAACCGATCTTCGTCGATATCGCCAAAGCCGAAAGTCCCGGTCAGAAGGCGACTGTTACCGCCGCCGTCCCGCGTCGGCGTGGTATAGGTCAGCTTGAAATCGCTGCCCTGATAATTCTTCTTGGTTATAAAGTTGATCACCCCGGCCACGGCGTCGGTGCCATATAGCGCTGATGCCCCGGTCTGGAGCACCTCAATACGGTCAATCGCCGAAAACGGAACCCCGTTAAGCGACGCAGAGCCGCCGCTAAAAGCCTGATTCGCTACGCGCCGCCCGTTTAGAAGTACCAGCGTGTATTCCGGCCCCAGGCCACGCAGATTGGCGAAGCGGCCGCCGCCGGTGATGCTCAGTCCATACCCGGCACCGGGACCAGATGAGGTGTCATTGGCGGCCACCTCATTGAGCGCGCCCGAGATAGAGGTAATCCCCTGCGCTCGCATCGCATCCGCGCTGTAAGACGTGACCGGCAATGCGTTGGCCGTAGCTGCATGCGGCACAGCCGAGCCGGTCACCGTGATCTGCTTCAAATTGACGGCGGGCGTTGACGCCGAGGCCGGCGCGGCCGCCGCAGCCGGGGCTGGCTCGCCCTCGTTGACTATGCTCTGCGCAGCTTCGGCCGGCGCTATGTAATCGTTGCTTTTTCCTTGTCCCCAGGCGGTCGTGATAGATGTTGCCGATAAAACCAGGACCCCGATCGAGGCCTTGAATATGGCGGGCTTATAAAAACCGGCACACGCTGGCCGGGCAGACGCCTCGCCTACTCCATATGAATGCATTCTAGTTCGTGTCCCCCCAAAGAATTCCCTTAGGCCTTGTTTATGCCAATCGCATTTTTAGCCGCGATACCGGCAACAAGGCTTCCCAATGCACACCAACGGCTAGCCGAAGGCGTTCTGGCCGGCTTTTGCAGGGTTCATGCCATGCATTTTCTTTCAGATTGTTATTTCTCAAACGATTAAAGAAGAACCGAAATGGACGGGGCTTGGCGCTACGACGGGGCGCTCGCCGGGCCGGCTCACCGCGAGCGTTCCAACGATTTGGCCGCGGTGCGTCGTTGTCATCCGTGTGATCACGGTATGTTCATCACGACGTCGTCTGTAGACTCGTGTCGACAATACAAAAGCTACAGAGAACTCATGTCTGAGCTTGCATACAAGACCGAAAGCAACGGTGTCGATGTCTATCGCCAGTTCGTCGGCGGCCAGTGGCTCGATGCCGGTGGGGACACCCTAGACGTGACCAATCCGGCTACGGGCAGTGTGGTCGGCCAGGTACAGATGGCGACCACTGCCGATGCCGAAAAAGCGCTCTCGGCGGCCGACGAGGCCTTCCAGAGCTGGCGGCGTACCACTGCCAAGTACCGTGCCGATCTGTTGTTCGGCCTGGTCGATAAAATCCAGGATCACACTGAACGCCTGGCTCGCTTGATCACTTCCGAACAGGGCAAGCCACTGGCCGAGTCGCGGGCCGATGTCGGCATGTGCGCCGATCTGATCCGTTTTGCCGCCGAGCATACCCGGCGCCTGGAAGGCGATATTATTCCGGCCGACGATCCGAACGAGCAGATCTGGATTCAGAAGCTGCCCCATGGCGTCGTGGTCGGCATTACGGCCTGGAATTTCCCGGCGGCGCTGATCGGACGCAAGCTAGGCCCTGCCCTGGCGGCTGGCAACACGATCGTGCTCAAACCCTCCGAAGAAACGCCGCTGACCGCCATGGAACTGGTGGAACTAGCCCGCGAGGCCGGCATCCCCGAGGGCGTAGTCAATATCCTCAACGGCTATGGCAAGGACGTCGGCAACCATCTCGTGACCCACGACACGACCAAGCTGGTCTCGATGACCGGCAGCGTGCGCGGCGGTCGCGAGATCAACAAGGCCGCAGCTCCGCATATGAAGCTGGTGCGCCTGGAACTCGGTGGCAAGGCGCCGTTCATCGTGATGGACGATGCCGACATGGAACCGGCGGTCGAGGCTGCGATCGTGTCGCGTTTTGCCAACAATGGCCAGGTCTGTACCTGCAACGAGCGGATGTATGTCCACGCGGGCATCTACGACGCTTTTCTCAAGCGCTTCAAGGAACGCGTCGAGGAACTCAAGGTCGGCGACCCGCTAGCCCATGAAGACGTGGACATGGGCCCGAAGATCAACAGCGGCGAGCTGGATAAGGTCCATGACATGGTCCAGCATGCCATCGATCAAGGCGCGAACGTCGAGACCGGCGGCGAGAAGCTGACCGGCGGCGAATACGACAAGGGCTTCTATTATGCCCCGACCGTGCTCACCGGCGTGACCAACGATATGGACATCATGCAGGAAGAGATCTTCGGTCCGGTCGTGCCGATCATGAAGGTCGACTCCTTCGAGCAGGCATTGGACTATGCCAACGTCTCCGAATTCGGCCTATCGGCTTATGTGTTCACCAACAACGTGAAACGCCTGATGACCACCGTTCACGATCTCGACTTCGGCGAGATCTACGTCAACCGTGGCGGGGGCGAGTCGGTCCAAGGCTTCCACAAGGGCTATCGCAATAGCGGCCTGGGTGGCGAAGACGGCAAGTACGGCCTGGAAGCCTATGTGAAGAACAAGACCATGTACGTCCACTTCTAACTCTCGATTCCGATCGAGAAAAAAGCCGGCCTACGAGGCCGGCTTTTTTATGCATCGCGATCGGGCACGGCGAATGGCCCTACTCGCTCAGCCGCAACGGATCGCCTGGCGCCTTAGGGCTTGAAATGCGCCTGGAGCACGGCGGCCGCAGGCTGGCCGTTGGCTGCCTTGACCCCGTCCAGCCAGTCGGCCACCGGGTCGAGATGTGCCGCGATCCAGCGATTCGCGACCTGCTGGTGATCCTGTTTCTTGTAGCTGGCGGCATAGACCCACTGGCTCTGGGTCGCCGAATCCACCTGGAACTGTCGGAAGAAACGCGCCAGGTTCGGGTTATGCTTAACGAAATCCGAACTGGCCAGCGTCAGCACCTGGCTATGACCGCCGTTCGGGCCCCATAGACTTTTCGGATCTTTGAGGATCTGCATATCCAGGGCCACCATCATCCAGTGCGGCTGCCAGCCACAGAACAGAATCGGCTTGTGATCGTCGATCGCGCGCTTGGCCTCGGCCAGCATGGCTGCCGTACTGCTATGCGCCATATGCCAGTTGCCCAAGCCATAACTATCGTTCTTGATCGCTTTTTCGACGATATTGTTGGCGCCGCTGCCCGGTTCGATACAGTGCACAGTCGAATCGAATTGATCGGCATACTGGGCGAGCTGGCGATCGCTGGTCAGCCCTTGCTTGGCCATGAATTTCGGCACCGCAAAGCCAGAGGTCGCCCCGGTCAGGTTTTCACCAAGCTTCACGATCTTGTGCTGCTTGACATAGGGCATGAAGCTGGACGCCTGGCCTGGCGACCAGGCCGACAGATTCACGTCCACCCGGGCCTTCGACAGGCTGAGATAGACGATCGGCGCACTGGCCTTGACGTATTTCACGTCGTAGCCGAGCGGCTTCAGAATCGCGCCGACAACCTGGCTCTTGATGGTCGCCCCGGGCCACGGCGGCATACCGATCTTCACGGTATTGGCTACCGGGGTATCGGCCGCGAAAACGAGCGACGAATAGCCCAGTGCCGCGGCCGCCAGCAGCAGACCGGCGATCCCGCGATTGACGATTCGTTTATTCATATTCGGTTTTTCCCCTTTTATTTTGAACCTATGCGCTATGCGGCCCGGCATGCCGAACGCCTGCAAGCAGCGAAAGACAAATCAGGAGGCGCTAACCTTAGCCGAATGACCACCTACCTGCTCGGCGAGCGGACCGGCCCACTCTTGCGACCGATGGCCCGAGTTGGTACCAGTTCGCGCGGATCGGTAGCGAGCCGGGTGCCGGCAGGAACATCGCTTTGGCCCGTTGGCCGGGCCGCGATACGGAGCGACGCTGGGCGACGCAGTAGCCCGTCCGACTGCGTTCGAGGCGACAACCCGCCGGCCGGCTCAAGCCTCGGCGACCGAGCTTCGTTGCAGGCCCTGAAATTCCACGAATTCCTGCATGCGTTCCCAAAGCCGATCGCCATAGATATAGCCGCCGTCGCCATTCGCGGCTGCGATAGGCGCATCGACCGCCGGCTCGAAGAAAAACGGGATCGAATGCCGCGAACGGGTGCCGCCGACGATGCGATGCTCGGTCGCCTGGATCCGATCGCCCGACCAGTCCGCCAGCAGACGCCCGAAGTTGACTACCAGTGCATTGTTGCGTGGCGGCACGTCTTCCCAGCCGCCGTCGGGCGTGCGCACCTGCAAACCGCCGACCTGATCCTGCCAGAGCAGTGTGATGAAGCCATTGTCGTAATGCGGCACGCCAACCAGCCAGCGTCGCGCCGCGCCCTGCCCGTCGACCGCCGGCATCGCCGCCAGCGTTTGCGCCGGGCGCTCGGGATAATGAATCAGGCGCAGCGTGGAATTGCCGCGATCGAAAGGCCGCAACAGCGTGTCGTGATCGATCTCCAGCCCTTCCGCCAGCGCGCCGGCGATGCTTTGGCCGAGGGTTTCCATAGCCTGGTAGTAGGCCGCGATATCTTCGGCCCAGCCCGGCAATGCCGAGGCCGGCGGCCGCGGAGTCGGTTCGCGCAGCGGATCGCCGCTGGCGGTATCGGCACGCTCCGGATGGGCGATATCCGGGCCCAGATCGATGCCCTCTTTCCAGGTCGGGTCTTCGTTCTGGGGCGGGAAATAGCCGCGATAGACATTGCGGTTAGCCGGCACGAATTTGTGGCGGGCCAGCTGTTGTTTATGCGCGGCGTCCAGCTCGAAAAAACGCAGTAGCCGGCCATGAATATCGTCAGCCAGATCCAGCTGTCCCGGCGCGATACCGATGGTCATGAATCCGGAATCGCAGGCGGCATCGACGATCGCCGCGATCGTCTCGGCGCGCCCGGGCGCATCGGCGAGCAGCGGGATCAGATCGATATGGGGTATCAGGGTCTGGCTCATGATCTCTCGCTTGGCTGTCTTGGTTCGTGCCCGGCAGGCATGGCGCGGGCCAACACGGTTGCTGGTAGCGTGTTTATCCGTCGTCCAGCAGGCGCGTATCGAAAGGATAATCGGATAGCAGTTCGACCTGCCCATCGTCGCGGATATAGACCTGCTCTTCGAGCTTGACGCCCTCGCCACCGTCCTCGTGGCCAATATAGCTTTCCACGCACAGTGTCATGCCCGGTGCCATGACGCCGTCATAGCCCTTGTCGTCGATATCCTCGCGATGAACGATATAGGGATATTCGCCGGTCATGCCGACCCCGTGGGCCAGCGCGAAATAGCGCCGGGCCTTATAGGCCGACGGAATCGGCCAGGCCTGCTCAGCGTATGCCTTGAACGACACGCCGGGCGCGATCTTGGCCATATTGGTCTGGATCTGATCGAAGGCCATACGATACAGATCGCGCTGGGTGGCGGTCGCCGGCTGCTCGCCGCACAAAAAAGTACGCGAGAAATCCGCATAGTAGCCGTAGCGGCCGACCACGTCGGTATCCAGAGCTACCAGTTCACCGGCCTGCATGACCCGGTCCGAGCATTCCTGAAACCAGGGGTTGGTTCTTGGGCCGGAATTCATCAGCCGGGTTTCGACGTAATCCGCGTCGGTGGCGATGATGTGCTGGTGCAGGTTCGACCAGACCTCGTTTTCGGTCGCCCCGGGACGAATCGCGGCTTCAAGCTTGTGTACGCCGGTTTCCACTGCCCGTAGCGAACTGCGAATCATCTTGATTTCATTGGGCACCTTGATTGCACGCGCCCGCTCCAGCGGCACCTGGGCATCGCAGATGCGCCAGCCGCGCTCGACCAGGGCGAACGCTGCATTCGAGGTCGCGCTTTCGATGGCGACATAGTCGCCGTCGGCCCCGCCACAGTCGCGCACCAGCCGGTCGATTTCGTCGGCCCAGGCGTTGGTGGTCTGCTTGAGATGATCGTCGCAGAAGTAGTACGAGATCGCGGTCGCCGGGCGGATCTCGTCGATGGTCGGTAGATGGGCAGCCAGATGCTCGCAGCCCGAGAACTCGAACAGCACCACCGGCCCTTCCGCCGGCACAAAGGCATAGCGGGCCGGATTGCGGGCCGAATAGACCTGCATATTGCGCGAGCCGGTGGCATAGCGCACATGGGTCGGATCGAACAACACCGCGGCCGCGATGTTGCGGGCCTTGAGCTGGGCCCGGGTCGCGGCCAGCCGATCGCGCAGGATTTGTTCGATCTCGGCGGTGGTGGGTTCGCACAACCCCGGATCATGGGTCGGCGGTAGGATGTCGTCGTACTGCAAGGCCGTCGTGGTCATATCGTCTCGTCGGTTCGCGGGCCGTCTCGGCCCGATGGGCGTTCGCGTATCGGGCTTAGTCGAGCAGGCCGTCGGCGCGCTCGATGCGTTCCCGTTCGGCCTGGATATGCGCCTCCGACACGCGCCCGTAGAGCTGGCGGGTGCGCTCGAGCCGGCCGACCACGCCCGGCTGCTGCGAATAGGCAAAGATGGCGGTGTGCCGCTCGCGCTCGCCGCCGACCTCAGTCACCCGATGCAGCGAATAACGGCCCTTGAACAGCTGCAGATCGCCCGGCTCCAGGCGTAGCTGCTTGGGCGTGCCCTGATCCTCGCCGCGGATCACGGCACCCACGCGGTCGTAGTTTTCGCCGGCCGCGGAACGGATGTTCGGGCAATACTCGAACTCGCCGCCAAGGTCCGGCTTTTCGGTCATCATGGTGACGATGTATTCGTTGGTGTCGTAATGCCATGGCTGGGCCGTGCCCGGCGGCAATACGTTCTGCACCAGACCAGCGAAGGGGTCGGCGTACTCGAAGACTTCGTCTTCACCGATACAGGCGGCAACCAGCCGCTTCATCACTGGCGAGACATAGATCTGCTGGATGACCATATCGGCCGGAATCATGTCGCGGGTCACAAAGCCGCTGGTGCGGTCCATGAAGATACGCCGCGGATCGCTGGCCTCGAGGCTGGGATCGTCGCGGGTGAACCAGGCATTGACCCGGGCACTGGAATAGAAGGTCTTTTTCGCCAGTTCGCGGCCTTCGGCACTGGCGCGCGCTAGCGCCTCGCCGCGCATGAAGCCACGCAATACCGCACAGCCATCCTCGGCCAGATCGGCGCGCACCCGCTCGATTACGGCTTGCATCTGCGGGCCGCTGAAATCCTCGAGCGGATAGCGTGCGGTATCCACTAGATCGCTCAGATCGGTTCGTTCGGCATCGGCCAGAGCCACGTCGCTCATTTCATCCTCTTTCGATCGCCTGCGGTAGAACACGTCGGCCGGGCCGCCATGGCCCGCAGTGCCGACCTGACTTATGCTGCGTTCGAGCGATCGATTTGAGAAACGAGTTATTCCAATGGAATCCATCGGCAAGACTCATGGATCGGCCACCGGCGGGCTCGACGGCGATCTATTGGCGGCCTTCGTCGCAGTCGCCGAAACCGGTGGCTTTACCGCAGCCGCCCAGTATCTGCACAAGACCCAGTCGACGGTCAGCCTGCGGATTCGCAGCCTGGAGGATCGGCTGGGCACCCGGCTATTGCACCGCACCAGCCGTCAGCTAGCGCTGACCGCCGATGGCCAGACCTTTCTGGTCTATGCCCGTCGGCTATTGCAGCTGCAACGCGAAGCCATGAGCGCGGTCGGCCCCTCGGCCCGGCCCACGATCCTGCGCTTCGGCCTGCCCGAAGACTATGCCGAAACCTGGTTGCCGGCCGTACTGCAGGCGTTTGCGGCCACTCATCCGCAGGTCCGGCCGCATATCCATTGCCGGATGTCGACCGAGTTGCTCGAACAGCTCGAGGCTGGCGCCCTGGATCTGGTGCTCACGGTTCGTCACTCGGCGACCACCTCGGGCCGTCGTGTTGCCCATGAGCCCCTGGTCTGGGCCGCACATCGCGATTTCCAACTCGATTCCGGCCAGCCGCTGCCGCTGGCCCTATTTCCGGAGCAATGTGTCTATCGTCATCGGGCGCTGGAAGCGTTAACCCGGATCGGCCGATCCTGGCAGATCGACTATACGAGCCAGAGCCCGACCGGCCTGCGCGTGGCGATCGACCAGGCGCGGGCCGTGACCATCACCGGGCAGCGCACCCTGCCGGCCAGCTGGCGTGTGCTCGGCGAAGACAGCGGCCTGCCATCGTTATCGGAGGCCGTGCTGGAAATTCATCGCTCGCCGAGCATTCAGCATCCGGCCTTCGATGCGTTCACGGCCCTGGTGGAACAGGCCCTCAACGACGGCATCCCGGATACCGCCGCCGGCTGACCTGGGGCGCTAACCCACGGGAAGCCGGCTGGCTATATCTCAATAGACATCCCGCAGATAGCGGTTCTCGGCCGTCAATCGCTCTACGTAGCGAGCCGCCCCTGCTTCGTCCATCCCGCCCTGCTCGGCTACGATGGTATGCAGGGCGGCATCCACATCCTTGGCCATGCGCGAGGCATCGCCGCAGATATAGATCACCGCTCCGGCCTGTAGCCAAGCCCAGAGTTCTCGGGCCTGTTCGAGCATGCGCGTCTGTACATAGACCTTTTGTTCCTGATCGCGAGAAAACGCCAGCGTCAGACGGCTGATCAAGCCGCCACGGCGCCAGCCCTCCAGTTCCTTCTGGTAGATATGGTCCTTGGCCGACTCGGGATTACCGAAAAACACCCAGTTCTTGCCGGCATGGCCGAGCGCTTCGCGTTCCTGCAGAAACGCCATGAACGGCGCGATGCCAGTGCCCGGCCCGATCATGATCGCCGGATGATCGGGATCGGCGTTGACCCGGAATTCGGTCGATTTCTGGATATAGATCGGCACCTCACCCTGGTGCGATAGCCGCTTGGCCAGAAAAGTCGAAGCCACGCCCTTGTAGCCGCGCCCATAAACGGCCGTGCGTACCACCGCGACCGTAGTATGGATTTCGTCCGGATAGGCCTTCGGCGACGAGGCAATCGAATACAGCCGGGGCTGCAACGGCCCCAGTTGGTCGACCAGCGCCTGAATCGGCGGCCGCGCGCTGGGATAGACCCGCAGCAGTTCCAGCAGCGACTGGCCTTCCTCGGCGCCCCGCCCGGCCAGCATGTTCAGATCCTCGGCTTCTTCACGATCGCTGGCATGCTCGGCCAACAGCGCGATGACTTCATCGGACGGCTTGGTCACATCGACTTCCTTGAGCAACACCTGCCGAAACAGCTTGTTGTCGCCGTCCGGCGCACGCACCGTCTCGCCGCCCGAGACCTCCAGATCGGTGAGTATGGCATCCACCGTGCGCGGGTCGTTTTCGGGGAAAATGCCCATCGAATCGCCGGCTTCGTATTCGATGCCGGAATCCCCCAGATCGATCACCACATGTCGCGTGTCCTTGCTCGAGCCTTCGGCGTTAAGCGGCATACTCGATTTCAGCCGCGCCATATAGGGATTGTCGCGGGTGCCCAGCGGGGCCGTCTTTTTCGGCTTGGGCGCCGGTTTCTCGGCCGGTTCTTCTGCGGCAGCGCCAGCGTTGGCAGCCTCCTGCTCGGCGACCAGTTCCTTGAGCTTGCGCTCGGTTTCCTTGGCCCCCGGCACGCAGCGATTGAGCGCTTCGCCTTCGAAGGCGATCGCTTCTGCATAGGTCTTGCACAGATAACCACACTGCCCGCAGTCGAGCTGGGCCATGGCGGCCATCAGCTGGCGCTCGAACGGCTTGCCTTCGGCCAACGCCATGCGTTCATCCATCTCCAATGCCGGGTCGTGCCAGGGAAAGCTTTCCTTGGCTTCGCCGCTATTCTGGGCGGCGCCACCCAGCGAGCCTTCCCAGCCGGCCAGGGCCGACAGCAGGCCATTGAGCCATTCGCGTTGGCCTTCCTCGAACGGCGCGTCCTCGGGGATCAGATTGACTTGGGTAGGCATCGTTTAGTCCTCGTTGTCTCAGGCACGAGCTGTGTTCTTTTTTTATCCGCAGATCAATACAGATTCACACAGACAAAAAATGCGGCCCGGGTGGTAGCGGATCGTCTCAGCGCCATAGCGACTTAGAGTTGACCGCGGGGAAAGGCGCCTGAAGAGTCACGCCCCTCGTGTCCGCCCCACCAGAAAATTTCTGTCTTAGATCTGCGTCGATCTGCGGAAAAATTGGCTCACGAATCAGGCTGCATTGGTCTGATCATCGTCATCGTCTCGCTTGGCCTCGGCCTCCTCGTGATCCTCCAGCGGCTCGGACTCGGATGCCACGCTCGGCTCCAATGCAGTCTTCGCGCCTTCCGGGGTGTCGGCATCGGTCGCCGGTTCGGCCTCGCTGGCCTGTTGAGCCTCAGCGGCCGCGTCGGAGCGTTCGGCTAAACGCTGGCGAAACGCGACGAGGTCCTGCCGACGGGCGTAACTCACAAAACGCTCGCCTTGCTCTCGCTCGTCCAGATACAGCCCGAGCACGTTCTCGATATAGGTCGGGATCCGCGAGGCCGGCACGCTGGCCGCCAGCTCGCGGGCAATCCCTTGGTCGTCGTCATAGCCGCCGCCGATGAACACATGGAAACCGTCGACCTGATCGGCTTCTTCCGGATCATCGGCGTCGGGATCATCGACCCGCGCGCCCAGCAGGCCGATATCGCCGATGTAATGCTGGGCACAGGAGTTGGGACAGCCCGTGATATTGAAGTTGATCGGCTGATCGAGCGCGAGCTTGTCTTCGAGATGGGCGACCAGCTGCATGGCATTGCCCTTGGTCTCGGCATTGGCGAACTTGCAGCCAAAGCTGCCGGTACAGGCCACCATGCCGGTCCGTGCCGGGCTGGCCTCGACATGCAGACCAGTCGCCTTGATCGCCTGCCGGGCATCCTCGAGATCGGCCTTGGCGATATGGCCGAGCACGAAGTTCTGCCAAACCGTCGTGCGTATCCGGCCGTCGCCGTAGCGATCGGCGATATCGGCGATCTGATGCATCTGCTGCACGCTCAGGCGGCCTACTGGGCAGATCACGCCGATATAGTGATAGCCGGCCTGGGCCTGGTCGTGCACGCCCATATGGCCGTCGCGGGCCACCGGCCCGCGGGCCTCGCAGCGTTTGAGATCGAACCAGCGCAGCGTGAACGGCAACTCCTTCTGCACCTCGCGCATGAACTTGTCGAACCCCCAGCGATCGAGCACATATTTCAGCCGGGCCCGGTCGCGATCGCTGCGATCACCGTTCATCAAAAACACTTTGAGTACGGCGTGCGCAACCGGCACGCATTCCTCGGGCTTGAGCATCACGCCGGTATCGCGGGCAAAATCCTGATGCCCGGTAATGCCGCCCAGCCCCATGCGAAAATAGGGACGGCGTGGCAGCGGCCCGTCGGCCTTGGGCAGCACCGCCGAAAAGCCGATGTCGTTGGTGCCTTCCAGGGCGCTGATCCGGCCGCCGCCATCAAAGGCAATATTGAATTTGCGCGGCAGGCCGTAGAGCTCGCGGTGGTTGATGATGTGGTGATGCATCTGCCGCGCATACGGCGTGACATCGATGATTTCCTGCGGGTCGATACCGGCCAGCGGCGAACCTGTGATATTGCGGATATTGTCGCCGCCGGCACCGTTGTTGAGGATGCCGAGATCGGCCAGGCCCATCTTCACGTTGACGGGGTCGGCCGCGCCGATCTCGCGGATCTGTAGGTTGGCGCGGGTCGTGACATGGGTATAGCCGCCACCGTAGGTCTCGGCCAGATCGGCGACACCGCGAAACTGGTGGCTCGAGAAGATCCCGCTTGGCATGCGCAGCCGGCACATATAGCTATCCTGATTGGGCGCGACATAGAACAGGCCGTTGCCCTTCATCAGGAACACGTCGTCGCCTTTTGGATATTCACCGCGGGCTGCGAGATCGCCCATATGGCTCCACATATCCAGCGGGTTCAGATCGGCCTTGGCCTGTTCCTGGCTGACCAGTTCGCCACCGGCCGCCTCGGCCCGGATCCGCGCCTGGGCATGCCAGTCGTCGGGGCGCAGATGCTTGGACCCCGTCAGCCCGGTCATGCCCGGCACGCCGCGGGCGATATGCAGCCCGGCTGTCACACCCTTCAAATAGCGCTGCTGTTCTTCGTTAAAGCTTTTGTCAGTCATGGCGTACTCCGAGCTTTCGGATCACGAGTCGTGTGCTTTGAAAACTGTCCGCAGATCGGCGCCGATGCACGCCGGTCGAAAACGCTTCGCGGGCGACTCGATCGCTGGCGATAGCGTTCGCTTCTCGCGCCCCCGTTTTGGGGCTGGGACACAGGCGTTGCCGAAAAACCAATGTTTGCCTGTCTTTGCATCTGCCTCGATCTGCGGATAAATGGCATTTAATCTTCTCTAGCCTCGGCTAATAGCTCCGCGATCTCCGGCTTGCAGGAGCCGCAGTTGGTGCCAGCCTCCAGTGCGGCGCCTACGGCTTCGACGGAATCCAGCCCGTCGTTTTGAATCGCCCGGAGAATCGTCTTACGGCCAACGCCAAAGCAGGAACAGACCTGAGCGCCGGTATCCGCGCTGGCATCGGCCGGACGGCCCGCCAAGACTGCGGCCCGCTCGGTTTCGAGCATCGGCTGGCCAGTGAACAGGCTGGCCAGCCAGGCCCGCTCGGGCAGCGCCGGAGACGGCGCCACGAAGATCACCGCCTCCAGATGGCCGGCATCGACGTGGGCAGCACGATAGTGGCCCGCGGCCGGATCGGCGGCCTCCAGCCAATCTACGTCGCGACCGGCCACGCCGAGCCATTGCTTGGTGGTTGTCGCCCAGTCGGCCGGTATCTCTTGGCCGGCGATCTCGTAGCGCACGAAACGCTGACCGGGCACTTTGGTCCAGTAATCGAGCCCGGCCAATGCGCGCGGCCTCAGTGGCCGAGCCACATAGATAAAGCCATACCAGGCCGCCGCGAATGGCGCGATCGCCGCCGGTGTGTGCTTGAACTCGGGTTCACCCGAGATCGGGCAGACCGCGGGATTGGCGACTGCGCCGATGCGTGCCGAGGCCGCGAACTGATCATTCCAGTGCATCGGCGCAAACAGGCACCCCGGGCGCTGCCGATCGGTGACGACCACGCGCAGTAGGGCCTCGCCCCAGGCACTGCGGATGGTGGCCAGCTGACCGTTCACCAGCTCCTGTTCGGCGGCGTCGGCGGGATGCACTTCGACGAACGGCTCCGGAATGTGTGCTGCCAGCCGCTCGGATTTCGCCGTGCGCGTCATGGTATGCCAGTGATCTCGAACCCGGCCGGTATTGAGCGCTAGCGGATAGGTCGCCGTCGTCGGCTCGGCCGGGCCGCGCGGCGTGACCGCGGTCAGATGCGCCCGGCCATCGGCCGTCGGATACACCCCGTCGGCGAACAGCCGATCCACGACCGACGCCGTCGGCATGGCCCCGGCCGCGCGTAGCGGCGTGCGCGTTGGCACCGGCCAGCGGGTCGGAACGAGATCGTCGTAGTCGGTCTCCGACAGATTCGCGAAACCGCCTAGATCCAGCACGCGCTGGCCGTCGTTTTCATAAGCGGTGAGTGCGGCGTGCTCGCGAAAGATAGCCGCCGGCCCGGCGTAGTCGAAGGGCTGGGCGAAGCCCATTCGAGCCGCTACATCGCAGATAATCGCCCAGTCGGCCCGGGCCTGGCCCGGCATCGGCAGAAACGCCCGCTGGCGGGAGATAATGCGCTCGGAGTTGGTCACGGTGCCGGTCTTCTCGGCCCAGGCGGCCGCCGGCAGGATCACGTCGGCATAGTCTGCCGTATCGGTATGCCGCATGACCTCCGAGACCACCACCAGCGGACATTGCTCGAGCGCGCGTTTGGCACGATCGGCATCCGGCAGGCTGACCAGCGGATTGGTCGCCATGATCCATACTGCCTTGATGCGTCCGGCCTCGATCGCCTCGAACAGCTCGACCGCCTTCAAGCCGGGCTCACGAGCGATGGTCGGCGAATCCCAGAAGCGCTGGACAGTATCAGCGTGCTCGAAGCCCATATGGGCGGCCAGCGTGCTGGCCAGACCGCCGACCTCGCGCCCACCCATGGCATTCGGCTGGCCGGTGATTGAAAACGGGGTCGCACCCGGCTTGCCGATTCGATCGGTGATCAGATGACAGTTGACGATGGCGTTCACCTTGTCGGTGCCCGCCGAGGACTGATTCACCCCCTGCGAGAACACCGTGACCGTACGCTCGGTGGCTGCGAACCACTCGTAGAAGTGCGCCAGATCGGCTTCGGCCACGCCGGTCGCCTCGGCGATCTCGGCCAGAGCGCTATCGGCACCGGCGGCCTTGAGCGCTTCGGCCGTACCCGGCAGATCGCTCGTAAAGCCTTGCTCCGCCAGATGGGCCAGCAGGCCGTTGAACAAGGCTACATCGGCGCCCGGCGCGATCGGCAGATGCAGGTCGGCGCCATCGGCGGTGGCCGTGCGCCGCGGGTCGATCACGACCAGCTTCTTGTTCGGGTCGGCTTCCTGGGCGGCGACGATGCGCTGATAGACCACCGGATGACACCAGGCAGTATTCGAGCCGACCAGCACGACCAGATCAGCCGTTTCCAGATCGTCATAGCAGCCCGGCACCACATCCTCGCCGAAGGCCCGTTTATGGCCGGCCACCGCGGACGACATGCACAGCCGCGAATTGGTATCGATATTCGCCGAGCCGATATAGCCCTTCATCAGCTTGTTGGCGACGTAATAATCCTCGGTCAGCAGCTGGCCGGAGACATAGAAGGCAACCGCGTCGGGCCCGTGTTCGGCGATCGCCTCGCCAAAGCCGGTCGCCACGCGATCCAGCGCGGTCTCCCAGTCGGCTCGGACGCCATCGACCATCGGATACAGCAGCCGCCCGCCGAGATCGACGGTATCGGCGAGAGCCGTGCCCTTCGAGCAGAGACTACCCTTGTTGGATGGATGCGCCCCGTCGCCGGCAACCGATACGTGTTTCGTCTCATCGACCGTGGCCGCGACACCGCAGCCGACGCCGCAGTAGGGGCAAGTGGTTCGCGTTGTCGCACTCATGCTGCGGCCTCCTGCGATCTGCCCTGCGCACCGGCCTCGACGAAGGCCCGGCCGAACAGCAGCCGGTCGCGAAACGCCGAAACATCGGTGCCGGCCTGTAGGTGTTTGAAATACCAGGCGCCGTCTCGGGTATCGCCATACAACACGAGGCCGGCGATGCGGTTATTTCGTAGCACGATGCGTTTATAGACACCACGCCGGATATCGGTGAACGTCAGGGCCTCAGTATCCTCGGCGTCAGCGAAATCGCCGGCCGAATACATATCGATACCGGTGACCTTGAGCTGGGTCGCGGTGACCGAGCCGCCGTACTGGGTATGGCCCCGCCAGGCCAGATGATTGGCACAGACCCGGGCCTGATCCCAGAGCGGCGCGACCAGTCCGTAGACCGCGCCGCGGTGCTCGACACACTCGCCGACCGCATAGATGCGCGGGTCATAGCTCTGCATGGTGTCGTTGACCACGATGCCGCGATCGCAATACAGCCCGGCTGCCTTGGCCAGATCGATGTTGGGCCGAATGCCCACGGCCATCACCACCAGATCGGCGTCCAGGGTGGAATCGTCGGCGTCCTTAAAGCGCAGACCGGTGACCCGGCCGTTCTCGTCGCCGGTGATGGCCGCCGTCTCGGCGCCCATTCTGAACGACAAACCGCGCTGGGCCAGCGAATGCTGCAGCAGCTGGGCGGCGGTCGGGTCGAGTTGCCGCTCCATGAGCTGGCTCATCAGATGGACGATGGTCACGTCCATGCCGCGCCGATGCAGACCATAGGCCGCTTCCAGGCCAAGCAGGCCGCCACCGATCACGACCGCCCTGCCGCCATTCGCCGAGGCCTCGACCATCCGATCCACGTCGCCGATTTCGCGAAAGCTGATTACCCCGTCGAGATCATGCCCCGGCACCGGGATAATGAAGGGGCGCGAGCCGGTCGCCAGTACCAGCCGGTCGTAGCCGACCTCGCGACCACTATCGGAGATGACCATGCGCCGGCGCCGATCAATATCGGCCACGGCCTCACCGGTATACAGCGTGATACCGCGCTCGGCGTACCAGTCGCGATCATGGGTCTGGATCTCTTCGAATGCTTTGTCGCCGGCCAGTACCGGCGACAGCATGATCCGGTTGTAGCTGGCATGCGGTTCGGCGCCGAACACCGTGATGTTGTAGCGCTCGGGCGCGACCTCCAGCAGTTCCTCAATCACCCGTAGGCCGGCCATGCCGTTGCCGATGACCACCAAGTCCAGCTTCGGCAGCCCCGGATGATCCATGGCGGCCCAGCCCCGCACGGCGCGATAGCCCGGCATGGCTATTTACCCGGGAACCCGCCCAGGCCGGCAAACGCCATGTACAGCGAATAGCCGCAGACACAGATGGCGATGCCCATCTCGGCGAACAGTACGCCGACGCCGTATTTGTACCAGCTGTCCGGCTGGCTCTTGTGCTTGGCCTGATTTGCCATTGTTAGCTCCTGATCGTTTTCGAGACTCGAAACCAAGGTGTTTTGATCCATTCCATCGATGGACACGGCTTAGAGATCGGTAATAAATGGGTTTAAAGCTCGGCCTTCGCTGCCTGCTTTGACCCGATACCTTTGTCGGCGCAACTCGATACCCATCGGTACCCACCGGCGTTCATCTGCACATTCATATGTCGGTCGGTCACTCCGAAGCAGGCTTGAAATCGCCGATACCGTGCTCCGCTGGGCTGCGCTCGTAGCGCGCCGCCCAGAAGAAGAACAGCACGAACGGCACGAACAAAAAGATCGCGGTATAGGCATAGCCCATATGGATATTCGCCCCGCCGGAAAAGATCAGCGGATAAACGATGCCGCCGGTACAGGACACACCGCCGATGAAGCCGGCAGCCACACCGGGCCGCTTGGGAAACAGCAACGGGACCAACGCGAAAGTGCCGCCGGTGCCGAAGCTGATGAACAGCCCCAGCGCCACTAGGGCGATGATCGAGCCCGGCAGGAAGCCGGCCAGGCCAGCAAGGGTCAGTGCCAGCATGGCGAGTACGATCAATATCAGCGCAATGCCGAGCCAGTGCAGGCGCGGCGCATAGGGCAGCGTCTTGGCCACGATCGGCAGCGGCGTCCAACCACGGCGCTGGAAGGTATCCGACATGAAGCCGGCAAACGGGCGAAACAGCGAGGCCATGAACGACTGCACTGCCGCGAAGGTGCCGGCTGCGACCTGCACGCCGGCTACCGAGGAAAAACCGAGGGCCACGATCGCGTTGTGAAAGCCGCTGGAGAAATAACCCGGCAGCCAGGCGTTCATCGCGATCTCGAGGCCGAAGGACATGGCATAGGCCAGCATCAACGCGATCGCGATATAGCGGCTCCAGACAAACACGGTGCCCTTGATATCGCCGGCCTCGGCCGAGGCACTGGCCCGGGTTTCATGATCGCGGGCGGCTTCGCCGCGCAGCAGATACCAGACCGCCAGGCCAAGCGCGACCACGCCGAGCAGAATGAAAGCCAGCTGATAGTTCACGCCGAAAATCCGGGGCAGCAACAAGGCGCCGACCCCGGCGCCGACATTGCCGGTACCGGCATACAGCCCTTCGGCGGTGCCGATTTCATCGTCGTCGAACCACTGGGCGACATGCTGGATGCCGACCACGAACGACACCCCAGCGATGGCTACGATCACCCGCTCGATGAACAGCAGTTCGTAGTTGGTCGTAAAACCGGAGGCGATCGAGACCAGCCCGCAGACTGCCAGAATAGTGGCAAAGGTCTTCGGCGCGCCGAAGCGATCTGCCGCCCAGCCGGCGATGATCCGCCCGATCGGCGCCATCCAGAGTGCCGAACTGGCCAGCAGGCCGAGCGCGGCCACCGACAGTCCGAAATGCTCGGCGATGCTCGGCGAGAAAGCCGCCGTCGAAAACCACATCAAAAAGCACCAGAAAAAGCCGACGGTGGCAATGACGAGCTGCTCCACCTTGTGTGTTGTCACGACAGATCTCCTTGCACGGCATTCAAAACAGATTGCGGTCGGCTATGCGCGACCGGCGCAGCCACCTCGGGATCGAAACGGCCGCCATCGAAAAAACGATCCGGGCCGAGCGTGATGCCCTGGCCGAAGGCCGCGGCATCCGACCAACACCTCGCATGCTCGCCTTCGATTTTGTAGTCGGCAGCCGGCGCGGACCGGCCGAGCTCGACACAAACTTCGCGATAGATATCCGGCCGATAGACGGCCTCGGCGACCTCGACGGCGTCAGTCGCCGGATGCAACTGCCCCCAGCGCTGCATCTGGCGGACGAACCAGAGCGCATGCGACCGCCAAGGGAAGCCGCTGTGGTAGCGCGAGAACACCAGGTGATCGGGGTGATCCTCGACCGGGCCGTCGGGATGCCGGGCGATGCGTCCGTCATAGACCGCCGCCAAGCGCTCCGGATCGCAGTCCACGTATTCCGACTGGGCTACGAACGCCGCGATCCGCTCGCGATTGTCCGGCTCATCGAGCCAGTCACAGGCCCGGATCAGAGCCCGAATCAGGGCCCGATGGGTCTTCGGGTAGGCTTCGGCCCAGTCGCGCGCCACGCCCAGCACTTTTTCCGGGGCGTTGTTCCAGATTTCATAGCCGGTCGCCGGGACATGACCGAGCCCCTCGGCCACAGCATGCTCGCTCCAGGGCGCGCCTACGCAGTAGCCGGCAATGCGATGCGCCCGCAGATTGGCCAGCATGCGCGCCGGCGGCACCACGATCAGGCGTACGTCGCGATCCGGGTCGATGCCGGCCGCAGCCAGCCAGTAGCGCAGCTGGTAGTTGTGCGAGGACACTGGATGGACCATGGCAAAGGTCAGCGGCGCCAGCCCGGCCGCGCGGTCTTCGGCGATCACCGTGCGCAGCGCATCGGCGCGGGCCGGCCGGGCGTCGATCACCCCCGGATCGATCGCTCGCATGCGCTGCCAGACTTCGTTGGACAGACAGATCGAATTGCCGTTGGCGCCCAGCGATAGCGCGGTGACCATTGGCGTCGGCGGCATGCCATAGCCGAGCGTAGCCGCCAACGGCAGCCCGGCCAGCATTTGGGCCCCGTCTAGCCGGCCGATCGCGACGTTGTCGCGGATCGCTGCCCAGGAGCCCTGGCGTTCGAGCCGCACATCCAGACCCTGCTCAGCGAAAAACCCTAGCTCTCGTGCCGCAACCAGTGGCACACAGTCGGCTAGTGCGATAAAGCCGAGCTTCAACCGAGGTTTTTCGATAGTCGATTGGTCTGCCCTGTTATCCATTCATCCATCCCAGGCGCCGCCTGGACGGCGCGCATAAAAAAAGCCCGACCAGGCACGCACGGGTATGCACGTACCGGTCGGGCTTCGTTGCCCTATCGATCAAGATGTCTCGACGCCTCGCCCCAGAACCATGAACAGGCCGCCGTTGACCCGATCCAGAAGCGTTGCGTCTAGCTATAAGCCAGCAGAAACCGTGCCAGAGCGACGCCAGGCTTTCGTATGACTCTGTTTAAAAGCATGAAAAAGGAATTAGCTCGTCGGTCATAGGGATTAAGCAATCCATCCGTCGCACTGCGACGCACTTTAATGGTGCACCGCGATGACGCATGGCCGACCAGGCTTTGTGCTGGTGCAGCGCCCTACTCGGCGGCCTTGCTCATCATCTGGCGCGCGATTTCGGCGATCGGCTGGGCCCGATCCATCGCGGTTCGGCGCAGCTGCTTATACGCCGCGTCTTCGCTGAGCGCCTCGCTTTCCATAAGCAGGCATTTGGCACGGTGGATGACCTGGCGATCGGCCAGCGTCTCCCGGGTGGCCGCCAGCTCGGCGCGTAGATGTGCCACCTGCTGGGATTGTCGAACCGCTACGTCCACCAGCGATCGCACCAGCGCTGGTGACAGCCCTTCCATGACATAGGCCGAGATACCGGCGGCCGAGGCTTCGGCCATCAGCCGTCGATCATCCTGGGAGGACAGCATCAGCAACGGCTTGGGATAGGCTTGGCCGAGGGTAGCGACATCATCGAGCACGTCGCGCGAAGGCGAATCGGCGCCCACGATGATGGCATCCGGCGCCCAGCGTTCGACCGCGGCATAGAGATCATCGCGTTCGTTAACGACCGCCACGACTTCGAACCCAGCGTCTTCAATTACGGCACGCAACGTCGACAGGCGCGCCGAATGGCGATCCACGAGGAGCACACGCATGGCGTCCGACCGGCCCTTGAAATAGTATAGGCAATAACGTAGCAACGGCCGTGCCGCCTTTTCATGCTCCGTCCGTTTTCCGGTCGCCGACCGCGCTCGGGGGCCGTCCGGGCAGCTTGCCGCGGGCGCGGTAAAGCTAGCGCCGGATCACGCCCAGTGCTGGGGTCGGCCCCAGACTGAGCACCACGATATCGCCGAAAAACGGCGCGTTACCGAACAACCCGTTGGCAAAACCGTTGAAGAAATCGGGCTGTTCGACGGCAGTTGATACGATCTGCGAGCGGAACGGGATCGGCCCGAGGCGAAGCCGATTCTTGGCCGGCGCCCCGGCCATGGTGATCTTGCGCCCCCAGTTCATGCCCTCACGCAGCTGCGCTGCGTTTTCCGGATCGTCGATGCCGGTCATCTGGCTCCAAGCCGGATGATCAACCCAAAGCGCGATGTTGCTCGAGCCGGTATCGAACAACACGTCGGACAGTACGTGATCGCCAAAGTTGATATCGAAAAACAAATGGCCGTCGCGCAGCACGCCCTTGGCCCATAGCGTACGGCGCATCATCGCCTCTGAAGGCAGCGCATCCTCGATCATGCAAAAGCGTTGATCGGGAAAATTCAGAATCACCAAGTGGCCCATCAGCATGTCGAGACCAAGGGTGCCGCTGTAGTTCTCATTCGGCTCATGATCGCCGAGTACATGCAGCGTCCGCCGGCCGAGATCGACGCCAGCCAGGCGTACGTCCTCGATCTCGAGGCGACTCTGGCTAGCTGAAGCCGCGCCATAGTCGCGAGCCAGCTGTTCGCCGTGAAGCATTGTGTACGGAGTGCCCGTATCCAGCTGGAACCATTCGAGCCGGCCATTGAGCATGATCGGCACGGTCAACGCAGCTTTGGCCTGATCCTTGTAACGAATCCACTTCATCGCTCGGCAGTGGATCTGCTCCGAGTCCGCGTCGCTTTCTTCAGCCAGGCCCGGCCTGGGCACCAAACTGCCCAAAAGAGCGATGCCCAGCGCGAGCACGAAACCGAGCCAGCGGCGCCGGCCAGTGCCGGCCGCAGCGATCGTCAAAGCGGGATAATGCTCCATAGGCCCTCCGATGCCCGCTCGAACCAGACAAGCGCCGATGCGATGGCAAGCATAACCTTAGCTTGCCATAAGCCAGACTCGATCAGGCACTGCTCAGGCCCGATCGCGCCCATATGCCCTCTCGGCCCAGGCCAATTAAGGCCGGCTTAGGCCGCGGCCGGTGGATCTTCGCTCCACGCGTTTTTGGCGCTCCGTAATTCGGAATTTATAGAGCGCCAGGCCAACCGTCAGCCGATCACTGCCCCAGATCGTGCTGCTTCACCCAGGCCGAAGCCACAGTTTCCGGATCTGCATGCTCGACGCTGACCCGCTGGTTCATGCGCTGTAGGCCTTGAGTCGTCAGCGCCTTCGCAACAGCATTCAAGGCCTTGCGAATCTTCGGCGTGAGTGCGGCCTCGCGTGCGACCGGCACAATATTCTGGGCCGGCACCAGATTCTTATCGTCCTTGAGCAAGATCCAGCCGCGATCGGAAATCACGCCCTGGGTGGTGAACATGCGAGCCACGTCGATGGCACCGCTCTGCAATGCGCTCTGGGTCAGCGGGCCGCCAGCATCCAGGGAACGGAAATTTTTGAACTGGACGTCGTAGATCTTTTTCAGCCCCGGCACGCCGACGTAGCGGGTCTTGGTCTCGGGCGGTCCGCCCAGAGTCAGCTGGCCGGCTACCGGCTGCAGATCGGAGATGGTTTCCAGTTGATACTTGTCAGCCGTGGCCGGAGTGACCACCAGGCCGTCCTTATCCTGAGCCGAGGAGGCTTTGAGTGCGACCAGCCCCTGCGGCAGCGTGTTGCGCAGTTCGGCCAGCACGTCTTCTTGTTTATGGGCCTCGGATTGGCCGTTGGTCAGAAACCCCAGCAATGCGCCGGAATACTCCGGCAGCACGTCGATCTCGCCGGACTGCAAAGCCGGAAACACGACTTCGCGTGAGCCCAGATTCAGGCGTTTTTTGACCGACACGCCTCGCGCTTCGAGCACGTCGGCATAAATATTGGCCAGGATCAACTGCTCGGTGAAGTTGGTCGAGGCCACGACCACCGGTTGCGAATCATCAGCCTGGGCGGTGCTACAAACCAGGCCCAGCGCCAGAACCCCGGCGCTCACGCCGGCCAGTAATCGATGCATCGTTTTCATTCGTCGTTCTCTATCCGTCGCAAAAATCGTGTCGAACCATCATGACAGACTCGCCGGCCGGCACCTGAATCAACGCGCCAGACCGGGCGACAACAGCAACCGTTGCAGCCCAGCCAACGCCAGCTCGGTGAGCATGGCCAAAATGGCCACCACGATCGCCCCGCCAACCACCTGCGGCAACTGTTGCTGGGCCAGCCCGTCGATCAGATAGCGTCCGAGCCCGCCGAGACCGACGTAAGCCGCCAACGTCGCGGTCGACATCACCTGTACGGCAGCCGTACGCAGACCGGCCATCACCAGCGGCAAAGCGATGGGCAACTCGACCCGGGTTAGGCGCTGCCACCGATTCAAGCCCAGCGCGCGCCCAGCCTGGCGCACGGCCGGGTCGACCGACTGCATGCCGACATAGCTGTTGGTAACCATCGGTGGAATCGCCAGCGCGACCAGCGCCACCAATACCGGCACGAAGCCAAAACCGACCAACAGAAACATTAAAATGATCAGACCGAATGACGGCACGGCCCGGCCGATGTTGGCAATGTTGATCGCCAGTAGGCCGCCGCGCCCGAAATGCCCGAGGCCGATCCCGACCGGGAGCGCGATTACCGCAGCTACGGTCGTCGACACCAACACATAGTAGATATGCTCGAGCATACGCTGCGGCAAACCGTCCGGGCCTTGCCAGTTCTGCGGGTTGGCAAACCACTGCCCGACCTGCCCGACCGTACCGAGGCCATCGCTTTCCAGACCGATCGCGGCCGCGCTGCCGGCAACCAACCACCACAGCCCCAAAGCGATCGCCAGACGCAGCAGCGGGCTTCGCATGCGCTCGCGGCTCATGTGCTCTGCCCCCGCCGCCAGGGCGTGGCCAGCCACAGCAGCCCAGCCAGCGCCAGATCCACACCGACCGCGAGCGCGATCGACAGCACAAAGCCCACCAGCAGCGGCGTCGTGAAATGCAGGGTGAAGCCCAACATGAACAGCTGTCCGAGCCCGCCCTGACCGATCAGGGCAGTGACCGTGACCAGGCCAATGGTGGTGATCGCGGCGATCCGGATCCCGGCCACGATCACCGGCAAGGCAATGGGCAGCTCCACGGTGAGCAACCGGCGGCTGCGCGAATAGCCCAGCGCCTTGGCCGCTTCACACACGTCCGGAGAGACACCGCGCAGGCCTTCGACGATGTTTCGGAATAGAATCAAGAGCGTGTAAATCGTCAAGCCAATCAATGACGTCGCCATCGACAGCCCAGTAAACGGAATCAGCAGGATGAACAGTGCCAGCGACGGTACTGTGAACAGCACCCCGGTGATCGCCAGCGACAGACCGTAAAGCCGCGGCCAGCGGATTGCAGCCAACGCCAGCGGAAACGCGATCGCGAATCCGAACAGCAGCGCGAACGCCGTCAATTCGACGTGCTGCAACAGCTGCCCGCCGATGTCGTCCAGATGCCGGCCGATCCAGTCCCAGCGGATCAGATCGCTCATGCCAGCGCCCGGTTCAAACTGGCCTGGCCGAGCAGGCCGTCGAAGCGGCCCTCGGCATCCAGCCGCGGCACCACCCCCAGCGGTGAATCCACCAGCGCGCCCAGCACCGCCCGGAGGCTGTCGTCACGGGTCACCGTACGCGAGAAGACATTCGGCTTCGCAGTCTGCTCGGACGACCACGCCGCCAGTCGATGCCAACCGGTCAGCCGTTGTTGCTCGTCGACCACGAGCACCCAGTCGGTGCCAGCGGAGGCCGCGGCTGCCTGTGCTGTAGCCCAGTCGGCACCGGGGGCGATCATCGGCGCCGGTATCGGCTCGGCCCGCCCGGCACTGACCAATGCCAACCGCTTGAGCTCGGGCTCGGCACCGAGAAAGTCAACCACGAACTCGCTGGCTGGCGCGGCCAGCAGCGCTTCGGGCGTATCGTACTGGGCAAGCCGACCGCCGGACTCGAACACCGCGACCCGATCCCCGAGCCGGATCGCCTCGTCAATGTCGTGGGTCACGAACACGATCGTCTTTCCCAGCCGAGCCTGGAGGGCCAGAAACTCGTCCTGGAGACGCTTGCGTACGATCGGGTCGACCGCTGCGAACGGCTCATCCATTAGCATGATCGGCGGATCTGCTGCCAGCGCCCGGGCCACACCCACGCGCTGTTGTTGGCCGCCCGAAAGCTGGTGTGGATAGCGCTTGGCCAGATCGGAATTCAGACCCACCAGCTCGATCAACTCAGCCACGCGCCTGGCGATCTGGCGCCGATCCCAACCCAGCAGACGCGGCACGGTGGCGATGTTGTCGCCGATCGTCCGGTGCGGAAAAAGACCGGAGTGCTGCATTACATAGCCGATGCCGCGGCGCAACTCGGTCGCCGGCCGTGATCGGATGTCCACGCCATCAACCGAGATCGAACCGGCGCTGGCTTCATCGAGACGGTTGATCATGCGCAGAGTGGTGGTCTTACCACAGCCCGAAGGCCCGACCAGGACCGTCAATTCGCCGCTTGCCATCTGCAAATTAAGCGATTCGACCGCCAGCGTTCCGTCGTCGAAGCGTTTGGTCACGTTGTCGAAGCGAATCATGGCGTCGAATGTCCAAAGCGGCTCGTCGGACCTCGGCGCTCGGCCGACCGAAAAAGATCTCTGATGGCGCTACCCCTGGGGTGGAACGGTCTGTCGTGGTCGGCGACTCATGGATCAGCCCGCTGAGCCGCGGACAATGACTATTACGAGGCCAACCGCGGTTGGATGCGTTGTCGCGAGTATACCGTTATCCAAGGGGCCTGCTGGATGCGCAATTTCCTGGAGGCCCGTCGATCCCACGGCACCGTCGTCTGCTGCCCCGGGCCAGTGCATCACGCATGAAATCGCAACGCTCAACACGTAACGACATAGGCAAGCACTCTCGCCTGGCCTGATCTTGGACATAAAAAAAGCGGCTTCGCATACGAAGCCGCTTTCGACGCATCGTAAACCGAGCGCGCCGGCCCGGCTGCCGAAACCCGTCTTTAGGCCATATCGCCGCCCTGCTTGCGACGGAAGCCGAGGCCGCCCATCACGAGCGCCAGCCCCAGGCCGAACAGGCCGAACTGCGATGGCGCCGGCACGTCCTGGCTGGACTGGACCGTGGTATCGGCGTTCTGCAGCTGGTCGCTGCCGAAGCTGCCGTTATCGCCGAAGGTGGCGCTGCCCAAGGCGATCACGGTGTTCGTGAAATCAAAGCCGCTGTTGGTCGACAGACCAAAGTAGCTGGCCAAGTTTTCGTTGAAATCGTCGGTACCGGTTAGCGAGGCGCTGAGATTGTCGTCACCGTTGCCCGCGACGAACTGGGTCGACTCATTCGCGCCACCGTCGAAGGTGCCGGTGAACAGATCGCCGTCGGCGACCGTGCTGCCTTCGCTGTCGACCGCGGTACCGTTGAGCGTCAGGTTGCCGCCGCCGGCAAAGTTCCAGGTACCCGTATTGTTCTCGGCTTCAGTGATGTTCTGGCCGGTCTCGAAGTTGATCGTGCACGAGTTGCAGGTGAGCGTGTTGTCGGCGCCGTCCGGGGTAGTCGCGTTATTGAGACTGATCTGGTCGAAGGAGATCTGCGAACCGGTCAGCGCGCCGCCTTCACCGTCGTACGAAATCGAACCGGTCGGCGAAGCCGCGCCCGACTGGTCGAAGTTGATGACCGCAGCCGAGGCCGAGGCGCTCATACCGAGCGCGATCGCAGTGGCAGAGGTGATGGCGAAGTGCTTGAGCTGCATTGAATGCTCCTTACAAAGTTTCGGCAGTTCTACGGGCCGGCGACACTGACAGCGGCAACCATCCCGTATGCATGACTCATAGGGGCAAAGACCGTTCCTAGATCGGCCATATCGACAAAAAAATTTATAAGACTTTGTTTTTAATTACGTATTAATAAGACCTTCAAAACCACTCGCAGAGCCGGCCAAACCGGTTGTGTTATCCGAGCCGACGCGGTTTCACAAAAATCCGCCAGACCGGACACTGGGCCGTAAAACCGCTCGACGGAACTCGTCGCGCGTTGCCCACCCAAGCCCGGGCCTGGGTGGCGGCTGTCCCGCCAGGCCGGGACGGCGCCGATCGCTCGACAAGCTTGTCTCGACCGGCGCGTCACGCCCGGATGGCGACATGGGGTGCGATTCAAGCGTCACCGTTATCGATTCGGCACGGGGGCGTGAGATTAGGCGACAGTGGCCCTCTTTATTGCTGGTTTATTCAGCTGACGCTGGGCCCTGGCATAGCCCATGCGTCCGGGCTCGCGCCTTGTCGGCCACTGCCCCATCGTTACCGCACCGCCGAGCCACGTGCCGCCCGACGCACGACGCGTTTGGTATGCACCGGCGGACCCTACACGGGTCTTACGGCCAGCCACCGCCTGCGATACGCATCACTCGATCGCCCATTGCGAACTACGGGCAGGCGGCTATGGGCTCAGTCCTGATGGATACCGGCCATGCGCGCCAAGGCCCGTCGATCCAGGCAACGATAGGCAAACGCAGGCCGGCCGATCTGGCCATAGGCGAAGGTTTCGTCGAGGATCTCGCAGGACACGAGATAGCGCAGGTATTTGCGCACCGAAACCCGCGACATGCCGGTACGCTCGGTGACCGTATCGGTCGAGAAACTGGCCTCGTCGACCGCCAGCAGCACGCCGGCGACCTCGGCCAATGTTCGAGCGGTCAGGCCTTTGGGTAGCTCATCGGCCCGCAGACTCGGGCGCGACCGGGTTCGAAACAACGCATCCAGGGCCCGTTGATCGACAGGGCCGCTCAAGTCATCCAGAGCATGTCGACGCCGGCGCGCGGCATCCAGGGCATCGGCAAAACGCTCGAATGTGAATGGCTTGATCAAGTAATCGGTTACGCCCAGGCGCCGGGCCGCGCGTACGGTCTCTGGCTCGCCGGCCGCGGTAATGAGTACGATATCCACCTCCGGCCGATGCTCGTAGAGCCATTCGGCGATTTCCAGCCCGCTGCGCCGGCCGAGGTAGACATCGAGCAGCACCAGATCGATAGCCTCGCGCTCGAGCACCGCCAAAGCGCTGACCACGTCGCTACAACGACTGATCAAACGCAGGCCCGCCACCCGCGCGAGATACGCCGCATTGAGCTGGCCGACCATCGGGTCGTCCTCGACGATCAGCACATTCATGTCGCGCTCTGGTAGCCACAGGCGATCTCGACCAAGGTGCCCTGGCCCGGCTCGGAATAGATCGCAAGCGTGCCATCGACAGCTGCCAGACGAGCATCAACCAAATGGAGCCCGAGCCCTCGCTGCTCGCCCTTCGATGACACCCCGGCCTCGCGAACACAGGCCAACTGATCTCGGTCCATACCGTAGCCGTTATCTTGTACTGCGATCGACAACGTATCCGCCTCAAGTGCGAGCGTGAGCGCGACCGTCGGTTCGGCGCAGCCGGCCGTCGCCTCGAAGGCATTGTCGAGTACATTGCCGAGGATACTGACCAGACCGTGCACATCGTAGTCGGCCGCCGCCGGCGGGATCGCAGTCTCGGCAGTCACCCGTAGATCGATGGCCTGCTCCCGGGCCTCGTTCTGTTTGCCGATCAGAAAACCAGCGAGGATCGGTTCCGCGATCCGCTCGACCAACGATGCCGTAGCCGCCTCGCGCAGATCGACCAGTTCACGCACGTAGCTCGACAACCGCGCCCAATCACCATGCTGCGTCAGCCCGAGAATGACGTGCAATTTGTTCTTGAAATCATGGGTGGTCGCACGCAGCGCCTGGGCATAGCGACGCACCCCGGTCAGTTCCTCGCCCAATCTTTGCAGTTCGCGGCTATCACGGAACGTGATGACAGTGCCCGCCGAGGGGCTGGCCGGCATGGAGCGCACGGTGCCGACAAACCGCCGCCCGCCGATGTCCAGATCCATATCGACCCCCTGGCCGAGCCGGCCGGCATCGCGGCGCGGATCCGCCATGATCTGGCCGATGTTCGGACCTTGCGCTGCGGTCGCCTCGAACAGCCGACGCGCAGCCGGATTGATCAACCGCACCCGGCGTTCGCCATCGAGTACGATCACGCCTTCATGCATGGCGTCGAGCACCGCCCGATGCTCGGCTACCAGATGCGCGATATCGTCAGGCTCCATGCCCATCAGCCGGCGCTTGACGCGGGTCGCCAGCCAAGCGGCCCCGCCGCCGCCGAGTACAACAACCAGACCCAGCCACGCCAACAACCGCAGCCGTGAATCGCCGCGCAGCGGCGCGAGCCGCGATTGCGTAACCCCCACCGAAACCGCCCCGACCACCCGGCCCGCGGCATCCCGAACCGGCGCGAAGCCGCGTACGCTCTGACCTAGCGTGCCCTCGGCGACCGAGACGTAATGCTGACCTGCCAGTGCCGGGCCTTCGTCATCGCCACGAAAGTGATGGCCGATACGGGCGATGTCCGGATGGGTCAGCCGATGTGCCTGCTCGTCCATCACGACGATGAAATCGACGCCAATCTGCTGCCTCAGCCCGTCGATACGGTGCTGAATCGCCGCTTTCGGATCGTAACCATGGGCGCTCGCAAGCGTATCCACCACGATCGGCATGTTGGCCACGGTCTGGGCCAGATCTTCGACGCGTTCGCCCTGAACGTGCTCGACCGTACGCCACAACTGGCTGCTGAATAAAAACCAGGCCAGCACCAGCGAAGACAGAATCATCGCGAAAACCAGACAGGCCGTCAGCGCAGCCAGGCTGATGCCCCGCCGCTGGGGCCTGCCCACGAACGGTCGGGCCTGCGACGAAGGTGTCATTTCGCCCCCGCGCTTCGTTCGCCTGCATGCCGCAACTCGCTTTTTAAAGTTTCAAAACGATTGTTCAACTTACTAAAGCCTTTTCCGGCCCAGGTCTTCTCCTAATCTGGCGTTCACGGTCAGCCGCCCCACCCGTTCGACACGACGTGCGAGGAAGCGGGTTCGACCGACGATAATAAGGAGATCCTATGAGCGATACGACATCGACCGGCGCCGTCCGTCCTGCGTCGAGCCTAATCGACAGCCTGTTCGACACGCGAATATTCGGCTTGAGTCTGCCGGTTTTCGGACTGTTCTTTGCCGTCATGATATTGGCCATGGTCACCGATACTCTGCCGAACAGCATGATCGGCGCGTTCATCGTGATCATGCTGTTCGGTGAGCTGTTCGGCCATATCGGTGATCGGCTGCCGATCGTTCGGACCTATCTCGGCGGTGGCGCGATTCTGGCGATTTTTTCCGCTGCGACACTGGTCTATCTAGGTTGGCTGCCCGCCGACGTGGCCGAAAGCATCACCAGTTTTATGAAAAGCGGCGGTTTTCTCAATTTCTATATCGCTGCGTTGATCACCGGCAGCATCCTCGGTATGGACTCGCATATTCTGGTCAAAGTGGGCGTTCGCTTCGCCCTGCCTCTGATCAGCGCCGTGCTGTGTGCCGCCCTGTTTGCCGTCATCGTCGGCTGGTGCCTTGGTTTTTCCGCACAAGATGCCGTGGTCGTGATCACCCTACCGATCATGGGCGGCGGAATGGGCGCCGGCGCCGTGCCGATGAGCCAGATCTACGAACAACTGCTCGGCCAGCCAGCCAGCTACTACATCTCCCTGCTCGTACCGGCATTGGCGCTCGGTAATGTCTTCGCCATCATCATCGCCGGTCTTTTGAACGGCCTAGGCAAGCGCATGCCGTCGCTCACTGGCGGCGGCCAAATGATGCCCGGGGTCCAGATCGCTGAACGTCAATCGCAGCCGACGCTGGATAAACTCGGTATCGGGCTGTTGGCGGCGCTGGCTTTCTATGTCGCTGGCCAGATCCTGGGGGCAGTCATTCCGCTGCATCCCTATGCGCTGATGATCATCTTGGTCGCGGCGGTCAAGATCGGTGGGCTGATGCCAAACAACGTCAACGATGCGGCAGCCGAGTGGTTTCAGTTCGTGGCCCGCAACTGGACGTTCGCCCTGCTGTTCGGCATCGGCATCGCCTACACCGACCTCGGCCAGGTCATCGACGCGATCTCGATCACCTACGTTTTGATCGTATTTGCAGTGGTCTCGGGCGCAGCTGTTGGCGCTGGCCTGGTCGGCAAATTGATGGGCTTCTATCCCATCGAATCCGCGATCACGGCCGGGCTGTGCATGGCCAATATGGGCGGTACCGGCGATGTGGCCGTGCTGTCGGCGGCTAATCGCATGCAGCTCATGCCTTTCGCCCAGATCTCCTCGCGACTGGGGGGCGCGTTGATTCTGCTACTCGCCAGTGTGTTGGTCCCGATGCTGTTCGGCGGCAGCCTCTAGCCATAACACCGAATCGCCCTACGCTTAATCATCGGCCGTATGCGTAGGGCGATTGTGTCGGCCCCGGATCTCAACACCAAGCACTATGGTGCAGCCAGGTAAGCCGTAGCGAACGTAACGTAGTCGGTCTAGGCCAGCGAACGGCAATGCTGAGGGACCGTTCTGCCATTGATCGTTGGATGCTCGCCGGCTCGGGCTCGGCTGCCATGCCAAATGAACCTCTGGCGCCCTGCGGCGTGCCCCCTCTTGTAGAACCCACTGGACAGGCGCCCGCGCGACGCTCGGATGACACACCAACAAGCCCGAGCAGGTCGGTCGTTGTCTGCTTCGAGGGGCCCGCCTTCCGTTGCCCGGCCGATGGTGTCTAGCCACTCGGGCCTCCAGGCGACCAGCCTTGGCTACACGGCCACCGACCCTGCACCGAGGCAACGCCGCTGATTCGGATGCGTAGCCCGGCCCTCCCGCTCATACGGTCATAGTGCCTGTACGCAATACCATGGCATGCCGCATCAAACGCTTTGCGCTTCGCATTCAAACCAATCCCGGCTTTTAACGCAGCGTCCTGACAGTCGCGGCAGCGCCGGACCTCCGGTGTCTGTCCTTACAGCTGCGGCTCTTTCGCGTCTACGACATTGGGTCTAGGCGGGTAATCCCGCCACGTCCGGCTCGGCTTGTGTCTCAGTGCTGATACCACGGCCCGCTGCCGCCCGAGACCGGTGCGGATAACCGTTTTACACGGCATTTCCGCGCCTACCCAGGGTGGCCGCCGTCTATTCAGACCACCCTGGTCCTATCCGACCTCGTTCGAAGCCAGTCCATTACGCGCTTATTATTATTGCGCATAAATATTTAATACCCGCCTTACAACGGATAAAAATACGTCTCACCATAAATTTTTATTTACATAAATTCTATGATCTTCTCGGCACTTGTGCGCGCAGCCCGGCACACCGGCCTCCCGAGCACTTGCACGCATAACCAAAACGCTGCATATGCTTAGCCTGTGACAAGGGGGAAATGCCATGTCGATGCGGCACAAATCCTATAGGCGCCCGGCCAAGGGCCGCCCATTCGCCATACTTTGGCTGATTATAATTCTCATTGTTTTGTCCGGCTGTGCAAGCCAGCCTGACAAACCGCCAACGCCGGTCACGGAACCCGCGATCGGCATGCTGGCGATCGAGCATGGTGAGACCGGGCATACCAACCCCATGGCCTCGCTCGCCGATACACCGACCAGTACACCAGCCGGTATTCGACTGGGCTCGGGCGATGTCATCCGTATGCGGATGTTCGGCCAGCCCGATATGGACACCCAGGGGTTTGTATCCAGCGACGGCAAGGTTTCGCTCCCCCTGCTCGACGCCTTTGACATCGGCGGTCTAACGCCTGCCGAGGCCCAGAATCGCATTGCGGCAGCCTATACACGTGGCGATTATTTCCACGATCCACAGGTCAGCATCACCCTGGTCGAACATCGCAGCCAGGAAGTGGCCGTGCTCGGCGAAGTCCGCCGCCCCGGGCGTTTCACGCTGGATACGCGCACCAGCCTACTCGACGCGCTCGCCGAGGCCGGCGGGATCGATACTCAAGGCGCGCGCCAAATCGTTGTGATCCGTCCCGGCATCCGGGACGAGCGACATTTTCGTGTCGACATCGATGCCTTGGTTGGTGGCCACGGCCAGCGGCCCGGATTCCAGTTACAGGCCGGCGACACAGTATTCGTACCTAAGGCGCCTATTTTCTATATCTACGGCCAGGTTCGGCGCCCGGATGCCTATGCCATCCAACCCGGCATGACCGTCATGCAGGCGATTTCTACCGGCGGCGGGCTGACCGATCGGGGCTCCAATTCGCGTATCGAGATTCATCGTCGCGTCGATGACCACGATCGGACGCTGGCGGCCCGGCTCGACCAGCCGATTCAGCCCGGTGACACGATCTTCGTGAAGGAGAGATACTTTTGAACGCGCCCTTGGACCGACCGCTGATTCCTGGCAGCCGGCGATCGCCCACGCCCGGGCAGATTGGCCGAGCGCTCGCCGCGCGCTGGCGCATCATCGCGCTTACCACGGCAGTCTTCGTGCTGTTCGCCCTGGCGATTACCTGGCTGACGCCAGCCACCTATACCGCCCGCGCCTCGCTGGTGATCGAGTTTCCCGGCAGCGACCCGGTCACCGGAGAAATGCGTTCATCGAATCTGGCCGATAGCTATGCTGCAACCCAGATCGACCTGCTGACCAGCCACAAGGTACTGCTTGGGGTCGTCAAACAATTGAAATTCACCGCCGAGCCAGAGGCACTCAGCGAGTTCGAAGCCACAGACGAGTCACGAGATCATTTCGACGACTGGTTGGCCAATAATTTGGCACGTCATTTAGCAGTAGAGGCCGGGCCGGCCAGCCGTCTGGTGGTGGTCGGCTATACCAGCGAAGATCCTGGCCAGGCGGCCGCCGTCGTCAATGCCGTGATCGATCAGTACCGCGAGGCCAGTGGGGCCCTGGCGATTGATCCAGCCAAGTCGCGACAGTCGCGCTTCACAGGATTCCTTTCCAACCTGCGCCATGAGGTCGACGATGCCCAGAGCGCACTTGCCGATGCCCGACAGCGTCTCGGCCTGATTGATACCAATGGATCGCGCAGCGTCGATGCAAACCGCCTGGTTGACCTCGGCACACGGCTCAATGCCGCCGAATCCGACCAACAGCTCGCGGCGGCCCAGCTTGAACAGATTCGCCAGGCCCGCAGTGCCGGGACCTCGATGGCCGACCAGGCCGACGTTTTGGATAGCAGCTATATCCAGCAGATCAAGAATCGCCTTGTCGATCTGCAATCGCAGCGCAGCGAACTCGCCGGCGATCTGGGCCCCAATCATCCTCGGCTTAGAGCTCTGAACAGCCAGATCGCGACGGTACGCGCCAAGCTCGCCCATGAAATCAATGCCTACATAACGTCACGGCAAAGCGAAGCGCAGACCGCCAGCGATCGCGTCCAACGCCTGCAGAAGACCTACGACAATACGCGCGAGCGCGTGATGGACGAGCAGCACAAGCAGGCCGAGCTCGCAAGCTACGAACGGCGCCTGAACAGCGCACAGCAAGTCTATCTCGCAGCTCTGGGCAATTACGATCGTGTGCTCGGCGGCAGCGAGCTCCAGCAACAGAATATTTCCGTGGTCAGCCCGGCCACGCCCCCGAGCCAGCCGACCGGCCTGTCGAGCAACGCCCGTGTGCTGCTGGCGCTGGTCGCCGGCGCCGTGGTCGGCGCAATGCTCGCGTTGCTACGAGAACTATTCGACCGACGGATCCGGGCGGCCGAAGACATCAGGCGCGAGTTAGACATGCCAGTGCTTGGCGAACTGCTACCGGGGACCCGATGATGAGCGATTCGCACCAGATCGTAGATCGGGCCGTACATGTGGCATGGCAACCACGCGCGCCAGCCGCCGAGGCAGTACGGGTGATTCTAGCTCGGCTTTCGGTTTCGCCGGCACATGAGCGGACCCGCTGTATGGCCATCGCTGGCTGCCAACCGAGCGAGGGGCGCAGTACGTTTGTTGCCAATCTGGCCATGGCAGCACTACAAGCTGGCGAGACCGTGGCGATCGTGGATGCCGCTCGCACCGGGGCCCGCCAGCGCGCGCTGTTCGGTTGGGACGACAACACCACGAGTGCACCGGCAGGTACCGCCGTTGAACTCTCGGCGCTGCATATCGTTACCCACGACCGCGAGGGGCGCTCGCTGGCCGATACGGTCACCGATGCCCCGGCATATCTGGGCACTGCACTGGCTGAGCTACGCGCCCGCCACGACCGTGTCCTGATCGATATCTCGGCCGACGCGCACGACCTCGATGCCCTCAACGCCGCACGACAGGCGGGCGCTGCGGTGGTGCTGTTCAAACGCGACACCACCCGCCTGGCACGCGCCAACCGCCTGCTCGAGCGTCTTTCGGAAACCGACGCGGCCGTGCTCGGCAGCGTTCTGGCGCCGCGGTGACCGCATGGACGAGGCCCGCCTACGCGAACAACGCATGCGCTGGATCCTGGCCATTCTGTTCTGGGTCGCGCTGGCGTTCGCGATTCTGCCCAGCGGTCTGACGTTCTCGCACGAGATCTCGGATGACGGTCAAAGTGGGTCGCTATTCCGGCGTGTTCAGTGGATGTCGCCATTCATGGTCGCTGCCCTGGTCGCCTGGCTGCGACGCGACCTGGCCATCGCGCTTATCCGTCGGATCGATCCGTGTCTGCTGGGGTTCGTGCTATGGGCAACGGCCTCGACTGCGTGGTCGGGCTATCCGGACATCACGTTACGCAAGATCGTATTGCTGGTCGGCGCCGTACTGCTCGCCCTGTCTTTTCAGCTGACCACCTTCGAGCCGGGCCGTCTGCGTCGGCACTTGCGCTGGGCGTTCACCCTGACCGTGCTGATCTCGCTGGTGGTTTCGGTCGCGCTGCCGCATGTCGGGCAGGTCGCAGCCTACGACAACGCCTGGGCGGGTATTACGCGCAGCAAGAATCATCTCGGCCTGCTGTCGGGCTGGACCGCGGTACTGTGGCTGCATGCGTTGGCGATCGGCGAAGCCAACACCCGGCGCGCGCTGGCCTGGACCGCGATCAGTCTGCTCGTTTTATTAATGGCCGACGATGCGACGGCGCTGTTGTGCACGCTGGTGGCACTGCCTGCCATGTGGTTTGCCCTGCGCCCGCCGTTCGACGGCCGCCGGGTCGCCGTCGCCGGCGTGCTCGGCGCCGCCATACTCGCGATCACTGTCGTATTCATCATGCTGGTGGTTCACGGGGTGCCGAGCTGGCAAGAGATCGTCGCCCCGGTCGCGCATTCGGTTGGGCGCAATGCAACATTCACCGGCCGGCTCGAGATCTGGCAGCTCGTCTATGCCGAGGCGATCCAGCATCCCTGGCTGGGCTCGGGATTCCAGGCGTTTTGGCTCGGAATCGGCGGCCCCGCCCCGTGGGTCACCCAGAATCTTTACGGCGTGCTCTGGCAGGGCCACGACGGTTATCTGGACGTGTTCAACGAAACCGGGCTGATCGGCCTCGGGCTGGCCCTCGCCTTTCTGTGCAACACGATCCGCCGGGCGCTCCGGCTACCCGCGGCGTTCGATGCCGAACGAGTGTTGCTGATCGTGTTCGTGGTGTTCTTCGCAGCGGCCAACCTGACCGAGTCGATCATATTCCGGCCGATGCATTTTGTGTTCCTGCTGTCGATTTACGACTCGCTGTCGATTAGCCGACTACAGATCGGCGACACGCTGGAACATCCGGCCAGCGAGCCGGCCCCGGCCCTGGAGGTAAGCCCATGAGCCGGTTAACGCTTGGCGCTGCGCTGGTCACGCTACTTGCCTCGGGCCCGTGTCTGGCGGCGCTCAAAGCCAGCACTGTCCTGGCGCCGACGCCGGTCGCTACAGCTAACGCCAGCGTGTTCGCTACACCGCTCGCGGTCTTCGACGGTGCGGTCTATACCGTCAACATCGAGCCTGGATCACAACCGGTGGTTTTGCATGGTTTGGGGTTAAAAACGGTGCTACGACGCGGCGCGCGTGATGCCGACGGGCATTGGCGTTGGTCGCAATATCTCGTCGATGACCAGACCGCCAACGATCCGTACCACACGGCCGCCTCGGTGGGCATCGACCGCGACGGCTATATCCATGTGGCTTACAACATGCACAACCTGCCGTGGCAGTACGCGGTCTCCAAACAGCCGGGCTCGATCGACGGTTTTGTCTTCCGTGGCGACCGGGTCTCGATCGCCGACAAATGGGACAGCCAGCATCGCGATGTCGAATTCCCTGCCCCCGGCCGCGCGGCCATCCCGGGGACCCAGGTGACCTACCCGGCGTTTTTCAACGACCGCAACGGAACGCTGTATGTCACCTATCGCTATGCGGCCCGCCCGGCCCGCGATTTCGGTCAGCGCCAGTATTCGGGCGGCCTCGCCGCCTATGACGAAGCGACCCGTCAGTGGCACGCCATTGGCGGCGACCTGGTTATCGAGGGCGCCGACGCCGAGCTGCCCGGTGGTCAAACTCGCGCCGTTACGAGGCCGCTGATTTCGGAGCCGGGCTGGTGGGTCTATCAGATACGACTTGCCTTCGATGCCGACAACGGCATGCATCTGGCCTGGTATTGGCGTAAGAATAGCTCCGGCGTGAATCAGGATCACGCCAGCTATGCCTATGCCCCGCCGGGCAGTACGGATTTTCAAAGCGCAGACGGCCAACAGCTGGATTTGCCGATCGGGCTGGCTGCGGCCGGGCGCGTGGGCGACGACCGCTTGGCCTCGCTCGCACCTGACGGCTTCTACAGCCCGGCGCGGATCACGGTCAGCCGCGATGGCCATCCGGTGCTCAATCTGCAAAGCATCAACGGGCCGCGCTTCACCCTGTTTCTCGACCGCAGGCAATGGTCGAAGCCGGCCCCAACGCCCGGCCAGGCTTGGGAGCTGCACTACGACGATGCTGGCCACGAATGGGCTTTCGTTTCAGGCCTGACCGTACTGCGCCGCGCCGTACATGCCAACGGCACCCCGAGGTCGAATTGGACCACCGTATTCGAAGGCGATCGCACCAGCCACGGCAATCTTTGCCATCCCCGAGCCGTACGCGGCGCCGACGATGCGCAAGGCCGACCGACATTTTATATACACGGCAACGTGATCAACGACGTTGGCCGTTGCGAGAACGACCGTATCGCCATCGTGTGGCTGGCCGAGAAATAGCCCCATGGATATCCTCATGCACGCCCCGTGGCCCTATGAATACGCAACCGAACTGGCCAGCGCCTTGGCCGACAGCGGCTGCGGTGATCACGTCTGTCTGCAGACTCGGGCCAACTATCCCTACGCCCAAGCGCTGACCGCGCGTTTGAGTCAGCCGTACCCGGACCCGGCCGCAGCCGGCAATCGGGCGTCCCGTGGGCTGGCCCATGCGACTGGTGTGGCCCGGGTAGTCCGCCAGCTGCAATGCGAGCGGCCGGATGTATTCCATATCCAGGCGCTACATCGCCCGGCTCTGGACTGGCCGCTGATCGTCGCAGCCCGAGCGGCCGGCGCCGCCGTGGTCTGGACTGCGCATAACGCTCTGCCCCACGAAAACCGGCGGTACGACGCCGTGTTGTTTCGGCGTATCTATCGCCATGTCGATGCCGTGATCGCTCACACCGAGCAAACCGCGGCCCGGCTCGTCAACGAACTCGGCGCGCCCGCCGCCCGCGTGCATCGCATCGCCCATGGCGGCTTCGCGCGCACCGCGGCTCCGGCGCCCACCCGTGGTGCCGCTCGGGCTGCACTCGAACTCGCGGGCGATGTGTTCGTGCTGCTGTTTTTCGGCCGTATCCGACCCTACAAGGGGCTCGATGTACTGGTTGCAGCCCTCGATCGGCTGGCGGGCCACCGAGTGATCGCGATCGTCGCTGGACACGATCAGTTCGGCGAGGCAGCGAAACTGGCCGGCCGTATCGACGTACGGCTCGACCTGAGACGCGTCGATGCCGAGACCACGGCACAGTATTTCGCGGCCGCAGACCTCGTGGTGCTGCCCTACCGCGCCATCGACCAATCCGGTGTGCTGATGCTGGCGCTGACCTACGGCAGCGCGGTGGCGGCTACGGATGTAGGCGGTCTCGGCGAAATCATCGAGCACGGCCACACCGGTTTTCTGCTGCCAGCGCCGGACTCGCAGGCACTGGCGAATCTGATTATCGAACTACGGCGCGATCCCGCACGGCTGGCGCACGTACGGCAAAACGTCAGCCGCGCTCTAGCGAGCCAATTGGGCTGGACGCATCTCGCTGCCGAGACGCGAGCGGTATATCGAACGCTGCGCGAACCACAGACCACATCCGAGACCCTGCCGGAATCCGGCCGGGCCACCGGGCACGATCGACCGAGCTGAACGACGGTCAAACGGGGGACACAAAATGACAAGGGAGTGGCTTCGAGGCCGGTCGGCACAGCCGCCACGCGAGGGTGCATCAAGGCATGTGCTGATGATCGTGGAAAACCTGCCTGTGCCGTTTGACCGGCGTATATGGCAAGAAGCCAACGCCCTGTACGCAGCCGGGTATCGCGTATCGGTCATTTGTCCGCAGGCCGAAGGCTATACCGAGGCTTATGCCGAAATAGACGGCATCGCCATCCATCGACACCCATTGCCGGTGGAAGCCGAGTCCGCGATCGGCTATCCGATCGAATACGCTACCGCCCTGTTCTGGCAGCTGCGCTTGGCCCGACGTATTCATCGCGAGACGCCGGTGGACGTGATTCACGCGGCCAATCCGCCCGATACGGCGTTCATCGTTGCCGCTCTTGCCCGCTTGGCTGGGGTGCGATTCGTGTTCGATCACCACGATCTGTGCCCGGAACTGTTCGAGGCCAAGTTCGGCCGACGCGGCACAGCCTACTGGCTGTTGCGTGCGCTCGAACGCGCCACGTTCGCAACCGCCAGCGTATCGATCGCTACCAATGACTCCTTCAAGCGCATCGCCTGCCGGCGTGGCGGCATGGCAGCCGAGAACGTATTCGTGGTGCGCAGCGGACCGAATCTGGACCGCGTGTATCCAGTAGCGCCCGATCCGACGCTCAAGCGGGGGCGACGCCACCTGGTCGGCTATGTCGGGGTCATGGGCGAACAGGAAGGTCTGAGCGATCTGCTGGCCGTCATCGCCGATCTCGTGTATCGCCGCGAGCGCCACGATATTCAGTTCTGCCTCGTTGGTTTCGGGCCCTCGTTGGCCGGGCTGAAGCACGAAGCCGAAGCACTTGGCATCGCCGAATACGTCGATTTCCCGGGCCGTCTCGCGGGCGAGGATCTGCTGCGCGTGCTCTCGACCGCGGATGTCTGTGTCAGCCCCGATCCCAAGAATGCGATGAACGATCAGTCGACCATGAACAAGATTCTGGAATATATGGCCCTCGGCAAGCCACTGGTCCAGTACGACCTCGTCGAGGGCCGGGTATCGGCCGGCGAGGCCGCCCTTTATGCCCAACCGGGCAATACCGGCCACTTTGCCGATCAACTGCTCGCCCTGATCGACGACGCGCCGCGGCGCGCGGTCATGGGCGCAGCCGGCCGGGCCCGTATCGAAGCCGAACTGGCTTGGCCCCATGAAGTCCCTACATTGCTGGCTGCCTACGAGCGGGTATGGTCATGAACACGACGGCCGACAACAAGGTACGCACCGCGCCGATCCTGGTCATTTCCCCGATGCGGGACGAGGCCCGCTTCGTGGATGCCGCGATCGAGGCCATGCTAACCCAGACCGTGCGTCCTGCTGCCTGGGTGATCGTCGACGATGGCTCTAGCGACGACACCGCGCTACAGGTCGCACGGTACGCAGCCCAATCCGACTTCATCCATCTCATACAGCGTAATGACCGCGGTCGCCGGCGCGTCGGGGCCGGAGTGATCGAGGCCTTCAATCACGGCTTGGCGCACGCCCCTATCGATGACTGGCGGTACATCGTCAAGCTCGATGCCGATATCACCTACGGGCCACGCTACATCGAGACGATGTTGGCGGCCTTCGCAGTCGATCCGAAGCTGGCTGCCATTTCCGGGCGCGTCTACCGGCCGGAGCCCGGTGGCGACGTCGAAGAACGCAAGTCGCCGGACATGGTGGCCGGGCCATTCAAGTTCTATCGACGCGAGGCGTTCGAGGCCATCGGCGGCTTCGAACAAACCCTGCAATGGGACGGCATCGACATCCATCGCGCCCGCATGACCGGCTGGCGCACGGCTAACATCGACCATCCCGACGCGCGCATCCATCACCACCGGCTGATGGGCTCGTCGCAGGTAAGCATCGTGCACGGTCGGCTGCGCTGGGGTCGCGGGATCCATTTCATGGGGTACCACCCGGCCTATGTCGCGGCCGTCGGCATCTATCGCATGCCGGAGAAACCCTATGTCATCGGCGGCCTGCTGATCATGACTGGTTACTTCCATGCCACGGCACGACGCCGGCCGCAGTATCCCGACCCGGTCTTCCGGGCCGATCTTCAGCGCTGGCAGAAGGCCCGCCTGGCCAAACTCGTCAGTCGCGCCTTTGCCCGCCTGCGTGGTTCGGAGCCATCGCCATGAATACGCCTCGACAACGCCCTGGCAGCAGCTTTGCTCTCCTGCTACACGGCCTGGCCTATGCCGGCATTGGCACGAGCAATCTGCTGATCTGCGCACACCTATCCGATCAGGGGCTGATCCGTGCTTATCATGAGCTCGCGCTGCTGGTGTTCGTGATTCTGGGTGCGGTATTCGGCCGCTTCAGTCTGATTTCGCGCTGGCATATCGGGCGAGCCGGTTCGATCGGTACCGGTGTCGTGCTGAACTGGCTGGCGGTGGCCACCGGCCTGGTTTTTCTCGGCTTCATCACCCGCCAGACCGGGGTATTCGAACGCCGGGTGATATTGATCTGGCTGGCCACCACGCCATTGCTGTTCGTCGCCGCCCACCACGTGGCGCGGTATGTATTCTTTCGTTGGTTTCCCAATTCGATGCGTTCGCGGCGCGCGGTGATCGTATTCCTCAACGACGATTCACGCCGACTGGCCGAAACCTTTCGCGATCTGGACCTGCCGCGCTTTCATCTGCTCGGTTTCTTCGAAGACCGCACCGCCGAGCGGACCGGCGCGCCGGTTGGTGGGTTGGTGCTCGGCCGATGCCAGGATGTCGTGGCTTACGTCAACGCGAATACTGTCGACGTGGTGTTCGTGGTGCTGCCGCTGGAAGGCGCCGACCGTGCAATGAGCGTAGTCAGCGCACTGGGCGATACCACCGCCTCCATCTATTTCGTGCCGGCCTCGCCTTTGTTCCGCATGGACCATCTACAGTTCGCGGAAGTCGGTGGCATGCCGGTATTCACTGTCAGCGAAACGCCCTTTTTCGGCGCCGACGGCCTGCTCAAACGGATGATGGACATCGTATTCGCCCTCATCCTTCTAGCCATGCTCGCGCCGGTGTTCGCGGTGGTCGCTACCGCCGTGCTGATCAGTTCTGGGCGGCCGATTCTGTTCACCCAGCCCCGCTATGGCCTGGACGGCCGCGAGATCGCGGTCCACAAATTCCGCACCATGCATGTGGCCGAGGTGGGCGCGTTGGTCAATCAGGCCACGCGCAACGACCCGCGTGTCACCCCGCTGGGGGCTTTTCTCCGGCGTACCTCGATCGACGAACTGCCGCAGTTCTGGAACGTGCTGCGCGGCGAAATGAGCCTGGTCGGCCCGCGGCCGCATGCGGTGTCACATAACGAGACCTATCGCGGTCTAGTCTCGCAGTACATGCTGCGACACAAGGTCAAACCCGGCTTGACTGGGTTGGCCCAGATCAACGGCCTGCGCGGCGAAACCGCCCGGGTGGAAGATATGCAACGCCGCGTCGAGTACGACCTTCGCTATATCCGCTCATGGTCGCCGGGGCTGGATATCTACATCATCCTGCGCACCATCGCCCTGGTGTTCCGGGATCGCGCTGCATACTGATATGGCACAACGGACAGATCCCCTCGCGCGGGAACGCGCACGCCTGCTGATGGCCCTCGCCGGGCTGCTGACCACCGGCACAACCACTGCCATGGGCCTGGAAGTCTCACCCTATGCCGGCTATCGATTCGAATCCGACACCAACCTGTTCGATTCCCCGTCCGGCAGCCGCGATGCCGACCAGTTGCATTACGCAACCCTGGGCGGCGATATCGACTGGAATCATGCCCGCCAGCACGTGACTGCGAACGCCGAAGCCACGCGCGTGCTCTATCGCGATAACGACTATCTCGATCACACCGACTATCGCGGCAATATCGATTGGGACTACGCCATCGGTGCGCTGCTCAGCGGTACGGCGTCCTATACAGGCGGCCGCTATCTGAACGGCTTCGAAAATCGCAGCGAACGGGACAAGGATTTCATCGAGCTGCATAACCCGGTCGTCGATATGCGGCTTGCGATCACGCCACATTGGTCGACCCTGGCCCGTATTGGCTACCTCGATCGTCGCCATACGCTGGCGACCGAACGCCGCTACGATCGCACCGAAATCGACAGCCGTGCCGAACTGACTTACGAAACCACGCCGGGTACCCGTGTCACGCTTGGCGCGGCGCGCATCGACGGCGACTTCCCACAGCGCGGCGCAGATGATGCGCTCGCCCATGGTTTTACCCAGCACACGCCTTATCTGCGTCTGGCGTGGCGCTACAGCGGCGTCTCCAGCTTCATGGCCCAAGGCGGCTATACCTGGCGCAACGACTCAGGCGATCAGGCCTCGGATTGGTCGGAGCCAAGCGGCCGCGTGGCTTATATTCGCGATGTATCGGGCCAGACCCAGCTCATGTTCATGGCAGCACAGGATATCTACTCAGCCGACAGCGTCGCCGCCAATGCGCTGCGCGATCGCTACGGGCGGGTGATCCTGCAATGGCGTTATGGTCCAAGCCTGGCGCTGGCCAGCCATTACGAGTGGCATCGGGAAGATTATCTCGGCACCACAGCCAGCAACCGTCGGGATACCACCCAGGACTACGGCGCCGAGCTCACCTGGCAACCAACCGACCGACTGGCACTGACCGCGCAGATCAGCCGCATGGATCGCGATTCGAATCTGGACGATGCCCGTTTCGACAAACTGGTAGGTGGGGTGGGTCTGCGCTATACGCTCAACCCGCAGCCGCGCGTGGAGTTCGGCCCAGAACGGCCATGATCGACCGTAGCGTGCTGCGATGAAACAACAAGACCAGCACGCTGAACAACACGATCCCGATACCCATCTGGCTACCGAGCCGCCAAGCCGGCGAACCGGCGACCATGCCACTGGCATCGAGCGCGGCGATCGCCCCGGCCATGACCATGGCACTCACCGCCGCCGGGACAGCCGCTCGCATGAAGCCACCGACCGACAAACCGAAAGCGCTCTGCGCAGCCCACAGGTAGATTGCGGCCAGCCCCAATGCCGATACCACGCGGGCCGCGCCGATCGCCGCCCAGCCCCAAGGGCCGAGTGCAACAAGCGCTCCGGCGGCGATCACGAGTTCGAGCGCGAGCGCACCGGCAATCACGGCCGCACGCCCGCGTGCCGCGAGCGCCGTCATCAGAAAATGCACCACCGCCGAAACACCGGCGGCGATTGCCAGCCCACGTGCGATCGTGCCCGCCGCCGTCCAGCCGGGGCCGGCCAGCAGATCGATAGTCGCCGGCGCGACGGCGGCCAGCCCGAAGTAGACCGGCAGCAGCACCAGCGCTGTCTGCGACACGGTATCGGCCACCGCGGCCCGCAGCCGGGCCGGCGTATGCTGGGCGCGCATGAAATACGACAGCGCGATATTGTGCGATACCGAAGCCGTCGGGCTGCGTATCGGCTCGATAATACGCAGCGCCATATTCAGATAGCCAAGCCCTTCGAGCCCGAACAGCCGTGCCACCAGCCCTTGGAACACCGCATCGGTGGCCTTGTCGATACAGCGTGCCACGAAAAACCAGCCGGCGAAGCCGCCAAGCTCGACCAGCGGTGCCCGTGCCAGCGAGGGCCGGATACGCGCCGGGCTCGTTGCGACCAACAGCCCCGCGGTAATCAGGCGCGATACCAGCCGAATCGACAGCAGCGCCCAGACGCCAGCGCCGGCCACTGCAAGTACAAGCCCGACCACGGCGCCGCCGCCATCGCCGGCCAGATTAGCCCAGGCCAGCGTATCGAAACGGCGGTGGCGACGGGCCAGGGCCGTAAACACGGCCACAGTGGCATGGGCCGGCAAAATCAGCGAAAACCCGGCCACCAGGCGGGCCAGCTGCGCGCCCTGCCCGCCCGGCCAGTACCATGCCCAGCCCCAGGCCAGAACGCCGACGAGCACAATCAACAACGCTGCCCCCAGCACGGTCAGCCCGAGCGCGGCCGCAAAATGCCGGCGACGCACGATGCGCTGCTGCGCCAAGGCCTCTTCGAACGGCGCGGTAACCACGATCGCAATCAGGCTGACCACTACGATGGTCAACGCGGCCTCGCCGAACACGGCCGGCGTCAGCCAGCGCGCCAGCACGATCGTGGTGGCCAGTTTGAGCAGCACGCGGCCGAGCGCATCCGCCAGCGAAGCCGACAGCCAGCTCAGCATGCCTTTGCCCGCGCTTTGTCGGTCGTGCCGCCGCGGATCGCTAGACCATGAATCGCGACCGAACTCTCGAAGCCATAGTGGCCGCGCTGTTGCCAGCCGAAGCCGTGGTTCGCGCCGCCGCCATCGACCAACCCTGGCCACCACTGCCCGACTGCGAAGCCGCCTACGTCGCCCAGGCCGTAGCGACGCGCCGCGCCGAATTCGCCGCCGGGCGCCATTTGGCCCGTCAGGCGCTGGACGCGATCGGCTGCCCAACGCCTGCGCTGGCCGCCGTGGCCACCACAGGCCCGATCTGGCCGGTTGCGGCGACCGGCAGCATCAGCCATGCCGACGGCCTGGCTTTGGCTGCGGTCGTTCGCCGCCAACATATCGAGGCTTTGGGCGTAGATATCGAAGGTCCGCGCCAGCTGGAACGCGCCGCCTGGCCGGATGTGTTCACGCCCGGCGAACGAGCCGAACTCAGTGGACCCAGCGCTGCTGTGGCCCTGTTCTCGGCCAAGGAAGCGATCTATAAAGCGATCGCAGTGGTTGACCGGATCGAGTTCTTCTTTACCGACTTCAGTATCCATCCCGGCCCCGGTAATACCTTTATCGCGCGCGCCGAGCGGGCCAATTTGCAACGCGCGCTGGCCGGTCTGACCGGCCACGCCGGCCGTTATGGCGAACGCCTCATCCATATCGCATACCGGCGGCCGCGGCCGGCCAATGCGCCGCCAGCCAGTCGATGACGTGGACGAACAACTGCATGCGCTCGGCGTTGCGTGAAAAAGTATGGTCGGCCGACGGCAGATAGTGCTCGGTCAACGCATCGCCTAAATGCACGTCGGCCAACGCCCGGCGAAGCTGACCGGCATGGTTGTAGTAACCATGCGTTGCGCCGGAATAGATATAGAACAGCCGCACATCGCGCTCGACCAGGCCAGCGAGATCCGCTGCCAAGACACTACGTTCCGGCATTTTGAAGAAATCTACGCCGTCGATCGCGCTCTTGGGAGGCCCATCACGCCTACTCATGCGCTGGGCGAAGTTGGCCCAACGCCTTGGCGAGGCCACGCGGCGAGCGTAGTAGCGCCAGACAAAGCCCGGCGTCGTCGCCGCATGCCCATCGATCTGCACCATCCCCACGACCCGTGGCTCGGCGAGCGCGACCCGATGGGCATCGTCGGCACCGCTGCATAGCCCAATCAGCACGACCGACTCGCAGCCGGCCAAGCGTGCCATCTTATCGATCGCAGCCCGGCATTCGATCACCAACTCCTCGGCCCGATCGACAGCCAGCGGTTGCTGCGGCTTGCGGCTTTCTCCGGTCCCGGCGTAATCGAAGCGCAGCGTTGGGTAACCGGCATCCGCGATCGCGCGCGCAAACGCCGTATTAAGGCCGCGCGGGCCGATGCGATGCTCGAGGCCGGCATTCAGAAACAACACTCCAGGGCGCGGTTTTAGCGGCACCCCGGTTCCGGCGTCGGGGCGTGCTAGAAGGCCAACCAGATGCGATTCATGACCGAAAATCAGCGGCGTTTCGTACATTAACCCAAGCTCAGATCGAGTAAAGACGACAACGACCGAGCCAGCGTGATGCGCCGATACTGCGCCTCGAGCTGATCCCAGTCCCATGTTTCGGTGAGCTCGATCGATTGCCCACCGCGTGCGATCACGCTTTGGGCAAGTTCCGGCTGGGCCTGGCCCTGACTGGTCGCGAGATGCCAGTCATCTAGCCGCTCGCTATCGATCTCGGCCAGGCGTTGCGCCTTAAGCGGCTCGACCACGGCTTTGGGCCAGTGGAAACCCAGCCACTCATCGGTATCGTAGGTGGCATGGTGGTGGCGCCGCGGGCGATAGCGGTTCATGCCGTCGATCTGGGCCACATGCAGCGTCGACAGATCGGCCATATAACGCTCGCCATCGACCACCGGATCGATCAGCACCACCCGCCGCGATTGTTGTCGCCGGGCTGCTGCAGCAGCCGCGATCAACGATCCGGCCCGCACACCGATCAGGCGGATATGCGCCAGCCCGGTGATCTCGCCGAGCCAGTCGATCGCGCGGTCTACGCTGGCCAACCAGCTCTGCCAGTCGGCTTCGACCTGGCGACCAGCGCTGTCGCCGGTGGCCGGGTAGTCGAAGCGTAGAACATGGGCATTGCGCTCGGCCGCAGCCTCGGCCAGTTGCCAGCAGGCGCGATAACCGCGCATGTATTCATGCCCGATACTCTGGCAGACCACCAGCGCGGTCTCGACGCCGGGCGTACCCGGCGCTGGCGCGTGATAGCTGCCATACAACGCTTCCCCCGGCCCGAAAAACATCGGCGTCATACCCATGAGGCCTCCGTGGGGCATGCGAGCGACCCCCTCCAACAGCCCCGCGCGCTCGGACCCAGCCCTTGGAACCTCGCTTTCCCGGTCATACCGGCCGGCCTCGTCGCCCGAAGCGCAGGCGTGCCGCCAGGCCACCGCGCTCGTTCGCCGGTGCGGCCTCGGCATCACCACCGGCGGCATCTGTAGCGGCGGTATCGCCGGCCGTGGTTGGCCGACTCGTATCAGGCGGCGGTTGGTCGTCGGCCTCTAGACGCAGCGCCAGCTGAGCGAGGCTGTCGAGCAGCATCGCCCGCACCGGGATTTCTACCCCGTAGTGCCCACGCGCGGCTGCGACCGCGCGTACCGCGAGCAGCGAATGCCCGCCGACATCAATGAACGTATCCACCGGCGACGCTTCGATATCATGGCCAATCGCCTCGGCCCAGAGACTGCGCATACGCTCGAGCATTGCTTCGCTTGGCCCGGAGTTCACCGGGGCGCTGGCCGAGCCAGCCGCGAACGGCTCCGGCAGGTTCTTGCGATCAATCTTGCCGTTGGCCAGGCGCGGCCAAGCCTCGACCGCTACGAACTGCTGGGCCACCATATGCAACGGCAGCCGCTCGCGCAGATATCGCCGCAGCGTATTGCCATCCGGCCGTGCCATATGCGGGGCCGGCTGCCACCAGGCAACGAGCTGGTCGTCCCCCTCGCCGGCCGACCGGATCGCGACCACTGCTTCGGCGACCGCCGGATGCTCGGTCAGCACGGCCTCGATCTCACCGAGCTCGATGCGAAACCCTCGCAGTTTGACTTGGGTATCGGCACGGCCGACGAATTCGATGCGCCCATCCTCGCGCCAGCGCGCCAGGTCGCCGGTGCGATACCAAACCTCGCCGTCGGCACCGGCTATGAAGCGCTCAGCGGTGAGTTCCGGCCGGCCGAGATAACCGGCGCTCACACCGGCCCCGCCAACCTGCAATTCCCCCGTAGCGCCGATCGCGACCGGCCGGCCGCGCTCATCCACGATACGCGCCCGCCAACCGGCAATCGGCGCACCGATGGTGATCGGCCCATTCGGCTGGCGCTCGCCCACCGTGGCAAATATCGTGGTCTCAGTCGGCCCGTAGCACTCCATCACGCGGGGCTGGCTCGGCTGTTCGGCCAGGCGAACCACCAGATCGTTGCGCACGGCCTCGCCGCCGACCATCACCATGCGCACGCTCTCGGGCAGCGCGACATGCCGCAGCAGTTCGCCGAATGCCGACGGCACCCCCGAGACAAGCGTTACCTGGCCCGGTAGCGGCCGAACCAGTGCCAACAGATCCTCGACCAGCACCACGGTGGCGCCGCGACTCAATGGCACGAACAGCTCGAATACCGAAAAATCGAAGCAGATGGAGGCCGCGGCCAACATGCCAGCGATATCCGCATCGTCCAACGCCTGCTCGCTCCAGGCCAGAAACGCCAACAGATTACGCTGACGAATCGATACTCCCTTGGGCCGGCCAGTCGAGCCCGAGGTATAGATGACATAGGCTTCGCGTTCGAGATCGACGGCGATCTCAGGCGCCGGCGCGCGTTCGAACAGGGCTTCGTCGAGGGCGAGATCGCGTACGCCGTCGATCGGTGCTGCCGCGGTATCGACCAGCCGCAGCGACAGCCCCGAATCCTCGGCGATATAGCGTAGTCGATCCATCGGGTAGGCCGGATCCATCGGCACGTAGGATGCACCGGCTTTGAGGATGCCGTGCATGCCGGCCAGCATCGCCGGCGTACGCTCGGCACACAGCCCGACCCGATCGCCGGGCCGGATGCCCTGCGCGACCAGGCTCGCCGCCACGGCGTCGGAGGCTGCATCCAGCCGGGCGTAATCCCAATCGCCACTGGCATGCGCGATCGCGGTTCGTTTGGGATCGATCGCGGCCGCCGCACGCAGCCGGCCTGCCAGATCGATGCTCATATCGATCGGCAGCGCATCCGGATTGAAACCGTCGGCCGGATCCTGTTCGGCAGCCGCATGCACTGGCAAATCGGCGATCGCGATATCGGCATTGCCGGCGACCGCGGCCAGAATGTCGGCATAGTCTGCCAGCCACGCCCTGATCATGGCGTGATCGAACAGCGCGGTTGCATAGTCGCAATCGACAATCCAGCCATCCTTGCCGATCTTTAGGTCGACATGCAGATCGAACTGGACGGCGCTCTTGGGCGGTTCATCCAATGTGCAGACGAGCCCATCGAGGCGTGGCGGACCGTCATCCGGGGCACAGTTGAACACGATCTCGGCCAGCGGCAGTCGTGCCCCGTCGCGTATCGGCGCGACCTCGCGCACGATCTGCCCATAGGTCGCACCGGCATGCTCGCCTGCTTCGCGAGTCACACGCCGTACGGTGGCCAAAAGCTCCGAGAACGTCGCCCCGGCCTCGCAGGCTAGACGCAACGGCAGTGTGTGTACGCAGTGGCCGCAGAGCTCGGTCTCGCCCTCGATGGCCTGGCCTGCGACCGGCATCGCCAGCACCAGCTCACGCTGGTCGGCCAGCCGCATCACCAGGGCCGCAAACGCAGCCATGGTCAGTGCATAACGGGTCACACCGAGCGCGGTGGCCGCAGCATCGACCCGCGCACCAAGCGCGGCATCGATCAACAGCCGTGCGGTATGGCCGGCGGCTTGCCGAATCGTCGGCCGCGGGCCGCGGGTCGGCAATGCTAGCGGCGCGCCAGGCTCGGCGTGCACCGTACGCCACCATGCAAGATCGGCCGCGCTGTCGCGGGCGGTTAGCGTAGCGACATGCTGCGAAAACGGCACGGATAACGGCAGCTGCGGCGTCCGGCCAGCTCGAGCCGCATTGTAGAACTCACCCAGATCGCGGAAGAACAGCATGCACGACCAGCCGTCGCAAACCAGATGGTGCGCCACCATACCGACCACGAAACACGCATCGGCAACCTGATGCACCACGATTCGGAGCAGCGGGCAGTCAGGATCGGTGACATCCAGCGCTAGGTCGTTCAGGGCCGTAACGGCGGCCTCGGCCACGGACTGCGGCGCTTCGGCCGCGCGCTGATCGAACCATTCGATATGAATCGACGGCGTAGCGACCCGATACTGACGTTCGCCGTCGGCGGCAATCCGCAGCGCGAAGGCTTCGTGGCGTGCGCTAGCCGCGCGACCGGCCTGTTCGAACAGCACACGATCGAGCGGGCCTTCGATGACCAGCCGCGATACCTCGTTGTAGGCCGGCGCCACCTCCGGATCGATCTGCAGGGCAAGCCAGATCTCACGCTGGGCTTCGATCAGCGGCATCGAATCGCCCACCGCCAGACCGGTGCCGGACACGGGCCGCTTCCGGGCGCTGTTCGGCGCTGGCTCGGCGGCCGCCGCGGGCCGCTTCGCCGCATCGCCGACTTGCCCAGGCAGCGCCCCAGCACTAATCAGTGCATCCACGCCGGCCAGAATCGCATTCTCGATAGTCGCGATGTCTTCGGCGGTATGCGCGGTGGACAAGAAACAGTTCTGGGCACCATCGCGCACATAAACACCGCGCGTGACCAACCAGGGGAACAGCAGGCCGGCCAACGGCGCATCCGCCGGCACATCGAAGCGGAACCACGAGGCAAACTGGCGGATACGCAGCGGCACACCACGTGTTGCCATGGCGGTGTTGATTCGCTCGGCAAACGCGGCCGTGGCCTGGTCGAGCGCACGCTGCGACGCGCCATCGTCGGCGCTCAGCTGTTCCAGCACGGCCTCAGCCGCAGCCAGCGCCAACGGGTGTCGCACGTGGGTGCCGGCAAAAAACGTCATCGCGGCCTCAGGCACCGAGTCGTCATCGAAGGCCCAGTCGCCACCGTCGATGGCATCCAGCCAGCGACGCCCGCCCGCCAATGCACCTATCGGCAGGCCGCCGCCGAGAATCTTGCCGTAGATACAGATATCGGCTTCGACATTCCAGCGCGCATTAAGCCCGCCGATCCCGCAGCGAAAGCCAGTGATCATCTCATCGAGGACCAGCGCCGCGCCGGCCGCGCGCGTGATGCGGCGCAACTCGCGTACGAATTCGGCCGGCTGCCGATCCGGATGCCGGCTTTGTACGGGCTCGACGAGTACCGCCGCGATGGTGTCGGCATGCTGGGCCAGGATCGCCAGCGAATCCGGGTCGTCGTAGTCGAGCACTAGCACGTTCGCCAGCGCCGCTTCGGTAATGCCTGGCGCAACCGGGCGCGCGGACAGCGTATCGCCAGCCACATGCGCTCGGCCCAGGACCTCGTCAACGGTGCCGTGATAGTCGCCAGTGAAATACACGATCCGATCGCGCCCAGTCACCGTGCGTGCACAGCGCAGCGCGGCCATCACCGCCTCGGATCCGGTACTGGTAAAGCTGGCCCGCTCATGCCCGGTCAGCCGGCAGAGCTGCTCGGCCACGCGCAGCGCAGCCGGCGCCTGCGGGCCAAGTTCCATGCCCCGCTCGAGCTGGGCGTGCACGGCCTCACGCACGAACTCCGGCCCGTGGCCGAAATAGGCCACACCCAGGCTCATGGTCAGATCGACATAGCGATTATCGTCGACATCGATGACGTAGGCGCCCTGGCTGGATTGCATGGCGATCTGATAGGCCATGCGTTTCCAGTCGCGATGAAAGCCAACCACATGCCGCGGATCGGCAAGCCGCGTGCGTCCACACTCGGCCAGCTGGCGCGAGCCCGGGGTACGCTCGATAAAGCTGGTCATCAACTGCTCGATGAAATCACGCTGGGCGGTGGTGAGCGCCCCGGCCGAGCCGGTCGCCACGGGCTTATAAGGGCCAAAACGAGCGCCATCGCTGCGCTGCGTATGGCCCTGGCGTCGGCCGCCAAGCGCGATCGCCGATTCGTTGGCCGCCCTTGCCGGCATCGAAGCGACAGCATTGGTCGGGGCCGAATGAGGCTGCGGCGCCGGCGAGGCCAGAGCCGGCGCACTCGGCGCACTCGGCGCACTGGCAGTGCCGAGCAGGCTCAACTGTTGCTGCATGACGGCCAGCTGTTGCTCGATGACACGCTGGGCATCGCTGCTCGCGGCCATGGCGGGTGGCGACGGCTGGGGCGACGTCGGAGTTGCCGGCACAGCGGTCGATATCGCGGCTGTCGGGGCCACCGTCTGGGCCGGTGGCGGAGTCGCTACCGGAGCCGCCGGCTGCGGCTGGGCGACCGGCTCGGGCGGCGGCAATTCGCTATCGAGATGTCGGGCCAGTTTCGGCAACGTATCGATATGCTCGAGCAGATCACGGAACCGGACCTTCACGCCGAAATCGGTGGAAATTTCGGCAGATACCTGGGTCAGGAACATTGAGTCCATGCCCAGCGCCGCAAAACTGCGACCCGCGTCGTCGCCTGCGATGTCGATCCCCGACAAGTCGAAGAACAGGCGTCGCAGGCGATCCTGAAGTTCGGGAATACGATCGGGTTGGGTCGTCATGGCAGGCTCCGGGAGCAATCCGGGAACAGAGGCAGGATCGGACATATTCGAATTCGCGGGCATCAGCCCGGCATGCGCCGGCGGATCGATCCAATAGCGCTGGCGCTCGAAGGGATAGACCGGCAAATGCAGGCGCCGGCGCGGCCGCGTCTGTATGTCGAACAACGCCGCCCAGTCGGGTGTCAGCCCGTATTCCCACAACTTGCCGAGCGCCGTAAGTACGGCCACGTCCGCCGGCATCGGATCGCGTGGCCCCGGCTGGCTGGCCAGAGCGACTGGCGGCTGGCTCTGCTGACCGACCGCCACGGTCAACTGACGGCCGGGGCCGCATTCGACCAACACCCGCTCGGACTCGCCGGTAATACAAGCCACAGCGGCCGCAAATCGCACTGGTTCGCGCATCTGTCGGGCCCAGTATTGCGGCTCGCACATGGCCTGGGCGTCCAGCGGCGCCCCGGTCAGCGTGGAGATGATGCGCCGTGTCGCCGGCCTGGGCCTCGCTGCGGCCACAGCCGCGGCCAGCGGCGCCATGGCGGGCACCATGGCCTCGCTGTGAAACGCATGGCTCACGGCCAGCCGCGTCGAGCGGATTCCGGCCCCTTCGAGCTCGACACTAAGACGTTCAATGGCGTCTTTATTGCCGGAAACCACGCATAGTTCCGGCGCATTGATGGCGCTGATTTCGGCCCCACTCGGCAGGCGTTCGGCAATACGCTCGGCGGAGGCATATACCGCACACATTGTGCCCCCCGCCTGAGCGGCCATTAGCCGCCCACGAATCACGATCAGGCGGGCGGCCTCGGCTTCGCTGAACACGCGGGCCAGCACCGCTGCCGCGAACTCACCCAGGCTGTGTCCGAGCATGGCTTCTGGCTCGATGCCCCAATGCGCGAACTGCCGGGCCAGCGCCAGCTCCATGATAAACAGCGCCGGCTGGGCCAGCGCCGTATCGCTGAGCGCGGCAATGGCCGCGGCATCCTCGCGCGGCGCGAACATGAGCTCGCGAATATCGCGGCCCAGTTCGGCGTTGATGACCTTGGCAAGCCGATCGACCGTCGCGCGAAATACCCCGGGTATCTCGTATAACGCACGGCCCATGCCGGGGTGCTGACTCCCCTGGCCCGAGAACATGAATACACAGGGCGGCGCATTCGGGTCGGTAGCCGGGCGGCTGCCAGCCTGCTCGGCGGCTCGCGAGAGCGCCGCAGCCGCTTCGCTCGGCGTGCTCGCCACCACTGCGATGCGGTAAGCCATTTCAGAGCGGCCAGTGGCCAGCGTCCAGGCAACATCCGCAAGTCCGGGCGTCGTATCGATTCTCGACTGGGCCGCCAGCCAGGCGGCCAGATCACGGCAGCGGGTAGCCAAGGCCGAGGCGGTGCGTGCCGAAACCACCAGCAGCTGTGCATCACGCGGCGGCGGGCCAACCTCGGCCGCGACAGGCGGCTCGGCGATAACAGCATGAGCATTGGTACCACCAACACCAAACGACGAGATGCCCGCGATACGCGGGCGCTCGGGCGTGCTGGGCCAGTCGGTCAGCCGATCGACTACGCGAAACGGCGTGGCCTCGAAATCGATGGCCGGGTTCGGCGACCGATAGTGCAACGTCGGCGGCAGCCGGCCTTCGCGCACGGCATACACGACCTTGGCCAGACCCGCGGGCCCGGCCGCCGAATCCAAGTGCCCGACATTCGGCTTGACCGAACCGAGCCATACCGGGGCTCCGTCGGCATTGCCAGCGCGCCAGGCGTGAACGAGCCCTTCGATCTCGATCGGGTCGCCCAGCGGCGTAGCGGTGCCGTGGGCCTCGACATAGCCGATGTCGTCCGGCATGACACCCGCGGCCTGCTGGGCGGCGCGGATCACGCCGGCCTGGCCGGCCGGGCTGGGCGCGGTGAAACTCATCTTGTCGGCGCCGTCGTTGTTCACCGCCGTGCCACGAATGACGGCGAGCACGTCGTCGCCGTCGGCCACCGCGTCATCGAGGCGTTTGAGCACGAACGCTGCCAGACCGCTGCCGAATACGGTGCCACAGGCTTGGGCATCGAAGGTCCGTACATGCCCATCGGTCGAGAGCATGCCACCCTGTTGGGCGATATAGCCCACTTCTTGTGGCAGACCGATCGATACGCCCCCGGCCAACGCTATCGCCGACTCGCCTGTGCGCAGGCTCTGGCAGGCCTGGTGTACCGCAACCAATCCCGTGGAACAGGCAGTCTGAACATTGATCGCCGGCCCCGTCAGGCCCAGCTTGAATGCCGTACGGGTGGGCAGATAATCGTGGTCGTTGCCGATCATCGCCGCAAAGCTTTCGACGCCGCGCACGCGTACCTGATCCTCGATTCGCGCCCGGTCGTGAAGAATGTTGTGGAGCATATACGGCTGCATATAGCCGGCCCCCGCGAATACCGAAATCGGCCCGCCGAAGCGTGCTGGATCCACGCCGGCATCCTCGAAGGCATGCCATGCCGTTTCGAGCCATAACCGCTGCTGCGGATCGAGCAGTTTGGCTTCGCGCGGGGCAATGCCGAAAAAGCCCGCATCGAAATATTCCACGCCCTCGAGCAAGCCGCGCGCAGCGATGAAATCATCGCGTTGGATCAGCGCGTCGATATCTGGCTCGTAGGGCCGCATCTGTTCGATATCGAACCGCGAGATCGACTCGACCCCGGCGACCAAATTAGCCCAGAACGTCGCCATATCAGCCGCGCCGGGAAAGCGCCCGGCCATACCGATGATCGCGATCGCCTGTTTGCCCGGCTCGTCAGGCCGGGATGCCACATCCGAGGCGGTCTCTGCGTCCGCCTCGGGTTCACCGGTGGCGCGGATATGCTCGGCGAGCTTTCGAATCGTCGGGTATTCGAACAGCTCGGCGATGCTCGGGGCTTGCCCGAACTGCTGCTGGATACGTGTCCGTACCCCAACCAGCGACAGGGAATCGCCGCCCAGTGCGAAGAAACTATCGTCAATGCCCAGGCGCGTAGTGCCAATCGCCTGCTGCCAGATTTCGGCGAGCCGCCGTTCGGTGGTATTGCGCGGCGCCACCGAACCCGAGCCGGCTTCGGCGGCCGATTCGGCCTGCGGGGCCGGCAACCGACGGCGATCGACCTTGCCGTTGGCGGTCAACGGGAACACATCGATCGGGATATACACCGCCGGACACATGATCGGCGGCAGCAGGGCTGCTACATGAGCGCGTACCGCCGCTTCGTCGAACGCCGCATTCAAACGCAGCCATGCCGCCAGCCGAGGCGGCGGGCCCTCGATCAACCGCACCACTGCCTGGGCGATCGCCGGATGAGCAGCGAGCACGGTCTCGATCTCCCCCGGCTCGATACGGTGTCCACGCAGCTTGATCTGATCGTCGGTTCGCCCCAGGCATTTCAGCCGTGCCGGGCGTTCGCCAGCCGGCTCCCAGCGGGCGAGATCGCCGGTAAAATAAACGGTCTCGGTGGGCTCTCCCGGGGCCGGAGACCAAGGCTTGAAGACCGCCGCCGTACGCTCGGCATCGTCGAGATAGCCGGCTGCGACCCCCTGCCCGGCGATGACGAGTTCGCCGGTCGTACCCGGCGCCACCAGCTGTCCCGCCGCATCCACGACATAGCAACGCAGATTGGCGATTGGCCGGCCGATGCCGATATCGTAAGCATCGACGATGCGCTCGCAGGTGGCCCAGACTGTGGCCTCAGTCGGCCCATACATATTCCAGAGCGCGAATTCGCCCTCGGCAGCCGTCATCAGATCGTCGGCTAGCGCCGCCTCCAGCGGCTCGCCACCGATTAACGCGGTAAAACCGGCCGGCGGACGCCAGCCGACTGCACGCAACAGGCGCCAGGTAGCCGGCGTGGCTTGTAGATGATCAACGCCGTGACGCGCGATCAAGGCAGCCAAGGCCGAGCCGTCGCCGACGTCGGCGTTGTCAGCGATCACGACACGCGCGCCAGCCACCAGTGGCCCAAACAATTCCAGCACAGCGATATCGAATCCGAGCGTGGTGACCGCCAGCCAATGATCGCCACTGGCCAGGCCCGGGGCCGTCGTCATCGCCGCAACAAAATTCATGACATTGGCGTGGGTGACGACCACGCCCTTGGGTTGCCCGGTCGAGCCGGAGGTGAAAATCACGTACGCGGGCTGGTCTCCCTCGGGCACGACCGGCTCCGGCGCCGATACTGGCACTGCGCTGTCATCGTCGACGCAGAGGGTCGTGGCGGCTCCAAACGACAGTGACGCAGCATGATCGCGATCGGTGATGACGACCACCGGCCGGGCGACCTCGAACACCCGCTCCAGCCGCGAGGCTGGATGGCTCGGATCGCAGGGCACATAGGCTGCACCGCGGTGGTGTATCGCTAATGCGGCAATCACCAGCCACTCGGAACGCGGCAAGACAATCGCTACCCGGTCGCCGGGTGTCACGCCCACACCGTCAAGACGGGTTGCGAGCGTATTGATGCACGATTGGAGCGCACCGTAGGTTAGCGTTCGTTCGCCCGAAACGAGCGCGATGCGCTCTGGCGTCGCCGTAGCGCGTGCCGCAATAGCCGAGCGCAGATCCCCCGCCGGCATCTCGGCCGCGCCTATATCGTTGTATTGATCGGCTCGCGCTGCGCGATCACGGGCGGTCAGCCAGGCAACGCTGGCTGCCGGCTCGTCAACGCCGTGGTCGGCGATATGCTCGAGAATCACGACCAGGCGCTCGACGATATCGCGCGCCGTGGCTGCGTCATAGCAGGCGGTGTCGTACTCGAGCTTGAGCCTGAGTGTCGATCCACCGGTCACGGCCAGCGTCAACGGCTCGCCAACAAATTGCTCGAAATCGAACTCCCATTCGCCAGCCGCGCTGTATGCCGGGAACGCTGCGTTCATGCTTTGGGCATCGAATACCACAATGGAGTCGAATAATTTTCCGGCTTCGATCGCCCCTGCCTGGCGCTGGATCGCCGCCAATCCCGGATACGCCAGCTCCCGAGTCGCCCGTGCTGCATCGCGCAGCGATGCCATGATCGTGGCAACCGGCGTATCCGCTTGGATGGCCACACGGCGCGGGGTGGTCTCGACACATAGCCCGACGCACTGGCCGCTACCAGCCAGCGCTCGCGGGCGCGCATTGCGCGTGGCCCCGAACACGATGTCGCCATCGGCGCCATGCCGCCAGAGCAACAGCGCCCAGGCGCCCTCGATCAGCGCTGCCCAGCCGAGGCGTTGTCGACGCCCGATCGTACGTAGTTTCGCGGTCGCGCATTCATCGACCGCAGCCACTACTCGAGCGCCGGCATAGCCCTGATCGGTCGTAGACCATTTCCTCGGTGACCACGGCAACGGTGTCGTCTTCGATAGCCCTGAGAGATAGTCACGCCATACCGATTCCGCTGCTGTTTTATCCTCGGCGGCCGACCACTCCACGAATGCCTTGTAGGGCACAGGCGGTTCGAGCATCGGTGGCGAACGGCCGTCCACGCGGGCTAGATACAGTCGCATGGCCTCATCGGTGATGACGACGAAAGAACGCCCATCGATGACCAGATGATGGAAAGTCCAAAGCAGCGTCCAACGCTCGGAGGCATGCCGAATGATCGTCAGGCGATTACAAGGGGCTCGTGTCAAATCAAACGGGCGTGCCGCATCTTGGGCTACGAGCGCTTCCAGCGAAGCCGTACCCGGCTCGGCCAAGTCGTAGTGCATGGCCTCGAAGCAGGCATCGGGCTCTATGATCTGTACCGGCTCTTCGCGATCATCCCAGGCGAAGCGACAACGCAGCATGTCGTGACGATTGATGACCGTGCGCCAAGCCTCGATATAAGCATCGACATTGAGCGCGACATGAACCTCGATACGAACCTGTTCAAGGTTCGCCGCCGAATTCGGGTGCGCCAAACTCTGATACAGCATGCCGCGCTGCATCGGCGTCAGGGCATAAACGACTCTCTCGCACGCACTCATCGGCAAATCACCGGGTACGCAGCGGTTTCCACCATTTTCATGACCAGTCCCCCGGATCATTTCCATACCGGAATGATCCTCAAGCCGCGAGCGTAAAACGCTCTAAATCGTCCCCGCTTTGAGCGTAACCCAACTGGTTTTGTTTTTATATATAAGTAAAAAACTTTATTTGGTCGCCCCCGACAAAGGCCAGATCTAAACCCTATTGCGCCCGAACCGCGGCCTGTCTTTGATACCTATAGCATTGATTCCAAATATCGAAAATCAATTGATTCAGCTCTACACCCAGCATCGATACCGGTGTTATAAATTTTTTGCTATGCGATCGAAGCCTGTCCGGATGAGCGAAAACAGTGGATCATGCGCAACACTGCGCCATACTCGCGCCGCGCTGCGTCGGGTTCCATCCATTCATGGACACCCCCTCCCCGAAAACCGACGGAGGTGGCTCTTGGTATCAGAGCTGCCAAATGCATCTCGCGCCACGCACTCCTCGGCCCCAAGCCTTATCGGGGCAGCTAAGCCAAACATAAAAAGCCCGTACAAGGCGGGCTTTTTATGGCCGGGCAAGAGGGATTGCTCGCGGCTTCGCCGCTCGGCCCTTCGGGCCCGGTCACGTGGGCGCGACCGTCCTCGCGTGCACCAGCGCGCTCGTCAAACCCGGGCGCCTCATCAGGGCCGCTAGGCCCGCCATAAAAAAAGCCCGCACAAGGCGGGCTTTTCATGGCTCGGGAAGAGGGATTGCTCGCCGCTCGGCCCTTCGGGCTCGGTCACGTGGGCGCGACCGTCCTCGCGCGCACCAGCGCGCTCGTCGAACCCGGGCGCCTCATTAGGGCCGCTACGCCAGCCATAAAAAAAGCCCGCGCAAGGCGGGCTTTTATTATGGCTGGGGAAGAGGGACCCCCAAAGGGCGCACTCCAAGCCCATGAATCCCTTTATTTTCTGTCGCTTGGCCGTGTACCGTGGGTCCGAAACGTGGGTGCGACGACGGGGGAATTAGCTTTGCCGGGATACATCGAGCTGAAGCGTAGAGGCTATGTCTACAGACGGAAGTTAGACGCCAAAGCTGCTAAGGCGATGGGACAGAACACCGTGTCCCGCTCGTTGGGGACCGAAAGCAAGAGCGAGGCTGAGAGGCTGGCTATCCTTAAAGCCGCCGAAGTCCAGCGCGAGATAGACGAAGCGCTCGGCAAACACCCCGACGAACTATCGCGGCAGTTCTCATGGTGGCGTCGTGCCATTGCTGGAGCCACGTCGGACGATGAGAGGGAGGCAGCGAAGTTTATGATGCTTGACCACCTCGAAGACCGGGACCGCAAGGCAGCGGCCCAAGAAGGCTCGGACGTAGCCGACCTAGACGAAGTCCGCTCTACCGATGAACATGCTTTCAACGTTCAGGGCTACCAGTACGCCACGGGCCAGCTAGTCCGACTTACCGAACACCTCGACACCTACCTTGCCCGACTCCAAGTCGGCCAGAAGTCCATCGACCAGTACCGCGCCGGGGTGGAACGCATCTCGCAAGACTGCCCTTTCGTCTCGGATGTCACGCCCGCATCCGTTCAAGCCTTCACCGACAAGAGGCTGTCCGAAGGTGGAGCGGTCCGAACCATCCGACGTGAACTGTCGGGAGCGCGCGGTTATTGGAACTGGCTGTCACGTCGGCTCGACATCATCGACAGCGAGAAGCGCTCGCCATTCGATGGCGTCAACTTGCCCAAGCAATCCACGAAGAAGGGCAAGCAACGCGTTGCCTATACGCAACGCGAGGCGGTCTCATTGCTGCGCGCCGCCGTCGCCAAGCCCGACCCCATGCTTGGCGATCTGATACGTCTTGCCATGTTTACCGGAGCGCGCATAGAGGAGCTGTGCTCATTGCCAGCCAACGCCGCCGACCTTGAGCTAGGCGTACTCAAGATTCGAGATGCCAAGACCAACGCGGGGAATCGCGATACGCCGATCCACCCCATGCTTCGCCCTGTCGTCGAACGGTTGAAAGCCGACACGACCGACGATTACCTATTGCCCGGCCTAAAGCGGGACAACAAGTACAACAAGCGCAGCAATGCCCTTGGTAAACGGTTCTCGAACCTCAAGACGCGCGAGGGGTTCGGCGCGAATCACGACTTCCACTGCTTCCGTATGTCGCTGAATACGATGCTGCTCAATGCTGGCGTACAGGACGCCGTAGTTAAGGACATCGTTGGCCATGAACAGGAAGGTATGACGCGGGGCGTCTACTACGACTCGAACGTCGCCGACTACGAAGAAGCACGCCGCCGCATTCAAGCCGACGCCATAGCGAAGGCGTCTTTCGCGGGACTAACCGACGAAGACATGCGCTAGATTGTCCTACTCGGCACCGGCCTGCCCGACGCCTTCGGCTCGGCGAAGCTCCGCGACCAGTACCGCCTGTAGCGTGTTCATGCTGTCGTGCTCCGGGCCTACCTTCGGCTTTACCGTCAGTTCCGGCCCATCGGCTCGCCTTTGACACCGTCCCCTGTCGGGGATGCCGCCGCTGCGCTGGTTCCGCTCACTCACTCGGCGGTAGTGTTCGGCCTGTCGTCGGGCGACATGCTCGGGTAAGGCGTGGGCCTCCGGCTTGGCCCGTCGGCCACGCTGTGCTTTCTCTCGCTGGCGCTCATAAGCTGCCCGGTCTTCATCGGTCGCCAGACACACCGGCACCGCGCCGGGGTTGTGCGGTAGTGCCATCCCCTCGACTTGGAGGTTATGCCGCCTGTTGTCTAGTGAGTCCCCGTTCTTCACGGTGACATAAAGCCCCTGCTTGGGCTGGAGGACTGCCTTACCGAGCGAGTAGTTCAGGCGTCGTCCGTCCAGTGTCTTTAGGTTACGCCCCGCGCCGAACTTCCCGCCCTTGCGTGGAGTCGCTGCCCAGAGTTCGCCGAATGTTTCCCGTATAGCGGGCCAGTCGGCGGCGTCGACGATGGCCCATTGCCCCCGTGTCAGCTCGACATGAACGATAGCCTCGCCGTCCAGCGTGTCGGGAATGACTTGGCGTGCTTTGCGTTGGCTCATGGTTGGTCCTCAGATTGCGGACATGAAAAAGCCCGCTCGGTGGCGGGCTTGGGTAGACATGAAGACCGGCCCGAGAATCGGGTCTTACTTCATGCTTGACCTACAGGGCGCTCACGCGCCTACGACACAGAAGATGGAGGACGATGATGATGTCCTCCTCCTTGGCTAAAGCCCGTAAGCTCGGCTGTAGGTTGAGCTACAGGTTCACCCTCACCGTGGAGAGTCTGGCCTGTAGTCCGATCTACAGTCGGACTTACGGTCGACTGAGTTAACGAGGATGGCGACAGCCATCTATATCTGTGTCGGTAACGGGAAGGCCAGAGCAGAAAGTCCACCGACGATAAGTCGGCTTTCTTTCTGTCCAACCTTCAGTACCGAGCTACCAGTCCGCGACAGCGGACCAGCGAGGCGGACCTGTAGCGCGCCTTCGGCGCTACGGGCTGCCGAGCTACGCCAATCACACGGTCACTCGCACTAGGTGATTGTGATTTGTGACAGCTTCACGGCTCGGCTTTCATCAGCTCATAGAACGCCAGCATATCCTTAACGTAGCCGAGACTTATAGCCCGCTCGACGCGCCGCTTGGCGGTCTGGCCATGCGTTAGGCCGATAGCCCGCGCACAGTCGATACGAGTCTGGTACTGGCCATCACGGGCGGCCTCGAAAATCAACCTAGCTTCGACATCTTCCGATGAATCGCTCGCCTGTTTACGCTCGCCGGTCGGCCTGTCGGTCTGCCACGCGCTCTGTCCGTCGCCGACATCAAGCCAAACCTTACGCCCGGCGATAGTGCCCGCGCCGAGTCGATGCCGGGCTTTAGGAAAGCGTAGGTTGAACGCAATCCCCTCGCCTTGCTCCGGGTGCGAAGCTCGATCTAGCGATAGGCGGACATCGAGCGGCCCATCCAGAGCACTCGACCCCCGATAAGCCTCGGGGCTGTTCTTCGTCCCTTTTGCGCTGTGGTGAATCAACATCACCGCCGCACCTTGTCGTTGAATCCGACGAACAAGACGAATCACCGGGCGCACGGCGGCTGCGTCATTCTCGTCGTCCACTGCAGACAGCTCGGCCATATTGTCCAGAATGACCAGCTCGGTCCGGTGGGCGCGGGTCCATTCGACGAACTCATCGCCGCCGCCGTTGCCGTCGATTTCGGGGAAGTCCTCGGCACCGTCGTAGTCTTGGCGTGAGACGATATGAAGATTATCAACAGCGTGCTGCCGGTCGAGCGTATCCATGCTGTCGATCAGTTCCAGCGCGCGGCGCTTGGTCCGGCGCTCCTCCATCTCTGCGTCGACGTAAAGCACCCGGCGAGGCTCGGCCGCTCGCCAGCCCATGAACTCGCCGCCACCAGCGACGGCTACCGCCACGGCCAGCGCCAACATCGATTTACCGACGCCCGGCGCAGCGTGGAGCATGGCAAGCGACCGCTCATCCAACCAGGGGTCGAGTAAAGGCACCGGGTCCGGGTAGGTCGTGCCTAGAATTTCGCCCAACGTCTTACCGGGGAGGGATGCGACGCCTTCCGGCTGGTGCGTCTGTACGTCCGACATCAAGCCGCCTCTGTGCTCTGTCGGTCGGCCTTCTCGCCCTCGCTGTGAGACAACCGGGCGTCACCCTGGACTACCCCAGCGGGTTGGCTTTGTTGTCTATCGCGCGGGCGCGATTTGGGGCGGTACGGAAACAGCGGACACGACGTGCAAGTACACGCCTGCACCTGTTGTCGCCAGTTACCTAGCCCGCTGTTCGGGTCATAGATGCAGTCTCGGCATTTCTCGTTGATAGCTTTGCGGAGGCTCATTCGGTTACGTTCTCCTTGTCGGTGTTGGGGTCTAGCTTCTCGCGCCACCGCTTGTTGGCTTCTCGTTGGCGCTTCTCGTTGGCGTTGCGCACTAGATCGAGATTCACTCGGCGGCAGTCGAGGGCGTCTCCGTTCACGGTCTCGACGCGCTGACCATCGGTCGCACGCATCACGGCACGGGCTAGCGTCATCATCACCACGCGCCCATCGGCCCGCCTCGTTGCCTTACGGGCTGACCAAAGGCCGGAGCCGTTCGACACGGCCGCCCAGCGTTTGCCGTATTCATCGGCGATGCGTTGCCAGTCCTCGGGGTCAAGTAAGGCGGTCTTGCTCTTGGATAACTCGACGCGGACCACGGGGCGGCCTCGCATCGTCTCGTGAGTAACCACGGGTTCTCGTTTCATTTCATACAACCTCAAAGAAAAGCCCCGCGACCAGACGGCCAACGGGGCTGCATATAGATACAACTTGGAATAGAACAGGGCATCACAAACGCACGCGCGCTGTGTTCGCAGCTACATAACGACGGTCACCCGCATACAACCTGAAAAACCGCCGCCCGACCCCGCGCATCCGGTCGATCTTCCGGGCGCTCGGGGGCGAGCTAGCAGCAAAGCCGGGCAGACGCCCGGTCGAACGTTCAGTCAGCGCGGAGGGAGGGAGCCGCGAGACTGGTCTTTATTGTTCCACCCAATCACCACGTCCACGGACGCCAGCGAGACAAACTAAATACAAGTCACTGCCGCCGACGACCTCTATCTTAATGGGGGAAAAGTTTCTGTCTGGATGTTCCCGTTACCGGGAATTTTTCTTATTACACAGTGATTTGTGTCGACTAATTAGGCGTGCTTCCATGACGACGCCAATCGACAAAAAGACCGCATCGAATGTCACACCAAGCATACGACCAAAGCCCAGCCCGCGACTCCTTCGAGTCAACGGACGGCTGCACTGTCCGCGTCGAACGTCGGGACCACGGCAAGGCCGACCTCGTTATCGTCGACCCCATCAGCGGCGAGGTAGAAAGTCGTCTCTCGCTCATGGGGAACGACCTCCCGATGGTCCGCTCGCTGCTGGCGTCTGCCGAACAGGCCGCGGCCACCGCTTAACCACGCCCACCATCTCCCCCACACGGGAGCGATGGACCGGGGATTCACCACCCCCGGCCTATCATCAAAGCTAGCTCTTTCGGTCCAAGGCTCTAATTAATTCGTCTGCATAGCTGACTGCCTTGTCAGCTACTTGCCTCGAAGTCAGATTCTCGCGTGTTTGTTCTGACTCAACCGAACCGACAATCGCGGCCATCGCACGGCCTGCATACCACTCGCGAGTAGTCATACCGCTGATGGACACATTATCGGCTTCAGGGAAGGCGGCATCGTACTTCTGTCGGTTCATCGCAAAACCTCTAGTTTTCTCGGCTTATCGGATTTCCAGTGTATCGTTGCCGCTGGGCCGAGTTCACGGTGACTAGTGGTCTAGCACTAGACCTCTACGACATCGTGGTTGTCTGGATCGTCTAGCCCCTTGGTGACGTAGACGTCCATCTTTTCGGCCTTAGCCTCTTTCACGATGCGCTGCACCTTACCAACCGACAGCCCGGCCATCCTCGCGGTCTGGCGATAGCTGTGTCCTTCGGCGCGTAGTTCCAAAACACGAGCCTCGGTCTGCTCGTCGCCGACCTTGGGCCGACCCAGCGTCTTGCCTTGCGCCCTGGCCCGGTCAAGCCCCGCGTTGACGCGGTCTTGGATGATGGACCGCTCGAACTCGGCGAACACGCCCATCATCTGGAACATCGCTTTACCGGCTGGTGTGGTCGTATTCACGTCTTGCTGGTACAGGAACAGGTCGACTCCGTTGCCCTGTAGTTCCGACAGGAAGCCGACGAGGTCTTGCAGCGAACGTCCGAGCCGGTCGACCGACCAGCTCATGATGATGTCGAACTCGCTACGGACGGCGGCGCGGTGCAGTGCGTCGAACTGTGGGCGCTTGTCGCGGCCCTTGGCACCGGATATGCCCTCGTCGATGAACTCGGCCACGACCTCCCAGCCTTTCGCGGCTGCAACCTCGCGTAGCTTGTCGATCTGATTGCGGGTTGTCTGTTGGTCGGTCGAGACGCGGGCGTAGATGGCGGCGCGTTTGGTCATGGCTGAATCGGTCTGTGTCGTGTGCCTCGCGTGTATTGAATACATTTGGTTTCGATACAGTCAAGACACGCCCCTTCCGACATCGCCATATCAGTAACTTACGGTCGGGGCCTCCGCTGGGGTTTTCGATACGCCCTGTACGTACGTCGTACGGGCCTTTTGCTACACATCGCAAGTCGGTAGGGTCAAAGCTCGTTCAACAACGAGGGAAAGACATGATTGAAGGCTTCTGGGTGGTGCGTTTCCGCTCGAATCAAGAGCTTTTCGGGGCCGGTGTGGTCGTTCTGCATAAGGGCCACGCCTACGGCGGCGACTCAGCGTACAGTTATCGCGGAACTTACCAAGTCGACGATAATGGTGAAATGCGTGCCCAGCTACGAATAGAGGAGCACACGGCCGGCATCACAGGTAACGTCATGGGAGCAATCGGTGACTATGACTTAGAACTGACCGGGCAAGTCCAAGCTAAACGGTTCAATATGGATGGGCGCGTAGCGCAGGACAGCAGCCGCAAGATGCAGGTCGAACTAGAACGCAAGTCTGATATTGCGTAGTTCATGACACATACCCGGTAGGAATAACCCTGCCGGGCCTACCCCTCCCCCGGTACACCCGCGATTCGCCTTCCGCCCTGTGTCATCGAAGGCGGGACTACGGGGAAACGCGCGCGCGTCTTCATATATAGATGACCCCTCGAAAATCTGCGGTATTTTTAGATTGAACTTTTAAGAGCCGTCTCCGCTTGTGAAACGGCTCATCCAATTGTCGATAATGACGACAATCTCTTTTAGCCCCCAACGCTTTGCGGCGAGGAATAGCAATAGCGCCTCGCCAGCTCCGATTACTAATGGCGCAGTCCAATTTTCCATGGAGCCGAGCCACATAACGTCTAATAATAAAATTATTATCAGAAAAAAAACAAAACGCTCTTCACGCCTTCCGTCTTTTTCCTGTTCGAGCTGTGAGGAGAGATTAGACAGACTCTCAGAGTTTGGCCCCTCTCCTTTGCCCTCATCGGAGCCATCTTCTCGGTCTTCGGGTAGTTCACCAAACCAGAAACTTAACTCATTGTCTCGATTATCTTCTGGCACTTTCCCGAGCCTTAAACTCTTCTAAAATAGCCTCGCGTGGAATTAACGAGTTTCTAACATTACGGCGATAATTTTTATACCACGCAGAATGCGGCGCATGAGTAATAGACACTAATTGGGGAGCGCTAAACCCTGAGAGCATGTCATAAGTATCGTCGATGAAATTAGCTGCTTCCTCATCGGCCACATCCGGCACGCTATTGAAAACACCTACTACCGGGTCACTTCCGAATGCTTTGAGCCGATGATATAGACCTGGCTCCACCGGACCATAGTCCCACGCCTCAAACGATTCTCTAATTAGAGGCTTTTGCATCCTCCCGAGGTATCTCATGTGGATAAGGTAAACGAGCTTCTGGATTTCAAGGTTAGAGAGCTTCCAGCCAGACCGCTCGCAAATTCGCTTTGCCACTTGCGCTGCTGACAATGTCATCGCTCTTAACTCCGTTGACTATCGTGCGTACGGAACGCCGTTATCGGTTATCTAGTATTGCACACGTGTATACATGAACGTACGTCTCGCTAAGCAATATAAGCGGAGAACGATACTGGTGAAGCACGTATGGCATCGAGAATGATAGCCCGCACGCTGCGCCTCGGACCTAATTCGAGTTCGCGCATCAAACTATGTTCCTTGTTGCGTTGGATAGCAACAAGGGACCCATGAGCGTGGGTGCGAACGTGGGTGCAAGCGGGTACACCCATAAAGATAAACCCCTGAAACCATTGCGGTAACAGGGGTTCACTTTTTATGGCTGGGGAAGAGGGATTCGAACCCCCACTGACGGAGTCAGAGTCCGTAGTCCTACCATTAGACGATTCCCCAGTAACCTGGAGCCGCTGGCTGCATTGTAGCGCAGCCAGCCGGCAGCCGTCGCTAGCGCTTGGAGTACTGCGGCGACTTACGAGCCTTGTGCAGGCCGATTTTCTTACGCTCAACCTTGCGGGCATCGCGCGTCATGTAACCAGCACTACGCAACGAAGCGCGCATGTTTTCGTCATAGTCGACCAGAGCACGGGCCAAACCATGGCGAATTGCGCCGGCTTGGCCGTTCGGGCCACCGCCGTTGACCGTGATCTTGATGTCGAAACGATCAAGCGAATCGGTAACTTCGAGCGCCTGGCGCACGATCATCTGCGAGGTCGGACGACCGAAGTACTGCTCGACCGACTTGTTGTTGACCGTGATCTGGCCCGAGCCGGGTTTGATGAAGACTCGCGCGGAAGCGGTCTTGCGACGGCCGGTGCCGTAGGCTTGTTCGGTTGCCATCGATTAAATCTCCAGCGTCTGCGGCTGCTGTGCGGTATGCGGATGCTCGGCGTTCGGATAAACGCGCAATTTGCCGGCCATCTTACGGCCCAACGGACCTTTCGGCAGCATGCCCTTCACAGCGTGCTCAATGACGCGCTCCGGGTGCGTGGCCAGCTGATCTTCGAGCGTGATCGACTTTAGATTACCGACGTAACCGGTGAATCGATAGTACTTCTTCTGCTGCGGCTTCTTGCCCGTGGTCTTCACGTTCGAGGCGTTGATCACCACGATGTGGTCGCCGACATCCATATGCGGCGTGTATTCGGGCTTGTGCTTGCCGCGCAGGCGAAAAGCGATCTCGGAGGCCAGACGACCGAGAGTCTTGTCGGTCGCGTCCACGACGTACCAGTCGCCAGGCACCTCGTTTTTCTTCGCGGAAAACGTCTTCATTTCAATTCTCGTAAGCCGTAGCAGGAGCAGCGGTGCGGGCTGCGAAAGCGCGCAATTCTATAGTCCGAATCGGCGATTTGCAACGCCTGATTTCGACCCCAGGGCCAGCAGTCCCACAAACCATTCAATCAAGGTAGTGAATTACCTCGGAAACAGGCCGGCGCTGGCTGCGCGGGCCTCGCTTGGCGTAACCATACCAGATCAGCCCGGCGCAGTATTCCCCCGGCTGCGCACTGAGGATACGCAAGAACTCAGGCGCCCGCGTGATCGCCCCACTCGTCCATTTGGTCGCGATACCGGCGCTATGCAGATACAGCATGAGATTCTGAATCGCGCAGGCACAGGCAGCATAGTCTTCGCGCGCGGTGATCGGATCCTCGTGCGCTACGCAGTTAACCGCCAGCCACCCCGGGATCGCCGACCAGCGTTGTCGCTTGCTATCGGCCACCTCCGCGCCGCGGCTCTCGGTCAGCAGGCGCGTGTTCAGCTCGATGATCTCGGCCTTGGTGCGGTCGCCGATCAGATAGAAACGCCAAGGTTCGGTGACATGGTGGTTCGGCGCCCAACGGGCCAGATCAATGGCTTCGTGAATGCGCGCGCTGTCGGGCAGCTCCCCCGGGCGGAATTGATCAACGGTACGGCGCCCGCGTATCAGGGCATCGGCGTCGGCCGGTGCTACTGGGCTTGCGGTCAGTCGGGCTCGGTCGGCCATTAGGTCAGGAACCTGCGTCGGAACCGCCCGCGAGCTTGCGGTTGCTTTGGGCCACGCGCTCGAGGATCAGATTGGCCAGATTCTGCTGCATATCGCTCAACAGCCGATTGCGCTGCTCTTCCGAGGACAGACGCTGGGTGTCGTCGATGCTGAAGTTGCGGGTGGCCGACAGCGTCTCGCCGGACAACTGATCTGCGTCGTTGACGCTGTAGTTGAACACTACCCGCGTCGTGATCGCGACCTCAGCGGCATCGCCATTGACCGGGCTGACCGAAACCACGCGCTGGGAAGTCTGGATGGAGGCGATCTCGAGCTGTGCCGCGGCATCGATGCTGCCCAGCAGATGCTGGCGCCGCAACCGCTGTTTGAGTGCACTCACCACTGGCGGGTCCCCTACCCGATAATCGTTATGGTAGGCGACATGCATGGCATCGATGCCCTGGGGCAGCGGAGTCGCGCCCTGCATGTGAAAGCCACAGCCGGCCAACGCCACAGCGAAGAAAAGTGCACACACCGCGCGCAGCGCTGAGCGGGGCGCAGTGTTGAAAACAGCGGTACCGTTCATGGGTTGCTCATGCTAGGCGTTCATTCAAGCCGGGCGCACCAATCAGACCACCACGTTGACTAGCTTGCCGGGCACCACAATGGTCTTTTTAATGTCCTTGCCCTCGATGTGCCGAACGACATTGGGTTCCGCGGTTGCGACCTCGGCCACTGTATCGCGATCGGCATCCGCGGGCACGTCAATGCGGGCACGCACCTTGCCGTTGACCTGTACCACCAGAGTGAGCGTATCGCGCACCAATGCGGCCTCATCAGCCACGGGCCAGTCGGCATCCATCAGCAGTCCGTCGCGGCCCAGTACCCGCCAGAGTTCGTCGCCGATATGCGGGGCGATCGGGGCCAGCATGCGCATAATCGCTTCCAGCGCTTCCTGGCGAACGGCCTGCATCTCAGCGGCCGGCGCGTCATCGAGGCGGCCTAGCGCATTGACCAGCTCCATGATCGCGGCGATCGCGGTATTAAAGGTATAACGCCGGCCGACGTCGTCACCGACCTTGGCGATCGTTTCATGCAGCTTGCGGCGCAGTTCGCCGGCCTCGCCTTCGGCCGCGGTGGCCGGCGCAACGATGCCAGCCTCGACGTGGGTTTCAACCAGCCGCCACAGCCGATGCAGGAAACGATGCGCGCCCTCTACGCCGGCCTCCGACCATTCCAGTGACTGATCCGGCGGCGCCGCGAACATCGAGAACAGCCGTACCGTGTCGGCGCCGTAGGTCTCGATCAGTTCCTGTGGGTCGACCGTGTTGCCCTTGGATTTGGACATCTTGGCGCCGTCTTTGAGCACCATGCCCTGGGTCAACAGCGCCTTGAATGGCTCGTCGGCCTGAGCCAGGCCGACGTCGCGCATCAGTTTCTGGAAAAAACGCGCATACAGCAGATGCAGGATTGCATGTTCGATGCCACCGACGTACTGATCGACCGGCATCCAATAGTGCGCTCGGTCGTCGATCATGGCGTCGGCGTCCGGGCAGGTGAAACGCGCGAAATACCAGGACGATTCCATGAAGGTATCGAAAGTATCGGTTTCGCGTTTGGCGTCCTTGCCGCATTGCGGGCAGCTGCAGTTCACGAATTCCGGCATGTTCGGCAGCGGCGAACCGGCGCCTTCCGGGGTAACGTCTTCGGGCAGGACCACCGGCAGATCCTGTTCCGGTACCGGAACGGGCCCGCAACCGTCGCAGTGGATGATCGGGATCGGCGCGCCCCAATAGCGCTGCCGCGACAGCCCCCAGTCGCGCAGCCGATACTGGGTCTTGCGGCGAGCAACGCCACGGGCTTCCAACCGGTCGGCGATGTCGGTAAAGGCGGCATCGAAATCCTTGCCGTCGTCTTCGCCGGAATTGACCAGCGCGCCCTTATCCACGAAGGCCGCTTCGCTGACGTCGCCCGGTTCGCCGTTTGCGTCGGCGATCACCGAAACGATCGGCAGGTCGTAGGCACGCGCGAATTCCCAGTCGCGCTGGTCGTGGCCCGGCACGCTCATGACCGCGCCGGTGCCATACCCCATCAAGACGAAGTTGGCCGCGAAGACCGGCAGTGTGTCGCCGGACAGCGGGTGGATCGCCTCGACCGGCAGCCGATAGCCTTTTTTGTCGCGGGTGGTCAGTTTGGCTTCGGCGGTGCCGGTCTGGCGGCATTCCTCGACAAAGGCCGCCAACTCGGCGTCGGTATCGGCAGCGGCCGCCACCAACGGATGGTCGGCCGCCAGCGCCATGTAGGTCGCGCCGTGCAAGGTATCGGGACGCGTGGTGTAGACCGTCAGCGGTGCGTCCTGGCCGGCGACGGCGAAATCGATCTCCAGACCGGTGGAACGCCCGATCCAATTGGCCTGCATGGTCTTGACCGCCTCCGGCCAGCCCTCCAGTCCGTCGAGATCGTCCAACAGTTCGTCGGCATAGTCGGTGATGCGGGCGAACCACTGCGGAATCGCGCGCTGCTCGACGATCGCACCGGAGCGCCAGCCACGGCCGTCGACCACCTGTTCGTTGGCGAGCACGGTCTGGTCGACTGGATCCCAGTTGACCACCGATTCGGCGCGATAGACCAGGCCCTGCTCGAACAGCTTGGTGAACAGCCACTGCTCCCAGCGATAGTAGGACGGATCGCAGGTGGCCAGTTCGCGCGACCAATCGTAGGCAAAACCGAGCTGTTTGAGCTGATCGCGCATGGCCCCGATGTTCTCGCGCGTCCATTGCGCCGGCGGCACACCATTTTTGATCGCGGCGTTCTCGGCTGGCAAGCCGAAGGCGTCCCAGCCCATCGGCTGGAGCACGTTCTTGCCGCACATACGGTGATAGCGTGCGATCACGTCGCCGATCGTGTAATTGCGCACATGCCCCATATGCAGCTTGCCACTGGGGTATGGGAACATCGACAGGCAGTAGAACTTCTCGCGATCGTCGCGGGTCACACGGAAAGCATCGGCTTCATCCCAGCGACGCTGTACATCGGCTTCGATGTCGGCGAAACGGTAACTACGGTCCATCAGGCGTACACGAAATTCGGTGGTCATCGAACGCGCAAGTGTACTGCCTCGGCCGGCGGCTGTCCGCCCCACCGTGCTGCAAGGCCCCGATTTTCTACAGTCTCGCGCGCAGCGCCCGACGACGCTCGGCCGGCCGGCGCAGGCGCGCCGCGCGCCAGCGCAGTCCCCAGGCTCCCAGCAGGCCAAGCATGACCACGGCACTGGTGGCCCACCAGAGCGGCGTATCTCCGTAGGCCATGTACGGGGTCAGGCCGCGCCGGGGCACCATTGGCGCGATCAGGCGCGCGCTCTCATCAGCCGCCGTATGTTGATAGACGTGGCCGTCAAAGCCGATCAGGGCACTGATACCGGTATTGGCTGCGCGCACCAGCGGCCGGCCCGACTCCAGCGCGCGCATACGCGCGATGTCCAAGTGCTGGGCCAGCGCCGGCGTACCGGCAAACCAGGCGTCATTGGTGACGTTGATCAGCATCCCAGCCATCGGCAGATCGCGGGCAATGTCACGCGCGAACAGATCCTCGAAACAGATCGACAGACCAAGCGCCACGCCATGGCTATGGAGCAGCGGCTGCGTCACCGGCCCCGCCACGGTACGCCCGACCGGCGCGCCCATATTGCTCAGGTGTCCGGTCAGCCAAGCCGGACCGGGCACGTATTCACCAAACGGCACGAGATGACGCTTGTCGTAGCGCCCGCGGCCCTGGCCTAGCGCCAGTACGCTGTTGTGATAACCGCGGCTATTTGCGGCCGGCCAGAGCAGACCCGCAAGCACGGTCTGGTTCCGTTGTGCAGCGGTTCGGCGCAGCTGTTTCAAATATGGCACCACCTGCTCGGCAGGCGCCGGGATAGCCACTTCTGGCCAAACCACCAAATCGGCCCGGCTACGTGCGGTCATATCGCGATAGCGCGCTAGAGTCTCGGCCCGGTGGGCCGGCTGCCACTTGTCGGCCTGATCAATATTGCCCTGGATGATCGCGACCCGCAGACGCGGCCCGACCGGCTGGGTCCAGTGCGCCGCCGAAGGCACCCACCAAACCAACACCGGCAAGACGGCGACCAGTGCCAACGCAATCAGCCGAGCGATTAGCGCCCCGGCATAGAGCAGCCATAGCGCGCCGGCAGCGGCCACCAGAACGATGCTCAGCCCATAGCTCCCTAATAGCGGCGCAACCCCGTTCAGCGGCGCAGCGACCGTGCTATAGCCAAGCGACAGCCAAGGAAAGCCAGTGCCGACCCAGCCCCGCAACAGCTCCGACAGCCCCCAGGCCGCCGGCACGATTAACAGGGCCCAGATCGGTGCCGCGAAGCGCCGGGTTGCAGCGGCGACCGCGCCGGCCAGCGCCGGATAAATGGCCAAATAGCCCACCAACGCCGCGACGGCCAGGCCGGCCAACGGTGCCGCTATGCCCGAATAGGTATGCAGGGCCACATAGACCCAAGACACACCAGTACCGAACAAAGCACAGCCGAATACGAAACCCCGCCACGCCCCGCGCGCCGGACCGGCCCTACGCCATAGCACCAGCAGCCCGATCACACTGATCAGAGTTACCGGATAGCAATGCCAGGGCGCGAAACCGAACGTCGCCAGCACGCCGAACAGCGCCGGCGCCACCCCATCGCCCACCACGCGGCGCATCATCGCGCGCTGCCGACCGCGACTATTCCGGCGCCTCGGGCAACACCGTCATCTGGAACATATGGATACGGCGTGAATCGGCCCGTTGCACGTTAAACTGGAAGTGATCGATGATCGCGGTCTCGCCGCGCTTGGGCATATGCCCGAACTCGTGCATGACCAGCCCGCCGAGGGTATCGAATTCGTCGTCCGAGAAATCGGTACCGAAGTAGCGGTTGAATTCATCGATCGGGGTCAGGGCCCGCAGCTGGTAGCGGTTTTTTTCCTGGCGCAGAATATTCGCGCCTTCGGCCTGGTCGTACTCGTCGTCGATTTCGCCGACGATCTGCTCCAGCGCATCCTCGATCGTGACCAGACCGGCCACGCCGCCATATTCGTCGACCACCACCGCCATATGATTGCGCGAAGCCTTGAACTCCTTAAGCAACACGTTGACGCGTTTGGCCTCGGGCACATAGACCGCCGGTCGCAGCACGCTGGTCAGGGCAAAAGCGTCGCGCTTGCCGTCGGACTCGACCAGGCTGAGCATATCTTTGGCCAGCAGAATACCCACCACTTCGTCGCGGGATTCGCCGATCACCGGGAAACGCGAATGGCCGGATTCGACGGCGACCGCGAGAATCTCGGCGGCATCGGCATCCGAATCGATGACCACCATCTGCGAACGCGGCACCATGATGTCGCGGACCTGCTGCTCGGAGACCTTGAGCACGCCCTGCATCATCCATAGCGCATCGACATCGAGTAGCCCGTTGTCCTGCGCCTCACGCAGCACCTCGATCAACTCGTCGCGATCGCGTGGCGGTCCCGCCAGACTCATCCCGATCTGGCGAAGCCAGCCGCGGCTGGACTGATCGCTATCGTCGTCGCTCATGGCTTACGCGGCCCAGCGCCGCCTCCTCATCCGGTTAATATCGTCGGTCACTAGCCAGCCGCGATTGCCTCACCCGGCCTGCGGTGCCGCATAGGGATCCGCATAGCCCAGGCGGGCCATCACACGGCGTTCAGCCGCTTCCATGATCTCGGCTTCATCGTCGCCGATATGATCAAAGCCGAGCAAGTGGAGACTGCCGTGCACCACCATATGCGTAAAGTGCGCATCCAGTGATTTGCCCTGATCGTTGGCCTCGGCCACGATCACCGGCCGACAGATGACCAGATCCCCCAGAGCCCGAAACCCCGGCAGTCGGGCATCGGCCGGAAACGATAGCACGTTGGTCGCATAGGGCTTGTCGCGATAGCGGCCGTTCAAATCGGCCGACTCGGCTTCATCGACGATGCGCACATCCAGGCTCACCATATCGGTCTGGGCATCGATACCGGCTTCGTCGAGCACGCTGGTCGCGATCTCGACCAGCCGCTCCTCATCGGTTTCGGCCAGCCCGGCCACGGCACAGACCAGGGTGCATTCGATCACGAGCCGTTATCACCCTGGTCGGCGTCTTTTTCATAGGCCGAGACGATCTGCTGGACCAGCGGATGCCGAACCACGTCGGAACCGGCAAAACGGGTCACGCTGATGCCATCGATACCGGACAGCAGGTTGACCGCATGCGACAGACCCGATTTCTTGTTCGACGGCAGGTCGATTTGGGTCATGTCGCCGGTGACCACGGCGGTCGAGCCGAAACCGATACGCGTGAGAAACATCTTCATCTGCGCCACGGTGGTGTTCTGGGCCTCGTCGAGAATGATGAACGCCTCGTTGAGGGTGCGTCCGCGCATATAGGCCAGCGGCGCGATCTCGATGATCTGGCGCTCGATCAAGCGCCCCACCCGATCGAAGCCGAGCATTTCGTAAAGGGCGTCGTAGAGCGGGCGCAGATAGGGGTCGATCTTCTGGGCCAGATCGCCCGGCAGAAAACCGAGGTTCTCGCCGGCCTCGACCGCCGGCCGGACCAGCATCAAGCGCCGCACGCGCTCGGATTCCAGCGCGTCCACGGCTGCTGCGACCGCCAGATAAGTCTTACCTGTTCCCGCCGGGCCGATCCCGAAGTTGAGATCGTTATCCGCCAGATTGGCCAGATAGCGACGTTGGTTCGGACCGCGGCCGCGCACCAGCCCGTTGCGGGTCTTGATGACCACATCGCGCCTGGACTGGCGGTCTTCGGTCGTTGCCTGGCGTTCGCGCTCGGCAGTCCGTGCGACCACATGGACCTTGTCGGTATCGATCTCGCCACCGGCGGTGGCGGCATAGAGTTCATTGAGGGTATCGATCGCGGCATTGGCCGCGGCCTCGCCGCCCTCGACCTGGAACAGATGGCCGCGGTTGTGCACAGCGACATCCAGGGTCGACTCGATCAGCCGCAGATGCGCATCCTGCGGACCACAGAGATGGGCGAGCCGCGCCATATCCGGCGGATCGAGCTCGAGCGTCTTGCGTATGCTGTTATCGGCCAATTTGTCTCGCGCGGTTCGTTGAAAGCGTGTTGGAGTCGGCGTCGAATCAGCCGATCGCAGCCAAGTCCGGGGCCTCGGGCGCCGGCTCTACCGTCTTGATGCGGCCACGCAATGAATTATCCAAGGCCTCGGTGACTTCGACTTCGATGAAATGCCCGACCATGCGCGGGTGCCCTTCGAAGTTGATCCAGCGGTTGGAGTCGGTCCGGCCGGCCATCTGGCCGCCGCCGCGCTTGGATTCGCGCTCGACCAGCACCCGCTGGGTGGTGCCGACCATGTTCGCCATGTACTGGCGGTTGAAGTCGGCGATGCGCGCCTGCAGACGGGCCAGGCGCTGTTTTTTGACCTCGCGCGGCTCGTCGTCGGCCATATCGGCTGCCGGGGTGCCGGGGCGCTTGCTGTAGACGAAAGAAAACGCCGCATCGAAACCGATCTGTTCGACCAGATCCATAGTCGCCTCGAACTCGGCCTCCCCCTCGCCCGGATGGCCGACGATGATATCGGTCGACAAGCTGATGTCGGGGCGTACTTCGCGCAGTTTTTCGATGCGCTCGATGAAGTGCTCGACGCTGTAGCCGCGATTCATCGCCTCCAGCACGGCATTGGAGCCAGACTGTACCGGCAGGTGCAGATAGTTGGCCAATTTCGGCACCCGTGCATAGGCCTCGATCAGCGCATCGGAAAATTCCAATGGGTGGCTGGTGGTATAGCGAATACGCTCGATGCCTTCGATCTCGGCCACGATCTCGGCCACGAACTCGACCAGCATCGCCAGATCGCAGACCGAGCCGTCTTCCATTGGCCCGCGATAGCCGTTGACGTTTTGGCCCAGCAGGGTGACTTCCTTGACGCCCTGCTCGGCCAGTTCGGCAACTTCCAGGATCACATCGTCGAACGGCCGCGAAATCTCTTCGCCGCGCGTATAAGGCACGACACAGAAACTGCAGTACTTCGAACAGCCTTCCATGATCGACACGAAAGCCGTCGCGCCTTCGGCTTTGGCCGCCGGCATGGCATCGAACTTGTCGATCTCGGGAAAGGCGATATCGACGATGCCGGCACCATTGTCGGCGATATCGTCCAGCAGCTGGGGCAGCCGGTGCAAGGTCTGCGGCCCGAATACCATGTCGACATATGGCGCGCGCTCGCGAATCGCATGGCCTTCCTGGGAAGCCACACAGCCGCCGACTCCGATCACCAGATTCGGGTTCGCGTCCTTTAACGGCTTCCAGCGGCCGAGTTGGGAGAACACCTTCTCCTGAGCTTTTTCGCGAATCGAGCAGGTATTGAGCAGGATGATATCGGCCTGCTCGGGCGCATCGACGCGGGTCGCACCGCGGTTTTTGGCCAGTACGTCGACCATTTTGGCCGAGTCGTACTCGTTCATCTGGCAGCCCCAGGTCTGTACGAAAACCCGGGGCGCGTTGTGGAGCGCGGTTTCAGACATGGCGTTCGATTCGGCGGGACCGAGCAAATGGCCGATCATTTTAACCCATTAGGCCAGCCATGCCGTAATCGTACGCTTAAAACCGCGAAAGCCTGGTTGATGTACCGTGCGAGTCTGCAACAGCGCTAGGGGCGTCGTCGCGAGACGCCGCTGCCTCCGCGATCCTGTGGTGGCCAAACAAGACATCGTGAGCGTATGTGGCCTGGCTACCTGAACGAACGATAACGCCGATGGCCGTCTCAAGGGCACGGGCCCTCCGGGGGGATGCGGTGGCGTCTCTTAATGACAACACGCCCTAGGCTCGCCGACCGAGCCGCGCATGGCGGCTACCTGCCAGACGCCCAACCCGTTCGGCAGCGATGCGCGATAGCTCGACCGCTGGGCGCTCGATGGTTCGATAGGCCAGATCGCTGACGACCAGAATCGCGATCGCAGTCAGTACCAGCAACCAACCCAGCGGCAATACGCCGGCCAGCCCGTGCAGCATCGCCAGCAGCACGATCGGATGGAACAAATACAGACTGTAGGAAATCCGGCCGAGATACTGGGGCAGCGGCGCTTCCAGGCTGCGCCGGAAGGCTGGCTCGGCGGCAGCCGTGATCAACAGCAATACTGCGGCGGCCATCATCGGCCAGTCGTAGGGCATCATCGTCGCCAGCCCGGTGATCTGCAGCGCCTGGCCGCCATAGACATAGAGCATGAACGTCAATACGCCGAGCAGCCCACGGCTGCGTCCGGGCAGCCGTCGGTACGCTGTCAACAGCCGATCGCGATACCGCGCCAGGCTGGCGCCGATGGCGAACGCCAGCAGATAGTGCACGGTCAACACATAGGCGGTCAGACCGCCATGCGCAGCGAATGCGGCGATATCCAGACTCTCGCGCACCGCCGGCTGGCGCAGTACAACCATGGTGACGCTGGCGATCACGAACGGCATCAACGCTGCCCACCAACGCATGCGCTGGACCATGATGAAGATCAGCGGGAACACCAGCGATATCCGCATTTCGTGAACCAGCGTCCAGATCGTGAAGTCGTAGCGATCGGCATTGAACTGGCCGAGGACGAACAGATGCCCGCCGATCGAGGCTAGGCTGACCGGCCACGACCAGAATTTGTTGATCCAATGGTTGAACCCGGCGAGGGTATCGCCATTGACGGCGTGGGCGCCGAGCGCGCCCAGCACGATCGCTGCCAGATACGGCACATACAGCCGCGTGACCCGCTTGGCGACATAGGCCGGCATCGACAGCTTGGCGCTGGCCAGCAGCAAATAGAGCACGAAACCGCTCAGTACGAAAAACAGCACCACCGCGGCATGGCCTTGCCAGAGCACATGCAGCGGCGTCTGCCCGGCGATGCGGGTCCATTCGAACACCCGGTCGTAGACCGCATCGGCCTGGCCCCGCATGACGATGAACAGATGGCCGATGACAACCGAGCAGGCCGCCAGCCCGCGCAGGGCATCGAAGGCATAAATACGAGTTGTTTTGGGGTTCGACATGGGCTAGTTCACTCGGCTGGCCGCGGTGCTTGTTCTGAGCACCCCGACCAACGGCCGTTGCGTGGTTCTGGTTCCATAGCCGTGGCTGATGGAACCAATGACGCATCGCGGTCGTTCTTGGGGTATGAGGACAGCCAATCGCCGATCGCGATAAATGAGGCCATGTGATTGAAACCGGCATGATCGAAGCCGAAATCCCGCACCTGCGACGCTATGCACGCGCGCTGCTGCGGGATCGCGAGGCAGCCGACGATCTGGTCCAGGACACGCTCGAGCGCGCCTGGCGCAAACGCCATCTATGGCGCCCACAGGGGCGGCTACGCAGCTGGCTGTTTCGGGTGCTGTATCGGCTATATCTGGATGGTCATCCGGCGCCGACCCGAGATCGCGACAAGCTGATCGCCCTGGATACGATCGCCCTGGATCCGGCCGACCGACAGGCCTCGAATGGCTTGCAGGCGCATTGCCGGGACGTGATCGCAGCCATCGAACAGCTGTCGCCCGAACACCGCGCGATTCTGATGCTGGCCGCGGTCGAACAGCCGAGCTATCGCGATGGCGCGCGTATGCTGGGCCTGCGGGTCGGCACCTTCCGCTCGCGGCTATCGCGGGCCCGAAATCAGCTCAACGAGATTCTGGAGGCTGCCGAACAGCCAGCGGCTGCCAAGGAGGCACGAGGATGAGCGCATCCCGAACATCGGCTATCGACTACGAACGCTGTGTGGCCTACTACCGCGCCGGACGCCGGATCGAGGGGGCAGCCGGCATCGAACGCTATCTTGCTGCGCATCCGCGACTCGCCGAGCGGGCCGCCCGCGATGCCGAACACGATCTCGCGCTGGCCCAGCGCTACGATCCGGTCCTCGACGAGCCGATCCCGCCGCGGCTGCTACGCCGACCGGCGGTCGCCCCTTCGCCGTGGCTGGCACGCGCCGGATTGGCCGTGGCGATCGGGGTTTCGGTATCGGCTGGCTGGTGGCTGCGCGGCGTTGATAACGATGCGCCCTCGCCCGATTCCAAGCGGATCACTTTCGGCCAGCAAGTCGCGCGTCTGGCCGAACGCCAGCCGACCGTGGATACCGCCGCCAGTGGCTCGCCGTCGCATCCGGATCTGTCACGCGCCGGCTATCGCTTCAGCGGCCAACGCACGATCGCGACCAACGGCCAGCCGCTGACCGCCTACGAATATCGCAATACCGCCGGGCAACAGATCACGATCTATTCGCGAGCCCAGCCGGGGGCGAATACCGCTCAGCCGGACCTCATCTCGCCGGCCGGCACCTCGCTGGCCCGCTGGCATTCGGACGGCCGCGCCTATGCGCTGACCGGCAACCTACCACCGGCCGCCCTCGATCGACTCGCCGACGTTGCCTCGAAACGTCCGCGTAGGCCGGCCGCCCGACAGTCGACAGGCCCTGCCGCGCCCATCGTCGATATGCCCCAGCAGCGTGCGCCCTCGACCGCGCCCCCCGGGGCCAGCCATCAGCCCGAGCCCCGAACAGCCGTGCAGAAGCAGCCAGCCAGCGGCCTATAACCCGAGCGTACATCGGCCAGTCGTGCTCGATTACGCATGACTGGCCTAATAGGGCTCGCTTTGGGGGGCAACGGCCGGATCGGAACAATTCCCGATTCGCCACGGCGCTACCCGGCTAGCTGCGAACCGACTCAGCCCGTATCCGCCTGCCCGACGCGCCGGTCGTCGATGAACCGCGAGAGCAGCCACGGCGCGACCAACAACGCGATGGCCGCGGCATACAACCCCAGCGAAATGCCCGAACTCCAGAGTACGTCCGGCGAGCCGCCGCTCATCGCCAACGCCCGGCGCAGATTGGTTTCGGCCAACCCGCCCAGGACATAGCCCAGGATCACCGGCGCCAGCGAGAAACCGAACTTGCGCAGCACATAGCCGAAGACGCCCACGGCGAGCATGATATAGATGGCCATGGGATCGGAATGCAGTTGATACACGCCAACGAAGGCCAGCAGCGCCACGAACGGCACCAGAACCCAGCTCGGGATCGTCAGCACTCGAGCGAACACTCCGGCCAGCGGCAGGTTGAGCGCCAACAATACGATATTGCCGATGTAGAGCGATGCGATCACACCACCGGCGACTTCCGGATGCTGGGTAAACATCAGCGGCCCGGGCGTAATGTTGTAGAGCATGAGCGCGCCCAACAACACCGCGGTGGTTCCCGATCCCGGGATACCGAGCGTGAGCAACGGAATGAAAGAGCTGACCGCCGACGCGTTATTGGCGGCCTCGGGCGCCGCCAGACCGCGCATATCGCCCTTGCCGAACGTGCCTTCGCGATCGCTGATGCGTTTTTCGGTGGTATAGGCCACCGCGCTCGCTACCGATCCCCCGGTGCCTGGCAAGGTGCCGATGACGAACCCGATCACGCCGCTGCGCAGGATCGTCGCTCGACATGCCATCACCTCTTTCAAGCGGATGAAGATACGCCCGAGTTTAGGCATGTCGCTATCGCCCGAGCGCACGGCTTGCTCAAGCATCAACAGGATCTCGCTGACCGCGAACAAGCCGATGATCAGCACCACGAAATCGATGCCGTCGAACAGCGCCGGCTGGCCGAAGGTATAGCGCATGATGCCGGTAGACGAATCGACGCCGATCATGGCGATCATCACGCCGAGCACGGTCGCAATACCCGTCTTGAGTGGATCGTGTCCCATCATCACGGCCATCGAAGCAAACGCGAAGACCATCAGCGCAAAGAATTCGGACGGACCGAACATGACTGCGACCTTCGATAACAGGGGCGCGAACAGCGTCAGCCCGAGGATCGACAGAGTTGCCCCAACAAACGAGGCGACCGCTGACAACCCCAGTGCCGGCCCAGCCAGGCCGCGACGCGCCAGTGGATGCCCATCGAGCGTCGTCATCACGGCGCCGGCATCACCGGGCACGTTCAACAGAATCGAGGACATACGGCCGCCGTATTCGGCTCCGGTATAGATACCGGTCAGCAGAATCAACGCCGATTCGGCAGGCAGCCCCAGCGTATAGGCCAGCGGCATGAGGATGGCGATGCCATTGATCGGCCCGATACCTGGCAGCGCCCCGAAAAAGGTTCCCAGCGTGGCCCCGATCAGTGCCAGAGACAGATTGAGTGGCGTTAGCGCAACGCCAAAGCCTTGAATCAGGTAATCAAACATGACTGCGCTCCTAGTAGACGAGCCAGCTGCCGATCGGCAGCGCGATGCCCAGCGCCCAGGCAAACAAGGCATAGCTCGACGCCGTCAGCGCCACGCCGGTTATGCCGGCCTTGATCCAGGTCGCGCCAAAAATCCGGGCCAGAATGGTCATGGCAGCGACCGTGCTGATCAGGTAGCCAATTCGAGTAAACAACACGCCGTAGGCGACCAATACGATCAGTACGCCGAGCAGCTGCAGGCCGACCCGACCGCCGGGCAGCCCTGTGCCGGATGCTGGCCGGGCGATGAGACTCAGCGCCATTACCCCCAGCGCCAACGACAAAATCATCGGAAACGCTTTGGGCCCAAGCGGGTCGTAGGCAAACGGCACGTGCATGGCAAGCGCCACCCCAAAGAAGCCGATCGCCAGCGCCAACAACACGGCGCCGAAGATGCGATCGTTGCGTGTGTTATTGCTCATGGCCCAACCCTACGTCGTTGGCGAGCTGCCTGAACTCGGCCACTTGATGATTGACATAGCGATCAAATTCGCGGCCGAAGCGGGCCTCGGGGAACAACCCCTGCTTGCGGCGCCGGGTCTTGAACTGCTCGCTGGCCACGAGCGTCTTGAGCTTATGCACCCAGCGCTCGTAGTCCGCATCTGATACGTTCGGCCCCATATAGAAACCGCGCCAAGTGGGCCATTCGATGTCGTAGCCCTGTTCTTTGGCAGTCGGAATATCGGCGTATTCTCGGCCCAAACGATGATCGGCCAAGACAGCGAGCACCCGAACCCGACCGGATCCCAGATGGCCCGCCATCTCCGAGGCATCACCGGTAAAAACATCCAAGTGGTGGCCGAGCAGCGCGCCCAGGGCCTCGCCACCGCCTTCGTAGGACACGAATCGCAAGTTTTTCGGTGCCACACCGGCGGCCTGGGCCACCAGCGCGACCTTCATCCAATCCTGACTGCCGATCGAGCCACCGGCGCCGAACACGATCGAACCTGGGTCGTGCTTGAGCGCGGCCACCAGCTCAGACAGATCGTGGTACGGCGAATCGGCCGGTACGACGACCACACCATAGTCGGTCGCGAATGCACCCAGCCAACGCACGGTATCGACGCCATAGTGGCCGAACTTGCCGAGCGCCAGGTTCATCGCGGCGCCGCTGCTCGCAGCAACCACCAGATCCGGATCTCGATCACGGGTCGCATTGACTTGGTTGTAGGCCACAGCGCCGATCCCGCCCGGCATGTAGCTCACGATCATGGGCTGGCCGATCAGGTCGGCATGTTGCAGCCCATTGGCCAGCAGTCGACAGGTCAGGTCATAGCCACCGCCCGGCTTGGCCGGCGCAATACATTCGGGGTTCGATCCGGCCTGCTGTTTCTGACAACCCGTACTCAAGGCCGCCCAAACCAGCAGACACAGCAACAATAACGGGCAATGCCCGCGACATAGGCGAGTCTTCATCTTCTCCTCATCGATGCGACGGTCGGGTCACCGCGGCTGAGCGCCAGACCGGTTGTTTCAAGGCAACGCCATAGAGCACTCGGCGTTTGCAGCACGCATCCATGCTAGGCTCGCGACCTGTCATGAACCTGTCATCGAGCGTGTTTATCCCATCGACTTTAGTGGCATGCGGCTGCTGCTGATCGAGGACGATCGGCTGATCGCCGAAGCCATCGGCGCTCGCCTCGATGCCCTGGGACACACGCTCGACATCGCAACTCGGCGCACCGAAGCGATCGATGCCCGCAGCCACGACGATTTCGATCTAATCCTGCTCGACCTCGGCCTGCCGGATGGCGATGGGTTGGCCTTACTGGAAGGCTGGCGAGCCGTCGATGATGTGACGCCGGTGTTGATCCTCACCGCCCGCGACACGCTTGACGACCGCGTTCGCGGCTTGGATCTCGGCGCCGACGACTATCTCGCCAAACCGTTCGCAATGGCCGAACTCGAAGCACGCGTACGGGCTCTGCTGCGTCGAGCTCGCCAGCGCACCGATAATCGTCTATCGCTGGGCGCGGTCAGCCTCGACTCGACCACCGGCACCGCCTGGCTCGGCGAGACTCTTTTGGATCTTCCACGACGCGAGCTGCGATTGCTCGAGGCATTGCTGGCCGGCGCCGAACGCACGGTGACCCGCGAGCTCCTGGAACAACGGCTGTTTGGCTTCGATGAAGTCGGCTCGAACGCGCTCGAGGTCTATGTCAGCCGACTCCGCAAACGTCTGCAGGGCTCCGGCGTCGCTATTCGCACATTACGCGGGCTGGGTTACCGCCTGGAACCCGAGCGAACATGATCGAGATCAGTCGTAGCCTGCGAGCACGGTTGGCGCTGTGGCTGGCCGCGGGTGCAGCGCTACTGGGCACGGTCCTGTTGATCGATGCATGGCTGGATGCACGCACCGAGGCCCGGCGTGCCTACGATGCCCAGCTCGACGATGCTGCATTGGCGATCGCCGACGGCATTCGCTGGAGCCAGGGTCAGGCGACGGTTTCCATCTCGGCCGCGGCGCTACGGATGCTCTCCACCGATCAACAAGAACGGGTGTTTTACGCGGTATTCAACCGGCGCGGCCAGCAGCTGGCGGCCAATCTCGACCTATCGATTCCAAACGCTTGGCGCAACCATCTCGATGCCGAAGGGGCCTGGCACGACCTATATTACGACGACACCGACTGGCGTATTCATGGCCGCGTCTTCGACCTGGCCGGCTGGGGCCGCCAGCAAGCCAATCTACAGATATGGGTCGGCCATACCACGGCAGGTCGTGATGCCCTGGCGCGTTCGGTCTTCTGGCCAGCGCTAATACGGTTTTGCGTATTAATCGCAGCAGCCGCGGCATTAGGCGTGCTTGCTATCGCCAGCGCGCTCGCGCCGCTGGCCCGGTTGCGCGAGCGGCTGCGCGAGCGCGCACCGGACGACTTGTCGCCGCTGTCGGTTGTCGTGCCTCGCGAACTGGGCGAGTTCGTACATACCCTGGATGGACAACTCGCCGGCCAGCGCGCGGCGCGGACCGCGTTGTTACGCCTGACTGCCGATGCGAGCCATCAGCTGCGCACCCCACTCGCAGGGCTGCGGGCCAGCGCCGAAACGGCATTGGCCGAAACCGATCCAGTTGCCTGGCGCCAGGCCCTGGAACGCATCTGTTGCGCCGCCGGGCGCACCAGCCACCTTGCCGATCAGCTTTTGCATATCGCTCGACTGGATCGAACAGTCGGCATGCCGCAACAGCAGCTGGATCTCGACACCTTGGCTGCTGAAGCTACCCTCGACTGGGTCGATCGCGAATCGGCCAGTGATCACGATCTGGGCTTCGAAACCGATGGAAACGACGCGCCCATCCGCGGCACCCCCTGGGCGCTGCGGGCATTGATCGACAATCTCATCGATAACGCGCTGCGCTATACCCCGGCCGGCAGCACCGTCACAGTGGCCGTGGTCCGGGCCGGGGCCGGCATGCGTCTGAGCGTGACGGATAATGGGCCCGGCGTCACAGAAGCCGAGCTTGCCACTTTGCATCAGGCCTTCGACCGGGGCCGACGCCATGACGATAGCGGCTCCGGCCTCGGCTTGGCGATCATGGCAACCGTAGCCCAACAGCACTCGGCACACTGGCAGATCTGCAATGGCGCGCCGAACGGGCTATGCGTGGTCGTGACGTTCCCGATCGCCGAACCGGATTCGGGCCACCATGCATAAAATGATCGTCGCGCTGGCTTTGATTCTAGGCCTGGTCAGCGTCGGCCGAGGCGAGCCGCTAGTGATTGCCGCTGCACTCGACCGCGGCGCGATCCAGCCGTTGCTCGACCGGTTTGCTGCCCATCATCCTGATATCGAACTGCACTACCAGGACCTGTCGACCCCCCAAGTCAATCGCCGGGTACGAAATGAAGACGCGCCACCGGACGTCGTCATCAGTTCCGCGATGCCGGCTCAGATGCGTCTGGTCAACGCCGGGTATGCCGCCCGCCTCGACAGCTCAGCCTCCCGCGACTGGCCAGCCAGTGCAAAATGGCGCAACAGCGTCTTCGGTTTTTCGTTTGAACCCGTGGTCTTTGCCTATCGCAGCGACCGGCTGACTACCGAAACCGTTCCGACCAGCCACGACGCGCTGTTTCGCCTGCTCAATTCGCAAGCCTTGGCACTGGCTGGTCGCATCGCGCTCTACGACCCGGGGCAAAGCGAAATCGGCTATGCGCTATATCAGGCAGATGCCGGCTACACAGCCCGCTTTTGGCAACTGATCGCAAGCCTAGGTCGAGCCGGTGCCGCGCCTATGGCTAATACCCGAGCCATGCTCGCGGGATTATCCTCGGGCCGCTTCGATTTCGCCTATAACCTGATCGGTTCCTATGCCCGGCAATGGGCGGCCACCCATCCCCATATCCGTGTCGTCGTACCCACGGACTATGCACTCGTACTTCGCCGTCTGGTGTTCGTCCATGCGCGCGCGCCGGATCCAAATGCCGCGCAGATCTTCGTCGACTACTTGCTGAGTCCCGCCGGACAACGGGTGCTCACCACGCATACGCCGCTCGACGGGTTGCCTCGCGCCGGCTCGAAACCGGCGGACGGTAATTTTTACCCTATTCCGATCGACGCAGGACTCATGGCAGCCGCCGATCCGGGCCGTCGTCAACGCTTCCTTGAGCGCTGGCGTCACGAATTCGACAGCGCTGCGCGCAATCGAGGCCGCCGTTCGACAACAGAGGCCGACAACCGGCCCATGCCATCGGCGCCGAAGCCTCGATGAGCCTTACTTCGGCATGTCAAGGGATACGCAGATAGCGCCGAAACACGGCCGTGCTCGATGTCCGCGGATCGACCTGTTCGATCACCCGCCCCGCTTCGACGACCGCGATTTCGTCGACATAGCGCAGCACCGAGGGCCGATGCGTGATGACGAGCGTGGTCGTGCGCGCCATCAACGGCGCCAGCGTGGTCAGCACTTCGGCTTCGGAGGCCGGGTCGAGCCCTTCGGTCGGTTCGTCGAGAATCAGAATCGGGGCCTTCTTGAGCACGGCCCGGGCGATGGCCAGCCGGCGGGCCTCACCGCCGGACAGCATCACACCGGTCTCACCAACGAACGTATCGAGCCCGCGTGGCATACCGACAACGCGCTCGGCCAGCCCCGCCTGAGCCAACGCAGCATACAGCTGGTCGTCGTCGGCCTGCCGATCGGCGATGCGCAGATTATCGGCAATGGTGGCGTTGAACAGATGCGTGTGTTGGGCGACTACTGCACACCATTGCCGCAGCGTGGCGGCCGTATAGCGCTCGACCGGCACGCCGCCGATCTCGATCGCACCAGCCTGATAAGGCCAGAAGCGCAGCAGCAGATTCACGATGCTCGTCTTGCCCGCCCCGCTTGGGCCAACCAGACCAAGCGCGCGGCCAGGCGACAGCGTCAAGCTCGTGCCGGCTAACGCCCAGGGCGCGGCGTCGTCGTAACGAAAATACACATCGCGTAGAGCGATATCGAAAGTCGCCGGCGGGGCTGGTTCCATCGCCGGATCGACAACAGCCGGCTCGGCGTCGATGACTTCGAACACCCGCTGCGCTGCGGCCTTGGTCTCGCCCAATGCACGCAGCGCAGCGGGCAGCGGGGCCACGGCTTCGAAACTGGCCATGACCAGAAAAACCAGCATCGCCAGTACCGGACCATCGATCACGCCACTACCGACCAGCGGCACCGCACAGATCAGCGCACCCCAGAGCGTCAGCCGCGACACGCTGGCCGATGCGGCATTGATCACGGCATCGCGCCAGGCATCGCGGCGCTGGGCACGGATTAACCCGGCCGATAGTCTCTGCATCCGCGCGGCCTGTCGGGCCGTGGCCTGGCAGGCCCAGAGCTCCCCCAGACCGCGCAGGCTGTCGGTCGCCGTGGCCCGCAGATCCGCCAGCCCCTGACGCCGCTCGGCCCCAGTACCAAGGCTCAGCCGATACGCCAACCCGGGCAGCAATACCCCCGCAGCGACCAGGCCCAGCACGTTGACCAGGGCCACCGCCGGGCTGAACCAGGCAGCAAAACCATTAACCAGGACCACGCTCAAGCCCGCGGCGACCACCGGCGCGATCACGCGCAGATAAAAGTTGTCGAGGGTGTCGATATCGGCGCGCATGCGACTCAGCAGGTCGCCGCCGCGAAATCGCTGTAGACCGGCCGGCGCGAGCGGCTCGAGCCGCGCATAAAACTCTACCCGCAGCGTGCTCAACAGCCGCAGCGTGGCATCATGGGTGATCAGACGTTCCAGATAACGGCCGGCTGTGCGGATGATCGCCAGCCCACGGATGCCGGCAGCCGGCGCGAAATAGTTGATGCTGCCAAGGCCGAGCCCGGCCAATGCCATGCCGGTAATAAACCAGCCGGCCAGCGCCATTAATGCGACGTTGGCCACCACCACGAGCGTTGCCAGGCCCACGCCGAGCACGAGCAGCCCGCGATAAGGCCACAGCAAGCCGAACAACCGCCGCCACTCGTTCATAAGCCCGACTCGAACGCATGGTCGGCACGATATAGCGACCATAGCCGGGCATAAGCACCGTCGGCAGCCATCAACGTCTCGTGATCGCCGCGCTCGACCACCCGGCCGGCCTCCAGCAGCAGGATTTCGTGGGCACGGCGCACGGTATCCAGACGATGCGCGATCGTGAGCACCAGACGATCGGCCGCCAACCGATCGACGGCCTCGGTGATCCGGGCCTCGCTGGCTGGATCGAGCGCCGCGCTCGGCTCGTCCAGCACCACTAAATCGGCGTCCTTGAGAAACGCCCGCGCGAGCGCGATGCGCTGGCGCTGACCGCCCGACAGCCCCTGGCCATGATCGCCCACCGCGGTCTCATAACCGGCCGGCAATGCACGGATGAACTCATCGGCATTGGCCAGACGCGCTGCCCGGCGCAGGGCAGCGTCATCGGCCGCCGGCCAGGCCAGCCGAATATTGTCGGCGATGCTGCCGTGGAATAGCGTCGGCGTCTGTGGCACCCAGGCCACCCGTTGCAGCCAGTCCGCGGGCGCGACATCGGCCAGATCCAGGCCGTCGATGTCGATCGTTCCTGCCCCAGGGGACATGAAACCCAACAGCAGGTACGACAGCGTGGTCTTGCCTGCTCCACTCGGCCCGACCAGAGCGACCGGGCGACCGCGTTCGAGGCATAGATCAACGCCTTCGAGTACGCGGGTGTCACCGTAGGCAAAGGATACCCCATGGCAGACCAGCCGCTGCGGCCGCGCGATGTAAGGCACCCGCGGCTGGGCATCGGCGGGACTGGCCGGCGCCTGCGCACTCAGCTCGATCAGGCCTTCGGCCGCACCGATCGTTTCCATGCGGGCATGGTACTGGGCGCCGGTATCACGCAGCGGCCGATAGAACTCGGGCGCGAGCAATAGCACGAACAAGCCAGGCCAGAACGCCATCTCGCCGTAGTACAGCCGAAACCCAATATAGACCGCCACCATGGCGATCCCGAGGGTGGTCAGAAATTCGAGCACCAGTGACGACACGAAAGCCAGCCGCAACACGGCCAGGGTGTCGCGGCGATACCCTTCGGCCATGGCGGCCACTGCATCGAGTTCACGCCGACTGGCGCCGAACAGCTTGAGCGTAGTCACGCCTTCGATGGCATCGAAGAAATGCGCGCTCATCCGGGCCAGGCGTCGCCACTGGCGCTGGTTGAGCGATTCGGTGCCCTTGCCGATCAGCACCATGAAAAACGGTACTAGGGGCGCTGTGATCAACAAGATCAGCCCTGACACCCAATCGTTGGGAAAGATCACCAGTAATAAAACGATCGGTAGCATCGCTGCCAGCAGCATCTGCGGCAGGTAATCGCGGTAATAGCGGTCCATGGCTTCGACCGCGTCTGCCAGCAGATGCGCGGTTGTGCCCGCGCGCTGATCTCGGGCCGTGGCCGGTCCGGCTGCTAGCAGCCGCCCGAACAGCTCATCACGCAGGCGATGTTTGATACGCGCTGCGTTTTCGAAGGCCAGCCCCTCTTTTAAAATCGACGCCACCGCGCGCCCGGCAAACGCCGCCAACAGCCAAACCAACCAAGACGTGACGCCGGCCAAGCCCTGGCCGTCGATTGCCACCGCATTCACGATCAAGGCCAGCAGCCACGCTTGGGCGATCATCAACGGCGCATCCAGGGCGCCGGCAACGAACGTGGCGACCAGCATGGCGCGCTCGCCGGCCAGCCGTTGGCGCAGCCAGGCTTCGATGGTGCCGCGCTGTCGGCCGGTGCTGCTCGATCGACGGGTCTGCTCAGTCATGGCGTTCGCGATCGACCGTCTTGTGCAATCAGCCCGGCGGCTCGCCCGGCTGGCGTATCAGCCGGGCCAGACCAACGATCAGCCCCAGCCCGAAGACGAACACGACGGCTGCCATCCACCACAGCCCGCGGTCCATGCCGCCGAAAAAACGCGCAATCATGACCAGCCCGAGCAACGGCGGCCCGAGCAAGGCCGCGGCCAGGCCCAGGGTCGGCCAGTGCCGCCGTCGCACCGTCTCGGATCGATGCCGCCGCGGCTTCAATGGCCGTAGCCCGTGAGCTTGGAGATCCGCGCCCGGAACACCCAGATCTGATACCAGTTGTAGACCAGCATCACCGGCAGGAAACCGCCCATGGCCATGGTGAAGGTCACCAGCGAGACCGACGGGCTGGCAGCGTCGTAGATGGTCCAGGTACCCGGCACCAGCCACGGCAGCATGGTGACCATCATCGACAGCCACATGATCGCGATGGCGGCGTTGAGCCAGAGAATCGCAAACAGATCGCGGCCGAGCCGCGCCGAACGACGCATGCGAAATACCGTGTAGACCACCGCCACGCCCACCAGGGCCCAAGCCCAGAAATACGGCCCGAGCCATTTTTCCGCTGCCCAGGGGAATTTGAGCAGGCTCCAGACCACGGTCACGACCACCGCGACAAGCGAGGCATAAAACGAACGGTCCACCCAGACCGCAGCCTGCTTGCGGATATCCTCGGTGCGCTCGAAACGGGCCCGCACGAACAGGCTGCCGGCCAATGAGGCCGCGACTACCGCGCCGATGCCGGTCCAGATCGAAAACGGCGAGACGAAACGCCCCATGCCGCCCACATACGTCGGCACCGTGTCGTCGGTCAGCGGATAGCCTTCCAGCACCGCGCCCATCGCCATGCCGGCAAAAAACAGTGTGGTCAGGCTGGCGATGCCGAACAGACCGTCCCAGAGATGGGTCGAGCGCTTGGAGTGATGCCGAAATTCAAGCGCAATCGCCCGCATCATGATGCTCCAGAGCACGATCACCAGCGGCACCAGCAGGTAGTGAAACGCGGAGCCATAAACCAGCGGGAAGGTACCGAACAGCACCCCGCCGGCCACGATCAGCCAGGTTTCGTTGGCATCCCAGGTGCCGGCCATGGCGGCCATAATGCCGCCGCGCTCATCGGCATCGCGCACGAATAGGGAAAATACCCCGGCGCCTAGGTCGGCGCCGTCGAGCATGATGTAGAGCAGCAGACTGAAGCCCAGCGCAAACCACCAGGCATAGATCACCAGCAGCCGAAGTTGTCCGATATCTGCGTCCATGGCCATCCTCAGGGTCGTTCGTAAGCCGGGCGCGGCTGGTCGTTATCCGGCTCGGGCTCGAGATGGCCGAGCGCTTCGTGGCCGCCGCGCAGCACCGGCGCTTCCAGGTCCGGACCGTGGCGAATCACCTTGGCCATGAAGTACCAAGTGAAATACCAGACCACCAGCTCGAAGATCACGAAGCCGACCAGCCAGATGCTGGCTTCGAGCACAGTCATGCGGCTGACCCCATCTTCGATACGCATCATGCCGTCGACCAGCCATGGCTGGCGGGCAATCTCACGCGTCCACCAGCCAGTCCAGATCGCCAGGAACGGCAGAAAGGCAGCGAATACTGCGGCTCTCAAGAACCAGCGCGTCGAGCGCGTCCTACGGTCGGCCAGGCGTTGTCGATAGGTCAGCCAGGCACCCCAGAAGGCCACGAGCACAAGGAAAAAGCCAATTGCCAGCATCACCCGAAAGCCATAGAACGGAATCCACACCGGCGGCCGCTCGGCACTGGGCACCTGGTCCAGCCCCATGACCTCGCCATTCCAGCTATGGGTTTCGATCAGGCTGAGCGCATGCGGGATCGTGATCGCCCAGCGATTATCACCTGCCGCATCGTCCGGCCAAGCGATAATATGCCAGCCGGTATTCACGCTACCGTCCTCGGCATAGGTCTTGTAGTGCCCTTCCATCGCCGCCAGCGCCGCCGGCTGGTGCTCGCCGATCACTTGGCCCAGTTCGTCGCCGAGAAAGACCTGCAACGGCGCGATCACGGCGGCAGCGACCAAAGCGTATTTGAGCGGCTTGGCGAACAGTCCGGTGTAGCGGTTCTTGAGCAAGTACCAAGCGCATACGCCGATCACGAAAAACAGCGCCAGCTCGATCGCCGCGACCCACATATGGGCAAACGAGGTCAGAAAGCTGGGGTTGAAGATCGCCTCGCTCCAGTCGGTGACGTGGAAGATGCCATCGCGCAGCTCTACCCCACCCGGGGTCTGCATCCAGGAATTGGCGTTCATGATCCAGAACGCCGAGAGCGTAGACGAGGCGAACACGTTGAAGGTCGCGAACAGATGCATGCCGCGGCTGATCTTGCCCCAGCCGAAGATCATCAGGCCGATGAAGCCGGCCTCGTACATAAAGGCCGTGATCGTTTCATAGCCCAGTACGTTGCCGAAGTACGGCCCGGCCGCCTGCGAAAACGGACCATAGAGAATGCCGAACGCCATCTCCATGGTCACGCCGGTCGCCACGCCGGCACCGAAATTGATGATGAACAGCTTCTCGAAGAATCGGGTCAGCCGATACCAGCCATCATCGTCGGTGCGGATCCAGCGCCATTCGGCGAAGAACAGCAGCAACGCCAGGCCGATGGTGAGCGGCGGATACAGAAAATGCATGCTCGCCACCCATGCAAAATCCAGCCGGGACAGCATGATCGCAGTTGCACTTTCCATATCGCCTCAACCTGTTTAGCGGTTCGACCCGCGCAATGATACCTTCGTCTGATGCACGGTCGGCGCGACCGATCGTCGCAGCGGCCGAAACCGCCGTTTAGAAACAGTTCACCGGAATTTTGAGATACGCACGGCCGTTGGCTTCGGATTCTGGCAGCCGCCCGCCGCGGGTATTGATCTGCAATGCTGCCAGCATGAGGTCCGGCAGCGGTAATGTGGCGTCTCGGGCCTCGCGCAGGGCCACGTACTCGCCTTCGCTCGGCTGGTCCTGCAGATGGATGTTGTGGGCACGCTGTTCGGCCACGGTCGACGCCCAGCGCGCCTCGCGTCCGTCCGGTCGGTAATCGTGGCCGACGAAGATTCGGGTGGCATCAGGCAGCGCCAGGATCCGCTGGATCGAGTGGAACAGCGTGCGCGCATCGCCGCCCGGAAAATCGGCGCGGGCGGTGCCGCTATCGGGCATGAACAAGGTGTCGTGCACGAACGCGGCATCGCCGATCACATACGTGATCGAGGCCAGGGTATGGCCCGGCGAATGCATGACGTGCACATCGATCTCGCCCAGCTTGAAAGTCTCGCCATCGGCGAACAGCCGGTCCCATTGGCGGCCATCGGTCGCATAATCGTCGCCGAAGTTGTAGATCTTTTTCCAGAGTTTCTGGACCTCGACTACCTTCTCGCCGATCGCCCGCGGCGCCCCGTAGCGTTCGCCTAGCAACACACCGGCCGAAAAATGATCGGCATGCGGATGGGTATCCAGAATCCATTCGACAGTCAGACCCCGAGCATCGATGAAGGCAGTGATCTGGTCGGCGCATTCGGTCGAGGTACGGGCGGCCGTCTCGTCATAATCCCAGACCGGATCGACGATCGCGCAGTGCTCGGTCGCCGGATCGATCACGACATACTGCACGCTGCCGGTTTTGGGTTCATAGAAGCCGACGACTTCGGGCGCTTGCTGGGCCATAAGGCATTTCTCGATCGCGGAGAGTAGAGTTGCGCGGTGGTTTCTGTACCACCCATAGCGCATATGCATTTCAATTATTTGCATATGCTTTTAGTTAAAATTATACCCCTAAGGGTATGCTTTCAACTCGAGGAAAAGCGGCATGAGCGTGGCGGGTCGCAAGACGGGCAAACATCGGATCGTCATCGTTGGAGGGGGCACGGCCGGGATCCCGGTAGCCGCAGCCTTGCTACGGGCCGACTCCGGAACCGATGTCGCCATCGTCGAGCCCAGCGAACACCACGATTATCAACCCGGCTGGACACTGGTCGGCGGCGGCGACATGCGTGCCCGGGATACCCGCGGCCAGACGGCGCAGGTGATCCCGAAAGGCGCCACCTGGATCAAGGATGCTGCCTCCGGCTTCGATCCGGCGCACAATCGTCTCGAGCTCGCCTCGGGTACGACGCTGGAATACGACTATCTCGTCGTCGCGATGGGCCTGCAGCTCGACTGGGAGGCAATCAACGGGCTGGCCGATACCCTCGGGCAGAACGGCGTCACCTCGAACTATCGCTACGATCTGGCGCCCTATACGCATCAACTCGCCCAGGGCCTGGGCCACGGCGCGCGTGCTGTATTCACGCAACCCGCCATGCCGATCAAATGTGCCGGCGCACCGCAGAAGGCGCTATATCTGACCGCGGATACGCTGCGCCGGCGCCACGTCGACGCCGATCTCGCTTTCTATAATCAGGGCGGCGCCATGTTCGGCGTACCGGCCTATGCTCGCGAACTGGACAAGATCATTGCCGGCTACGGTGCGACGCCCTATTTCGGTCACGATCTGATCGCGGTCGACGGCCCCGGGCAACAGGCGACGTTCAAGACCGCTAACGGCCCGGTGACCACCGATTTCGATATGCTGCATGTCGTGCCGCCGCAGTCGGCGCCGGATGTGCTCAAACACAGCCCGCTGGCCGGCCCAGGCGGCTGGATGACGGTCGACAAACACCAGCTCGTGCATACCCGCTATGACAACGTGTTCGGGCTCGGCGACTGTACCGATACGCCGAACGCCAAGACCATGGCTGCAGTTCGCCGCCAGTTTCCAGTCGTGGTCGGGGCGCTACGCCGTGCGCTTGGCGCAGCCGTCGAAACCGAGCCATACGACGGCTACGGCGCCTGTCCGTTGACGGTCGCTCACGGCAAAGTGCTGCTTGCGGAATTTCGCTACGACGGCGAAGTGGTTTCCAGCTTCCCGCTCGATCCAACCCAGCCGCGCCCTATCCACTGGCCGCTAAAAAAACATGTCTTTCCGTGGCTGTATTGGCAGGTCATGCTCAAGGGCCGACATTGGTCGGCGCCTCGTCCCAAGCCACGGCCGGCTTCGACGGCATAGCCGGATCAACGATCGAAGCTGGGCCCCATTCACCAACTTTACACCGGCCCTCGCCTTCGTCGGCGGCCTGATCGGCATGGCCGCACTCGTAGGCCGATGGCCGGTATGGGCCGCATCGCGGGCACTGCCGGCTTTTAGCATGCACTGGTATCGTCTCGCCGATAGCAGAGCTGGCGGGCAAGTTTTCTTCTGGGCTGGTTTTGGGTGCCACCTTGTATGTCACGCCGTGGCCGGGCGATATTCCGATCCGTCAGGGCTTTTCCACGCTGGCGCTGATCGCCGCCGGCTTGCTGGTCGGTATCGGTACCCGGCTCGGGCTGTACCAGCGGCCACGGCATCTGCAGCAACGTCCGCCGCTCGCGACGTTCGATCGCCGCCACAATCGTATTCATAGTCTACGCTGTCATCACGGCGATCGTTGCCCGACACCTATTCGGACTCGGCTCATGATTCGACACCGCATCGCACTGATGGCCGACCTGCTGTTCGGCTTCGGGCTTCGCCGTACTGCGGTACTGGCACCGGCCCTGGGCGGATACACAAATACACCGGCCGAGCGCCACACGAATCGATCGGCAGCTGTTGGTCGGCACCCTATTGTTTGGGATCGGCTAAGGTTGGCCGGTTACTGGCCCGGCGCTGGCGGCGCTGAGTTTCGACCCGCGCGGGGCTGATTGTCCTCGCGGCGTTGATCGTAGGCGGCTTGACGGTCGATCGACTATTGGGCGAGCCCAGCTAGCCGTAGCGCGCCAGCAACTCGGTAGCGTATTTCAAGCGCTCACGGGTGTTCTCAGCATCGAGCTGGCCGCAATTAAGTTCGCGTTCGATGACGCAGGACAGCATGTTGTAGAACGTGCGATCGAGCGCCTTGCGCGCTGCCGACATCTGTACCGCGATATCTTCACACTCGGCCTCACGCTCGATCATGGTCTGCAACCCACGCACCTGGCCTTCGATGCGTTTGAGCCGGCGCACGAGCGCCGCCTTATTGGACTCCCACTCGGGATCGAAAGCCGGATCAGCCGCTTCAGACATGGCAACACTCCAGTACGCGATCCAAACGTGAGCCGTCAGCGGACTCGGCCAAGACTTCAGCGAACCCGGGCGCTCCGGCGACAGAGCAGCTCGCCTGCCGCCGGAACGCGCACGCCTCAGAATGGGATATCGTCGTCCAGATCTTCATCGAAACCCGGGTCGCCGGCCGGCTGCGGCGGCTGCTGGTACTGCTGGCCGCCACCACTGCGCTGCTGGCCGCCGCCGCCATAGCCGCCGTCCTGGTTGCCACCTTGGCCCCCCTGGCTGCGTTGACCGCCGCCTCCGCCGAACGGAGCACTGCCGCCCTGGCCACCGCCACGCGAGTCGAGCATCTGCATTTCGTTGGCCACGATTTCGGTGGTATAGCGGTCCTGGCCGTCTTGGCCCTGCCATTTACGGGTCTGGATCCGTCCTTCGACATAGACCTTGGAGCCCTTGCGCAGATACTCGCCAGCGACTTCGGCCAAGCGCGCAAAAAACACCACCCGATGCCACTCGGTGCGTTCCTGGGTCTCGCCTGAGGATTTGTCCCGCCAGGTTTCAGAGGTCGCGATGTTCACGTTGGTCACGGCCGTACCGCCCGCGGTATAGCGCGTTTCCGGATCGGCCCCGAGATTACCGACGATGATGGCCTTGTTGACGCCTCGACTTGCCATGACAGGACTCCGTACGTATGCAGTATTGCGCGAATAAGAACGCTTTCGATGCGCCGATTCTACATGGCCGGCGCGATGCGCGACGCCCGTACCGTCGCAGACCCCGCCACGGCGAGCCGACACGACCGGCCGCGTTAACACGACGCGCCGCTCGAAGGGCTTGATCGACGGCTTAGCTCGACGCGCTCGCCGTGCCCGAGGCGAAACGCTCGAAGCGCTCGGTATCGACCACCTTGCCGTCGAACTTGATATAGGCCACGCCATCGGCTGGCACCACGACCGCTTCGAAGACCCCCTCGACGGCCTCGATCTCGGCGGCCAGCCGGCCTGCGGTGGCATCATCGATATCGCCAACATGCAGCATATGCGTACGCGCGAAGCGCGGCTGCGGCATAGTGGCCGCGATCACCAGCCAGATCGCCGCTACGACTGCGCAGAAGGTGAACACGCCGGAAGTGCCGCCAAATCCGTAAGCCCAGCCCCCGATCGTGCCGCCGATGAAGATGCCGAAAAACTGCGACGACGAATAGACCCCCATCGCAGTACCTTTGGCATCGGCCGGCGCCACTTTCGAGATCAACGACGGCAGACTGGCCTCCATAATGTTGAAGGCAGCAAAGAACAGCACCATCACGATCACGATCTCCGCCAAGCTGCCGCGATAGATCGCGAGCACGGTCGGCGTCGCCAGCAGCACCGCCACGGCGGCCACGAACACCGATTTCATCCGCCGTTTGGCTTCGGCGACGATGATCGCCGGGATCATGATCCCGACCGACAAGGCCAGCACCGGGAGATAGATGATCCATTGATAGTTTTGATGGATACCGAGCACGTCGCGCAGCATATGCGGTAGCGCAATGAAGCTGGCAGTCAGGATCGCGTGCAGCGCGAAAATCGCGAAATCCAGACGCAATAGTTCGGTATTGCGCAACACCCGTCCAAACAACTCGGGCACGGCCTCGGTATCGCGATGCGAACGCGTGGCCGGCGGCCGCGGAGTCACCCCGTAGAGCACGCCAATACCAGCCAGGGCCAGCAGCGCGGTGAACCAGAAGATGCCGGGCACGCCGACCCAGGCATTGAGCACCGGCCCGAGCACCAGCGCCAGCGCGAACGCCAGCCCGATGGTCATGCCGATGGTGGCCATGGCCTTGGTTCGCGATTCCTCGCGGGTCAGATCGGCATTGAGCGCCAGGATGGTCGAGCCGACCGCCCCCGCGCCCTGCAGGATGCGCCCCAGGATCACGCCATAGATCGAGTTCGATAGTGCTGCCACCACGCTACCGATGGCGAACAGCACAAGCCCGATTGCGATCATGCGCTTGCGCCCAATACGATCCGAGGCAAAGCCGAACGGGATCTGTAACAGCGCTTGGGTCAGACCATAGGCACCGAGCGCCAGCCCAACCGTGGTCGGCGTGGAACCGGTCAGATGCTGGGCATAAAACGTAAAGACCGGATAGATCATGAACAGGCCAAGCATTCGCAGCGAGAAGATACCCGCCAACGAAAATGCGGCCCGCGTTTCAAGCTTGTTCATACGTCGCCCGTGGTTGGTCACGCCAACGGCTGCCGGCCCGTTGGGCCCCACCGCAGCGTATATCGCATTTCGACCGTGGCGCCTTATTGCCGAACGCGCCCGGCGACAAGGCGCGACAGATTAGCACAGCATCCGGAGTCACCCAGATTACGGCTCGGTTGTCGCTCTGGGTATACTCAGCGGTTGACCTTTTTCGATACGGTCCTTCATGGAAAGCCATATCCGCATCCGCGGCGCGCGGACGCATAATCTCGCCAATTTCAACGTCGACCTGCCCCGCGATCAGCTGATCGTGATTACCGGTCTGTCCGGCTCCGGCAAGTCCAGCCTGGCCTTCGATACCATCTATGCCGAGGGCCAGCGGCGCTATGTCGAATCGCTGTCGGCCTATGCCCGGCAGTTTCTGTCGATGATGGAAAAACCCGATCTGGACGCCATCGAGGGACTGTCGCCGGCGATCTCGATCGAACAGAAATCGACGTCCCACAACCCGCGTTCGACGGTCGGCACGGTCACCGAGATCCACGACTATCTGCGCCTGCTGTTCGCGCGTGCCGGCACCCCCTACTGCCCGAAACACGGTGAACCGCTGGCCGCTCAGAGTGTCTCGGAAATGGTCGACCAGACCCTGGAGAAAGAGGCCGAATCCGCCTGGATGCTGCTGGCCCCGGTGATTCGCTCGCGCAAAGGCGAACACCGCGAGATTTTCGAGCAGATGCGCGGCCAGGGCTTCGTACGCATGCGCGTCGACGGCGAAATCGTCGAACTCGACGAGGGCGTACCGGAACTCGATCCGAAGAAGAAGCACGACCTAGAAGTCGTGGTCGATCGCTTCAAGATCCGCGACGGCATCCAGCAGCGGCTGGCCGAATCCTTCGAGACCGCGCTGCGCCTATCCGAGGGGATCGCCTGGATCATGCCCTGGCGCGGCGGGGCCGAGCCGGAAGTCTTTTCCTCCCAGTTCGCCTGTCCGGTCTGCGGCTACTCCATCAACGACATGGAACCGCGGATGTTTTCCTTCAACTCGCCGCACGGCGCCTGTCCGACCTGCGACGGGCTGGGCTCGCAAAGCGTGTTCGATGTCGATCGCGTGATCACCGATGACTCGCTGAGTCTGGCCGGCGGCGCGGTACGCGGCTGGGATCGGCGTAACCCTTATTTCTTCGGCCTAATCGAATCCTTGGCCGATACCTACGACTTCGATGTCGACACGCCCTGGCGCGATCTGCCGGAACAAGCCCGCAAGGTCATTCTGAACGGTTCCGGCGGCAAGAAAATCGAGTTCCGCTACGTCAACGCGCGGGGCCGCACGCGGGTGCGCAAGCATGCTTTCGAGGGCGTACTCGACAACATGCAGCGGCGCTATGCCGAAACCGACTCGATGGCGGTGCGCGAGGAATTGGCCAAATATCTGTCGGACAAGGCCTGCCCGGCCTGCGACGGGGCCCGGCTCAACGAGGCCGCCCGGCACGTCCGAGTAGCCGACCAAACGCTGCCGGCGATCAATGCCGCCAGCATCTCGGGCGCCTACGACATCGCCGAGAACTTAAACATCCCCGGCCATCGCGCCGAGATCGCCGCGCCGATTCTCAAGGAGGTCAATCAGCGCCTGAAATTCCTGCTCGATGTCGGCCTGAACTACCTGACCCTATCGCGATCGGCCGAGACCCTGTCCGGTGGCGAGGCCCAGCGCATTCGACTGGCCAGCCAGATCGGCGCCGGCCTGGTGGGCGTAATGTATGTGCTCGACGAGCCATCGATCGGCCTGCATCAACGCGACAACCGGCGCCTGCTCAATACGCTCGAACGCCTGCGCGACCTCGGCAACACCGTGATTGTGGTTGAGCACGACGAAGACGCTATCCGTGAGGCCGATCATGTCATCGATATGGGCCCGGGGGCCGGCGATCACGGCGGCCAGCTCATCGCCCAGGGCACGGCCGCCGAGATTTCGGCCAATGAGGCCTCGCTGACCGGTCAGTATCTGTCTTCGAAGCTGACCATCCCGATTCCGAAACAGCGCGTGCCCTACGACCGCGAACACGAAATTCGGATTCGCGGCGCCCGCGGCAACAACTTGAAGAACGTCGACGCCGCCTTGTCGATGGGCCAGCTCACCTGTGTCACGGGTGTGTCCGGCTCCGGCAAGTCGACCTTGATCAACGAGACCCTGTTCCCGGCCGCCGCGCGCCAGGTCAACCGGGCCGTGGCCCGGGCTGCGCCGGTCACCGCCATCGACGGGCTGGACAATCTCGACAAGGTCATCGACATCAACCAGGCCCCAATCGGGCGCACGCCGCGCTCCAATCCGGCGACCTATACCGGCCTGTTTGGCACCATCCGCGAGCTGTTCGCCAATACGCCGGAAGCCCGGGCCCGTGGTTACAAGCCGGGACGTTTTTCGTTCAACGTCAAGGGCGGGCGCTGCGAAACCTGCCAGGGCGACGGCGTCATCAAGGTGGAGATGCATTTTCTACCGGATATCTACGTCACCTGCGAAACCTGTGGCGGGGCGCGTTACAACCGCGAGACGCTAGAAGTTCACTATAAAGGCAAGACCATCGCCGACGTGCTGGACATGCGTGTCGAGGCCGCGGCCGAGTTCTTTTCACCAGTACCGAGCCTCAGACGCAAGCTCGAGACGCTAATAGACGTCGGCCTGTCCTACGTCAAGCTCGGCCAGAACGCGACTACCCTGTCCGGTGGTGAAGCCCAGCGCATCAAGCTCGCTCGCGAGCTGTCCAAGCGCGATACCGGGCGTACTCTTTATCTGCTGGACGAGCCGACCACGGGTCTGCATTTCCACGATATCAAGCAGCTTCTGGGTGTCCTGCTGCGCCTACGCGAAGCCGGCAATGCGGTGGTAGTGATCGAGCACAATCTGGACGTGATCAAGACCGCCGACTGGCTGATCGACCTTGGCCCCGAAGGGGGCTCAGGCGGCGGCGAGATCATCGTCTCCGGAACCCCCGAAGACGTGGCGGCTTGTGAAGCCTCGCACACTGGGCGTTTTCTCAAGCCCATGTTGGAAACAGCGGGGTCCAGCAATGCTCGACCGCAGAAGACACAGCGCAAGAAAGCCGCTTCGAGCCGATCCAAAACTGCAAGCAAGAAAAAGGCAACCGGCAGCTGATCCCGCCCAAAAAAAACGGCCGGCTAAAAAGCCGGCCGTTTGCTCTGTTGAGCTAGGGATCGTACGACCAGAACCGGCGGCTTCGCCGCCGGTTCCTCATCGGCCGTTAGTTGACTTCGACGTTGTACGTGAAGTTGTAGTTCCGACCGCTCGGCTGGGCCGTGAAGCGCAGCTCGATATGGTAAGTCCCCTGCTCGTTCGGCACCGAGCGCAGGCGGGTCTGGAAGTCCTGACTGTCGCCAGCATCGATTTCCTGACCTTCTGACAGACCGTCGAAGTACGACTCTACCGGCGTCCCATCGCTGGTGTTGTCGGCAGTCGTGCGAATGTTTTCGATGGTGTAGTCACTACCCAGTGCCCGCAGGCGGAACCGGTTCAACAGCGCGTCGCTGGTACCCGCAGCCAAGGTGATGTCATCCGAACCACCCGAGTCAGCCAGCAGCTCATAGCCAGAATCGCCGCGACTCACATACAGCGCCAGTGCCGGCGTTGCCGTGACGATCATATGGTCCTCGGCACTTTCGGTCTGGCCGTCGTCGACCGTTAAGGAGACCACATAGAAGCCGGCTACATCGGCCGTAAAGTCCGGATCAATGCTGTCTGCGTCGTTCAGCGACGCCGAGCTTTCCTCGGGCCGCGAGACCATATGCCAGTGATAGCTGAGCGAGTCGCTGTTGGCATCCGAGCTGTCGCTGCCATTGAGCGAAACCTGCTGGCTCACATTCACACTCTGGTTATTGCCGGCATCGGCCACCGGAGCGCTGTTCTGGGCAGCCGCCGTAACCACCACACTGTCCGGCGCGCTCATAAGCGTGCCGTCGTCGACCCGAAGTTGGGCTACGTATTGACCTGCCACGTCCGGGGTGAACGACGGAGTCGCCGAACTGCCGCGGGTCAACGAGGTCTGGCTGCCCCTTGGCATGGACGACAATACCCAGTGATAACCCAAGTTATCGCCGTTGGCATCGAAGCTCTCGCCACCATCGAGATTGACTACAACACCGGTCGAAACATTCTGATCCGTGCCCGCATTGGCCACCGGGCGGCTATTGCCCTGCGAGGCCGTGACGATGACCGTATCCGGCTCGCTGCTGCTGTCACCGTTATTGACCGTGAGCGAGGCAACATACGTACCGGCCAGATCCGGCTGGAACACCGGGCGCACGGTATCTTCGCCCGCGAGCTGAACATTGCTGCCCTCGGGGGCCGACAGGAAGTGCCAATCGTAGGTGATCAGCTGTTCGTTCGGATCGCTGCTGTCGGAACCATCCAGACGAACCGTCGAACCAATACCCACCGACTGATCCGGCCCTGCATCCGCGGTCGGCCGCGTATCTTGTTGGGCCACGATCGTGACTTCATCGCTATCGCTGACCGAGGAGCGATCGCCTACCTGCAAGCGCACCACATAGGTGCCGGCTTCGTCGGCAGTGAAGGATGGCGATACAACGTTGCTATTCGACAGACTGGCGTCGCTGTTGTCCGGGCGGGAAGCAAACTCCCAGCTATAGTCCAGCGAGCCACCGTCTGGGTCGGAACTATCCGAACCGTCGAGGGTGACGGTATCGCCCACGGTAACGGTCTGATTGGTACCGGCCGCGGCATTCGGGGCGCCGTTTTCGCCGGACTGGGTCGCCGTGACTTCGACACTATCGGTGGCGTCCTCACAGTCGATGCCGTCGATGGTCAATTGAACGACGTACTCGCCGTTGACGTCAGGCGTGAACTGGGGCGCCGCACTGCTATTGCTGCTCAGTTCCGCACTACTGCCATCCGGGCGCGAAGTGAACGACCATTGGTAACTGTCGGGATCGTCTCCGTCTTCGCCACGGCTATCCGAACCGTCGAGCTGAACGATCGACCCCGTCTTGACGCTCTGGTTCGGCCCGGCTTCGTCAATGAAGCCCGAAGGAATCGAGCAGCTGGAGTTGTTATTGCCCCCGCCGCCGTTGCTGCCGCCACCACTGCTGCCGCTATCCCCATCGTCGTCATCGCCGCCGCCGCCACCGCCGCCGCCACAGCCAGCGATCACCAACGCAAGACTCAGGCCGAGCACCCAGCCCATGGATCGATTCGAAAACATAGTTTGTCCCCCCAATATCCGTCTCGACGAGACGGGGATCTCCCTCAAACGCGCTTATTATTTGTTATAATAAGAGCGCTCAGTAATCAAGTTTACATTCGCCTAGCGCACAACTTAGCAGAAATCGTTTGCAAATATCTCCTACCCGGTGGTCGACCAGACTAAAGTCGCCATACGCCCGGTAGGCGATCCTCTTCTGTAGGAGTAGAAACGGTCCGAATCATCGACGGTGCACTGGCCCCCGCCATATATTCGATCGATCCCGACCCGCTGCAGCCGAGCGCGTGCCAGCGCATAGATGTCGGCGAAGTAGTGCCCGGGGCGATGGCCGGCCACAAACATCGCCTCGGCCGCTGGATCGAAAGCCTGGAACGCATCGCGCACTTCGGCACCGACCTCGAAATGGGCAGGCCCGATCGCCGGCCCCAACCAGACCATCAACTGATCAGAGCGCGCCGGCAAACGGCCGACCGTGGCTTCGAGCACCCCGGCCGCCAATCCACGCCAGCCGGCATGCGCCACGGCCCAGCAGCTGCCCGCCAGATTGCAGAACACCACCGGCAGACAGTCGGCAGTCAGCACTGCACAGACCGTTGCCGGCTGTTGCGCGACGCTGGCATCCGCAGTTTCCGACGCCGGCGCGTCGGCCATGACAACGCCTGTACCGTGGATCTGGTTCAGCCAAACAGGCTCGCCGGGCAGCGCCAGCGCCGAGCGCAGCGCATCACGATTCCGACGCACTGTAGCCATGCGATCGCCGGTGTGCGTCCCCAGGTTCAACTGATCATAGGGCGCGAGGCTGAAGCCACCGCTACGCAATGTCGTGCCGGCCCGGATATGGGGCGGCGCGGGCCAGTCGGCCCAGAGGAAGTCACGCGCCGGATTCACCGGCCGTGCGCCCGGGCGTCTTCGGCCAGTGCTGCCAGCAACGCTTCGAAATCGGCCGGGCGCGGCGCATGCCACTGCATGGCTTCCCCCGTGACCGGATGATCGAGGCCGAGGCTGGCGGCATGCAACGCCTGGCGCTTGAATCCACGCAGCACGTCGATAAAGGGCGCACTGGAATCTTTCGGCAGGCTCAGCCGCCGGCCGTAAACAGGATCGCCCAGCAACGGATAACGGATATGGGCCATATGCACCCGGATCTGGTGGGTCCGGCCACTTTCCAGCCTACAGCGCACGTGGGTATGAGCCCGATAGCGGGTGGTCACGCGATAGTGGGTCACAGCATCGCGGCCTTCCTCACGCACGGCCATTTTCTTGCGATCGATCGGGTGGCGATCGATCGGCGCATCGACATGGCCGCCAGCTGTCATCACGCCCAAGGCGACCGCCTCATACTCGCGCTTGATCGTGCGCTCGGCGAGATCGGCGACCAGCTGCTTATGCGCCGCGAAAGTCTTGGCGACCACCAGGATGCCTGAGGTGTCCTTGTCCAGCCGATGCACGATGCCGGCGCGCGGCAGGGCCGCCAACGATTCGTCGTGGGCCAGCAGCGCGTTCTGTAGCGTGCCGTGATGATTGCCTGCCCCTGGATGCATGACCAGCCCGGCCGGTTTGTTGAGCACCAGGATCGCTTCGTCTTCGTAGACGATATCCAGCGCCATGGCCTCCGGGGCGACGGTCTCGTCATGCGCATCATCCGGCACAATCAGCCGCACGCGCTCGCCACCGGCGATCGCGGTCTTGGGCGCGGGCGATGCGCCATCCACGGTCAGATCGCCTGCGCTCAACCATTGTTTGAGTCGCGAGCGCGAATAATCCGGCAGCAGTACTGCCAGGGTTTTGTCCAGTCGAGCGCCGGCATGGTCGTCCGGGATGATCAACTCGATGTCGTCGCCTGCAGGATCTTGGCTCATGAAAAGTCTCGTCTGTTCGGACGCCACCGACCGGTCAAAAGTCGCCACGGCGACCATTCGTATGACTCGCTCTGGGGTTCATAGGTATACTTTGATCTTGTTTTGCATATCAAAAAACGCGCGCTTAGCACGCGCTTCGGGGCTCGCATGCGAAAAATCGTTCTCGCGCTGGGCGTGACCGCTACGTTGGTGATGGCCGGCTGCGCCTCCGACAAGGGGATCGACGAAACCGGCTACAGCAAGAAACCGCTGACCGACCGACAGGGCCACAAGCTCGAGTCGGCCGATGCCAAACGTCTCTACAACTCGGCGCGCGACTTCCTGTTGCACGGTCAGCCTTCGCAGGCACTGCCATTGTACGCCGAGGTCAGTGCACGTTTCCCGTTTTCCAAATACGCCCCGCAGTCGGAGCTGGAAGCGGTAACCGGCCACTATGAAGCCGGCGACTACGATCAGGCGGTCGAGGCCGCGGATCGTTTCATCAAGCAGCATCCGCGCAACCCGCACATCGACTATGTGTACTACATGCGCGGCATGTCGAACTATGCGCGCAACAATCCGAATCTGCTGGGCTCGGATCCGGACAAGCGCAACGTCGATTCGCTCAAGCAGGCGTTCAACGACTTCAGTTTGCTGCTGAAAAACTATCCGAACAGCGACTACGCCAAAGACGCCCAGTTGCACATGGTCAACATTCGCAACCGGGTAGCAGCGTTCAATCTGCAGATCGCCGAGTACTACTTCAAGCGACATGCTTATGTCGCATCGGCCCGCCGCGCCGAGGATATCGTCAAGCACTATCAAGGCTCGCAGTCGGTGCCGCGGGCGCTGGAAGTCATGGAAGAATCCTATGCCCAGCTGAACCTGCCCGATCTGGCCGAAGACACTCGGGCGATCATGCAGGTGTCGTATCCGAACTATCTGCTGCATCGCGACGAGTTCTATCGCCAGCAGGCCGGCGATACTCCAGCCTACGTCTTACCGGACATGGATGGCGCGCCCGCACGCGGCTCAGACAAGGCCGCTGAGGCGAGCGATGCCGAGAACGTTCCCGCTGCGGACGACTGACCCACCGGTCGTCTTTTAAGGATGAAAAAGGCCGCGTCCGGTCAGGCGCGGCCTTTTTCATGGGCGGCACCCAATGCTGACCTAGAAATCTCCGTATACGGCTGTGATCGGATAGCGTCGATCGCGCCCGAACGCCCGATGGGTCACCTTCGGCCCTGGCGCGCCCTGCCGACGCTTGTACTCATTGCGCCGGATCAGCCCGGCTGCCTGGCGCACATCGGCCTCGGCATAGCCTTTGGCGACAATGTCTTCGATCGACGCTCCGTCCTCGACATAGGCTTCGATGATCGGATCGAGCACGTCGTACTCCGGCAGCGTATCGGTATCGGCCTGGTCGTCGCGCAGCTCTGCCGACGGCGCCCGGGTGATCACGCGCTCGGGGATCACCTCGCTACGGGTATTGCGGAACTTGGCCAGCCGGTACACCCAGGTCTTGTAGACATCCTTGAGCGGCGCGAAACCGCCACACATGTCGCCGTAAAGGGTGGCATAGCCCACCGCCATCTCGGATTTGTTGCCAGTGGCCAGCACGACATGGCCGAACTTGTTGGAGATCGACATCAACAACGCACCGCGAATCCGCGACTGTAGATTCTCTTCGGCGGTATCGGGCTCGCGATCGCCGAAGATCGGCGCCAGGGTCTCCAGCATTGCCGAGAAACCGCTTTCGATCGGTACTTCATCGTAGCGCACCCCCATGCGTTCGGCCTGGTCGGCGGCATCGACGTTGCTGATATCGGCGGTATAGCGCGACGGCATGGATACCGCCCAGACCCGATCGCCGCCAACCGCATCGGCTGCGACCGCAAGCGCAAGCGCCGAATCGATGCCACCGGAAGAACCGATGATCACACCGGGGAAGCCGTTGCGATTGACATAGTCGCGAGTCGCTCGTACGAGCGCGTCGTAGATCAGCGCCTCGGCGCTGGGCAATTCCGCGATCTCGCCTTCGGCCTGACGGTGCTGCCAGTCCAGGCTATAAACCCCGGCCTCGAACGCCGGCGCCCGTAATGCAATATCGCCAGCAGGCGTGACCGCACAGGAGCGGCCATCGAACACCAGCTCGTCCTGCCCGCCGACGGCGTTGCAATAACAGATGGCGAGGTTGTTGGCCCGGGCCCGGACCGCCAGCAGATGCTCACGCTCGGCCTGCTTATCGACATGGAAAGGCGAGGCATTGAGATTGACCAGGATCTCAGCGCCGGCCGCCGCCGACTGGGCTGCCGGGCCCTGTTCCCAGATGTCTTCGCAGATGGTCACCCCGACCTGGTGTCCGTTGTGCTCGAACACGCAAGGCGCATCGCCGGGCCGGTAGTGGCGGCGCTCATCGAATACGCCGTAATTGGGCAGGCACTGCTTGCGATAGTGGGCGATCCGTTCGCCATCGCGCACGACAACAGCGGCGTTGTAGATTTCGTTGCCGACGTATTCCGGATATCCGATCACGACCGTGATCCCAACCAGTTCACGGGTCAACTTGTCCAGGGCCTGCTCGATCACGTCCGGCAAGCCGCGTCGCAGCAATAGATCATCCGGCGGATAGCCGATCAAGGCCAGCTCGGGAGTCACCATGATATCGGCCTGTTCGCGATCGCGCGCGATCTCCGCGGCCTCCATAATCTGCCGGGCATTGCCCTCGATATCGCCGACCCAAACGTTGAGCTGGGCCAGGGCCAGGCGTAGCGAAGAGTCGCTCATGCTGGGACAACCTCTGGTTCATTGATACGCAGAACGCGTTCCTGCTCGACAAATACAAGGCGGCCATGCGCGGCTTCACCCAGGCGTCCCGGAACGCATCCCGGCGGCGTGACTCGTCGTTCGTTTACAACAGGCAAGCTCATCTCCTCGTTGCCCGGCCACCCACACCGGGATCGCGGCGCGGCCTTAATAGATGAATCGGTCGATGGCTAACCGGTAGCGGTATCGCCATGCGCCGTCGCCGCCCCGCCGTCAGCGGCATGTTTGGGCAGATCATCGGCGATATCAAGCACACGCTCGTTGTAGAAAAAATGCGCCGTGGGCGCCAGTGGCGACGGCAGACGGCCGTCGGCAGCCTCACGGAATCGTTCGTTGGGGATCACGATGTGGCCGTGGCGGTTGCGCCCGTGCATCAGCCGACCACACTCCGAGCAATGGTAGCGCCACATGCGTCGACCGAGCAGCCGATGGCCAATCAGTGTCGCATCGGCATCCACGACCCGGCGCTTGACCGCCTCGTTCGCCCAGGCACTGGCCGAGAACACTTCAACGCCATACAGGCGCCGGCAGCTTTCGCAATGGCAGTAGGCGCTGACTTCCGGGGCGCCACGCGCGTTGAGCGCGATCGCGCCGCAGTCGCAACTCAGTTCATAGACGTTGGCCAAGACAGGCTTCCTTTCATTGAGGGCCGCAGACATTGATAAAGGCCGGCGCGGCCGCGGCATACGTCTCAATCACGCATGCCTCGACCGATCCGCCAATCGCTGCGGCGCCGGCTACGGTCTTTAGCTTTCCAGCCCGACGGCTTCGCCGCCTTCGGACTTGCGCAAATCGTCGTCGACGTCGATCACCCGTTCGCGATAGAACAAATGCAGCGTCGGCGCCAATGCCGCCGGCAGATGGCCACCGTTGGCCTTACGGAACACGCCATGCGGAATCACCGGAATGCCCGGTTTGTGGCGCCCGTATAGGGTCATTCCACACTGCGGACAGCCGTAGCGGGTCATCTGCTTGCCGTCGAGCTCATGAGCGAACATATCGCCTGGCTCCGGCAGTTCAACTTGATCGTCGGCCCAGCCGGTCGCGGATAGCACGTCGGTGTTGTACAACGCACGGCAGCTGGCGCAGTGACAATACAGCGACAGTTTAGGCTCGCCGTGGGCGGTCATGGTGACATGGCCGCAGTCGCAACTCAGTTCGTAGGTCTCGCTCATGACGTCGGTTTGCTTTTGGAGCTTCGTGTCGCCATTCAAGCACGCCGATTGCAGACACCCCAACCCGTAGGGCCCGAAAATATAAAAAGCCGGGCCCGCGGTGCGGGCCCGGCTTTCGATCAGATCAGGTGTCGCTGCGCACTCAGCCCAGCACTTCCTGCATCTTGGTACCGATCTCGGCGGTCGAACGTACCGTAGCGACACCCGCGGCTTCGAGAGCGGCGAACTTGTCGTCAGCCGTGCCCTTGCCGCCCGAGATGATCGCACCAGCATGGCCCATGCGCTTGCCCGGGGGCGCGGTCACGCCCGCGATGTAGGCAACCACCGGTTTGGTCATGTGGTTCTTGATGTACTCGGCGGCTTCTTCCTCAGCAGTGCCGCCGATCTCGCCGACCATGACCACGCCTTCGGTCTGCGGGTCGTTCTCGAACATCTCGAGCACGTCGTCGAAGTCCAGACCGTGGATCGGGTCGCCGCCGATGCCCACACAGGTGGATTGGCCAAGACCGTTGTGAGTCGTCTGGAAGACCGCTTCGTAGGTCAGCGTGCCGGAGCGCGACACGATGCCGATCTTGCCCTTCTGGTGGATATGCGCCGGCATAATGCCGATCTTGCACTCGCCCGGGGTGATCACGCCGGGGCAGTTCGGGCCGATCAGCACCGAATCCGAATCATCCAGTGCGGCACGCACACGCAGCATATCGAGCACCGGGATGTGCTCGGTGATGCAGATGATGGTTTTGATGCCAGCATCCGCGGCTTCGAGGATCGCGTCGGCGGCGAACGGGGCCGGCACGTAGATCATCGTGGCGTTGGCGCCGGTCGCAGCGACCGCTTCCTTACAGGTGTTGAACACCGGGCGATCCAGATGGGTCTCACCGCCACGGCCCGGCGTGACGCCGCCCACGATATTGGTGCCGTACTCGATGCACTGCTCGGAGTGGAAAGTGCCCTGGCTGCCGGTAAAACCCTGGACGATCAGCTTGGTATCGGAATTGACGAGAATACTCATGACTTAAATCCTGCTCGGTAAATCCTTGGACGATCGATGGGTCTGGGCTTAGCCGCGGGCCTCGGCGACCACCTTCTGGGCCGCGTCGGTCAGATCCTGGGCGGCGATGAGGTCGTAGTCGGACTCGTCCAGCAGCTTGCGGCCTTCTTCGGCATTGGTGCCTTCTAGACGCACCACGACCGGCACATTGATGCCAACGTCCTTGGCCGCGGTAATAATCCCCTCGGCGATCAGGTCGCAGCGCACGATGCCACCGAAAATATTGACCAGAATGGCTTTCACGCCTTCACCAGCAGTGATCAGCTTGAACGCCTCGGTTACGCGCTCGGTGGTTGCGCCGCCGCCGACGTCCAGGAAGTTGGCCGGCTCGCCGCCGTGCAGCTTGACCAAATCCATGGTGCCCATGGCCAGGCCAGCACCGTTGACCATGCAGCCGATGTTGCCGTCCAGCTGGATGTAGTTGAGATCGTGCTCGGCGGCCTGCGCCTCGCGCTCGTTCTCCTGGGTCAGGTCGCGCATCTCCGCAAACTCTTTGTGCCGGAACAGCGCGTTGTCGTCGAAGTTCAGCTTACCGTCCAGCGCCACCAGGCCGCCATCGCCGGTAGTGACCAGCGGGTTGATCTCGACCAGCGAGGCATCGGTCTCCATAAACATGTCGTACAGGCCTTTCATGACCTTGACGAATTCACCGACCTGCTTCTTGTCCAGGCCGAGGAAGAAACCGAGCTCGCGGCCCTGGTAGGGCTGGAAACCGGCGGCCGGGTGGATCGCGATCTGGGTGATCTTTTCCGGCGTCGACTCGGCGACTTCCTCGATATCCATGCCGCCTTCCGGCGACGCGATGAAGGTGACCTTGCGCGTGGCCCGGTCGACCAGCACCGACAGGTACAGCTCGCTTTTGATATCGGCCGGCTTTTCGACGTAGACCGAATGGATCGGCAGCGCCACGCCGCCCGACTGGTGGGTCGTCAGGGTCGAGCCGATCATTTCGTCGGCGGCCTGGCGCACTGCGTCCACGCTGTCGACCAGCTTCACGCCCCCGGCCTTACCGCGGCCGCCGGCATGCACTTGTGCTTTGACTACCCAGCGCTCGCCGCCGAGCTCGTTGGCCACCGACACGGCCTCATCGGCCGACCGGGCGACCTTGCCTACGCCTGCTGGCACGCCGAAGCGTGCGAAGATTTCCTTGGCCTGGTATTCGTGAACGTTCATGGCATCGCCTCGGTTGCAAACAAACTCAAAACTCGAAAACGGCGCGCATTGTCGCGCCTTGAAGCGTTGACCACAACTTGTATCCGCCAATCAATACCGCGATCAAGCCCGGTCCGAGGGCCGAAATCTGTCGCTGGATGCACTGGGGGGCGTATGCTGATTACCGACAAAAACGCGACCGAAACGGGCATGGCACGTCTGATCCTGATCATTTGCGCGATCGGCGCCGTAGCACTGCTACTGCGCCGCGTACTGACCGACAAGGCGCGCTCGGTCAAACGCGATGAACAGCCAGCATTCGCCGCGACCGCGCGCTGTACCCGCTGCGGCGCCTATGTCGACCGGCGCCTGATGCGCCCGGACGGGGACGGTTTTTGCTGCCAAGAGCACGATACCGATCGCTCGTGACATGGCTTGATCTGAGCCTGGCCGACCTATTCAGCCCCAGCGCCAAGCGGCATCAATCGACCGGGCCGCAACCCACTGCCAAGCGTCGCCCTATTATGCCGGTGCCCGGAACAGCTACCGGCATACCGATACGCTGGCCCGCCCCCAGAGCCCGGCTCGCCGCTGCCGCCTTGGTGGCAGCATGAAACCGCAGCAAACAATCGCGCCAACCGGGGCGAGCTGGCGTGCCGCGCTGACGCTGGCGCTCTATCGCAGCGCCGTGGCTTTCGGGCTGGTGGCCGTGCTCAGCGCCGGCGCAAATCTCGATCACGGCCTTTTCGATCCCAGCCTCGCCAGGGCGTTTCGTATTCTGAGCCTGATCTACCTCGCGCTGGCGCTGGGCCAGGCCGGTACGGCCCTGGTGCGCTGGCCACAACCTGAGCTGCATATCGTCGCGCAGATTCTGGTCGACAGCGTACTGCTGCTCGGGCTGAGCTATACCGGCAACGGGGCGGCCGGGGGGCCTGCAATGCTGCTACTGGCGCCCTTGACGGCCGCCGGTATATTACTTCCCGGCCGTCGGGCCGCCCTATTCGCCGCCACCGCCACCCTCGGGTTGCTGAGCCAGGAGATCCTGCGGCATTGGCAGCTCGATACAGCCCACACCGATTTCATGCAGTCCGGGATTCTCGGCGCCCTGTACCTGGCCACGACCTGGATGGCGTATGGCTTGGCCCATCGCGTTCGGGCCAGCGATGCCTCTGCGGCGAGCCATGCCAACCAGGCTCGCGATCTCGCCGAACTCAACCATCGTATTATCGAGCGCATGCAGACCGGTGCGATCGTGATCGATGCCGAAGGCCGAATTCAGACCGCCAACCAGGCGGCCGTCGACCTGATCGAGCACGCCCCCGAGCAGCCGCCGCTGACGCACGCCGAGGCTCTACCGCCCGCACTGCTTGAAGCCCTCGTGGCCTGGCAGACCCGGGCTAAGGCCGCCGAGATCGTCGAGATCGCCGGCCGGCCGCTACAACCGAGTTTTTCTAGTCTGGGGGGTGACGACACCACCACCCTGGTCTTTTTGGAGGACGCGCTGCGGGCCAGCCGTCAGGCCCAGCAGATGAAACTGATCTCGCTGGGCCGCCTGACCGCCCGTATCGCCCACGAGATCCGCAACCCGCTCGGCGCCATCAGCCATGCAGGCCAGCTGCTGGCCGAATCCGAAGCGCTAGGCACTGAAGACCAACGTCTTCTGCGCATGATTCATCGACACTGCCGACGCATCGACCGGATTGTCGACGACGTCCTGGGCTTGGCACGCCGCTCGGCCCAGCAGCCGAAAACCCTGGTGCTGGGGCCCTGGCTGGCCGAGGCGATCGACGACTATCGCGATAGCCGCAGCAATCCGCCGGCGCTGCGATTCGAAACCGACCCGCCAGAGACCACCATTCGTTTCGATCCGGAGCAGCTTCGACAGGTGCTGTTCAATCTATGGGACAACAGCCACCGGCATGCCCGTGGCCAGGCGGCCCCCACGATCTCGATTCGTTGGCATCTGGACAACAACCGCAATATGGCGTTGGATATTGCCGATAACGGCCCGGGCATTCCCGAGGATGTGCTCGACCGCGTACTCGAACCGTTTTTCACCACAGCCGCCGAAGGAACCGGCCTGGGTCTACATATCGCCCGCGAACTCTGTGAAGCCAACGGGGCCCGGCTGCTGCCGATATCCGGCCGGGCAGCCGGCGCCTGCTTTCGTATATTGTTACCCCGGGTACCGCCCGACCAGGATTCGTTGCCGCAATGAACGCTGCTGTTCCGACCAATGCGCACGCGCTGATCGTCGATGACGAGAGCGATATCCGCGAGCTGCTGGAAATCACGCTCAGTCGCATGGGCATCACGACTGTAGCGGCCGACAGCCTGGCCACAGCACAGCGGCTGTTCGACGCACAAACCTTCGATCTGTGCCTGACCGACATGCGCCTACCGGATGGCGAGGGTATCGAGTTGGTCCGGCATATCAATGACCGCGCCCCGAATTGCCCGGTCGCGGTGATCACCGCCTATGGTTCGGCCGAATCAGCAGTCGCCAGCCTCAAGGCCGGCGCCTTCGATTTCGTCTCCAAGCCCGTCGATGTCGCTCGGCTGCGCTCACTGGTGGACCAGGCCCTCAAGCTGGCTGGGCTGGATCACGACGCCCCTCCTCATCCATCGCTGGATACCTCGCCCCGTCTGGTTGGTCAGACCCAGGCCATGGCGGATCTACGGCACACGATCGGCAAACTGTCACGCAGCCAGGCCCCGGTCTATATCACTGGCGAGTCCGGCACCGGCAAGGAGTTGGTGGCACGCATGATCCACGCTGAAGGCCCGCGCGAGAACGGCGCCTTCGTACCGGTCAACTGCGGCGCGATTCCGGACGCGCTGATGGAGACCGAGTTCTTCGGCTATATCCGCGGCGCGTTCACCGGCGCGCTGCGCGACACCCCGGGCCTGTTCGCCCGAGCGGACGGCGGCACCCTGTTTCTCGACGAGATCGCCGACATGCCGCTGGCCATGCAGGTCAAACTGCTGCGCGCCATTCAGGAACGCTCGATCCGGCCGGTGGGCGCGACCATGGAAACCCCGGTCGATGTGCGCATCGTCAGCGCCAGCCATCGCGATTTATCGGTTGAGGTGGCACGCGGACGTTTTCGCGAGGATCTGTACTATCGGCTGAACGTGATCGAACTCAAAGTGCCGCCGCTGCGCGATCGCGCCGACGATATTCCGGCCCTGGCCGAACGTATTCTGGCCGGGTTGCAGCGCAAGATGCGTCTGAACAGAGCACCGCGCCTCAGCCGGGATGCCATGACGGCCCTGAAAAACTACGACTTCCCGGGCAATATCCGGGAACTGGAAAACATACTCGAACGAGCCGTCACCCTGGCCGAAAGCCATGTGATCGAGCGCGACTATCTGCGCCTGTATTCGCCGCTGGCCCAGGCAGCGGTGGATCACCCATCCGAGTACGGCCCGGTAGACGGATTCGACGAATCCACCGATCTGGAAAGCCAACTCGAAGCAATCGAGCGCGAGCGTATTCAAAGCGCGCTGGAAGCCTGCCGATATAACAAAACCAAGGCTGCCCAGAGGCTGGGCATTACCTTCCGTGCTTTGCGCTACCGGCTGGCCAAGCTCGGCATGGACTAGCCGACCACCGAGAGGACATGGCACAGACTCGCACCGAAAACCAGACCTTCTATTGGATCGGCACTGATCGCAACGGCGATCGGGTCAAGGGGCAGACCGACGGGCCGAACGAGGCCATGGTCCGGACCATGCTGCGTCGACAACAGATCAATCCGCTGCGGGTACGCAAGCAGACACGGATTTTCGGCATCGGCGGTCAGCGCAAGAAAAAGATCAAGCCGGTCGATATTGCAATCCTGTCGCGCCAACTTGCGACCATGCTCTCCGCCGGAGTGCCACTGGTTCAATCGCTGGAGATCGTGGCCGAAGGCGCAGCCAATCCAAGCTTGGCCGAACTGGTGCGCTCGATCCGCGACGAAATCGAATCCGGCGTGTCGCTGGCCGAGGCCCTGGCCCAGCATCCGCGCTATTTCGACGACCTGTTCGTGAATCTTGTCGCTGCCGGCGAACGCTCCGGCACGCTCGAGGCTCTGCTCGACAAGATTGCGACCTACAAGGAAAAAACCGAAGCGATCAAGGCCAAGGTGCGCAAGGCATTGTTCTATCCCGCTGCCGTGGTCATCGTCGCGATCATCGTCATGGGCATTCTGCTGTACTTCGTGGTGCCGCAGTTCCAGTCGCTGTTTCGCGGTTTCGGGGCCGATCTGCCGGCCTTTACCCAAATGGTCATCGGCCTATCGCAGACCATCCAACACTGGTGGTGGTTGATCGTCGGTACGGCAGTCGCGGCCGGCTATGGTTTCGTAATCGGTCGCAGACGTTCGCACGGCTTTCGGCGGCTGCTAGACCGGATATCATTACGGGTACCGGTGGTCGGCCCGATCGTGAACAACGCTGCAGTAGCTCGGTTCTCGCGCACCCTGTCGACCATGTTTGCGGCCGGGGTGCCGCTGGTCGATGCCCTGGATTCGGTCGCCCGCGCGGCCGGCAACGTCAGCTTCGAAGAAGCCATCGATCAAATGCGCGGCCAGGTCGAATCGGGGCAGCGCTTGGAACTGGCGATGTCGAATACCGGCCGTTTTCCGAACATGGCCCATCAGATGGTCAAGATCGGCGAAGAGGCTGGCGCGCTCGACGCAATGTGTGCCCGGGTGGCCGATGTCTACGAAGCCGAAGTCGATACCCAAGTCGATGCCCTGTCCTCGCTATTGGAGCCCATGATCATGGCCGTAATCGGCGTACTGGTCGGCGGTCTGATCATCGCCATGTACCTGCCTATCTTCAAACTCGGCTCGGTGGTCTGATGGTCTTGGCTAGCCTGCCGTCCTGGTTAGTTTGGTCTGCGGTCATCGTGCTCGGCCTGGTTGTCGGCAGTTTTCTCAACGTCGTGATCGTGCGGCTGCCAATCATGTTGTCGCGTCGCTGGCAGGCCGAGGCCGCCGATACGCTCGACCAGTCGCCACCGGCTTCGCAGACCCAACGCTTCGATCTGGCCACTCCGCGCTCGCGTTGTGCGCACTGCGATACGCCGATCAAGCCCTGGCACAACCTGCCGGTCGTCGGCTACCTTCTGCTCGGGGGACGTTGCGCAGCCTGCGGTGCACGTATCTCCGTACAGTACCCATTGATTGAAATCGCCGCCGCAGGCCTGGCTGTGATCGCGCTCGCACGCTTTGGGCCAGCCCCCTGGGCCGGCTGCGTGGCGGTCGTCTCGTGGCTATTGTTGGCCATGGCCGCGATCGACTGGCAGACCCAGCTGCTGCCGGATGCGCTGACCCTGCCGCTGCTATGGCTCGGTCTGCTGGCCAGCGCGCTGGGCATCCCCGGCAGCCCAGCGCCCGGAGCCGCAATCATCGGCGCGGCGAGCGGCTACGCGGGGCTTTGGCTGGTGTTTCAGGCTTTTCTGATTGCGACCGACAAGGCCGGCATGGGCTATGGCGATTTCAAACTCGCGGCCGCTTTGGGTGCTTGGATCGGCTGGACCCAGCTGCCGCTGGCTATCCTCGCGGCCTCGCTCGGCGGCGCCCTGGTCGGCGGCGCGTTAATGGCCAGCGGGCGCCTGGCACGCGGCGCGCCGATGCCGTTCGGGCCGTGGTTGGCCTTGGGCGGCTGGCTGGCAATGATCGCAGGCGATACAATCCTGCACGCCTATTTGACGCTATCGGGATTGCGCTAGTGCCTGTGCTCGACGTTATCAGTCATCTACGACAGGTTGATGACAACACGGCCATCGGCCGACGGTCTGATCAATTCGTCTTCGGAGCCCCGGCATGAGTCGGAAACTATGTATCGGCCTGACGGGCGGCATCGCCAGCGGCAAATCCGTCGTTGCGGCCGCATTCGAACGCCTGGGCGTGGCGATCATCGACGCCGATAGCGTCGCACGCCAGATCGTCGAACCCGGCGAGCCCGCCCTGGATGAAATCATCGCGCGTTTCGGCGCCGATATCGTCGACGACTCGGGCCAGCTCAAACGGCGCGAACTGCGCACTATCGTGTTCGACGACGATGACGCGCGTGCCGACCTGGAAGCGATTACCCACCCTCGGATTCGCGAGGAACTGGCGCGTCAGCGAGATGCTGCCGATTCCGAATACTGCATTCTGGTGGTGCCACTGCTGATCAAGTCCAGCATGATCGAACTGGTCGATCGGGTGCTGGTCATCGATGCACCGGAGCACGTCCAGATCGAGCGCCTGACCACCCGCGACGATGTCGACGAGACCCTGGCCCGCAAGATGATCGCAGCCCAGGAGGCGCGTGAGGAGCGGCTGGCCCATGCCGACGATGTATTGATCAACACCGGCCCGCGCAAGGATATCGCCGATCTGGCCGCCGCCCTGCATGCCGGCTACCAGCGCTTGGCACGCGGCGAAATCGCCGATCTGCCGCCCTTGCATCTGCCCGGCTGAGCCCGCGCTACCGGAATCGATGCGCAGTAAAGACCGGGCGATATTTTGACCCGTGAGGTCGGCAACATAGACTATCGTCGCTTATCTGAGACTGGCGGAGGCCCGTGTGACGGATGACGACGAGCTTTGTTACGAACAACCGCTCAACGAGCGAATCCGGACGTTTCTGCGCGTCGAACATCTTACGGCCCGACTGCACTATCATCGCGAGGATATCGGTCCCTGGGGCCGACGTGCGACGCTGGATACGCTTTTGGACATCCTCAATGTGATGTCGCGCCACGATATCCGCGGCCAGGTCAGCAAGGAACTGGTCCAGCGGCGCCACGGTCTGCAACATTTGGCCGAGCGCGAGGATATCGATCACGGCTGCCTCGACGGCGTACTGGCTGAACTCGACGAAGCCAGCCACGCCATGGCACAAATCCCGCCGCAGTTTGCCTCCTATCAGCTGCGCGACAACGAACTGCTCAACAGCCTCAATAATCGCCATGCGATTCCCGGCGGGACTTGCAGCTTCGATCTGCCGGCCTATCGACACTGGCTTGCCCAGCCGGCCGAGCGTATCGAGGCCGATCTCGATCGTTGGCTGCGGCGCGTTCTACCGATCGAGCGTGGCATCCGGGTGCTGCTACGACTGCTGCGCGACAGCGCCACGCCCACCCAGGAAACCGCCAAAAACGGCGTACTGGTGCACAACACGACCGCCGGCACCCAGATGATCCGCGTCTTGCTCGACGATGCCAGCGTATTTCCTGAAATCAGCGGCGGCCGACATCGTGCGACCGTGCGTTTCATGCAGCATCAGGACAGCCAGCTGCATGTCCGCCAGACCGAGACCAGCATCGTCTTTCGTATGGCCTGCTGCCGCTTCTAGACTGACTTCGACCTAAAGCGCGATGAGTTCAAAACCGACTGCCCCCTGCCCGCAATGCGGCGAGCCCAGCGATATGAGCCCGAACAATCGGTATCGCCCCTTTTGCTCGCGTCGCTGTAAATTGATCGATCTCGGCGACTGGCTCGACGAGAGCCACCGAATCCCCGACCCGAGTGGCTCGGCCGGCACCCCAAACTGGGCCGACGGGGACGACGAACCGACGCACTAACGCCAGCGGGTGTACCCCACGACGCCGCAGCCAACGCGCCGGCGTCTTCGGATTGGGCCGCCTATGCCCAATCAACCATGACCAGCCTCTGGCATGGTGAGTTTTGATCTTGGTCCCCCCAGAGCCGGCGGCCTGCGCCCAGCAGCCGGGCGCGGGCTCTCGTTCGAACGACCCATCACCAGACTCGAGAAAGCTGCTGCAGCACGCTTGAGCACGGTTTGACCGCTCCGGCATAAGGCCGCGGGCCACCAAACGCAAATATCCCGGGAACGCACGAGTCGATGCGAGCTGCCCCCGAGCATGCGGGCCGACGGGCCCGTTCGAGGTCAGCGATCTAGTGCTTAGATACTGCGTCGCTGGCCGCGCGAGCCCTTGCCGACCGGCCAGAGCCCGGTGATCGCCGCAACGCCTTGGGCGTTGTGGGCGATAGCATCCTCGGCGTCGTCCGGGCCGAGACCGCCCAGCGCATAAACCGGCAGCGCCAGTTCGCTGCGTTCGTTTTCGAAGCCGGGCCAGCCCAACGGGCTTGCCTCGGGATGGCTGGTCGTCACCGCGACCGGCGACAGAGTCGCGAAATCGGCGCCCGCCTCGACCGCAGCCGTAAGCTCGGCAGCATTATGGGCCGAGACCACGAACCAGTGCTGGCTGGAGACCGGCCGGCCGCCGGCCCGTTCCAGTTGATCGACCGACCAATGTAGGCCGGCTGCCCCGAGCGCATCGACCATATCGGTATCGCGGTCGAGCAGCACGGCGGTCTCATGGATGCGTGCGAGCTCGATCACCCGCTCTGCCAGGCGTGCATACTCGGTATCCGTCAGCGCCGGATCGCGCAGCCGCAGCAAACGCGTACCGTTGGCCAGGGCTTGGTCCAGGCCTTCGAACCAGTCGATCTCGCCATAATCCATGATCCCTGGTGTGATCAGATACTGACGTGGCAGCGCCAGCGCAGCCAATATCACGTCGGTCGCCGGCAACAGGCTCACGTCATCGAGTTCCGCGGCCGACGCCCAGCGTATTGCTTGGCCTTCGCGGCCGCCGGGCGTGCCTGTCCAGTCATGGATACGCCAGACGTGCAGGCGTACCGGCCTGGGACCGCGGTCATGACAGAACCGAATCAGCGGCGCCCCGTGCAGATCGGTCACCCCGATCTCTTCGGCGAGCTCCCGGGTCAGGCAGTCGAAAATCGACTCGCCCTGTTCCTGCTTGCCGCCCGGGAATTCCCAGTAGCCAGCGCCCGGCGTATCCGGTCGCCGCTGGGCGATCAATAGCCGGCCCTGGCTATCGACCAGTACTCCAACGGCGATATCCAGCGGTGTATCCATATCAGCTGCGATATTCGGCATTGATGCGGACATAGTCGTAGGACAGATCCGAGGTCCAGACCGTGGTCGCCGCGTCGCCGCGCCCCAGGCCGATATGTATCGTGAATTCCGGTTGAGCCATCACTGCCGCGCCGTCCTCCTCACGATAATCCGCCCGCGGCTGGCCGCCGGACACGATCGCCACCTCATCAAGCGCGATATCGACCCCGGCGATATCCAAGGCCTCGACCGGCGCGCGCCCCACGGCAGCCAGAATCCGCCCCCAGTTAGGGTCGCCCGCGAAGGCCGCAGTCTTAAATAACGGCGAATGGGCGACCGTGAACGCCACGGCGCGGGCTTCATCGATGCTCGCCGCACCGCTGACCGCCAGGCTCATGAAGCGGGTTGCACCTTCGGCATCGCGCACGATCGCACAGGCAAGTTCACGCATCAGCTCGGTCAAGGCCTCGACAAACGCCGGCCACTGCGCATGCTCGCGGGTCAACGCCACCCCGGCGCCAGTGGCGCAGAGCATCGCGGCATCGTTAGTCGAGGTGTCGCCGTCGACCGTGATGCTGTTGAACGACGCCGCATTGGCCGTACGCAGCGCCTGATCCAGATCCGCTGCCGGAATCGCCGCATCGGTGGCCAGGAAGGCCAGCATGGTCGCCATGTTCGGGCAAATCATGCCCGAGCCTTTCGAGATGCCGGTCAACGTTACGGTCTGGCCATCGATGGCCAGCGTTCGCGATCCGCCCTTGGGCACCGTGTCGGTGGTCATGATCGCGCGCGCAGCCCCCAGCCAGCCCTGGGCATCGAGGCCGCCGGCCAACGTATCGATCGCGGGCACGATGCGTTCCATCGGCAACGCCTGGCCGATCACACCGGTCGAAAACGGCAGTATCTGCTCTGGATCCAGGTCGAGCGCACGCGCGGCTGCGGCACAGCACTGCCGGGCGTCAGCATCACCGGCATCACCGGTACCGGCATTCGCGTTGCCACTATTGATCAACAGCGCCCGTGGCGCCCGAGCCGCCAAGTGCTGCTTAGCCACTATCACTGGGGCCGCGGCAAAAACGTTGCGCGTAAACACACCAGCGACCGTCGCCCCGGGGTCCAACACCAGCAACGCTATGTCGTCGTCACCGGGCTTTTTGATCGCCGCATCGGCACAGGCCCAGCGCGCACCGGCTACGGCCAGCAACCGCTCGGGCGCTTTCAAATTGACCGCCATGAGCTATCGATTCCTTTGAGACTGACCGCGAACCGGCATCGGACGGTACACGGATCGGTGTTCTGGATCAGGCATCCCGTCCATGGCAATGCTTGAATTTCTTGCCCGAGCCACAGGGGCAGGATTCGTTGCGCCCGATCTTACGGCCGTCGCGCACGAAGGTCTCCGGCCGGACTTCGACATCGTCACCGGCCGCCGGCCCGGAGCCAACCGGCTGGCCCGGCCCCGGCAGATTCGCCTGGGCGGCCTGCTCGGGAGCCACTTCCGCGCCTTCGCTTTCGGCACCGGGCTGCGCGACCGCCTGTTCCGCAGCCGAGGCCGCATCCTCGTGCTGGAACTGCATGTCTTCCATCTGGCGCCGGCGATCTTCGCGGGCCTCTTCAGTGATCTGGTTATCGATACGGCCCCGCGCCAACACGGTCACGGCCTCGTGCTTCAAGCGCGAGAGCATATTGTTGAACATCTCGAAGGCTTCACGCTTGTACTCGTTCTTTGGATCCTTCTGAGCATAGCCGCGCAAATGGATGCCCTTGCGCAGGTAGTCCATCGCCGCCAAGTGCTCGCGCCAGAGCGAATCCAGGACTTGCAGTACGACCGCCTTCTCGATCTGGGCCATGTTTTCGGCCCCGGCGGCCTCGCGTTTTTCTTCATAGGTGGTCTTGAGCTCGGCCGCGATCCGCTCGCGCAGGCCTTCTTCGTCGAGCTGGTCTTCTTCATCCAGCCATTTCTGAATCGGCAGCTCGGAGCCGAAATCGCGCTCGATCGCCTGCTCGAGGCCTTCGACGTCCCACTGCTCTTCGAGGCTGGCGCGCGGGATGTATTCCGAGATCGCCTCGTCGACCACATCGGTCCAGATATTTTCGACCAACTCCGAGATGCTGTCGGAGTCCATGATTTCGTTGCGCTGCTCGTAGACGACCTGGCGCTGATCATTGGCGACGTTGTCGTATTCCAGCAGCTGCTTGCGGATATCGAAGTGGTGGCGCTCGACTTTCTGCTGAGCGTTCTCGATCGCCCGGGTCACCCATTTATGCTCGATCGCCTCGCCTTCTTCCAGGCCGAGGTTCTGCAGCATCGAACGCAGCCGCGGTGGCGTAAAGATACGCATCAGACTGTCTTCGAGCGACAGATAGAACCGCGAGGCCCCCGGATCGCCCTGGCGGCCAGAGCGCCCGCGCAGCTGGTTGTCGACGCGCCGCGATTCGTGACGTTCGGAGCCGATCACCAGTAGACCGCCGGATTCCAGTACCGCGTCGTGGGTCTTATGCCATTCGTCGAGAATCCGCTGCCGGCCGGCTTCGTCGCCTTCCTCGAGGGCCTCGAGCGCTTCCTCGACGTTGCCGCCGAGCACAATGTCGGTACCGCGGCCGGCCATGTTGGTCGCGATCGTGACCGCCCCCGGCCGGCCGGCCTGGGCGATGATTTCGGCTTCGCGCTCGTGCTGCTTGGCGTTAAGCACTTCGTGACGGATACCGCGCTGGCGCAGCAGCTGGGCCAGCACTTCCGAAGCTTCGATCGAGGCCGTGCCGATCAGTACCGGCTGGCCGGTCTGGCTGGCCGTAACCGCCTCGTTGGCGATCGCCTCGAACTTCTCGCGGCCGGTCATATAGATCTGATCGGGCAGATCCTTGCGCTGCAGCGGCCGGTTGGTGGGAATGACCACCACTTCCAGTTCATAGATCGACTGGAACTCAAAGGCCTCGGTATCGGCGGTGCCGGTCATGCCGGCGAGCTTGTTATACAGCCGAAAGAAATTCTGGAAGGTGATCGACGCCAGGGTTTGGTTTTCTTTCTGGATCGGCACCCCTTCCTTGGCTTCGATCGCCTGGTGCAGGCCGTCCGACCAGCGCCGGCCGGGCATAGTCCGACCGGTGAATTCGTCGACGATGACCACTTCACCGTCGGCGATGATGTATTCGATGTTCTTGGTATACAACGCATGTGCGCGCAGCGCTGCGTTCATATGGTGCATGAGCGCAACGTTGTTGGCGTCGTAGAGCGACTCGTCTTCGGCCAACAGACCGGCTTCGCGCATCAACGCCTCGACCTTCTGATGGCCGTCCTCGGTCAGATGCACCTGCTTGCTTTTCTCTTCCTTGGCGTAATCGCCCGGCCCCTCTTCTTCTTCTTGCTCGGTGAGATGCGTGACCAGCTTGTCCACGCGCTGCGAGGTCTCAGGATCATCATCGGTCGGCCCGGAGATGATCAGCGGCGTCCGGGCCTCATCGATCAGGATCGAGTCGACCTCGTCGATGATGCAGTAGTTGAGCTTGCGCTGGACTCGGTCCTCCGGGGTAAAGGCCATGTTGTCGCGCAGATAATCGAAGCCGAACTCGTTGTTCGTGCCATAGGTGATATCGCAGGCGTAGGCCGCACGCTTGGCCTCGGTATCCTGGCCCGAAAAAATCGTGCCCACGGTTAGACCCAGAAAGCGATACAGCCGGCCCATCCAGTCGGCATCGCGCGAGGCCAGATAGTCGTTCACCGTAATAATGTGCACGCCCTTGGCTTCCAGAGCGTTGAGATAGGTCGTGAGGGTCGCGACCAGAGTCTTGCCCTCACCGGTCTTCATCTCGGCGATCTTGCCGTGGTGCAGTACCTGACCGCCGACCAGCTGTACATCGAAGTGGCGCATGCCGAGCACCCGTTTGGCGCCCTCGCGCACCACGGCGAAAGCATCCTCGAGCAGGTCGTCCAGGGTCGCACCATCGGCCAGTCGCTGGCGGAACTCCTCGGTCTTGGCGGTCAGCTGTTCGTCGGTAAGCGCCTCGAACTCGGCCTCTCGGGCGTTGATCGCATCCACGACCTTATGCATGCGCTTGACGACGCGCTGGTTGCGGCTACCGATCAGTTTGGTCAGGAAATTGCTCATGAACCCTCGTCGTCTGGCCCGACAGGCGGCACGCGGGTCGCCGCCAAAAGCCGGATGATAACGCAGCCGGTGCAGCGCTTTAAGACACGCTGCCCTACGCCGGGTTGTGAAACCGACTCGCTGGGCGCCCGCGCCGGCGATTCCGAACGGCCTCGAAACTGCTACGATGGCAGATCAACGACGCCGTACCAGCTCAGGACATGGGGTCGACACCTCAATCAATCCAGTCCCTTTTGCATATCGCTGCGCCCGCGATGGCCGACATTCTCGGCCGCGCCCGTTTCCTGGCGCGTATTCGCGCAGCGCTACTGGAGATTCTGCCAGAGGCCGCCGGCTCGCAGATCCAGGTCGCAGCCTACGAGGACTACTGTCTGCGCCTACACGTGGCCAATGCCGCCTGGGCCACCCGGCTGCGCTATATGGAAGTTCAGCTGGCGCGCGCGCTGGCCCAGCGCATGCGCCTGCAGGTCAACCGGATCCAGGTCAAAGTGCGCCCGGTCGGGCTGGGGCCGTTCGAAACCGTGACCCGGCCGCGCCCGATGTCCGAGCGCACCCGCGCTCATTTACAGCAGACCGCCGGTTATATCGACGATCGCGCGCTAGCTAACGCGCTACGCCGGCTGGCGGACGCCGGCCGGGCCGAGTAGCCAACTCAGGCGCTGGCGCGAGCCGGTGCCTCATCGACCCGCGCAGTGCCCTGTTCCAGTCGATAGACATGATCCGAGCGCTCGGTCAGCGCCGAGCGATGGGATACCGCCAGCACCGTATAGTCGTCACCCAGGGCCCGCAGAGTGGCGCTGACCGCGGCCTCGGTTTCCGGATCCAGCGCGCTGGTCGCCTCGTCTAAGATCAGCAGACGGGGCTTGTGCACTAGCGCCCGGGCGATGACGATCCGCTGGCGCTGGCCGCCGGACAGCCGCCCGCCGTGTTCGCCGACGTTGGTATGAATGCCGTCTTGCATCTGGGATACGAAATCCCAAGCCCCGGCCTGCTCAAGCGCAGCGATCGCGGCGTCTTCGGACAGATCGGCATCGCCGACCACGACGTTGTTGTAGATCGTGTCGTGCAGCAGAACGGTATCCTGGGGCACATAGCCGATCATTGCCCGCCAGGCTCGGATATCGATCTCGTCGATCGGCACGCCATCGATCAGAATACGCCCGGTATCGGCCCGCAGCAGACCGATGATCAGATCCACGAGCGTGGTCTTGCCCGCCCCAGAAAAACCGATCAGCGTGGTGAACTCGCCGGCGGGGATCTCGATATTCACGTCGCGCAGTACGTTGCGGCCCTCATAACCGAACTGAACGTCCTTGATCTGCACGCCTTGGTCCAGACTGGGCTGGCGATCGCCGAAGGCGCTCTCGCGCGCCGCCCGCGCCTCTTCGATCTGTTCGTTCATCGCCCAGTAGAAGGCCTCGCGAGAAGCCAACTTCTGATATTCCTGCTGGACCTTGCTCAGACGTGTGAGCATGCGGGCGAGCACGATGGTCAGGACCATGATCTCGGACAGCCGCAGATCCCAGACCAGCAGCGAAGCCGCCACGCCGACGATCAGCACCACGCCGATCAGCAGTTCCTGGAGCGCCTTGAGCGATTCCTGGGCCAAAACTCGAATACGCAGCGCGTTGTTCAGATCCTGGGTCTGGCGCTCGAGCATGCGATCGATCTGGCCTTCGCGGGCCATCGACTTGAGCGGCTTGAGCGAGGCCAGCGAGTCGGTTAACAACGCCATGAGCTGCTGAAAGGAATTCTTCTGGCGCCCGCCGGCCTCGCGTGAAATCGAGACCATGATCTTGAGCAGGCCAAAGATGCCCACGCCAACGCCCACCGCCAGGGCTGCGATCTTCCAGTTGATCAACAGCGCGACCAGCAAGAACACGGTCGACTGGGAGGCCAGCGCGGCCAGATTGGCCATGCTCTGGAACGCCTCGGCGCTGTTCGTGGCCTCGGTGGAGATCGTGTTAGACAGCTTGCCAGTGCGCTGGCTCAAAAAATATTCCCAGCGCGAGGACGATAACGCCCGCAGAAAGTTCAATCGCCCGTCGGTGGCGATCGCCGCGACCGTGTACCCCACCTGGCGATAGGCCAGCAGGGTTAGCGCGGCCTTGAACACTAAACCCACGACCACGATCCCCATCATCGTGCCGATGGTGGGATTGATCGACAGCCAGTTCAGACTCTCGCTTAGAAAATCCGATGTTTCGTGGCTGACCAGTCCGGAACTGCTATCGGTCGCGATGGTCAGAATCGGCAACAGCGTCGATAGACTGAGGCCCTCGGCGACACTGGCCACCACCAGGCTGATCCATACAATCAGACACTGCAGCGGATAACGATGGAAAAAAGCTTTTATCAGTTGCACGCGGTCAGCTCGTCGGTCGCTGGCTTGTATTATACAGGCATTGACGGCCCAGCCGCCCCATGGGACTGCCCGATCGACAGCGCAGCGGGTTATCCTAGCGTGTTTTGACCGCCGGCGACGATGCCGGCCGACCCGCGAGCCGCCATGGTCCAGATCAGCGTTGTCATTCCTGTCTACAACCGCGCCCGCTTCATCGGCGCCGCGATCGACAGCATTCTTGCCCAGACGGTCCGCGACCTGGAGTTGATTCTGGTCGACGACGGCTCGACCGACGGCAGCCAGCAAATCATTGAAGGCTATGCCGATCCACGTCTGCGCCTGATTAAAAACCCTGATAACCAAGGCATTGCCGCCAGCCGCAACCGCGGTATCGAGGCCGCGAACGGCCGCTATCTGGCATTTCTCGACAGCGATGATCGCGCCCTGCCCACGCGGCTACAAAAACAGATCGCTTTTCTAGATGCGCACCCGGACCATGCCGCAGTCGGCAGCTGGATCCGCTGGATCGACGCCGACGGTCAAAGCCGCGGCAAGACCAAGCGTAAAGCTGCCGACCCCGATCAAATCGCCGCCGAACGACTGTTTCGCTCGAGTATCGAAAACTCGACCGCCACGGCCCGTACCGAGATTCTACAGGCCTATCCGCATCGCGAGGATTTTCGTCTCGGCTCGGATTACGAGCTCTGGGCCCGCATCAACAACGATTACCGGCTCGCGGCGCTGCGTGAAGTGCTGGTCGAACGGCGCCGCCACGATGCCCAGAGCAGCGACGAACACTGGCCGGAGGCCAAACAGTGGCGATTGGCCGTATTCGCTGCGCAACTCGAGCGTCTCGGCGTGGCCTATACGCCCGAAGACCTCGAGCGCCACTACACCCTGCGCCGAATGCACAAAGAAGATTTCGCTCCTGATCATGCGTTTTTGGACTGGGCCGAGACCTGGTTCGAACGGCTGCGCCAAGAGAATACGTGTCGAGCGATGTACCCGGAGCCCGCTTTTTCGCGCGTACTCGGACTGTTCTGGATCAAAAGCTGCTGGTTCGCGCGCCAGCGCATCGGTCGTGGCCGAGCGCTCGCCCGCTGCATGACCTCGCCGCTACGCAGCACGATCGCGCCCGGGCTGCGCGCCGAACTCCAAACCCGACTGCGCCCCGGAGCTTGAGCGCTTTCGGGCCGCTTATCCGGCGCTCGAACTCGACGGCGTCCCGAGCTCACCGAAAAGACACCTGAGGTGGCGAAACGGTAATGTGACACGTGACGAATCCTGATCGGCTAGGCTTGCTCCGGTATGACTTGGCATTCCCGACGATGACCCGACTCGCGCTGTTTACTTCGGCCCTCAGCGGTGGCGGCATCCAGAACTCGATGAGCAACCTGGCGATCGCCTGGGCCGCACGCGGTTACCAAGTCGATCTGGTGGTCTGCCGCGGCGATCCAGAGATCGCCGAACGGCACCGCGCATCGGGCGTGAACGTGATCGTGTTGCGTGCCTCTGCCCCGCTGATTGGGCGTATTCTTGCGTTGCGAGCCGACCCCAAGGCCTGGCGCCGGCTCGGCCCGACCATACTATGGCCGATCAGCACCTGGTCGAAACTGCGCTATCTCGCCGCGCTGCGCGATTATCTGCTCGAATGCCGCCCGGCCGGGCTGGTTTCGGCCATGACCCAGTGCAATCTGGTTGCGGTTTGGGCCTATCGGCTCGCCGGTATCGACGGTCGACTGCTGGTCTCCGAGCGCAACATGCTGTCGCATTTCGCCAACCCGCAGGCAGCACGGTTACGCTGGCGCCATGCACCTGCCTTGGTGGGCACGACCTATCGCCATGCCGATGCGATCGTGGCTGTATCAAGCGCGGTCGCCGACGATCTGGCCTGTTGTACCGGCCTGCCCCGCGCGACCATCACGCCGATCGTGAACCCGGTGGTCGATGATCGGCTGTATGCCGCAGCGGCGCGCGACAGCGCCCATCCCTGGCTAGATGAGGCCGGCCCGCCGGTCGTTCTCGGGGTCGGACGACTGGTGGCACAGAAAGACCCCGTCACGCTAATGCGCGCATTCGCCCGGGTTCGGCGCCTGCGCCCGGTACGTCTGATCCTGATCGGTGATGGCCCATTGCAACCCGAGCTGCATAAGCTGGCCGAGGAGCTGGGCGTGGCCACCGATGTCGATTTACCCGGCTGGATCGATCCGCCATTCGCTCATATGGCCAAGGCGGATGTGTTCGTGCTGCCATCGCGCTGGGAGGGCTTGCCAGGCGTTCTGATCCAGGCCCTAGCCTGCGGCTGCCCGGTGGTCGCCACCGACGCGCCGGGCGGCTCGGCCGAGATCCTCGAGCACGGCCGCCTGGGTCAGCTGGTCGCCGTCGGTGATGTTGCGGCCATGGCCGAGGCGATCACGACGACCCTGGATACGCCCTGTGATCGTGCAGCTCTGCGCCAGCGCGCACAGACGTTTTCCGTGGACGCCGCGGCCAGCGGTTACCTGGAGCGACTATTCGGTGCTACTTCGCCTTGAGATCGCGCCAAACCTGCTGCATCTCCCGGATCGGGCTGGCGGGATTCCAGCCAGCGCGCACCCGGGTAGTCCGCAGATGGTCGAACTCGGCCAAGAATGGACCGAGATCGCGGACCCCGGCTTCGACCCCGGCCCAGCGCTCGACAAACGCCGGTGAGTCCAGGCTCAGATCGTCCGCGGCAACCTCGTCGAGCAGCGCATAGCCTTCGGCAGTCCAGCGATTGACCCAAGGATCGGCGATCAGATCGTCGCGAGAAAAACGCGTGCTGGGCTTGCCCTGCACGAGAAACTGCTCGGCGTATTCGTCGATACCGGCCTGTTCGGCCGGGCCAACCGGCAGATCGAGATCGCGAGCCACGCGCAACAGCTGGCCGCGTGGGTCGGCCATCAGGCGGTCGAAATCGACCACCGCGCACGGCCGCCCCGCCAGCCGATGAAAATACGGCACCACGTTGACCAGCCATTCCATGTCCGACCAGACCTGACGTCCGCGCTGCGGATTGATCTTGCCACGCGAGCGGGCCACGCTCATTGGATTGCGCAGCGCGATCAGATAGCGCACATCCAAATTCAGCGCGTCATGGATCCCGGCCCAGAACGGCATGGTGCGCAGGGTGCGGGAGTATTTATACCCCCACAGCGGCGTATCGCCGAAGCGTTGACCCAGGGTTTTGATCGCCTGGGCCTGGATCTGCTTAATGCGCGGCGTTTCGAACTCGGCATCGTCGAGCAGCCGTACACTGTGCCCGCGAATATCCAGCGCACGCTTGAGCTGCTTGCTGATCGCCAGCACATCGTTGTCTTCGAAAAAACCGGTCGGATTCTTGCCGCTGCCGCTGCGCAGGTTGTGGCCCAGATCCACGCCGAGCGCTTCTAGACCGCGGGTAATCGCGCTGGTGCCGCTGCGCCCGGCTCCCAGCACCGGAATGACGGTTGAGCGCTTGGTCTCGGGCGCCGCAGAAGCCGTCGAAACAGCGGCTTCTACCGGAGTGGCGGTCTCGTCAAACATCGCGCCGTGCTTCACCGGCCAACCGCCCTTTAAGACGGCGTATGCCGGCCCGCAGGCGATCATTGATCACGACGATGAAAACCTTGCGGTACATACCTTCCGGACAGGTGATCTCGCGCACGCCATGCCAGGAGCGCTCCATACGCTGGAACAGCAAGCTGTAGTTGCCGACGCTCTCGCCCTCGAAAGCATTGTCGAAATCTTCGAAGTCAGGGGCCGACTTGCGACTGAACTGACCGTGGTCGTCGAGGATGACCGTATCGCCGCCCCAGTCCGGGCTCCAGTCTTCCGGCGGGCTAAAATAGAAGATATGCGAACCGAGCTTGCGCGTAGCGTCGCAGTGCGGCGACACCGAACTGCCGGTCGGCGCGTAGTGCCAGTGGAAGTTCAGCTGGAACCGGCCGCGGCCGAACATGCGCTTGATGAACGCATGATAGCGATCGCTTTGCAGCTCGCCGACGAACTCGTGCCAGGCTGGATCGATATCCAGACTTTCATCGTATTCCAGTGCATAGCGATCGTGCGGCTTCTGGCCGTGCGATCGCTTCACACCGAAATTCGGCACCATTTGATCGACCGTGGGCAGCGTCTCGTAGAGCCGCTGGTAGGCCTCGTCGGTCAGTAGCCCGGCGGGGTTCATCCACGGATAGGGATAGGCATTCTGGAAACGGCTGGTTTCGATTGCTTCCAGCCGGTCGAAGTCAAGATATGGCATCGCACTCGCTCACGCCAAGTGGTGATAGTGGGGCAAGAATAAGGGCGCGCCGATATGCATTCAATCGGCGAACAGCGCCCGGATACGGGCCACGGTGGTGGCCATATCGGCCGGCGGGCGGGCCGGCGGGTCGGCATCGACCAGGCCGGTGGCGCGCAACCGCTCGTGAAAAGCCGAAAAATCGCGCCGCGGCTTGAGCCAACCGGCATACACCAGACGGCGGTGGAGCGCGGCCAGCAGACCGCTCGGCCGCCGCACATTCTTGTCGGGCGCCCACTCGAATAGCGTCACGGGGCGCCCGGTCGCCGCAGCCTCGGCCGGCAAAGACGCACTGTCGGCGGTCACGATGAAGCGATCCGCCAGCGCGAGATAGGCGGCATAGGGATTGTCGAGATCGTGCGGCCGCCAGCGATAGATATCGGCCGGCGCATCGATCGCCGCCGCCAGCGCCTCGGCGGCAGCCTGCGGCGTTCTCGGGCTGGTCGAGACCAGCAGGCTGCCGCCGGCCGCATGCGCAGCCGCATTGGCCTGGGCGCCCAGCCGCGCGGCGGTCTCGGCATCGAACGTATAGCTGGAACTGTCGCCGCCGACCATGACCGCGATCCACGGCCGCGGCAGCCCGGCCAGGCGCTGACCGAACCGGGCCGCGGCCGTCGCCTGTTGATCTTCGGCAATCACGTTCAACGGCAAGACATTGCGCTGTACGTTAGGGGCCTCCGGGACACGGAACTGATCCAGAGTGACGACCAGATCGAAATGGTGCAGCGGCATCTGGGCATGCAGCAGATGCACGAGCCGGGTTCGTCCGCCGGAGCGCTTTTTGATCCAGCGCGCGATCGGCGCCGAACGTCGCGAGGCCGCGATCACCAAATCCGGCCACGGGGGGGCCAGTTGATCAGCTTGCCGGTCCAGAGTGAATGCATGCGCGCCCAGCACTGGATTGGGCAGATGATTAAGCGCATTCCACGACAGCTGCCGGGTTTCATATGGCCAGCCCAACGCGTCAGCCAGGGCAATCATCTGAGCATTCCCGCCGGCGCCCTCGCCCAGTAGGACCCAAACCCGCGGCAGCGCCTGAGGCGTATTAGTCGCCGCATCGCGCGCGTCTGTGTCTGGCGCCGCATCACCGGCCGGCAACACCTGTTCTGGGGATTCGGTATCGATGTGTACGCCATCCGAGCCACCGGCGCCCTGTTCACTCGATGCCGAGTCGTTCAGCCCAGCCCCGAACTGTGCGCCCCCGACCGGCGCCTTGCCTGCAGTCGTCATCGACTAGCCGGCGCGTACGGCCGCGATCGGGCTGGCATTGGTATCGACGGTCCGGCCTTCGGCATCGGGCAGGCGCAGCATGGCCCGGATGCGCTGGGCCAGCCATTCGGTTTCATGCCAGGCCGGGGGCCGCCAGGTCTGCAACGTATCGCCCAGCATGCGGACCACCCCATAATCGACCAGCTCTTCGTGCAGCGCGGCCATATTGCGACGCGGCGCGAAGATTCGACGTTCGATCAGCCGCGCGCAGCAATATTGCAGGCCTTCCTGCGGCCGGCGTGAGCCCCGTGCGTTGAAGCGATCGTGGCTGGCCTGGGTGACCACCCAGTCTGCCACCCGGCGGCGCAGATTCGGGTTCGCCTCTGGCAAGGGGGCGATGTAGACCGGTTTGCCGGTCGCTACGGCCTCGGCGATCATCGATTCGCTCTCGCCGGTCACCACGATAATATCGGCGCTGGCCAAATAACCGAGATAGGGATTAGCCGTACCGCCCGCGCTCGGCCAGGCGACAAAGCGCGAATTCGGCCCGATCGCCGCCTGAATTGCTTCAGTCGCCTGGTTACGGGTCCGGCGACTGGTCAGGATCGCCAACTCCCCGTTCGCCTGGCTGACCTGACGATCGATGCAGCAGGCAAGCCGATCGGCAGTCTCGGCATCCAGGACATGCTGGGCATTATCGCCGCCGACCAGCCATACCACGTTCGGGCCATTGCCCTCGGCAAACAGATTGGGCCATTGGTCGGCCGCAGCTGCGAGTTGTTCGGCATCCACCTTGTTCGGCGGCAGCACGGTCTCGATCTGGCGTGGATTCGGCGGCAAGTCGAAGTGTTGGCAGACCACAGCGATATCCTGGGTCTCGCCGACCCGGCCGCCACGCCGGCCCATCAACACCAGCCGCGTACTACCGTAGCTGCGGCTTTGGATCGCACGCGCGGCGACGGCCGGCAGCCAGCCCGAGGCCACGACCACATCGGGCCATGGGGCCCGCAACTCCCCGGGCCACATCGGACTGCCGGCGCCGAGCGCATCTCGGCACATGGCCACACCGTAGCGCCATGGCGCACGTAGGATGTCTTTGGGTACGGTCGACCAGCCCAGCGCTTCGGCCAGGCCCAGCGTCTGGCTACGGTGGCCGGTCTTGTAGTGTAGTAAGGCCCAGACGGTTGGCCGGCTGTTGAGCAGCGCACCACCCGACCAACGCCAGGTCTTGGGCGCCCGTCCTAGGCGTGGTTTGCGCACGACCAAGCGCCAGTGTCGTGTCGGCGTCCGACGACCGGCAGCCTCGAGCTGCTGATACCACCAGATTTCATCGGCCGGCGTGCTGCGATGGGCGCTGTCGTCGACGGTGACCGCGACCGCGACCGCACGGCGCGCCTGAGCGAACAGGGCATCCAGTACCCAGGCCACATCCGGATCGGGGAGCTGGGCCAAGCCATCGGCGAGCACGACATCCACCGGCTCGCGCTCGGCGCCATCGGCCAGCGCCTCCGGCCGATCGACCTGATTCGGGATCTGGCTCAATCCGCCCAGATTCTCGACCAGGTCGTAGCCGTAATAGGCTACGGTATTGGCTTCGGCATCGGCAATCAGGCGTTTGAAATCGACCAGCCGGCGCGGCGACGGCCGCTCGAAACGCCGTCCCGAGGCGCGCGCAGCGAAATCCGGTGTCGGATGGCGGGGGCCGAATACTTGGAAGCCGGCCGCATCGGCCTCGCGCTCGATACTGACCCAGAGCTCGCCGGCCGGGTTATCGCGATAGACGAAATCCTGGGGCGTCGGCCGCCAAGGCTGGCTATGGATAGTGGTGTAATGCACCAGATGTGACTGGCTGGGCACGTACTCGGCATCGCGCGCGTTCCAGCCATCGTCCAGGTCGCCCCAGAGCCCCGCCTCGCGCATGCGTTTTTCCAGTTCGCGATTGCCCACGGTCCGTGCCGTGCGCCCATTCCATAAATCGACCATCTTGGCGCAGTCGATGAGCATCACTGACGTATCGCGGTCGTTGATCGACAGCACCCCGGCCTCGCCCATATCAAGGTCGAACAGCTCGGCCGGATCGCGCAGGTAGATCTGGTCGGTGTCGTTGTAGATCGCCCGGCCCTTGCCGCCAGCCAGTTCGGGGATGGTAAAACGATAATTGGTGAAGCCGGTCAGCCAGAGACGGCGTTCGAAGCCGACGAAATCTTTCATCAGGTGGATTTCGTAGGCCCGTGCCGGATCGCGCACCCGTTCTACCGACCAGATGAAAGTACGTTCGGCGCGAAACTGGACCGCTTCGGTCCCCAAGAAAATACGCACCGGCGGTTTATCGCTGGGCGTGACATCCGGCTTGGGCGGCAACGACAAACACAGAGTTCGCGTCTGCGTCGATTCGGCATGACGCAGATCGCCAGCCAAAAACGTCGAGATCACCCGCTTGGTTCGAATAGCCACTGCCGCAGCCTCCCCTATGCCTGATTCAGGCCTCTATTATGGAACAGCCGAGCCCGATGCGTGAGGATGTTTCATCCTCGTGGCGACAATCCACGGCTGCGCGCACCACCAGCGCTATGCCGACCGCCCGTCAGGCATGCTGGCGATAGATGTTTTTCGGCCAGCGCCGTTTCAGACAAAGCCACTGATCCGGGTTACGCACGATCACGGTTTCGAACAGCTCGTTGATCTGACGGCTCATATCCAAAGCGCGGGTATCGCGATCGGCTTCGGGGTCGGACACGATCGGCGGGTGAATATTCACCCGGAAACGTCCGTTGGGTAGACGCTCGGCCAATACCGGGACCAGATCGCAGTCGTAGCGCAGCGCCAGACGCGCTGGCGCGGTATTGGTCATCGCCGGATAACCGAAAAATGGCACGGCCTCGCCGCTATCCAGCCGCGTATCGACGGTCATGCCGATCGATTCGCCGCGATTGAGCGAGCTCATGAGCATGCGCATGCCGCCGTCGCGTGAGACCAGTGGATTATCGAAGGTCTGTCGCAGACGGTTGAGCTGGCGATCGACATAAGGATTTTGCTCCGGTGCATAAATCACCGGCAGCGTGAAATTATAATGACGGCTTACCAGCGGCGTGAGCTGCCAGGGGCCGATATGCGCGGTCACGAATACGGTCGGCCGCTCTGGCCCGGGCGTATGGGCCCCGGGCATCAGGTTGAACTCGACCAACTGATCGCGCCGGCGCCAAATCCGGTCCAGATTCGCCAACTCGGCCATAGCGACGCCGATATTGGCAAACGAGGCGCGCGTCATCCGTTCAAGCCGTTGCCGACTAGCCTTGGGGAACACCACCCGCAGATTGCGCCGGACCTTATCAACCCGAGGCGAGAAACGCCTCACGATTTCGCCGATCCACCCACCGCAGGTAAAAGCAGCCCGCAGAGGCAGCACACGCAAGAATCCGATCAACAGCCCAATCGCCGCGGCCTCGAGCCGCCATACGATCTGGCGCTGCCACACTGCGACCTCGTGGCTGCGCCGCTTTGAAAAATAGAAACGCGCCATGATCACCCCTCGCCAATTATTCTTATTGTACCGGTGTATCTACGCCGCGCCGTTACGGCGCACGAACTGTCTCAGCCCATAGCTGCGCGGTAGCGTTCCTCCCAGGCGCGCTGGTTGGCGAGCGCATCGCGAAAATAAGCCGTGCGCTTGAGGGCTGCAATCATGGCCCGCGAAACCACCTTGCCGGGCATACCCATCGGCCGCTCGATATCGAACAGCAGCACCGCACGCTGTTCGTCGGTCTGGTTCCATACCTCGTGGGGATAGGTATCGTCGAAAAAGAACATGCCGCCCTCTTCCCAGTGACAATCGACATCATCGACCTGGATCAGACAGGGTTCGGGCGAATTGGGCACGCGTAGCCCGATGTGACAGCGCACCAGTCCCTTGGTCACGCCGCGGTGCCGCGGGATATGCTTGCCCGGGCCGAGAATCGAGAAAAACGCGTTCGACAGCCCGGGAATCGAATCGAGCATGGCCGCCGTGCGCGGGCACAGCGAGCAGCCAAAATCCATGCGCGTGCCGAAGGCATAGAGCATGAAGGTCTTCCACTGATCGTCGGTGGAAATACGCGACTGGTCGGGACTGATCTCCTGGAAGCTGGGCAACTGATTACGACGCTCGAGCAGATCATCGAGCTCGTCACGCATGGTCGGCCATTCGGCACGAACCGTTTCGGCCCAGGGGAACAGTGCGTTATCGAGCACCGGCTGGTCCGGGATCTTCGACTGGGCCGACAGAAAATCCATCAGCGTGCCACGGAACAGTTTTTTGCCGAACCGTTTGACGGTTTTGCGTCGAAAGCCCGAAGGGCCGGCCGATTCAGCGCTCATAGGAGCCTCGTTGTTGAAGTCGAATACATGCTGGTGCTGTCAATCGGCGGGTCGCCCACGGCCGGCCAGCAGTCGACCGTAAACACGGTAAGGTAGCAACCTCAACAGCGCGGCGGCAACTGTCAGGCTGGCCGGACCCCGCCAGCGGACCCGCCTGGCCACGATCGCGCGCGTCATGCGCTGCGTGGCCACGTCCATGGGCATCCGAGGCCAGCGCGGTGGCTTGCCCGGCTTGGCTACGAAACCAGGTTCGAGCAGGGTGACATCGATGCCGGTATCGATCAGATCGATAGCCAGACTCTCCATGAAGTTGGCCACGCCAGACTTGGCCGCCGAATAGGCCGCTCCGGTTGGCACACCGCGAACGGCGGCCAGACTGCCCATCGCCACGAGATGGCCCCGGCCCGCCTCGCGCATCATCGGCAGCACGGCCCCGATGGCATTGGCCACGCCAATCAGATTCAGCCGGATCGTATTCTCGATCTCGGCGGCATCGTAGCTCGCGACATGGGTTGGGCGCCCCCCGCCCGCGTTGGCGACCAATCGGGTCACCGGGCCGAATTCGGCCACGACCTCGGCCACCGCCTGGGCCAGGGCGCTACGGTCGGTGACGTCGGCCACCACCGCCATGGCTCGTCCACCCTGGTCACGAATGTCTTGGACCAAGGCTTCGAGTTCAGCCCCTCGCCGCGCGAGAACCGCCACCGCATCGCCCTGAGCCGCCAGCTGCTGAGCCAGGTAATACCCGATGCCCGAAGAAGCGCCGGTGATCAATGTGACCTCTGGCGCTGCTCGTAGGTTCATCGCCAGAGCTCCAGACAGCGTGTGCCCGGCCTACGATCAGCCGCATCGCTTGGCCCGTCGGGCCTGATCGACCGGCCCCGACCGCCTCTGTTCGACATCGTGATCCATTGCCCGCGATCACGCTCATAGGGCGCAGGCTGACCAACCTGCAGTTTCTGAACCACTATCCGTGGCTGACCGCGCGCGGCGCGCCCAGTTCGGCAAACGCCGCAATGATGTGATCAATCTGCTCGGGCGTATGAGCCGCGCTCAGGCTGGCACGTACTAGGCATTTCCCGCCCGGCGTGGCTGGCGGCAGCATCAGATTGACGTAGACGCCTCGTTCCAACAGTCCCTGCCAGAAATGCAACGCCGTATCACGCGATTCGAAGATCGCCGCAACGACCGGCCCGGGCTCGGCACCTAGTACGAAACCCTCGCGTTTCAAGCCCCGATGCAGACGTTGTGCGTTGCGCCAGATCCGCTCGCGCAGGCTACGATCGTCGCGCAGGCGTACCAAAGCGGCACGCACCGAGGCGATCACCGAAGGCACCGGCGAAGCAGTGAAGATATAAGGCCGGCTGGCATAACGGATCATATCCAGCTCGGCATGCCGGCTGACGCAGAAACCACCGGCCGCCCCCAGACTCTTGCTGAAGGTGCCGACGATGAAATCGACGTCGTCGAGCACCCCGGCAGCCTCGACCACACCACGGCCATAGCGGCCCACGATGCCCATCGAATGGGCCTCGTCGACCATGATGGCCGCGCCATGCTTTTGCACTACCGCGACCAGATCGGCCAGCGGCGCGGTGTCGCCGAGCATGCTATAGATGCCTTCGACCACGACCAGCGTCTGGCTGGCGGTTTCGCCTAGCCGGCCCAGGCGTTTATCCAGATCGGCCGGATCATTGTGCTTGAACAGCAGGGTCTTGGCGCCGCCGAGTTTCAGACCGTCGTAAATGCTGGCATGGCAGTCGGCATCCAGCATCACCGTATCGCGCGGGCCGGCGAGTGCTGCCAACATACCCAGATTCGCTTGATAGCCGGTCGAGAACACCACGCAGTGGCCCACGCCATAGAACGCCGCCAATTCGGCTTCCAGCGCCATGTGGCCATCGTAGGAACCGTTGGCCATGCGCGAGCCGGTCGTCCCCGTACCGTGCTGGCGCACGGCCGCGACCGCAGCTTCCACGCAGGTCTCGTCGAACGTCAGGCCAAGATAATTATTGGTGCCAGCCAGAATGGTACGCCGGCCACCGATGACGCCTTCGGTTGCCGAGATCACCCGCTCGATCGGTACACCCAGCGGATCGATGCCCGAAGCTTCGATTTCGCCGCGCACCTTGGCGATCGGATCGAACTTGTCGAACAGACTTAGGCGGTGACCGCCTCGTCCATCGCCTTGACCAGATCGTTCATCGTTTCTACGTCCGGCAGGGAGTTCATCGGAATCGACGTGTCCAGACGATCCTCCAACTCCATAAGCACTTCCATGACCTGAACCGAGTCCAGACCCAGATCGTCCACCAGCCGTGTCGATGGTTCGATCGTGCTCTCGGCGGGAACGTACGGCGCGAGCAACTCGCGAAGATGGGCGTAGATTTCGTCGTAGCGACTGCTCATATTGAATTCCGTTGGCTGACCCGGCCGGTGCGGCGCCCGCGGCCCAGTCACAGGTGGTTTGCAATCCCCTGTCCAGCCCGATCCGGGGCTGCCAGTCCAGCGCCTGACTGACGCCGCGATTGTCGGCTACCCAGTCAGGATAGCGCAGCTCGCGCAGTTTGCCCGGAGTGAGCATCGGCGCATACCCGAACACACGCGCCAAACGAGCGTTCAGGCTCGCCGTGGCCGCCAGGGCCAGGCGGGGTACCGGAACGCGCCGGATCGGCGCGCCACGCAGCCGGGCTGCAACCGCGACGATATCGGCCCAGCGATAACCGCCTTCATGGCCATCATGGATCTCGTATACGCCTGCCGCACAAGCGCCGCCGTTCACCCAAGCCGTGATCGCCTCGGCCAGGTCCTGTACGTGAAGCAACGACAGCCGCGCCCGGGCCCGCCCCGGAATCGGCGCCACGCCCCGCCCCATGGCCTCGAACAACGGCGCGATCTCACGGTCGCCGGGACCGTAGACAGCTGGCGGGCGCAGCACCAAGGCTGGTGTCGGCGCGTCCGCGTCGGTCAGCAGGCATTCCATCGCCCGCTTGCTCAACGCGTAGTCGGACAGTTCGGGCTGACGCGCTGCCAGCGACGACAATGCCAGCACCGGACAGCCCGCCTGGCGCGCAGCCCCAAACACATGGGCGCTGCCGTCGACGTTGACTGTTTCGAAGTCGGCGTAGCTGGCCCCACGCACGCAGCCTGCACAGTGCACGACAGCATCCGCCCCGCGCACGAGTTCATGGAGACGCTCGGGCTGGGCGAGATCGCCCCGCACCGGCACAGCGCCGAGTGCTCGCATGGTGCCCGCAGCTTCCGCGGAGCGCACCAGAGCTCGGACCTGATGCCCAGCGGCCACCAGGGTCGACGCCGTAGCGCGCCCGATGAAGCCGGTGGCGCCCGTCAGTGCGACAACGGCCATAATGCTCTAGCCGGCTTCGCGGTCGCTTTCGACAACACGCGGCGTCGCGGCGACTTCGCCCGACTGGCGGGCCTGCAAACGCTCGGCCAAGCGTTCGATATAGTCGCGACGCGCGCCGGCACGAGAGAGCTTGCCTGAAGACGTACGCGGCAGCGTATGGGGTGCGACGGCCTCGACCAGGCATTCGACCCCGCATTCGCGGCGCACCAGCCCCTCGAGACGGCTGATCAGTTCCTGGCGGGCCTCAGGGTCGCGCACTCGACACTGAATAACGAGTACTGCACCGTCACTGCCGGACTCCGAAGGTGCGGCAAAGGCCAGTGCGTCGCCCGGACGCAGCTCTGGCTGGGCTTCAGCCAGCCACTCCAGATCCTGGGGCCAAATATTCCGGCCATTGACGATCAACAGATCCTTGGCTCGCCCGGTGATGACGATACGCCGACCAATGCGATAGCCCAGATCGCCTGTGTTCAACCAGCCATCCTCGGACAATACGCGGGCCGTTTCGTCTGGACGCTCGAAATAGCCGGACATGACGCTCGGCCCACGCACATGGACGTGGCCAACCTGGCGCTCGGCCAGATTCTGGCCGTCGTCGTCCCGGATTTCGAAATCGTACTCGGGCAGCACGACCCCGCATTCAACGAAACGGGCGACACGGTCTGTATCGTCGTCTTCAGCCGGGCGTGCCTGGCCCTGCTCGGCCAACGTCTCGGCATCGATTGTATCGATCACGAGCCCTTGGCCAATCGGGGCGAAACTGATCGCCAACGAGCATTCGGCCATGCCGTAGCAGGCCACGAAGGCACGGCGATCGAAGCTTGCTGGCGCTAGGGTGTCAGCAAAACGGTTGAGCGAATCCGCGCGAATGGTTTCAGCCCCGGCCCCGGCAATACGCCAGCTCGACAGATCGAAATCGTCGGCGTTGTGGCGGATCCGGCGCGCGCACAATTCATAGCCGAACGAGGGGCTGAACGAGATCGTGCCACGGTTGTTGCTGATCAAGGACAGCCATTGCCGCGGGCGCATAGCGAAATCGCGGGTCGCCAGGTAATCGACCGAGCGCTGGGAGGTTAGCGCCGCGAGCATGAAGCCAACCAAGCCCATATCGTGGTACAGCGGCAGCCAGGACACCAATCGGTCGTCGTCGCGCATCTGCACCCCCAGCTCGAGGATGCTGGACAGGTTCTGCATGACCTGCGCCTGCGAGATCACGACACCGCGTGGGAACTGGGTGCTGCCCGAGGTGTACTGCAGATAGGCCGTGCGGGTGACATCCTGAGCCGGCCATTCGGCCTCGGCACGTGGCAGTTCGTCCAGCGATTCGTAGCTGCCCAGATACGACAGGCTCAGGTCTTCGGCCGCCGAATCCAGAAAGCTCATGAACGGCTCGGGCGCCAAGGCCACATCGGCCGAGCAGCCCATCAGAAGCGAGCGCAGCTGGCGCGTATAGGCGTCACGACTGCCCAGACCAACGATGACCGGTAATGGCACCGGCACATAGCCGGCATACTGGCAGGCGAAGAAACAGACCATGAACCCCGGCACGGTGTCGGCAACCAATGCCACCCGGGCGCCTTCACCCAGGTTGAGGCTCATCAGTCGCTGCGCGACATCGCGCGCGCGCTGGCGCAGGTCAGCGTAACTGAGCACAGCGGACAGCGCGCCGCGTCCAGTGTAGAAGTTGAAACCTGTTTCACCCTCGCCCGCGTAGTCGAGCGCCTCGCCCAAGGTGGCAAAGTCGGCCCGACGCATCGATAGCCAGTGGTCTGTGGGCGTTGGCTTGTTCATCGATTTACCTGTTTTCTGAACGAACGTGGGCATCCACAACCGTCAGTGGCGTTTTCATACGGCGAGTTTGATGAAGCACAAACAGTGCTTGCCGATAGGCTAACCCAGTGGCTTTACGCCGAGGCCACACCCCGCCGTGCGCGGGATCGGCCGATCCGCTCACCATCAAAGATCGCAATTCATTCGAACCCGCCGGGCCCAATCCCCAATCGATCGTTGCTGCACGTGCCATCAATCCTGAAATCCTACTGCAAACTAACGCCTATTGCACTAAGCAAAGCGCTCGCGGGCATAGCGAACATAGGCCGCAAAGCGTTTATAAGCAAAAGCGAAGCCAGGGGTTTGATCAAGCCGGCGGGCTTATCGGCGCGGATCATGCCAGAAAATACGTGTGCATTTCGTTAAGATCGGGCTAAAAAAAGATGGGCTTGACGTTAGGGCAGCCGGCCCAGGCGCGAACCACCGCGCAAGCCACTTCTCGCTCACGCCCCGGGCATGGCAACTCGGCATATGCTGGGTCCAAGTAAAACTGTGTTGTCACAGGATGCTGCCAAGGTCCGAGTTCGGTAGCCGTTCGGCGTAGGCTCGCATGCCAAGCCCACGGACTCGCCTATTACCCGTCAAAAAGCGCCGATCAGCCGATATGTTCTGGCCGCATTTCGACGCCACGCTCCGAGCCGTTGTCCGAGCGCCCGGCGAGCCCGATCTGCGCCCTCGTCCGCAACGTGACGTTATTGCTGCGCCGACAAGCCATACCGCCCGAGTTCAGACATGGCCATCACCTGGGCAAGACTCAAGCGCTGCGTGAGCAGCCGCTCCTCGCGCGCTGCCCGGCGCGCAGGACCGTCTCCCATGACACGCGAGTGCGGCCATGCTGCATTGTCGTTCGCTGATGTCGCGCAACGACGCGGCGGGCGCCTTTGCTTGTCTTATCTTAAATCCGACGATCCATCGTCATTTAAAAAACGCTTGGCGCAGACTCGCACGCCTGACCAGCGACCGGCCCGGGCGCCGAGGCTCTAGCCGATCCGGATCGCCGCTGCGCTGCCTGCCCTAGCTCGGGTTGGTCGCTAGACCTGAGTGTGGCGTATATTGCCCGCGCGAGACCGACCGGGAAACCTAATGGCTACAGCCCAACCGACCCATCCGATCCAGATCACGCCAGTCGAATCGACTCGCGATCTCAAACAGTTCATTCGGCTGCCGCATGCAATCTATGCCGAGCGCGCCGAGTGGCGCGCCCCGCTCCATCTCGAGCGACGCATGCATTTATCGGAAAAGCAGAACCCGGCATTCGAGCACCTCGAGTGGCAGGCCTGGCTCGCCTGGCGTGGCGATGCCCCGGTCGGGCGCATTACCGCGCAGATCGATCGTCTGCGCCAGACCGAGCACGGTGACCATGTCGGCTATTTCGGCATGCTTGAGGCTTTCGACGACCCGGCCATATTCGCCGGGCTGTTGACCACTGCCGAATCGTGGCTGGCCGAACGCGGTATGCAGGCTGTGCACGGGCCGTTCAATCTGACCATCAATGAGGAGTGCGGAATCCTGATCGAGGGCTTCGACACGCCCCCGATGATGATGATGCCCCATGGCCGTGAGTACTACGCCCCCCGTGTCGAATCCGAAGGTTACGACAAGGCCGTCGATATGCTGGCCTACTGGATCGACCTCGACTTCGCGCATCCGGCGCCCATGCGGCGCCTGCTTGAGCGCTATGCCCCGCGTATGCAGATCCGCCCGATCGACCGCTCACGCTATGCCGAAGAACTCGAGACTCTACGCGACATCTTCAACGACGCTTGGTCGAACAACTGGGGGTTCGTACCGTTCACCGAGGCCGAATTTCAGGATATGGGCAATACGCTCAAGCTGCTGATCGCCGATGACCTGGTCCAGATTGCCGAGGTTGATGGCCAGCCCGCAGCTTTTATCGTTGGGCTGCCCAATCTCAACGAAGCCGCCCGTGATCTCAACGGCCGCCTGTCGCCGCTGGGCTTGGCCAAGCTGATCTGGCGGCTCAAGCTGCGCAGCCCCGAGTCGAGCCGGGTACCACTGATGGGGGTTCGCACGGCGTATCAGGATGGCCCGCTTGGCGCAGCCCTGGCTTTTGGCGTGATTGCTGCGCTCCAGACGAATCTGCGCAAATACGGAATGGCCAGCTGCGAACTGTCCTGGATTCTGGAGGGCAACAAAGGCATGCGCGATATCATCGAGCGGCTGGGCGCCTATCCCTACAAGACCTACCGGATCTATCAGAAGACATTGTGAGCGAAACCGAGTCAACACACGCGAACTGGGGCGTGATCGTGCTCGCGGGCGATCGGGGGCCGGATGATCCGGTCGCACAAGCCGGCGGCGCGCGCTGCAAAGCCATGGCCGATGTCGCCGGCCAACCCTTACTCGCCCGGGTGCTGGATGCCCTGAGCCGGTCCGAAGCCATAGCGGACTGCTGCGTGGTCGGACCGAGTGCCGACATCGTTGCCGATAATCCGGAATTGGCGGCCTTGCTCGAGCAGCGCGGCGTACGCTGGATCGCGCCCGAACCATCGCCGGTAGCCAGCGCCCTGGCCGGCTTGTCGGCACTGGGCGCCGACCGGCCGGCCCTGATTACGACCGCGGATCATGCCCTGCTCGATACCGAAATGATCGCTGCCATGTGCCGCGCGCGCCCCGGGGTCGATCTCAGCGTTGGGCTGGTCGACTATGCCCTCGTACGCGACGCCTTTCCAGACAGCCGCCGAACGGCCATTCGCTTTGGCGGCGAAGGGTATTGCGGCTGCAACCTGTTCGCGCTACACACCCCGCGCGGGCGACGCCTGGTCGAGCGCTGGCGCCGGGTCGAAACCCAGCGCAAGCATCCTGCACGCGTAGTGGCCGGCATGCTGGGCTGGGCCGCGCTGGCACGTTACGCACTGCGGCGCCTGAGCCTGGACGGGGCCTTTGATCGCCTATCCCGTCGTCATGACCTGAACGCCGTGCCGGTGCTGCTGGACGATCCGCGAGCGGCCGTCGATGTTGACTCAATCGCCGATCTGCGCCAAGTCGAGGCCATTCTTCGCGCGGCGCGCTGAACCGAAACACTGCAGTAACAGACTCTATTAATGGATCCTTCCCAAGCCCGATCACCCAAGGCCGCGCCGGAACACTCGCCGGCGGCCGTCAGTATATCCGCCTCCCAGCGGCTGGGCCTGATCTACAACACCCAGAGCGGCCGGCATCGCCGGCGCTGGGGGCGGCACCCGCTGCCGGAGCATGTACCGGCCGTCGAAGCCAACACGCCCGACGAAATCGAACGGGCCGTGATCGAACTGGCTGCGCAGAACGTCGAAGTCCTGGCCGTGGCCGGCGGTGACGGTACGGTGCAGTGTGTACTCGGCCACCTGCTCTTGGCGAGGCATTTCGGACGCCCGCCGATCGTGGCGCTGGTGCCGACTGGCAGCACCAACATGACCGCGAACGATGTCGGCTTCGTCGATGTTCGTCGCCGCGGCTGGCAGCCGCTCTGTGCCTGGGCCGAACAGGCCGGTAACGACCCCGCGGCGCTGATCGTCGAGCGCGAAGTGCTGCGGATCCAGGCCTCGGATAGCCAACCCCCGTTCTGCGGCATGTTCTTTGGTGCCGGCGCGATCCATCATGCCGTCCAATATACCCAGCAGCATCTGCATGGCATGGGCCTGCGCGGCGAAACCGGTCCAAGCCTGACTTTCGCCCGTTTTCTGAAATCGATCGTCACCGGCGATCGACGCCAGTTCTCTTCCATTCGACTGCGTCTGCGCGATGATCATGGCCATGCGACCGACGATCAGACCCTGTTGCTGGCCGCCTCGACGCTCAACCGTCTCGTGCTTCGTTTTCATCCGTTCTGGGGCCGCGAAACCGCCCCGATCGCCTGGACCGCGATCAGCCAGAACGCACCGCGCTTCGGCCTACGCTGGCCGCTGGTGGCTCGTGGCTGGGGCCGCTATCTTCCGAATCAGCCTTCGGCCGGGTATATCAGCCATAACAGCCACACTCTGAGCCTGGATTTCGACGACGGCTTCATCGTCGACGGCGAGTTCTATCGCAGCTGCCCCGAGGACGGCCCGGTGCGGCTGTCGATCGCCGGGGCCGTCCGTTTTCTAAGCCTGTGAACGGCATGTCTTGCGCTTTTATTCCGCCCGCTGAACTCGAGACCATCGCCGGGCGCTGCGAAACCGACCAGGCCACGGCACTGGCGCCGCTGATCACCGCGATCCACGAGCGACACGGCCAATCCGTCCGCGGCATTGTCTATTATGGTTCCTGTCTGCGCTCCGGCGATCCCTACGATGGCTTAGTTGATTTCTATGTGGTGGTGGATCGCTACCGCAACGCGCATCGACACCGGTTGAGCGCAATGGCCAACCGACTTCTGCCACCCAACGTCTATTATCTCGAGCGCGAGGCCAGCGCCGGCCGCCTACGCTGCAAGTATGCCCTGATCAGCCTTGCCGATCTGCAGCACGGTGTGACGCATGGCCGCCTATCCAGCCTCTGGGGGCGCTTTGCCCAACCAATGGCGATCGCGGATGCCGCCGATGAGCCAACCCGGCAGGCGCTGCGCCGCTGTTGCGGGCAGGCGGTCGTGACCCTGCTCAACGAAAGCCTGCCGGTTTTGAATCCGCCGGCAAAGCCGGCCGAGGCTTTCGGCTACGCGCTGGCTTTAAGCTATGGCGGCGAACTCCGAACCGAATCGGGCCAACGCGGCATGAGCCTGGCCGATCATGATCGGCCGGAATATGCCCGGCGCCTCCATGCCGCGCGCTCGAGCCTGGCGTTTGCTACCGAAATCGATGCCGAAGGCGAGCTGGCCTGGATGCCCAGCGACGAGCAAGTCAAAAGCGCCCAACGACGTTGGCAGGGGCGTCGGCCGCTCGGCCGCGGTGTATCGATCCTGCGCTTGGCCAAGGCTTGTTTCACTTTCGACAACGCCGTGGATTACGGCGCCTGGAAACTGGAACGCCACACTGGCGTTGCGATCGAAGTCACCCCCCGATTGCGGCGTTACCCGCTGATTTATGCCTGGCCGGTACTCTGGCGGCTCTATCGTCAGGGGGTGCTGCGCTAGCCCGAATTCATAGCCGCTTGGTGCAGCGAGATCCGAGCACAGCAGCGGCTTTGCCCTGGTTGGCACGCACCGCCCGGAGCCAACGCCGTAGCGTTTTGGCCCGGCGAGCAGACGGCCGATCCGACAAACCAAAGTCTACGGGGATTCGTCGAGCTCTCGGCTTCGACCCAAATTTCCGCTGCTCTTAAAAGCCGGCAGGTACCGGCTCGCCACGACCGACTCAGGCTGCAGCTACGGCCGGACGCGCGTTGATATAGGAAATCGGCAGCGAATCGCTGTCTTCAAAGGTGATTTCTTCAAAGGCACGCTGCTGTTCCAGGAGCGCCCGCACCAGCTTGTTGTTTAGCGCATGACCCGATTTGTAGCCGGAATAACTGCCGACCAAGCCGCAGCCCAGCAGGTACAGATCGCCGATCGCATCCAGAATCTTGTGGCGGACGAACTCGTTGTCATAACGCAGACCATCGGCGTTGAGCACGCGATAGTCGTCGAGCACGACGGCATTGTCCATCGAGCCGCCGCGGGCGAGATTGTTCGAGCGCAGATACTCGATATCCCGCATGAAACCAAAGGTCCGTGCCCGACTGACTTCGCGTACGAACGAGGTGGTTGAGAAATCCACGGTCGCCGACTGGGTCTCTTCGGCGAACGCCGGGTGGTCGAAATCGATCGCGAAGCTGACCTTGAAGCCATCGAACGGTTCAAAACGCGCCCACTTGTCGCCATCGGTCACTTGGACCGGGCGTTTTACGCGAATGAAACGCTTGGCTGCGTTAAGCTCTTGGATTCCGGCAGACTGGATCAGGAATACGAAAGGTCCGGCACTGCCATCCATGATGGGCAACTCATCGGTCGACAGTTCAACGATGGCATTATCGATACCTAGCCCTGCCATGGCCGACAACAAATGCTCGACTGTTTTAACTCGCACGCCTTGCTTATTGATCAGCGTGGTCGCCAGTGTTGTGTCCCCGACCGCAAACGCGTCAGCGGCCACATCAACCGGTGTGTCGAGATCGGTACGACGAAAGACAATGCCTTGATCAGCAGCTGCAGGACGCAATGTCATATAGACTTTCTGGCCCGTATGCAGGCCAACCCCGGTCGCACGGATCGGGTTTTTGAGCGTACGCTGTCGTAGCATGGGCGTCTTCCCTGGCAGCTTGGGTGCATAGGCCAGACGTCACGTCATCAGCCCGTCACACATAGTTCTTATATTACTACTTTAGTATAGAAGCAGTGCATGAACTTTGACTTAATCCACTGTTTCGCAATCGGCTCGTGCTAAAAAGCCGGTCAGCATAACACTGATCGCCCCCCCGCCGCCCGCAGGCGGCCAGGGGGTCAGGCAACGCAAGGACGACGGGTGCTAGTCGGCTTGGTTTCGCAGAAAGGCCGGCACGTCGAAGTAATCCATATCGACCGCCGTGTTTTCGCGGCCGTTCTGTTGGCGCGGCGACTGGCGAATCACGGTCGGCCGATCGAGATCCTCGTAGCGCATTTGCCCGGCGGCATCGCGCTTAACCGCCTGGGGCTTTTCCCGCTCCACCTGCTGCTGACCCAGCCCGGTGGCGACCACGGTAACGGTGATTTCGTCGCCGCTGTCCGGATCCTCGGCCATACCGATGATGACTTCGGCGTTGTCGCCACCCATTTCGGCCACGACTTCGTTGACGATCTGGAATTCGTGGATCCCGAGGTTTTCGTCGCCGGTCACGTTGACCAGCAGCCCCTGGGCGCCGTGCAACGATAGGTCGTCCAGCAGCGGAGAGGCCAGCGCGGCTTCGGCGGCCTCGCGGGCGCGGTCCTCGCCCTTGGCCGAGGCGCGGCCCATCATGGCCATACCCTGCACACTCATGATGCGACGCACGTCGGCGAAATCCACGTTCATGGTACCCGGACGGGTGATCAGGTCGGAGATACCCTGCACGGCATTGTGCAGCACGTTGTTCGCTGCCTGGAACGCGTTCTTCAAGGTGATCGACTTGCCAAGCGCGGTCAGCAGCTTCTCGTTCGGAATCACGATCAGCGAATCGACATACTGGCCGAGTTCGTCGATGCCCTTCTGAGCCACTTCCATGCGCTTGCCACGCTCGAAAGGAAAGGGCTTGGTGACTACGGCCAGCGTCAGGATATCCATCTCGCGGGCAATCTCGGCGACGACGGGCGCGGCCCCGGTGCCGGTACCGCCGCCCATACCGGCGGTGATGAACAACATGTCTGCGCCTTCGATGGACTCGCGAATCCGATCCCGGTCTTCTTCGGCAGCCTGGCGCCCCACGGCCGGATCGGCCCCGGCGCCGAGTCCGCGCGTGACGTTCATGCCCAGCTGTACCAGAACGTCCGCATCACAACGTTCCAGATGCTGCGCATCGGTGTTGGCACAGATGAAATCGACGCCGGTGATGCCGCCGGCCACCATCTGATTGACGGTATTGCCGCCACCGCCACCGACGCCGATGACCTTGATGACGGCCTGTTGAGTGTTTGTCTGATCCGCGAATTCAAATACTTCTGGCATCTTGCACCTCTTGCGTTGCCGTGCTTTTCCTTTCGGAAAATCGTTGCGTTCCTCGCGCCTCGGACGATCGCCCCTAAACTATTCGTTGAATAACTACCTAGAAATTGCCCTGGAACCAGGCTTTCATCCGTTCCCAGATCTGGGCAAAACCGTTGTCCGATTGCGACAGATCCATACCGCCGCTTTTCGGTTGTGTGCGATGACCGAATTCCAGAAGCCCCACACCGGTGGCATGGATCGGATTACGCACCACGTCGGATAGGCCTTGGACCTTCTGCGGGGTCCCCAGCCGTACCGACATGTGAAAGACCTCTTCGGCGAGGTCGGTCAGCCCCTCCATCTTCGACGAGCCACCGGTGATGACTACGCCGCCGGCCAGTAGATCCTCGAATCCGGACCGTACCAGCTCCTTATGGATGAGCATGAACAATTCTTCGTAGCGGGGTTTGATGACCTCCGCCAGCGTATAGCGCGATAGACGCCGCGGGGGCCGTTCGCCCACGCTCGGCACCTCGATCGCGTCGTCGTCGGTGATCAGCTCCGGCAGCGCACAGCCATAGCGGATCTTGATCTGCTCCGCGTGCTGGGTGGGCGTACGTAGCGCCACCGCAATATCGTTCGTGACCTGGTCGCCGGCAATCGGGATGACCGCGGTATGCCGGATCGAACCGTTGACGAACACGGCGATGTCGGACGTCCCCCCGCCGATATCGACTAGGGCCACCCCCAGATCCTTTTCATCATCAGTGAGTACGGCATAGCTGGACGCCAGCTGTTCCAACGACAGCTTGGACACTTCCAGGCCGCAACGCGCCACGCACTTCTGGATATTGTGTGCCGAGGTCACCGCCCCGGTGACGATGTGCACCTTGGCTTCCAAACGCACGCCCGACATGCCGACCGGCTCCTGAATGCCTTCGTTGTCGTCGACCGCGAACTCCTGTGGCAGCACATGCAGGATCTTCTGATCGGCCGGGATCGCGACCGCACAGGCCGCATCGATCACGCGCTCGATATCCGACTCGGTCACTTCCTTGTTGCGCACCGCAACGATGCCGTGCGAGTTCAACGATCGAACATGAGCACCCGAAATGCCGCAATGCACCGACTGAATGCGGCAGCCGGACATCAGTTCGGCTTCCTCCACAGCACGTCGAATCGAGTCGGTGGTCGACTCGATATTGACCACCATGCCTTTTTTCATGCCTTTCGACGGCGCGCTGCCAAGGCCGATGATCTCCAATCCGCCGTCGTTGGACTCGGCCACGATGCAGGCCACCTTGGAGGTCCCGATATCCAGGCCGACGATCAGATTGCGCTCGGGCCGTTTGCTCATCCCACAGACTCCTCATGACTCGCCGAAGGGGTCTCTTGGCGGGTGCCGCCAACGGCAAAACCATCGCTATAACGCAGATCGACATAGCCGGCCTCGGTCAGTGCTCGGCGTGCCTGGGGCCGCGCCAGCGCATAGCTTACAAACCGTTGCATACGTTCGGCGAGCTGGTGACGGCCAAGTCGTAATTCGAGCCCGTTATCCAGATGGGCCTGCCAATTTCCGCGTTCGTTCAATTTCAGCGACGCAAGATGTACACCATGACCGGCGAGGATACCGGATAGACGCCGATATTGTGCATAGACTTTTGCACTGTTTTCTCGAGGGCCATCCAATGCGATCAACCCCTTGGGGCGTTTTTCCGGTTTGAAGATTTGACCGTCGTCTGCGAGCACCCCGTGTTCGCCCCAGTAGGCGACCGGTTTGTGATCAACGATATGTACGACCACCCCGTCCGGCCAGTGACGCGATACGCTCACGTCAGTCAGCCACGGCTGGTGGGCCAGATCGTCGCTCAGGGCTTTGATATCGACATCGAAAAAAGAAGCCTTCAGATACGGCGCCGCGATCTGGGCGATCTTTTGGTCCGAAACATGCGCCGACTGACCACTGATATACAGACGTCGCGGCCCGGCGTTATCCGGCTTGATGCCCTGCCAGGTACAGGCGGCCACGCCCAGCAGCACAACCGCCCCCATGACGCCGTCGCGCAGGCGCCGCGAATTGAACCAGCTCATGTTGTGTCTCCTCGTACCGCGTTGGTCACAACGCTTGTGTCGCGAACGCCAGGCGCCGCGTGCCGTCCATGCCGATAGCGAAATTGAGTCGTGCGCTTCATACCTGCCCCGTCACGCCGTGCTCGGCGAACCGGCCGGCGACCGCACCGATATCGCCCGCCCCCAGGGTGAGCACGACATCGCCCTCGGCAACCAAGTCACCGAGCACGCCGTCGAGCCCGTGTACGTTGGATACGAACACCGGGTCGACCCGGCCACGAGCGCGTACCGCGCGTGCCAGTGCCCGCCCGTCTGCACCCACAATCGGCGCCTCGCCGGCGGCATAGACCTCGCAGAGCACCAGCACGTCTAGGTCGGCCAACACTTCGCAGAAGTCTTCGAACAGATCGCGGGTGCGGGTGAACCGATGCGGCTGAAAGACCACGATCAGACGTCGCTCGGGCCAAGCGTTCTTAACCGCCGAGATGGTGCTGGACAGCTCGCGCGGATGATGGCCGTAGTCGTCGACCAATAGCGCTGACTTACCGCCGAAATCGATCTCGCCGTGGACTTCGCAGCGTCGTCCGATGCCGGCGAAGCCGGACAGGCTGGCGCCGATCGACGCCATGTCCACGCCCAACTCGTGGGCTACCGCCGCAGCGGCCAGCGCGTTGAGCACGTTGTGCCGGCCGGGCAGGTTCAAATGCACCTCGAAGCCGGTTTCGTTGCCATGGCGCAGAGTAAAACGGGTACCTGCACCATCGAAACGCAGATTCTCGGCCCGAAAGTCGGCGTCGTGGTCGATGCCGTAGGTCGCGATCGGTCGGCCCACATTGGGCAGAATCTGGCGTACCACCGGGTCGTCAACGCACATCACCGCCAGCCCGTAGAACGGCAGGTGATGCAAAAATTCCACGAAGGTATCGGTGAGCTTCGAGAACTGTCCGCCGTAAGTCTCCAGATGATCGGCGTCGATATTGGTCACGATCGCGATCATCGGCGTCAGAAACAAAAACGAGGCATCCGACTCGTCGGCTTCGGCGACCAGATACGGGCCGGTGCCCAGCCGCGCATTGGAACCGGCGCCCAGCACCTTGCCGCCCACGATAAAGGTCGGATCGAGATTGCCGTCGGCCAGCAGCGAAGCAACCAGGCTGGTGGTGGTGGTCTTGCCGTGGGTGCCGGCCACGGCAATGCCGTAGCGAAAACGCATCAGCTCGGCGAGCATTTCCGCCCGACGCACCACCGGCACCAACCGGTCATGGGCCGTGACCACCTCCGGGTTGTCTTCGGCGACCGCGGTCGAGACCACCACGACGTCGGCCTCGGCGACGTTTTCCGCGGCATGGCCGATATAGATTTTTGCACCGAGACTACCCAGCGATTGCGTAGTCGTGCTGTCTTTCACATCCGAGCCGGTGACGGTATAGCCGAGGTTAATCAACACCCGTGCGATGCCGGCCATCCCGACCCCGCCGATGCCGACCATATGTACCGTGCGCACGCGGCGCATCGGCCGATGCATCAGCGGCTGGAAGCCCGGGTTCGTATCAGATGCGTCGAGCGTCATCATGCGGCCTCCAGGGTGCGGTAACAGGCATCGGCGATGCGCTGGGTCGAATCGAGCCAGGCCACGCTACGTGCGGCCTCGGCGCGGAGCCGTAACGCCGCGCGATCGCCGCCGAGCTCGTCCAGTTCGCCAGCCAGGCGCTCGGGCGTCAGTTCGGCCTGATCGATCAATCGCGCAGCTCCGGCATCGACTAGATAGCGGCCGTTGGCGCGCTGGTGATCGTCTACGGCGTAGGGGTAAGGCACGAGCAACGCGCCGACACCGGCGGCGGCCAGCTCGGCCACAGTCAACGCTCCCGAGCGACAGACCACAGCATCGGCCCAGCCATAGGCTTCGGCCATGTCATCGATAAACGCTGTCAGCTCGGCCTCAATGCCGTGTTTTTCGTAGGCCGCCTGGGCGGCCTCCAGGGTACGACCGGCCTGATGCCGCACCCGTGGACGCTTCGCGGCCGGTAGCGTCGCCAACGCTTGCGGCACCCGCTCATTGATCGCCAGCGCCCCGCCGCTGCCGCCGAGCACCAGCAGCCGGAGCGGCCCGTGGCGGTCGTGCCAGCGCTTGGCCGGCGTCGGCAGGCCGAGAATATCGTGGCGTACCGGGTTACCTACGGTCTCGGCGCCACGCGTTGCGGCGAAAGTCTCCGGAAACGCCTGTAGTACGGTCGCCGCCAGTCGCGCGAGTACGCGATTGGTTAGCCCAGCCGCGGCATTCTGTTCGTGGATCAACATGGGGATGCCCAGGGCACGCGCCATCAAGCCGCCCGGCCCGGCCGCGAAGCCGCCCATACCGATCACTAGCGCTGGGCGTTCCCGGCGCAACACCTGCGCGGCCTGCCAGAGCGCCCGGCTCATCGCGGCCGGCGCCGCCAGCAGCGTGGTCAGACGTTTGCCGCGCAAGCCGGCTACGTCGATGGTATTCAGCGTCAATCCCTCAGACGGCACCAGGCGCGACTCGATACCCGCCGCCGTGCCCAACCAAGATACCGTCGCCCCGCGCGCAATGAGCTCACGGGCCACGGCCAGTGCCGGAAAGACATGGCCACCGGTACCTCCAGCCATGATCAGCACATGCGGGCGCGTGCCGCTCATGAGCGGGCCTCGCGCAGTGCCTGGGTACTTTCCAGATCGACGCGCAGCAGCAACGCACACAGCGCACACATCATGACCAGCGACGAACCGCCATAGCTCATCAACGGCAGCGTCAGACCCTTGGTCGGCAGCAGCCCCATGTTGACCGCGATATTAATGAACGCCTGTAGGACCACCCAGGCCGACAGCCCGTAGGCTAGAAAACCCGAGAACATGTGGCCGGCATCGACCGCCCGCCGCGCGATCGCGAAGCCGCGCCAGACCACGATCGAGAACAGCACGATCAGCGCCAATGAGCCGATCAGACCGAACTCTTCGGCATAGATCGCGAACAGAAAGTCAGTATGGGTTTCCGGCAGATACGACAGCTTCTGCACCGAATTCCCGAGTCCGACGCCGGTCACGTGGCCACGCCCGATCGCGATCAACGACTGAGTGAGCTGGAAACCGCTGGCGAACGGATGCGCCCAGGGATCCGAAAAACTGATCAAACGCTGCATGCGATACGGCGAGGACAACACCATCATCGTCAGCGCGAGCGCCCCGCCCCCACCAATCACGAACAGATAACGCAGCCGTGCCCCGGCCAGAAACAGAATAATGCCGGCCACGGCCACCAGAATCGCGCTGGCGCCGAAATCCGGCTCCAGCAACATCAAAAAGCAGGCGATCACCAAAAAGACCATCGGCCGGAACAGGCCCGCCCAGGAGGTGGCCAATTCGTACTGGCGGCGCGAGGCATAGCCGGCGATATACAACACCAAGCAGAGCCGCGCCGGCTCGGAAGCCTGCAGCGCCAGCGGTCCGAGGTTCAGCCAGCGCTGGGCACCGTTGACCGAATGGCCGAGCCCGGGCAACAACACCACCAGCAACAACCCCAAACCGACGGCGAGCATGGTGAAAGTATTGGCCGCCAGCATCCGCATCGGGATATGCAGCACGATAAAGCCGACCACCAGCCCGATCAGGGCATATACGGCCTGCCGATAGAAAAAGTACATGGGTTCGCCGGACAGACGATCGGCGACCGCGACTGACGACGAGCCCACCATGACCAAGCCGAGCGCCGCAATCACGACCAGCGCCGACAGCAGCCATAGATCGGGCCGTACGCGCGGTAGATACGCTGCAGCCATCCATCGCTTCATGCCGCCAACTCCTGCACGGCATCCACGAATGCATCGCCGCGCGCCCGGTAGTCATCGAACTGATCAAAGCTGGCACAGCCGGGCGATAACAGCACCACATCGCCGCCTGCCGCGATTTCAGCAGCACGTGCAACCGCAGCGGCCAGCGTGGCGACCCGCTCGACAGCGGTATGGTCGGCTACGGCCGCCGCAATGACGTCTGCGTCCTCACCAAACACCAGAACCGCACGCGCCCGGCGAGCGGCCACCGGCCCTAGTTCGCCGAAGTCTGCGCCCTTGGCCTGGCCGCCGGCCAGTAATATCACCGGCGCATCCATGCCGGCCAGCGAGGCGAGCATCGCCCCCGGGTTGGTGCCCTTGGAATCGTTAACCCAGCGCACCCCGTTGACTTCGGCGACCAGCTGGCAGCGATGCGGCAAGCCACTGAAATGGGTCAGCCCGTCGCGAATCGTGTTTTCCTCGAAACCAAGGGTTTCGGCCAACGCCCAAACCGCGGCCGCATTGGCCACGTTATGCCGCCCTGCCAGCTTGAGGCGATGCGCCGCCAGCCAAGGCAGGTCGCCGCGGCCGAGTTGCAGCCCGTCCTCGGTATCCAGAATCCGATAGTCGGCATCCTCGGTCGTGCCGAAGCGCAGTAACCGGGCCGCGCCCGTTTCCATTGCCGCCACATGCGCATCGTCGCTGTTGAGCAGTGCCACCTCGCAGTCGGCGAAGACCCGCGCCTTGAGCGCGGCATAGTGCGCAAGGCTGCCATGACGATCGATATGATCGGGGCTGACATTGAGCACGGTAGCGGCCCGGCAATGCAGGCGCTGGGTCAGTTCGAGCTGGAAACTCGACAGCTCAAGCACATAAAGATCGACGTCGTCGGCCAGCAGATCCAGTGCAGGGGTGCCGAAATTGCCACCGACGGCTACATTCCGGCCGGCTGCGGCGGCGATACCGGCGATCCAGGCAGTCACCGTGGACTTGCCGTTGGAACCAGTAATCGCAATCACCGGGGCATTGGCCAGCCGCGCGAACCACTCGATATCCCCAATGATGTCGTAGCCGGCTTGGCGCGCTGCCTCAATCAACGGTTCACGCAAGTCCACGCCCGGCGAGACCACCACATGCTCGACCCCCTCGAGAGCCGCCGGATCGAGACCGCCGCTGCGAATCTCGACCTGTAGCCCTTGCGCGGCCAACTCGGCCGCGGCTGGCGGATGGACCCGGCTATCGACCACACGCACGCGCGCACCGGCAGCCGCCGCCAGGCGCGCAGCCGAGGCGCCGGTCGCACCGCAGCCGATCACCAGCACCTGGGTGTCGTTAAGTTGGGCGCGCCAATCGCTCATCGGATCTTCAATGTCGACAAACCGATCAGCACCAGGACCAGGGTAATGATCCAGAAGCGCACGATGATCTTGGGCTCGGCCCAGCCCTTGAGTTCGAAATGGTGATGCAACGGCGCCATACGAAAGACCCGGCGCCCGGTGAGCTTGTAACCGGCCACCTGAATCATCACCGATACCGTCTCGGCGACGAAAATACCGCCCATGACCACCAGAATCAGTTCCTGCCGCACGACGACGGCCACCACACCCAGCGCCGCCCCCAACGCCAAGGCTCCCACATCGCCCATGAATACCTGGGCTGGATACGTGTTGAACCAGAGAAAGCCCAGCCCCGCACCGACGATCGCGGTACAGAAGATCAGCAGCTCACCGGCGCCGTCGATATACGTAAAGCCGAGATAGCGGGAGAATTCTGCATGCCCGGTCACATAGGCAAAAATCCCGAGTGCGGCTGCAACCAGCACACAGGGCATGATCGCCAGACCGTCCAGGCCATCGGTGAGATTGACAGCGTTCGACGAGCCCACGATCACCAGATAGGTCCAGATGATATAGCCGACCCCCAGCGGGATCGCGACATGCTTGACCATTGGAATCAGGATGCTGGTCTCGGCCGAGGAGCCGGCCACCCAGTACAGCCACAGTCCGGCCAGCAGGCCGATGGCCGTCTGGGCGCCGTATTTTTCCTTGGCCGAGAGCCCTTTGCTGTTACCGAACTTAAGTTTGCGATAGTCGTCGACGAACCCGACCAGGCCAAAGGCCGCGGTCACGAACATCACCAACCAGACCCAGCTGTCGGCCAGATTCGCCCATAGCAGCGTGGAAGCCAGCACGGCGGCTATGATCAGCGTACCGCCCATAGTCGGCGTACCGGCCTTGACCAGATGGCTCTGGGGCCCGTCATCGCGTACGTACTGGCCGATCTGATGGAACGTCAGCTTACGGATCAGCACCGGGCCGAACAGAAAGCTGAAGATCATCGCCGTCAGCACGCCGAGAATCGCGCGAAAGGTCAGAAACTGGAACACCCGAAAGCCGGAGAACAGCGGCTCGAGCAGATGGGCCAGATACATCAGCATGCCAGGCCCGCCTTTGCCGAACGATCGGCTCGCAGCGCTTCGGCAACATAATCCATACGCGCACTGCGCGAGCCTTTGACCAGCACGATCACTTCCTTATCAGTCTCGGCCAGAGCGCCGAGCAGCGCGGCATTCAAACTGTCATGGTCATCAAACCACTGGGCGCCTTCACCGAAGGCGGCCGCAGTCAGACGACTGTGTTCACCGGTCACGAACAGCCGCTGGATACCGGCCTGGCGGGCAGCCAAACCGGCGTCGTGATGGGCCGACTCGGTATAGTCGCCGAGCTCGCCCATGTCGCCGAGAGCCGCCCAGCGCTCGCCCTGCTGCTGGCCGAGCCAGGACAGGGCCGCAGCCAGCGAACCGGGGTTGGCGTTGTAGCTATCGTCGACCAGGCGAGCGTCATGGGCCGCCGGCGTGATCGCCAGCCGCCCGGCCACAGCGGCCATGCGTGCCAGACCGGCAGCGATGGTCGTTCCGTCCAGGCCGACTGCGAACGCCACGGCCGCAGCCGCCAAGGCATTGGCCACGTTGTGGCGGCCAGCGAGATCGAGAACGATTTCGGTGCGCGCCGCCGGCGTATGCAGCATAAACCGGGCGCCGTCGCCATCGAGTTCGATCTGGCTGGCCTGAACATCGGCAGTCGGATCATCGACCGAAAACGTGACCACGCGACGGCCCTCGGCCAACTCCCGCCATAGCCCGGCGAACTCATCGTCGGCATTGATCACCGCGGTACCGGATTCCGGCAGCCGAATGAACAATTCGCCTTTGGCCCGAGCAATGCCTTCGCGCGAGCCAAAACCTTCCAGATGCGCCCACCCGGCGTTGGTGATCACGCCGACGTCGGGCCGTGCGATCGCGGCCAGCTGGCCGATCTCACCGGGATGATTGGCGCCCATCTCGATAACGGCCCGCTCGGCCGAGCCGTCCAGACGCATCAACGTCAACGGCACGCCGAGATGGTTGTTCAAATTGCCTTCGGTCGCCAGCGCCGGGCCGGCAGCCGAAAAGATGGCAGCGATCATCTGCTTGACCGTGGTCTTGCCGTTGGAGCCGGTGACACCGACCACAGGCCCGGCAAAGCCAGCCCGGGCCAGACGCGCAGCGCGGCCCAAGGCCTCGTACACATCGTCGACCACAAGCTGCGGGATTTCGGCATCCACCGGATGGGCGACCACTGCCGCAGCCGCGCCGTCCCGCCCCGCCTGAGCGACGAACTCGTGACCGTTGCTATGCGTGCCCGACAGCGCAAAGAACAAGGCGCCGTGAGTCATACGACGGGTGTCGATCGCGGCGCCATCGAATGCGCCATCGCGGCCGATCAGCCGCGCACCGAGGGCGGTGGCGAACTCGGACAGCCGGCCCTTCATGCGGCCTCCAATGCGCGGCGCGCAGCCACGCGGTCATCAAACGGAACTCGGTTTTCGCCGTACTGCTGGGTCGTCTCATGCCCTTTGCCGGCGACCAGCACGACATCGCCCGCCTCGGCCGCAGCGATCGCCTGGGCGATCGCTGCGGCACGGTCGTGCACGATGTCGTAGCGCGATGCCGCGGTCACGGCATCGGGAATACCATCGATCACATCGGCGACGATCGCGCCCGGGTCCTCACTACGCGGATTGTCGTCGGTGATCCAGAAGCGATCGGCATGAGCCGCGGCCGCTGCCCCCATCAGGGCTCGCTTGCCGCGATCGCGATCGCCACCACAGCCGAACACACACAACAGCCGTCCTTCGACGTGCTCGGCCGCGGCACTGAGCGCGGCCTCTAGTGCGCCCGCGGTATGGGCATAGTCCACGACCACGACGGGCTGGCCCTCGCGGCCGGCTACACGTTCCATGCGACCCGGCACGGTAGGCACCTGCGCCAGGGCACCGATGGCCTCGTCCAGGGGAATATCCCGGGCCAGCAGCACTGCCAGCGTCGCCGCCAGATTGTAGGCATTGAACGAACCCAACAAAGGCGTTTCCAGGCGCGCCCTACCCTTATGAGTCTCGAACTCAATCGCCAGACCGGTCGCGGTTGCCGCGAGCGCTGCGATGGATACGAAATAACGCTGGCGGACGACTTCTTCGGCCTGGCCATAGGCCATACGGGCTACGCCATCATCGGCCGCGGCCAGCCATTTGCGGCCGATCGGATCATCCATATTGAGCACAGCGAAACGCAGGCCCGGCGCATCGAACAGGCGACGCTTGGCTGCTACATAAGCGGCTTCATCGCCGTGGTAGTCCAGATGATCGCGTCCGATCTGGGTCAGCACGGCCACATCGAAGGCCACCGCATCGCTACGATGCTGCGCCAGCGCATGCGAAGACACTTCCAGCGCCGCCGCGGTATAGCCACTGGCTACCATGCGCGCCAGCCAGTACTGCATACGCGCGGCATCCGGCGTGGTATGGCTGGCCGCTGCCAGATCGTCCACGGCTCCGAAGCCGAGGGTGCCCAGGTAGCCGCAGCCGCCATGCAATGCGGCCAGCGCTCCGGCAATCAGCCAGGCACAGGATGTCTTGCCGTCGGTTCCGGTCACGCCCGCCACGAACAACGATTCGGCAGGTCGGTCATACAGACGGGCCGCGATGTCGCCGGCATGCCGAGACAGCTCAGGCACGGCTACACTGGGCACATCCAACGTCGGCGGTTCGACGCCGTCTGCCGGCTCCCAGGCGACCGCAGCAGCCCCGGCCGCGACCGCGGCGGACGCATAGCGCAGACCGTGTGTCTCGGCACCGGCGCAGGCTATGAATAGCGCACCCGGCCCGGCCTGACGACTGTCCAGCACAACATCGCAGATGTCGGCCTCGGGGACCGCCGAAACGCCGAAGCCCGCCAGCAACTGCGACAGGGTCTTGGATGGGCGAACGTCTTCGAGCACCCTAGCCTCCCGCCGTATCGGATTCGGCAGCTGCAGTCAGCATGCTCGGGTTGTCCGGCGGCACATGCAGAATGCGAAGCGCGCTCTGCATAATTTTGGAAAACACCGGGGCCGCCACCGTGCCGCCGTAGTAGGACCCCTTGGTCGGCGCATCGACTACAACCAACGTGACCAGCCGCGGGTTCTTGGCCGGCGCCATGCCGACGAACAACGCCCGATGCTGGTCGCGATGATAACCATCGCCGCTGATCTTGCGCGCGGTGCCCGTCTTGCCGGCCACGGTATAGCCGGGTACCTTGGCTTTTTCAGCCGTGCCCTGCGGGCTGACCACGCCTTCGAGTAGCCGCCGCATGGTGGAGGCCGTGGACGGCTTGATGGCCTGCTGCGCCGGCGGATGCATGTTCGCGCCCTGGCCCAGGATCATGCGCAGACTGCGCAGCGCGCCGTTGTCGGCGATCGCGCCATAGGCCCGGGCCAGCTGCAACGGCGTCACGGCAAAGCCATAGCCATACGAGGCAGTCGCGGTTTCGACGTCGTCCCAGGTGTAATAATCCTTGAGCACGCCAAAGCGCTCGCCCGGAAAACCGCTGCCGGTGGTCTCGCCGAAGCCGAAGTCACGAAAATCTTGCCAGACGCCCTGCGGGCCCATCTTCAGTCCGACGTGGGCGGCCCCGACATTGGACGACTTCTGAAGAATCTTGGCGAAATCCTCGTCGCCATAATTCAACTCGTCCTTGATCGTGAGTCGGCCGACCTGGAACCAACCTTTGGTATGGATGATGCTGGAGGTATCGTAGATGCCTTGGTTCAAGGCCCCGGAAAGCACGATCGGCTTGGCCGTCGAGCCCGGCTCGATCACGTCGGTCGCCGCACGCAGCCGCATGCCGGCCGGATCGATGGTTGAGCGATCGTTCGGGTTGAAGCTCGGATAGGAGGCGACCGCCAGCAGCTGCCCGCTGTCGGGATCAAGCATGACCACGACGCCATCCTTGGCCTTGTGCTTGACCACCGCCTCTTTGATGTTGCGATAAGCCAAGTACTGCAGGCGCGAGTCGATGGTCAACTTGAGATCGTGACCCGGCTGCGGCGGCTGGAACTCGTCGAGATCATCGACTACGCGGCCGCGCCCATCCTTGACCACCTTGCGTTCCCCCGGGGCACCGGATAGATAGTCGTTGCGTGCCAGCTCCATGCCGGACTGGCCCTTGCCATCGATATTGGTCAACCCGATCAGCTGGGCTGCGGCTTCGCCGGCCGGGTAGTAGCGTTTGTATTCGCGCTGTAGAAAGATACCGGGCGCATCGACCTTCATGACCTCGTGGGCGTCATAGGGCGACAGCTGGCGCTTGAGATAGAGAAACTGGCGACTTTTGTGCCGCTCCAGGTTCTGACGCAAATCGGCCACGCCAGTACCGAGCTTATCGGCCAACGCCGACAGCTTATCCGGCGCTTTGAGCACGGCAGACGGCACCGCCCAGACCGACTCAGTCGGCGCCGACAGGGCCATCGGCTGACCGTTGCGGTCGACGATCGCCCCGCGATTGGCCGGCACCTTAACCGTGCGCACATGCCGGATATCGCCCTGGTGGGTCAGAAACCGTTCGTCAAACACCTGCAGGTCGACCGCACGCCAAACCAGGGTCGCGCCGAATACCGCAAAAACGACCAGCACCAACCAGGCACGCCAGCGTGCCGGTGTGAACTGTGGAGCGTCTTCATCGCGGCTCACTGATGCTCCCCGAGCACGACGTAATCACGGGGCTGGACCATGCCCAGCTGGGCACGCGCCACCTGGGACACCCGGTCAGGACTGGCCCAGGCACTGTCCTCGAGCTGGATCTGGGCCCATTCGGTGGCCAGACGATCGTGCGTCATACGGGCCGACTGCAGATCGTGGAACAACTCGCGGGTCTGCTGGGTGGACTTCACGACCCCGATCGCGCTAACCAGGTTGATCACCAGCAGCAACAGCAAAACCAGCACGCGACGGGTCATGGCGCCACCTCATCGGCATGGGTACGCTCGGCGACCCGCATGATCGCGCTGCGGGCCCGTGGATTGGCCGCGACCTCGGTGGGGTCCGCAGTCACCGGCTTGCCGATCAAGCGCAAGGCCGGCTCGACTTCCGGCGCCATCGGCAGCTTCGGCTGCGGCGGTTTGGCTTGATGGCGCATGAAACGCTTGACCCGGCGGTCCTCCAGAGAATGGAAACTGATGACCGCCAACCGGCCACTGGGCGCCAGCGCCGACAGCGCAGCCGACAGCCCGCGATCCAAAGCGCCGAGTTCGTCGTTGATATGCATGCGAAACGCTTGGAAAGTGCGGGTCGCCGGATGAATGCGTTTGCCCGCGGCCACCTTGGCCGGCACCGCCGACTTGATCACGTTGGCCAGTGTTGCGGTATCGCCGACGCGGTTCGCATCCCGTGCCGCGACGATGGCCGAGGCGATTCGTCCGGCCATCGGCTCTTCGCCAAGCGTCTTGATCACGCGGGCGATATCGCCGTGGCGCGCACCGGCCAGCCAATCGGCCAGCGGCTGCCCCGCCTCGGGATTCATACGCATATCCAGCGGCCCCGCATGGCGAAACGAAAACCCGCGCTCGGCCACGTCGAACTGGGGCGAAGACACGCCCAGATCGAACAATACGCCGTCGACCTGACCCTGCAGGCCGAGCCGCTCCAGATGTACCGCCAGATCACCGAACGAAGCGCGCACGAAACTCAGCCGCGCATCGGTGGCCGCCAGCGCGTGGGCGGCGCGCTCGGCATCCGGATCCTGATCGATAGCGATCAACCGCCCCGTCGCGCTCAGCTGTTCGAGAATCGCGGTGCTATGCCCGCCGCGGCCAAAGGTCGCGTCGATATAGACGCCGTCTGGCCGGAGCGCGAGCGCGGCCAGCGCAGCCTCATGTAGTACCGGCTGATGTTCGGTGTCGGCCATGACGGCAGCGGACCTCGACGCGTGGGCGTTGGCTAAAAATGGCGCGCTCATAGACTGATATCCATCAGCACGTCGGGCAGATCGCCGTTAGCGGCATCCTTGGCCAGCATTTCGGCGGTATCGGTATTGCGCTGGTTGAAGGTGTCTTCGTCCCAGAGTTCAAACAGGTTGCCGATTCCCGACAATACGGCCCTGGCCTCCAACCCTGCGGCTGCACGCAGATTGGCCGGCAATAAAAGCCGTCCCTGGCGATCCATGTCGATATCGCGTGCATTGCCGATAAAAAACCGCTGAATGTTGCGAACCCTCGGATCCAGGCTGCCGCGCGCGAGCAACTGCTGTTCGAAAGTCTGAAATTCGGGGCCGGGATAAATCAAAAGACAGCCATCCCAGTGCCGCGTGATCACCAGCCGGCCGCCGCAGTCGTCGATCAACGACTGACGATAGGACGCCGGGATCGCAATGCGACCTTTGGCATCTATCGTGACCGAATGTGACCCCTTGAACACGAGGTGGTTCCTGTCCCCTGTTTAAACCACTTTGCCCCACTTCTCGCCCTTCGACGCCACTATAGGCAGTGCCAAAACGGAGTGTCAAGTTATCCGGCAGGCTAAAAAGGCCCGCTAATCAGCTATTTCCGAGCGTCTTTGCAACAATCCATGAAGTTTTTCGAGGCCTTTTATTGATCTTTTCATTCAACTGCTTGGCACTATTTATTGGATGTTTATACAGTCGAAAACGCCGCAAATAGCGTGCATGGCGCCGTTTACAGGGGCCGGCTCGACGATGGTGGGAGACCGTGGTTCGTGGCTTTAAAAGACAGGACGCCATCCCACGTCGGCCCCGAATTTGGGTCACGACGCGCAAATTACTGTCATCAGAGGAAATCGGAGTCGGCCGATAAGCCGGGTTCTGTCGCGTGCAGTCATTCATCTTGGACCATCGTCGCCGATGATCTCCTGCGACCTACCCGAGGACTGTGCGGGCCGCACGTCGTCCTCCTATTTGGTCTTGCTCCGGACGGGGTTTACCGTGCCACGAACCGTTGCCGGTCGTGCGGTGCGCTCTTACCGCACCGTTTCACCCTTACCGGGCCCGCCTGAGCGGGCCTTAGGCGGTCTGCTTTCTGTTGCACTGTCCGTAGACTCGCGCCTCCCAGGGGTTACCTGGCGTCCTGCCCTATGGAGCCCGGACTTTCCTCGACGCCGACGAGACGGCGCCGCGACTGCATGGCCGACTCCGAAGCGCGGATTCTAGGCCCTATGGGCGTTCTGTGCGAGCCCGATTTTCAATCGGCCAAGGCCAAGGCGCGATCGTAGGCGGTATTGCGTGCCACACCAGTCAGCCGCGCTGCGATCGTCGCGGCCTTTTTAGTACCCGCCAGCGGCAACAACTCGGCCAGCAGCGCATCCAGGGAAACGTCGCTACCCGGCGCCGGCGGCGTCGGCGCGCCGGCAATAACGAGCACGAATTCGCCGCGCCGTCGATTGCCATCGGCCGCCAACCAATCGGGCAATGCCGAAGCGGCCATCGACGCACTTTGCTCATGCAGCTTGGTCAACTCACGAGCAACCACGACGATTCGCTCGCCGAAAACCGCCGCCAGATCGGCTGCCGTTGCCGCGATACGGTGGCTCGATTCGTAACAAACCAAAGTTCGGGTTTCATCGTATAAGTTCGCCAGACGCTGTCGCCGCGGACCTGCCTTGGCCGGCAGGAATCCCTCGAACGCGAATCGATCAGTCGGCAGCCCAGCGACCGACAGCGCGGCAATCGCGGCACAGGGGCCCGGCACGGTCAGCACGGCATAGCCGGCTGCGCGCACGGCGGACACCAGTTGATAACCGGGATCGCTGATCAACGGCGTTCCGGCGTCGCTGATAACTGCGACGCTGTCACCCGCGGCTAGGCGCTCGACGATTTCCCGGGTCCGCGCGATCTCGTTGTGTTCGTGCAGCGACACCAGTGGCGTTGCAATACCCAGGTGGCCGGTCAGACGCCGGCTGTGGCGCGTATCCTCAGCTGCGATCAAGGCCACACTCTGCAGCACCTCCCGGGCACGCGGCGAAAAATCTTCCAGATTGCCGATCGGGGTCGCGACGACCCAGAGCGTTGCACCCGACGATGCCATGGTCTTTTGCCTGTATTGCGGAGATCGGTTCCGGCAGCATCGAGGCGACGTCGGCCGGTACGCACTGATATTATGCGGGAAACGGCCCGCAGCGGGGGAACTCGGGCCTTCACGCGTTTCGGGAGCAATAATAATGACAGTGTTCAAGTCCGGCCTACGGGCCGTGATGATCGTGGCCGCGGCCGCGACAATGGCCGGCTGCGCGTCGCAGATGAGCGGCGGACCGAATCAGCGCCCTGCCGGCAACCCAGCCGATATAGCGGCTCGGGCCGCGATGACTGGCGACTATCAAAAAGCAGCCCAGCAATATATCCAGGCTGCCGGCCAGGCCAGCCAGCCGGATCAGCAGCGTCAGTATCGCCTGGAAGCCGGTCTGGCTGCCGCCCAGGCCGGCGACGCCCAGACCGCCCAACAGATGCTGTCGAGCATCCAGCCTGCCACGCTGAACAAGACCGATCAGGCACGCTACAACCTGGCCCAGCGTGAGATCGAGATCGCCGACCTGTCCCCGGATCAGGCGCTGGCGCGCCTGCCCCGCCCCGCCCGGAACACCGCCCCCGAAGTCGCTCAGCGCGTCTGGGAAAAACGCGCCGAGCTGCATTTTGCCAACAACGAGCCGGTCCAAGGCATCCAGGCACTCGCTCAGCGCGACGTTTGGCTGATGGATGATCGGGCGCTGCGCAACAACGACGATCGTATCTACGATAAAGCCCTGGACACGATTGCCCTAGGGCTTGGCCCGGACAGCCGGGTGGCCCAGAACGCCGGCCAGACCACGCGAGGCTGGCTGGCCCTGGCCCAGATTGGGCAGTCGCAGTTCAGCAGCCGCCAGGATCGTGACCAGGCCCTGGCCGACTGGCAGAGCCAGTACCCCGGGCACCCGGCCAACCGCACCGTGCTGACCGAACGCTTCAACTACGCCGGCGCGACCGAGGTCACCGAGCAGGAACCCGGGGATATGCTATCCAGCACCGGACCGGCGCCCCAGGTGACCAGCGACCAGATCGCCCTCGCCCTGCCGATGAACGGCCGCTTCCAGAACGCTGCCCAGGCGATTCGCGATGGTTTCATGTTCGCTTATCAGAACAACGGCCGAGGCCTGCCCAAGCCGATCATCTATCAAAGCGGTACGATGCCGGCCCAGCAACTGGCCTCTCAGGCGCAAATGGATAACGTCGGCGTTCTGGTCGGCCCGCTGGACAAATCTAAGGTCGCCGAAATGTCGCGGCTGCAATCGCTGCCGATGCCCGAAATCGCCCTGAACTCGATCGAGGACGCCAAGCAGCGCCCAGGCTTCTACCAATTCGGCCTCTCGCCGGAAGACGAAGCCGAGTCCACTGCGGCCCACGCCGAGCGTACCGGCTATAGCCATGCTCTAGCCCTGGTGCCCCGCGGCGATTGGGGCAATCGCGTACTGGACGCCTTCCGCCGGTCGTTCAAGGCCCGGGGCGGACAGCTGGTCGACTACCAGTCCTATAACGCCGACAGCCACGACCACAGCCAGGCCATTCAGGCTGTGCTCAAAAACCAGGGCAGCGCCGATTTCATCTTCGTGGCCGCCCAGCCGACCCAAGCCCGACTGATCCGTAGCCAGCTCAAATATTATCGGGCGGCCGACCTGCCGATGCTCACGACATCGCATGCGTTTTCGGGCACCGTCGATGCAGCTCAGGACATCGACCTCAACGGCGTGCACTTCGTCGACATGCCCTGGCTGCTCGGCCAGGGCGGCACCATCGCTCGGCTGCGCAGCGAAGCCAAAGCCGCCTACGGCCGCGAAGCCCAATCCTATGCCCGGCTGTTTGCTATGGGCATGGATGCCTGGCTTCTTGCCCGCCGTCTCGATCAGGGCGACCTGCCTGACCAGGACCCGATCGAAGGCATGACCGGCGTGCTCTCCGTCCAACCGGACGGGCATATCAAACGCTATCTGGGCTGGGCCGTATTCCGTAACGGCCGGCCGCAGACCGTATCGATGCCGTCGGTCGACGATGCCCGGATCGGCGATAGCTACTCGGAGCCCACTACGTCTTCCCGAGGCCTACAGTCGCCGCTGCAGCAGGCGCCAAACAACCAAGGTGGCGACCGCAATAATGACCCATGGTCTTCCAGCGACTGACCACCCGGGCGCTCGGTGCCAACGCCGAGCGCCGCGTCGACCGGGCCGCACGCCGCCGCGGCTGGCACTGCATCGAGCGTAATTATTCGGTGCGCGGCGGCGAGCTCGATCTCGTGTATCGCTGTGGCGACGAGCTGATCGTGGTCGAGGTACGCTATCGCAGCCGCGACGATTATGGCGGCGCCGTGGCCAGCGTCACCCCTTCCAAGCAACGTCGGATCGTACAGGCGACCCGACACCTGCTGGCCAGCCGGCCGGAGCTGGCCGAACTGGCGGTGCGTTTCGACGTCGTCGGGGTCGACGATAGCAACCAATTCAACTGGATAGAGAACGCGTTCTATGCCGAATGAGCCTACCCAGGCAGCCGATCGCATCGTTGCCGAGCTGTTTGCCGATAGCCGGCGCGCCAACGAAGCAACACTGAAGACCAATGCTCAGACCATGAGCCAGGTCGCCCAGCGCGTGCTGGCCTGTTGCAACAGCGGCGGCAAGATTCTGGCCTGCGGTAACGGCGGCTCGGCCGGGGATGCTCAGCACTTTGCCTCAGAACTGGTCAACCGGTTCGAGCGCAATCGGCGTGCGCTGGCCGCCGTGTCGCTGGTCACCGAAAGTTCGACTGTTACCGCGATCGCCAACGACGCCGGCTATTCGCGTGTCTTCGCCCGGCAGATCGAGGCACTCGGCCGGCCTGGCGACCTGTTGTTGGCGATTTCTACCAGTGGCAACTCGGCCAGCGTAGTCCAGGCGATCGATACTGCCCACGATGCCGGCTTGAACGTTGTGGCCCTGACCGGCCGCGACGGTGGCGACATCGCAACCCGTCTGGGCGCTGACGATATCGAACTACGGGTGCCTGATCAGGTCACAGCGCGTATCCAGGAAATGCATCTTTTGATCATTCACTGCATTTGCCGCCTGATTGAGGATTCGGTCGCCGACAACGGCTAGGCGAACCCGGCCAGTCTCGACGTCTACGCGATGGACGCCGGGACTGGCCGGATGTCCGTCAGACGATGGTTACTTGACCACCTTGAGGTGGGCCCGTTTTTTCTTCTCGGCCTCGCCATCGTCGCCACCGGAAGATCCATCTTCGGATTCGGCATCGGTCGCGAGCGTTTCTTCGCTTTCGGTTTCGGTATCTTCGACCTCGCCAAACAACATGCCCTCGCCGTTTTCTCGGGCGTACAGCGCCAGCACGGCGCCCGGCGGCACCGCCACGTTGTAGTTCGCGCCCGAAAAACGTGCCGAAAAGCTGATCAGCTGGTTTTCCAGGGCCAGTCCGCGCACGGCGTTCGGGCTGATATTGACCGTGATCTTGCCATCATCGGTCACGAATTGACGCGGCACATCGACACCGGGGGCGTCTGCCGCGACCAGCAAATGCGGCGTCAAGTCGTTGTCCAGCACCCAGTCGTAGAGCGCCCGGATTAGATAGGGGCGTCGGGAAGTGAGCTCGGCCATGGTGTCTCGCCTCTTCGTCGTCCTGTCAGTGGGTGGCCAGTGCCGGGCGCATGTCGGCCTCCATGGCCGACAGGCTGGCTTCGAACGCCGGGCGCGCAAACAGACGTGCCGCGTATTGTTCGAGGCGCTCGCCGTGCTTCGCCGGCAGACTCACCTGGTAATGTTCGAGTCGCCAAAGTATGGGCGCCAACGTACAATCCAATAGCGAAAATTCCTCGCCGATGTATTGCTTGGGCGCGAATTCGGCAGCCAGCGTAGTCAACAGTTCGGTCATGCGTGCCCGCGCCTTGCGAGCTACTGCCGGGGTGCCTTCCAGATCCTCGCAAAGCTCATACAGATCGGCTTCCATGCGAAAGATCGCCAGCCGATACTGGGCCCTTAGCACCGGATCGGCCGGCATCAACGGTGGGTGCGGATAGCGCTCGTCGATGTATTCAATGATGATACGCGGATCGTAGACCACCAATTCACGATCGACCAATGTCGGCACCGTGTTGTACGGATTAAGATCCAGCAGGTCCTCGCTCTGCTCATCTTCTCGCAGCTCGATGACGTCGTAACTCGCCACGCCCTTTTCGGCCATGACCAAACGAACGCGATGGCTGTGAACGGAGGTGGGATGACTGTAGAGGGTGATCGAGGAACGACGAGCCATAATTGCTTCCTGTTCGACCGGCGGGCAGCGCGATGCGCCAAGCCCGGGCGCGCCGCGGACATCGCGGGCCAAAGCCAGAGGTCATAATCGAACTATAGCATGCCGTGCTGGGATCCTGAGGGCGCGCCCGGGCCATGAACCCGACGGATACGCACAAGGCCGACGGGGCCCGCCGGCGACTACTGCAGTGCAGATCGGCCGGAGGCCGCGGCCTTGCTCGCTCAGCTCCGATCGACGCGCGCCGCCGCAGACGCTGCATGCGCAGCCAATCCCTCGCCCTCAGCCAACCGCACGGCGATCGGTGCCAGCCGTGCCGCGCCAGCGGCACTGGTCTGCACCAGCGAGATCCGTTTCTGGAAATCGTAGGCCCCGAGCGCCGAGGAAAAACGCGCGGTCCGGCCGGTCGGCAGCACATGATTGGGCCCGGCACAGTAATCGCCGAACGCCTCGGGGGTACGATGGCCCATAAAGATCGCGCCAGCATGCTGGATCATATCCAGCAGCGTCTCCGGCGCCGCGACCGCCAGTTCCAGATGCTCGGGCGCAAGCCGGTTGGACAGAGCCACAGCCTCGTCCAGATCGGCACACTGAATCAGCGCCCCCTGGCCGTCGAGCGCAGCTCGAATGATAGCGGCCCGCGGCTGCTGGTCGATCAAACGCTCGACGGCGGCCGCAACCGCGTTCAGATGGTTGGCATCCGGGCTGACCAGCAGCGCCCGTGCCATTTCGTCGTGCTCGGCCTGGGCAAACAGATCGAGAGCCGCCCATTCCGGATCGCCACTGCCGTCGGCAATGATCAGCACTTCCGAAGGCCCAGCCACCGACTCGATGCCGACCCGCCCAAACACCTGCCGCTTGGCCGAGGCCACATAGGCATTGCCGGGGCCGACGATCTTGTCGACCTCGGGAATGCTCTGGCTGCCATAGGCGAGCGCTGCCACGGCCTGAGCGCCGCCGATAGTCAAAAAGCGGTCCACGCCGGCCACGGCCGCGGCAGCCAGCACCCAGTCGTTGACCACGCCTTCCGGCGCCGGGGAGACCATAATGATTTCGGCCACACCGGCGACCTTGGCCGGCACTGCGTTCATCAGCACGCTTGAGGGATAAGCCGCCTTGCCACCAGGCGCATAGATCCCGGCACGTTCGATCGGACGCACGATTTGGCCGAGTTCGTTGCCGTCGGCATCCTGATAACGGTGCGGCGCGATTTTCTGCGCCTCGGCGAAATCGGCAATGCGTTCGGCCGCGGCCTCCAACGCTGCCCGATCGGCGCGGGCCAGCCCGTCGCGGGCCGCGACCATGCGCTCGGGCGCAATCTCCAGCTCGGCGAAGGTCACACCCGGCCGTCGATCCAGCTCACGGGTGTAATCGATCACCGCGGCATCGCCGCGCTGGCGCACATCGGCGATGATCTCGGCGACACGGGCATCGATTTCGGTCTGGGCCGGGCTATCGCGGTCGGTCAACGCCGCGAAAGCGGCTTCGAAGTCGGCGCTCGTGGTGTCCAGGCGCCGCATCAGGCGGCCTCGCTCGAGGCCCCTCGGCCGAATAGTTCGACCAGCTCCTCGATCGCGGCGTGCTTCATCTTCTGCGCGGCCTTGTTCACCACTAGTCGGGCGCTGATGTCCTCGATCACCTCGAACGGCTCTAGACCGTTGGCACGCAGGGTATTGCCGGTATCTACCAGATCCACGATCACGTCCGCCAAACCCACCAGCGGCGCCAGCTCCATGGAGCCGTATAGTTTGACGATCTCGACCTGACGGCCGATACGAGCGAAATGCGCGCGCGTGGTCTCGACATACTTGGTCGCGACCCGCAACGGCCGATGGCTGGCTTCGTCCATCGCGCCCGGCAAGCCAGCGGTCATCAGCCGACAGCGGGCAATGCCCAGATCCAGCGGTTCGTACAGATCGGCCCCGCCGTGCTCGATCAACACGTCCTTGCCGGCCACGCCGATATCGGCTGCGCCGTAGGATACGAAGGTCGGCACGTCCGAGGCCCGGATCACCAGCAGCCGAAGGCCCGGCTGGTTGGTCTCGAACACCAGCTTGCGCGAGGATTCCGGGTCGACTTCTGGCTCGATGCCAGCCGCTGCCAGCACCGGCAAGGTATCTTCGAGAATGCGGCCCTTGGACAGGGCCAGCGTCAGCGTATCGTCCGATGATCCGTTCATACCGCTACCCCGCGGGCCGTGACCGGCGCCTGGTCGGGCACGCGCTGAATATAACCGCCGAGCTGGGCCATTTTTTCTTCAATGCATTCATAGCCGCGGTCGATATGGTAGATCCGCCGAACCTCGGTCGTACCATCGGCGATCAGCCCGGCGATCACCAACGAGGCGGAGGCCCGCAGGTCAGTCGCCATCACCGGCGCACCGGTGAGCTTATCGACCCCGGTCACTCGCACCGTATTGCCTTCCTGGCGAATATTGGCGCCCATGCGCTCGAGTTCCGAAACATGCATGAAGCGATTTTCGAACACGGTCTCGGTGACCATACCGACCCCCTCGGCGACCGCGTTCAATACACAGAACTGGGCCTGCATATCGGTCGGGAATCCCGGGTGCGGGGCCGTGCGCACATCGACTGCCTTTGGCCGCCGACCGTGCATGTCGACCGCGACCCAGTCGTTGCCTTGGGTGACTTCGGCGCCGGCCGCACTCAGCTTGGCGAGCACAGTATCGATCAGCGACGGATCGGTATGCGTGACCGCAACTCGACCGCGGCTGGCCGCGCCAGCGACCAAAAACGTGCCTGTTTCGATGCGATCGGGCACGACCCGGTGGGTCGCACCGTGCAGGGCTTTCTTACCCCGAATGGTGATCGTCGACGTACCGGCACCTTCAATGTCGGCGCCCATGGCGATCAGGCATTGGGCCAGATCGACCACTTCCGGCTCGCAGGCAGCATTTTCGAGCACCGTCACCCCGTCGGCCAACGTGGCTGCCATCATCAGGTTTTCGGTACCGGTGACCGTGACCATATCCATCGGAATGCGTGCGCCTTTCAAACGGCTGCATTTCGCTTTGACATAGCCGGACTCGACGTGGATCTCGGCGCCCATCGCCTCCAGGCCACGCAGATGGATATCCACCGGCCGCGCCCCGATCGCACAGCCGCCCGGCAACGAAACCTCGGCCTCGCCGCGCTTAGCCAGCAATGGCCCGAGCACCAGGATCGATGCCCGCATGGTCTTGACCAGGTCGTAGGGCGCCACGCACTGCGTGATAGTCGAGGCATCGGCCTCGATCACCATATAATCGCCGACCGTGACCGACACACCCATATGCGCCAGCAGCACATTGGTCGTCGTCACATCCTCAAGATGCGGCACGTTCTCGACGAACAACGGTTCATCGATCAGCAGAGCCGCCGTCATGATCGGCAGCGTGGCGTTTTTGGCCCCGGAAGCCCGGACGGTGCCGTCCAGCGGTGGGCCGCCCTCGATTCGCAGAAGATCCATGGCGTTGTTCAGGCCGCCTTAGGAGGCCGTGCCGGCCTGCTCCGGCGTCAGGGTCTTGAGCGACAGCGCATGAATCTCGCCGCCCATGCGATCGCCGAGCGTCGCATACACCATGCGATGCTGTTCGACGATGCCTTTGCCGGCAAAGCTGGGGCTGATCACGCGCGCGGCAAAATGGGTGCCGTCGTCGCCCATGACTTCGACCTCGGCATCCGGCAGGCCGGTTTCGATTAGTTCGCGTATGGCTTCTGGGCTATACATGTCGTCGTCTCTCTCGATGACTGGCGCGAAATGCTAGCACGCCGGGCGCCATGCCCGGCGTACCGACTATCCGCGAATTTTATATCCGCGCGATAGCATGGTGACGGCGATCGCAGATACCAAGCAGAAGAAGGCCGCTGCCACCACCAGACTGACCCATGGATTGGCGTCGCCGACGCCGAAGAAACCGTGCCGGAATCCGTCGATCATGTAGAAAAACGGATTGAAATAGGAGGCCTTCTGCCAGAACGGCGGCAGGTTGTGGATCGAGTAGAACACGCCCGACAGAAAGCTCATCGGCAGAATGAAAAAATTCTGGAAGGCCGCCAGGTGATCGAATTTATTAGCTACGATGCCCGCGATCAGGCCCATCACCGCCAGGGTGCCGCCGGAAAAGATCAGCATCACCAGCATCAGCAGCGGATGATGGATCGGCACGGTCACGAACAGCTGGGTCACCAGATACAGCACCACCGCGACCAGCACCGCGCGCACCAGCGATGCGCCGATGTAGGCCAGATAGATCTCGAAGGCCGACAGCGGCGTCATCAACAAAAACACCAAATTGCCCATAATCTTGGACTGGGTGATCGACGACGACGTATTGGCGAACGAGTTCTGGATGATGCTCATCATCATCAGCCCCGGCACCAGGAATTCGACCGCGCGTACGCCCTCGATGGTCTGGCCGGACAATACCTGCCCGAACACCAGCATATACAGCAGCGCGGTAACCACCGGGGCACCTACGGTCTGCAGGATCACGCTGTAAAAGCGCCGCACTTCTTTGATGAAGAGCGTGTAGCAGCCGCGCCAATTCATGCGCTGACCTCCTGTTCCGAATCCATGGTCAGTTCCACGAAGATGTTTTCCAGCGACGGCTCGCGGGTATGCACATCGGTGATCCGATAGCCGGCACCGCGGATACCTTCGATCACGTCGCCGATGAAGTCCTCGCCCTGCTTAAGCTTGAGATCGAGCGTACTGCCGCGCCGATCCTCGACCAGCCGCTGCACCTCGGCGGGCAGTTCGCCGCCCTCGCCGGTCAACTCGATCGACAGAAAACGATAGGGATGGCGATCGAGCAGCGCGTTCTTGTCTTCCAGCACCTGAAGCTCACCGTGGTTGAGAATCGCGATGCGATCGCACAACTCTTCGGCTTCTTCCAAATAGTGAGTGGTCAACACGATCGTGTGCCCGGCCTCGTTCAGGTCGCGGGTGAACTTCCAGAGCGTGCGGCGCAGCTCGACGTCCACGCCAGCGGTCGGTTCGTCCAGAATCACCACTTCCGGTTTGTGCACCAGGGCCTGGGCGATCAGCACGCGGCGCTTCATGCCGCCAGATAATTGGCGGATCGAATCTGCCCCTTTATCCTCGAGCTCCAGACGCTCGAGCAGTTCGTCGATCCAGGGCCAGACCTCTTTGCCACAGCCTTGGTAGCCGGCCTGCAGGCGCAGCATTTCACGCACCGAAAAAAACGGATCGTAGACCAGTTCCTGGGGCACGACGCCCAATGCCCGGCGCGCGGCGCGGTAGTCCGAAACCACGTCGCGACCGAGCACGGCCACCGAGCCGCTGGTCGCCCGGGCTAGCCCGGCGGTGATCGAGATTAGCGTGGATTTACCCGCGCCGTTTGGGCCCAGCAAGCCGAAATACTCACCGCGCTTGATGTCGAAGGACACGCCCTTAAGCGCATGGGTAGACGCATAGCGCTTGTGGACATCCTTGAAGGATATCGCGATATCGCTCATGACAGAGAAGCTCATCGAAGGCAAGGCGGGCGATTATACGGTGCCCGGCCAGCCGCCCCAAACGGCGGCTGAACGAATCGACAGGCCGTAACGCATCACGTTGACCGCCGCCCCATGTCGCTGCGATAGAATGCCGGGCATGGATAGCGATACCCTCATCGCGGCCGGCCAGCGCGTAATCGCGATCGAGGCCGCTGCAGCCGCGGCTCTTCAGCCCCGCATCGACCAAGACTTCGCGCGCGCCGCAGATCTGATCATGAACTGCACCGGCCGGGTAATCGTCACCGGCATGGGCAAATCCGGGCATATCGGCGGCAAGCTGGCGGCCACCCTGGCCTCGACCGGGACACCGGCGTTTTTCGTCCATCCCGGCGAAGCCAGCCACGGCGATCTGGGCATGGTCACCGCCCACGATGTAGTCGTGGCCCTGTCGTATTCGGGCGAGACCGGCGAAATTCTGACTATCCTGCCACTGCTCGGCCGGCTCGGCGTGCCGTTGATCGCGATGACCGGCAAGCCGGAATCCACCCTGGCCCGACGTTCGGACGTCCATCTGGATGTGTCGGTAGAAATCGAGGCCTGTCCGCTGGAATTGGCGCCGACTTCCTCGACCACCGCCACCCTGGTCATGGGCGATGCCCTAGCGATCGCTCTACTGGAGGCTCGCAACTTCACCGCCGAGGATTTCGCCCGCAGCCACCCGGGCGGCGCACTTGGCCGCCGGCTGCTGCTGACCGTATCGGATGTCATGCATACCGGCGAGGCCCTACCTCTGGTCAACGAACACGCCATGCTGCGCGAGGCGCTGCTGGAAATGACCGCCAAGGGCCTGGGCATGACCGGCGTGGTCGATACCTACGGCCGGTTGATCGGTCTGTTCACCGACGGCGATCTGCGCCGGGCGCTGGACCGCGATCTGGATATCAAGCATTCCCGGATCGGCGATTACATGACCCGAGCGCCCAAGACCGCTGACCCGGAGATGCTCGCTGCGGAAGCCGTGCGGCTACTTGAAACCCATCGGATCGGCGGCGGCGCGCTAATGGTGGTCGACGAGCACATGCGCCCGGTCGGCGCTTTGAACATGCAGGATCTGCTAAGAGCGGGCGTCATATGAGTTTTCTGAATCGACTGGACAGTCAATACGCGGTCTCGGCCCGGGCTGCTGCCGTTCGGCTGGCCGTATTCGATGTCGACGGGGTCATGACCGACGGCAAGCTCTATCTCGGCCCCGACGGCAGCGAGACCAAGTCCATGCATGTGCGTGACGGCCTGGGTCTGAAGCGGCTGGCCGAGGCCGGGGTCGAGATCGCGGTGATCAGCGGCCGTCCCTCGCCGCCGGTGGCAGCCCGGCTGTCGGGCCTAGGGATCGACGAAGTGCATATGGCCTGCGATGACAAGCCGGGCCGGCTGGCCGATCTGTCCGCAGCGCGTGGGCTCAAGGCCGCCCAGATCGCAGTTATGGGCGACGACCTGCCCGATCTCGAGATCATGAGCCACGCCGGGCTGGCCCTAGCCGTCGCCGATGCCGTACCCGAGGTACGCCGGGCGGCCCACTGGGTCAGTGCATTGCCCGGTGGACACGGTGCCGTCCGGGAAGCCTGTGAGCTGCTCATTGCAGCCGTGGCGGCCGACTGAACATGCTACGTATCGCTCTCGCATTAGCTGTGGTCTGCATCGCCCTATTCGGGCTCGGCAGCTGGCTGGGCTCCGGTTCCAAGCCAGGCCAGAAGCCGGTGACCACCCCCGAAAACAGCGACTACTACATGAAGGACGCCACCGTCGTGCAGTTGACCCAGCAAGGGCGGCTGGCCTATCGCATGAAAGTCGCCCGCTCCCTGCACTTCCCGGACGGCTCGGCGCGCCTTTCCGATATTCACGTACACTATCTCCAAAACACCAAGACCTACTGGAATCTGCATGCCGACAAGGGACGAGTCCCAGCCGGGAAGCGCGACCTGTACCTGTACGACGGTGTGACCATCCATCATCCGCGCGTAAATGGTGGCATGGTCAAAATCGATACCGCGCATGCCTGGGTGCGCCCACAAGCCGACCGGGTCGACTCGGACGCACGTGTGACCGCCATCGAGCCCGGCCAGAAAATCGCCGGCGATGGCATGCGCATCAACCTGGATACGAACGAGCTCAAGCTGCTGAACAATGTTCATGTCACCTACACGCCCTGACCGGCGCGTTCGAGCGCCATCGATGATTGGCCTGGTCGCTGCCGGTGCGATGCTGCTGATCGCGATCGCGGCGCAGGCTGCCCCCAGCGGCAGCCAAAAAGCATTGCCCATCAATATTCAGGCCAATAACGCCAACTTCACCCAGAAAAGCGGCGTAAGCACCTATACGGGCAATGTCAGCATGATCCGCGGCGGGTTGACGCTGACCGGCGACAAGCTGGTCGTCACCCGCGCCAATAAAAACAGCCCGGTGCAGGCTGTATTGACCGGTAGCCCAGCCCATATCGATCGCAAACCGGACGCCAGCGACAACCAACGCGTCACCGGTCATGCCCATCGTATCGAGTACACCAACGGAACCTCGGTGATCACCTTGCGCGGCAACGCCGTAGTCAACCGTGGCGGCGACCAGATTCAAGGCGCGGTGATCACGCACGATGTCGATACCGGCCAGACCCACGCCGAGCGCGGTTCAGGCCAGGACGACCGGGTGCACATCACCATTCAGCCCGGCGATGGAACCCCCTGATGCGCATGTCCGCTACTGAAACCGAATCCGTCCACGGTACTGAACTGGTCGCCAGTGGCCTGCGCAAGCGCTACAAAGGGCGCGACGTGGTGCGCGGCGTCGACGTACGCGTCGGCCGTGGCGAAGTGGTCGGCCTGCTTGGGCCGAACGGCGCGGGCAAGACCACGTCGTTCTACATGATCGTCGGCCTGGTCATACCCGACGAAGGCGATATCCGGCTCGGCGACCAGCATCTGGCGGGTCTGCCGATGCACCGACGCTCGCAGCTCGGGATCGGCTATCTGCCTCAGGAAGCCTCCGTATTCCGCAAGTTATCGGTAGCGGACAATATCCGGGCCATCCTGCAAGTCCGGCACGATCTGGACCGGGCCGGGGTCGAGCGCGAACTTGCTGACCTGCTGGACGAACTGTCGATCACGCATATCGCCAAATCGAAAGGCCTGAACCTGTCGGGCGGCGAACGCCGGCGAGTCGAGATCGCGCGCGCGCTGGCCGCCAAACCCACCTTCATGCTGCTGGATGAACCGTTCGCCGGCATCGATCCGATTTCGATCGGCGACATTCGTGGCATCATCCGATATCTGCAGAGTCGCGGCATCGGCGTTCTGATCACCGATCACAACGTCCGCGAAACGCTGTCGATTTGCGACCGGGCTTATATTCTGGCCGACGGGGCAGTTATCGCCGAGGGCCGGGGCGAAGATATCTTGTCCGACCAGAAAGTCCGAGAAGTCTACCTGGGCGAGGATTTCCGGTTATGAAACAGTCGCTGCACCTAAATCTTGGACAAACGCTGACGATGACGCCGGCATTGCAGCAAGCGATTCGCATGCTGCAGCTGTCCACGCTTGATCTGAAAAGCGAGATTCAGGAAGCACTGGAATCCAATGTCATGCTCGAGGCCGACGACGGCCACGGCGAAATCGACTCGAACGAAGCCGCCGAAGCACGCAAAAGCGAACGCGAACAGGCCTCGGGCAAGGACAGCGAGATCCCCGAAAACCTGCCGGTCGACGCCGACTGGGACGATATCTATGCCGGCAGCAGCTCGGCACCGTCGAGCTCGGCCTCGAACTCGGAAGACGAGGACTACTGGGACTATCGCCAGGCCAATCTGTCGAGCACGCCCGACCTACATGCGCATTTGGTCTGGCAGGCGGACATGCATTCGTTCACTACCGTCCAGCGCGCGGTTGCCGAAGTGATCATCGATGCCATCGATGCCAACGGCCTGCTACCCGACTGGGACGACGTCGCCGCGCGCCTCGCCGAAGAATTCGACCTCGACGCGCCGGCGATCGACGGGGTGCTGGGCGAGATCCAGAATTTCGATCCGCCGGGCGTGGCCGCACGCGACCTGGCCGAATGCCTGACCATCCAGCTCCAAGGGCTGCCGACCGATACTCCGGGCCGTCCACTGGCACTCACGCTGGTCGAAAGCGAGCCACTGGACCAGCTGGCCGGGCCGAATCTCGAAGCCCTGGCCAAACGACGCTCGCTGGCGCGTCGTGATCTGGACCAGGCGATCGCGCTGATCCAGACGCTGCAGCCGCATCCCGGCGAAGCCTTCAGCCAGCACGAGTCCAATTACGTCATTCCCGAGGTGTTCGTCTCACGCAGCTCGGAAGGCTGGCATGTCGCGCTGAATTCGGACATCGCGCCGAAACTGCGCATCAACAGCCAGTATCTGGCGTTGATCAAGCGCGCCGACAAATCTGCCGACCAGACCACGCTCAAATCGCATCTGCAGGAGGCGCGGTTCTTTCTCAACAGCCTGAAATCGCGCAACGACACCCTGCTCGAAGTCGCCCATTGCATAGTTGAAGCCCAGCGCGCTTTTCTGGAATATGGCGAAGAGGCAATGAAACCGCTGGTACTGCGCGATGTGGCTGAACAGCTCGACATTCACGAATCGACCGTCTCGCGGGCGACGGCCAACAAGTACATGCAGACGCCACGCGGCATCTTCGAGCTCAAATATTTTTTCTCGAGCCATGTGTCGACCACCGACGGCGGCTCGGCCTCGGCGACTGCGATCCAGGCGATGATCAAACGCATGGTCGCCACCGAAGCACCAAACAAACCGCTGTCGGACAGCAAGCTTGCCGAAGCACTGCTCGACAATGGCATCCGGGTCGCCCGGCGCACGGTCGCCAAATATCGCGAAGCCTTGTCGATCCCGCCCTCCCATGAGCGGCGGCGAAAGGTCGGCTGAATCGACCGGACCTTATGAGGTTGCGCTGATATGCTGCGTATGGCTTGTCTGCCGGTTGCAACCGGCCTGAACCGACCGTTTCGGCGGCTGCGCTGTTTCGCATTGGTTGCCCTAGTCCATCCACCGAGCGCAACGACCGGGCGACTCCGGTCGGCGCAGTATCTTGGTTTTTACATTGCCGTATCGCGAAATGGCCGGGCTATTTCGCGATACGGGTCGAGGCACGATGGCGCGTTATCGTGGAAAACCTCGACAGCTCCCGATCCTTGCTCGTCCCACTAAGCTGCCAAGGAGTACGCGATGAATCTGAACATCTCTGGCCACCACATCGACATGACTAACGCTCTGCATGAGTACGTGGCTTCCAAAATGGAGCGCATCGAGCGCCACTTTGACCATGTGCTAGATGCCGAAGTCGTGCTCGAAGTCGAAAAACTACGCCACAAGGCCGAGGTGACCATGCAGCTTCGCGGTGCCACGCTGCACGCCGAAGCGACCAAGGAGGATATGTACGCTGCGATCGACGCCATGGTCGACAAGCTCGACCGGCAGACGCTACGCCATAAGGAAAAGGGCTGCGATCATCACAACCGTCAAGCCCGACACATTGACATGAGTACGGACTAGATGCGGGCCGCCTTGCCCAGCTCGTTATGAATATTGCCGATATCATCGCCCCCGGCCGGGTCCAGTTCGCTGCCGACGTGCAAAGTAAAAAACGCGCGCTCGAGCAGCTCGCCGACATCCTGGCCGAGGGTACGCCTTACCTGACCGCTGCCGATGTATTCAACGGCCTTATCGCCCGCGAAAAACTTGGCAGTACCGGCGTGGGGGACGGGGTCGCCCTGCCCCACGCTCGTCTGAAAGGCATCGACGACTGTATCGGCGCATTCATACGTCTGCCGCAGGGCGTGGATTTCGAAGCCACCGACGAGCAGCCCGTAGACCTGATCTTCGGACTGCTCGTCCCCGAAGCGGCCACCGACGAGCACCTCAAGCTACTGCGCCGTCTGGCCGAAATATTTTCCGAAGCCGAAACCCTCGTGGACCTGCGCGATACCGACGACGACCAGGGTCTGTATCGAACGCTGCTTGATCACGACATCATTACCACCTAGTTTCTATCCCCCGATGGACGACGACCGACCGGACGCCCGCGAAACCGCCGACCGCCGGGTCGCCATCGAGACGCTGTACGAACGCCTCGGCGCATCGCTGGATCTGCAGTGGCCGGAGCCGGCTATCGGCGCTGCCGGCACGCTCGGAGCCACTGAGCATCGAGGCTGGCGGGTACCCACCGTCGGCTATCTCAACTTCATTCATCCGCCGCAGGTCCAGATCGTCGGCAATCCGGAAATCGCCTACCTGGCCGAGCTGTCGGCACCGCTGGGCCAGCATCTGCGCGAGCAGCTGATGAACGGCGCGACGCGCCTGGTAGTCGTGGCCGATGGCCAACACCTGCCCGCCGATCTACATCGGGCGATGCGCGAGGCCGACATCGCCGTATTCACCACGACCGCCAGCGGCCATCACGTCGCCTATCGACTGCGCCATTTTCTCGGCGAAACCCTGGCCCGGCAGATCAGCCTACACGGCGTATTCCTGGAAGTGCTGTCGATCGGTCTGCTGCTGGTGGGCGATCCCGGGGTCGGCAAATCCGAGTTGGCGCTGGAACTGATCAACCGTGGCCATCGACTGGTCGCCGACGACGCCCCGGAATTCGCGCTGCTCGGCCCGGACGACCTGAATGGCGGCTGCCCACCGCTACTGCAGGATTTTCTGGAAGTACGCGGCCTGGGCATTCTCAACATTCGGGCCATGTTCGGTGAGGCCGCCATCAAGCGCCGCAAGCAACTCGGGCTGATCATCCGGCTGGTGCGCGGCGACACCGGCACCCACCCGCCGCCGGACCGATTGACCGGGGCACGCGCGACCCGTGAAATATTGGATACGCCGATTCCTGAAATTACGCTGCCGGTGGCCGTCGGGCACAATCTATCGGTACTGGTGGAGGCGGCCGCCCGCGATCATCTGTTACGTCTGCAGGGCCAGCACAGCGATGAACAGTTCGCGGCCCGCCAGGCCCAAGCCATCGGTGCGCACTGACATGTCGGGTACGCTGCCGAGACGGCAATCCGTCGATCGGCGCTTCGAGATCACTCGGTCGCGGGCGACGCCGCGGCCGTTCGCAGGCAAGATGGGATGACACAACCGTACGAGGGAGCCAATTCATGCGTCTGATCGTGGTCAGCGGCCTGGCAGGAGCCGGTAAATCCGTGGCCCTGAACATGCTCGAGGATCTGGGCTATTACTGCATCGACAACCTGCCGCTGGGCCTATTGCGAGAAGTCTCAGCCGAGACCCTGCAACGCCAGGGGCTGGATTTCGAGCGCCTGGCGGTCGGCGTCGATTCCCGGGCCCGCAAATCCGAGATCGCCGAATTCTCGGCGCGTATCGACGATCTGCGCGATAGCGATCTAGATATCGAGGTCCTCTATCTGCATGCCGATGAAACCACCATCCTGCGGCGCTATTCCGAAACCCGGCGCCGGCACCCCCTGTCCAGCGAACAGCGATCACTGATCGACGCCGTGGCACTGGATGCCGAGCTGACCCAACCGATCGCCAACAAGGCCGATATCTCGATCGATACCAGCCGGACCAATATCCACCAGCTGCGCGATATCATCCGCAACCGGGTGGAAGGCGCATCGAGCGGTGAACTGTCGATTCTGGTGCAGTCGTTCGGCTTCAAGTACGGCCTGCCGCCGGCGGTCGATTTCGTATTCGATGTGCGCTGTCTGCCCAATCCGCACTGGGTCGCCGGCCTGCGCGAGTTCACTGGGCTGGACCAGCCAGTGATCGAGCATCTGGCCCAACAGCCGGCCACCCACGAAATGCGCGACCATATCGTCACGTTTTTCCGTCGTTGGCTACCGGATTTCGCCAGGGAAGACCGGACCTATATTACGGTTGCGATCGGCTGCACCGGTGGCCGACATCGCTCGGTCTATCTGGCCGAACAGGTCGCCGATCAGCTGCGCGGCGAATACAACAACCTTTTGGTTCGTCACAACGAACTGCATTGACCCATGACTGTCGCCAGCGAACCGCAGGCGCCCTCCGTGGCCGGCCTGATGATCCTGGGACACGGCACCCTGCCCCAGGCGCTACGGGACGCCGCCGAACAGGTGCTGGGCTCGCTGTCGCGGCCGACCCGAACGATCGGCCTCGCCAACGACGCTGCCCTCGAGGACACGGCCGAGCACCTCGCCCAAGAACTCGCCGCGCTGGACACGGGCGCCGGGGTGTTGATACTGGTCGATGCGCTCGGTGCGACACCGTATAACGCAGCGCGGCAGGCAATACGAGGCCACGATCAAAGACGGCTGGTGACCGGACTCAATCTGCCGATGCTCATACGTGTCTACAATTATTCGAATCTGGCGCTTGCCGAACTGGCCGAAGCCGCCGTGGCCGGCGGCCAACGCGGGATCGCGGACATGCCGTAGCCGGCTCAAGATCAACCTACAATAAGAGCATCAACATGCCTACTCGGGAACTGTCGATCGTCAACAAGCTTGGGCTGCACGCAAGAGCCGCCAGTAAATTCGTTACGGTCGCCTCGCAGTTCAATGCTCGCGTCACGGTCGTCAAGGACGGTCGCGAAGTCTCGGGAAAATCGATCATGGGTGTGATGATGCTGGCCGCGGCCCGCGGCAGTACGATCCAGGTCACCGCCGAGGGCGACGATGCCGAAGAGGCACTCGACGCACTGGATGGGCTGGTTGCCGATCGTTTCGGCGAAAGCCAGTAGGCGGTCATGAGTCTCTGGCTGTCTGCGATCGGAGCCTCGCGCGGGGTCGCCATCGGGCCGGTGCATCGCATGCACGGCACCGATCTGGATATCCCCGAATACCACCTCGACGATCCGGCCATCGAGACGGAAATCGCGCGATTTCAACAGGCTGCCCACGAGGCCCGTGCTCAGCTGGCCGCGGTCCGCGAACAGATTCCGTCCAACGCGCCGGCTGAAATCGGTGCTTTTATCGAAACCCATCTACTGATGATGGACGACACAGCATTGATCGATACGGTCACAGCCCGTATCCGCGAGGACCGAATCAACGCCGAATGGGCGCTCAAGCTGCAATCCGAAGAATTGATCGATGTCTTCGAGCAGATGAACGACGGCTATCTGCGTACCCGCCGTGACGATATCGCCCATGTGACTGCGCGACTGCAGCGAGTATTGCTCAATCAAGAACATCCGATCGGCACAGGTACTGCCGATCAGAACAGCGACCCGCCAGTGATCGTGGCCGACGAACTCACCCCGGCCGATATCATTCTGCTCCATCAGCAAGGCATCGCCGCGATCGTGACCGAGCATGGTGGGCCGTTGTCGCACAGCGCGATTCTGGCGCGCAGCCTGCGCTTGCCAGCGCTGATGGGGGCGACCGGCGTACGCCGCCTGCTGGTCGACGAAGAAATTGTCGTCATCGACGGCGAGGCCGGCCACTTGCTGGCCGCACCCGATGCAGCCGCCCTGGATTTCTATCACCACCGCCAGCAACGCGATGCCCGCTATCAGCGCATGCTGGCCGTGCTGCGCGACGAACCAGCGGTCTCGGCCGACGGCGTGCACATCGCCATGCTGGCCAACGTCGAACTGCCCGACGACAGCATCGAGGCCGGCCGGGTCGGGGCCGAGGGCGTCGGCCTGTATCGCACCGAATTTCTGTTCATGAACCGCAAGGACACGCCCAGCGAGGAAGAACAGTTGGCGGTCTATCGCCAGGTCCTGGCCTCGACCGACGGGCCGGTAACCATCCGCACCCTCGATGCTGGGGCCGACAAGAGTATTGGCCTGTCCGACAAGGTCGCGCCGAACCCGGCTTTGGGGCTGCGTGCGATCCGACTATGCCTGAAAGAGACCGGCCTGTTCCGGAGCCAGCTGCGCGCCCTGCTACGAGCATCGGCCGAAGGCCGCATGCGCATCATGCTGCCGATGATCTCGACGGTCGGCGAAATGCGCCAGGCTCGACACTTGATCAACGAGGCCGCCGCCGAGCTCGCAGCCGAGGGGCTGGCCTACGATCGCGATCTACCGATCGGCGCGATGATCGAAGTCCCGGCCGCGGCCCTGGCCGCCCCGACGCTGGCACGCTACTGCGATTTCTTCTCGTTGGGCACCAACGACCTGATCCAGTACACGCTGGCCATCGATCGGATCGACGACGAGATCAACTATCTTTACGACCCCCTACATCCGGCCGTGCTCACACTGATTCGTATGACCATCGACGCCGGCCAAGCGGCTGGCATCAGCGTATCGATGTGCGGCGAGATGGCCTCGGACAAACGCTATACTGCGTTGCTGCTTGGCCTCGGCCTGACCGAGTTCTCCATGCACCCGGCCAGCGTGCTCGAAGTCAAGCGCGCAGTGATGGGCGCCGATGTCGCCCGGCTGCGGCGACGAGTCGCCGAGATCCTGTCGTTGACCGATGCTGCGACCTATCGCGAAGCCCTCGACGGTCTGACCCGGGAACAGCAGATCTAGCCCAGTCGCGCCAGCTTTTACGGGGCGACCGGTCAGGCACTGAAAAAAAACTGATTTTTCGCTATTTTCTTAAGTTCATCGGGGTCTTTGGCGACTTTTCCGGTACGGTACACACGTCCCCGACGGCCTGTATCGCGCGGAACCGCCCGTGCGTGCCAGCCGGATGGACCGGCGAAGGCCGCACAGGACTTCGATCGCACTACCACCCATCCGGCCCCAATGAGGTCCCGCGCATGAGCGAGCCCGCAGCGAAGACCGACCTGATCGAACAACGTCTCGCGTCGCTGGACGCCGCGCTAGAGACCGGCCGTATGCGCCGGCTCAAACCGATGCTGGCTTCGCTGCCACCGGCCGAGATCGCGTTGCTGCTGGAATCGGTACCCCGCTCCAAGCGCGAAGTGCTCTGGGCCCTGGTGCCGGAGGAAGACCACGGCGAAACCCTGCTGCACGTCAACGACGAAGTGCGTGCCGAGCTGATCGACAGCCTGAATCGGGAAGAGCTGCTGGCAGCCGCCGAAGGCATGGCGATCGACGATCTCGCCGACCTGATCGAGGACCTGCCCGAGCAGATCACCCGCGAAATGCTGCGATCCATGGATTCGCAGAACCGCGAGCGGCTCAAGGTGGTCATGGCCTATGCGCCGGACTCGGCCGGCGGCCTGATGAACAATGACACCATCACGGTCCGCCCGGATGTGTCGCTGGACGTGGTCGCCCGCTATCTCAAACAGCGGGCCTGGCTGCCCGACGACACCGAATCGCTGTTCGTGGTCTCTCGTTACGGACGCTATCTCGGCATGCTGCCGCTGGCCAAGCTGGTGACCCTCGATCCCGAGCGCGACGTCTCGGAAGTGATGAACACCGATATCGAGGCCCTAGCCGTCGATGCGCCGGCCTCTCAGGTCGCCAAGCGCTTTCAGGATCTGGACTTGATCTCGGCGCCGGTGGTCGACTCGGAGGGCACGCTGGTCGGGCGCATCACCATCGACGACGTGGTCGATGTGATCCGCGACGAGGCCGAACACAGCATCATGAGCCTGGCCGGCCTGGACGAAGAAGAAGACGTGTTCGCCCCGATCACCCGCAGTGCGCGACGCCGGGCGGTCTGGCTGGGCGCGAATCTGGCCACGGCTTTTCTGGCCTCGCAGGTGGTCGGCCTGTTCTCGGCAGCGCTATCACAGGTCGTAGCCCTGGCCGTGCTCATGCCGATCGTCGCCAGCATGGGCGGCATCGGTGGCACCCAAACCCTAACCTTGATGATCCGTGGTCTATCGCTCGGTCAGATCGGCTTCGCCAACGCACGCTCGTTGCTGGCCAAGGAACTGGCGGTCGCCCTGATTAACGGCGTGCTGTGGGGCATCGTGGTCGGCGGCATCGCCCTGGTCTGGTTCGGCAACATCGAACTGGGCCTGATCATGGCCGCCGCCCTGCTTATCAACCACCTGAATGCTGCGATCACCGGCGTCGGCATTCCACTGGCGATGAAGAAAATGGGCATCGACCCGGCGCTGGCGGGCTCGGTGGTGCTGACCACGTTCACCGACGTGATCGGCTTCGCCGCCTTTCTCGGCCTGGGCACGATTTTTCTCATGCATTGACGGCCGGCGGCCCGGGTTCTTCCGGGCCGCCGGGCGCCCGCTACGATCCGGCGATCGTCATCGATGCGATCACGACTGAGGGCGTACGCAGCGCGGACTGGTATTCGACATCGTTACCGAGCGCGGCGATCCCGGCATACATATCGGCCAGATTGCCGGCCACGGTCGCGTTTTCTACCGGATAGGCCAGCTCGCCGTTTTCGACCCACCAACCGGCGGCCCCTCGCGAGTAATCGCCGTTGACCAAATTCACGCCCTGGCCCATGAGTTCGGTCACTACGAGACCGCGCCCCATCGTCGCGACCAGCTCGTCGAAACCGGCTGCCCCCGGTGTGATATCCACGTTGAATACGCCGCCGGCATTGCCGGTCGTGGTCAGGCCCAAACGGCGCGCCGAATAAGCCGATAGCAGATAGGAACACAGCACGCCATTATCAACGATCGCGCGCTCGCTGGTGGCCACACCATCGTCGTCGAAGCCGGTACTGGCCAAGCCGTAGGGCCGATGCGGATGTTGTACGAGGCTCAGCGCCGATGCGGCGATCGTAGTATCGATCCGATCTTTGAGAAAACTGGCATTGCGATACAGCGAACCACCGCTGATCGCGCCGAGCAGATGGCCCCACAGACTGCGCGCCACCCGAGGCGTGAACAGTACCGGTGCAGTCGTGGTCGGCACGGCCCGTGCACCGAGCCGGCCCAGGGCTCGCTCGGCAGCCTGGGCGCCGACTTGCGCACCGGCTTCCAGGTCGGCCTGGCGACGCGCCTGGGCAAAAGCGATCTCGCGCTGCATCGCACCATCGGCGTCGCGGGCGATCGCGGTACAGGAAATCGCATGCCGGCTGGCTTTTTCGATACCGATAAAACCATGGCTGTTGCCATAGGCACTGATCGCATCCTGGGAAGCCACGGTCGCGCCCTCGGTCTGGGCGATCCTGGGATCGGCATCCAGGGCCGCAGCCTCGATCGCCAGCGCCTGCTCCTGGGCCTGCTCCGGAGTCAGTGCCCAGGGATTATAGAGCTGCAGATCCGGCCAATCGCGCGCCATCAACTCGGCGGCGGCCAAGCCGGCATAGGCATCGGCCTCGGTAAAGCGCGCGATGGTCAGCGCCTGTTCCAGTGCAGCCGCCAGCCCGGCAGGCGACAGATCGGTCGTCGAAGCGCTGCCGCTGGCCTGGCCGCGATAGACGGTCACTCCGGCCGAGCGATCACCTTCGTACTCCAGCGACTCCCGGGCCCGGTCGCGTACCGAGACCGACAGCGCCCTGGAGGCCGACAGGCTGGCTTCGGCCGCATCCGCGCCCTGGCGCTTCGCGCGCGCCAGCATGTCGCTTAGCGCCTCATGCAGCGCAGCTTCGCTGGGCAATTCTCGGGTATCGGCTGAGGCGGCCACGGAATCGGTCATGCAATAGGCTCGACGGTAAGTGCGGATAACGAGCCAAAATAGCCGTCCAACGACCGCCCGTGCAATACGCAGTGGTACGACTACGGGTATCCTGCACGGATGGCCGGTTCGGAATCGACAAAGCGTTCCGCGGCATTGCGCCGCCTAAGCAGTGTGCTGCTGCGCCCGCGCTCGATCAACGGGCTGGTTCTGGCCAGTTTCGCCGTGGTCGCCACGCCGTTGATGGTCGCGATCGTGGCCAGCGTGGTCTATGTCAATGCGCTCAATCAACAGAGCGAACGACTGGTCCGACAGGGGGTCGCTGTGACCCGCGACAGCAAACGGCTCAACAGTCTGTTGATCGGCATGGAGCGCAGCGCACGTCAGTATCGTATTCTCAACGATGCCGACATGGTCGGCCGGTTCCGCGAGCAGGCCCGGGAGTTCGACCAACAGCTCGATTCGCTGGGCCAGCTGCATCTGGATACGGTACCGAGCTGGAACCTGTCGTCGCTGAGCGAACAGGTCCATCTACTGACCCAAAAGATCGGCGACAGTCCACAGCAGACCGATCAAGTGATCCGCGAACTCGGCGATATCCATACCGCCACCCGCGCTATCGCCGAACAGGGATCGGCCTTTGTCGACCAGGAACTCGACCGGCTCCAGAGCACCGCGCGCCGTGCCCGTCTTTTCCTGTTAATCTGCGCTTTCGCGCTGATACCGGCGGTGATCGCGGTCGGCTTGTTTCTGACGTTCGTGATCACCCGCCCTCTGCGCCAGATTTTGGACGCCGTTGGCCACCTGGGGACCGCCGACTTTTCTCGACCGATTTCGATCGTGGCCCCGGCTGCGGAACTCGACCGCCTGGGCGAGCGTCTGGACTGGATGCGCCAGCGTCTGGCCACGATCGATCAGGAAAAGCAGCAGTTCATCCGGCACATGTCTCACGAGCTCAAAACACCGCTGGCCAGCATCCGCGAAGGCACCGAATTGCTGGCCGACGGCTCTGTGGGTGAGTTGAGCGCCGAACAGCACGAAGTCGCCACGATCCTGCAGACCAACAGCCACGACTTGGCCAGCCTGATCGACAATCTGCTGAATTTCGCGGCTTGGCAGCAGCAGCGTACCCGGCTGGACTATACCGAGTTCGACCTGAGCGAACTGATCGCGCGCATGGTCGAGCGCCAAAAACTGACGATCGATGCCCGGAATCTGCATGTCACGCTGCCGCGTTCAGCGGTGCCCATGACCGCCGATATGGATCGCATGCAGCTGATCGTCGACAATCTGTTGGCCAATGCGGTCAAGTATTCGCCAACGGGCGGCACCATTCGAATCGATGCCCAGCACAGCGCGAGCGGCATCGATTTGTATGTCGCCGACGACGGCCCCGGGGTTGCCCCCGAGGAACGCGAGCGGGTCTTCGAAGCTTTTGTGCGCGGCGCTAATCGGCCTGCCGAGGCCAGCGGCGTCACCGGGACCGGTATCGGCCTATCAGTGGTACGCGATTGCGCACGCGCCCACGGCGGGCGGGTCGAAATCATCGATTGGCCGTCCCGGACCAGTGTCTTCCACGTCCATGTGCCTTCGCATTATGTCCCGGCCTGATCGTTCAATCCGCATTATCGGTCTGCTGAGCCTGTTATTCAGCAGCCTAACGCTCAGTGGCTGTAGCCACGACCCGGCCCAGCAGCCGATTCAGCCCAGGCCACCGAAACAGATCTCGTCTCCGGCATTGGCGCTATTAAGCTATGCGCATCGGCTGGCCGAGACTACCCCCTCCGGCCGCGAAGAGGCAGTACGCGCCGCGCGGCACCAGGTTCGCGACAAACCGGATGCTACGTCCTACGCTTATTTGGCCCTGGCGCTGGGAACACCCCACCAGCATTTGTATACCCCGGACGAGGCCGCCCGCTATGCGCAGCTGGCCCTGGATGCCGAAAACGCCCCCTGGGACACTGTCGCGCGTCAGTACCTGAGCGACTACGCCCGACTCTACAGCGAACTGACCGAGCTGCAGGACGACGACGACGAGCAACGCATCAACGATTTGAAGCAGCGTCTGGAAAAAGCGCAGCGCAAGCTCAAGGCTTTATCGAATCTGGAAAATCGCTTGGACAACGTCGAGAACAGCCCGTGACTGCACAGCGACAAGGCCACCTGCTTCTGGTCGACGACGATCCGAGCCTGCGGCGCCTGATGACCATTCGGCTCGAACGGGCCGGCCATACCGTGGCAACGGCCGAAAGCGCAGATCGGGCGCTGAATACGCTCGAGACCTTCCCCGCCGAATGCGTGATCACAGACCTGCGTATGGAAGGCATGGATGGCCTGGATCTGCTGGAACGCCTGGGCGCGAATCATCCGAACATCCCGGTGATCGTGATTACCGCCCATGGCACGATTCCCGAGGCCGTTGCGGCTACCCAGGCCGGCGCTCTGGATTTTTTGGCCAAACCGGTCGACAAGGAAGCGTTGCTCGCGCGCGTCGATCAGGCGCTCGCGCAGGGCGGCGTCGCCGCCAACCAATGGGAGGCCATTTGGCAGGCACGCATCGTGACCCGCTCGCCGCTGATGCGCGAGCGCATGGCCGATGCCCGGATGGTCGCCGAAACTGATTCGAGCGTTTTGATCACGGGCGAATCGGGCACCGGCAAGGAAGTCATGGCGCAGGTCATGCACGAAGCCAGCCCCCGCGCCCAACGCTCGTTCGTGGCGCTCAACTGCGGCGCCATGCCGGAACAACTGCTCGAATCCGAACTGTTCGGCCACGAAAAAGGCGCCTTCACCGATGCCAAGACCGCCCAGCCCGGGCTATTCCGATCGGCCGAAGGCGGCACCATCTTCCTCGATGAAATCGGCGATATGCCGATCGCTTTGCAGGTCAAACTGCTGCGCGTGCTCCAGGAACGCGAGATCCGACCGGTCGGCGGGCAACGCTCGGTCCCGGTCGATGTTCGGGTGATCTCGGCGACCCACCGCAACCTCGATACCGCGATCGCCGAAGGCTCGTTCCGCGAAGATCTCTACTACCGGCTGGCCGTGGTCAGCCTGGCGCTGCCCTCGTTATCGGAACGCCCCGAGGACATCGCCCCGCTGGTGCGACATTTTCTCGATCGCCTGGCCCGACGCTCTGGGCGCCGGGCCAAAGTCTATGCGCCAGACGCCATGGAGCGACTCACGTCTTATGGCTGGCCGGGCAATATTCGCCAGCTCTCCAACGTGGTCGAACACAATGTCGCCTTAACCCGCGGCCCGGTGATCGGCCGCACGGCGGTAGACAAGGCTCTGGCCCAGCACGGGGACGCTGAAGCCACGGGCAACCGTATCCGTCCGCTGGCCGAAGCACGCGACGAGTTCGTACGTGACTATCTGGTACAGCTGCTGCGAATCACCGAAGGCAATGTCGCCCGGTCGGCACGCTTGGCCCAGCGCAATCGGACCGAATTCTACAAACTGCTCAACCGCCACGAAATCGATCCGGCCGACTACAAGCCCTAGCTACAACCCGTAAGTCGCCCCCCCGCCTGGCTTCCCCATCGAACGCAGCGTCGGCGCCACGCGCGGTGCAGACGCCGGCCGCTCAAGGGCCGCACCGAGCAACATATACACAATCTCGCCCGGCCCGCACGACCGTCGGCACGATACCGATAGGCCAATGCCCTGTTTATGCCGGCATAGATGCTGTTGCCTACCGACGACAACAATTGTCTCGATCGAGACTCGAATGTCGCTATTTGGCGACATCAAAAATCGTTCAAAATCAATATTATATTTTTTATATCGCAATTACGTCGTTATTTGACGACGGTTCTCGACACCCAACGCCGCCTTAGTGTCGGAGGCATCGGCCAGCCCCCTTCAATTCGCCATCAAACCATTGATATATATAGCTTTTCAAAACATGGCACGGCGGTTGCTATATCTATTACAAGTTGATGATTTAGGTTTGCTGACTGCACTGATGACGAAAGGGGTTCTTGTTACGGCAATCCTAGTTGCGACGATCATACCGATGATCGCTCAAGGCGCGGACGACGATAACAAGGCGGGTGCAGCACATGCCCCTGCGGCCTGGGCGTCGATGGACGCCAACAGTGATGGCGTGCTTACCCGCGATGAAGTGGCGAGCACCCTCTGGGCACAACGCTTCGATCAAATGGACGCCAACGGCGACGGTCAGGTTACAGAACAGGAGTTTTCAAAGTATCGACAACGCGTAGATCGCCGGCAGAACGCCGAAGATTCTTAAGAGTTGTCGCTAGAGTTCGCGCGTTGCGCGAATCGGTATCGCCTGGTCGGGCCGGTTCTCCCGGTCCCCCCTCGTGCCTCGGCGTTTTCGGCCCGGCCAGAGCGATTTAAACCGATTTCACGTGATGCGCATCTGTTTCGTCGGTCGGGCCGGCGTTTCTCCCGGTCCCCCCCCTCGTGCCTCGGCGTAGCCCGGCCCGATTCGACGATTACTAAAAAGAAAAACGATTCAGCTGTCCTCGAGGCAGCGTTCCAAGGCCGCACGACGCGGCCTTTTTTATGCGTAACGTATCGGCCCCTATTCCGACGCGCTCAGACGAGTCAAAAGCTTGTCGTGAATGCCGCCGAAACCGCCGTTGCTCATGATCACCACGATATCCCCGGGCACGGCCTCGGCAGCAATGGCCTCGACGAGCGCATCGATATCGCCCATCCCGCTGAAACGACTGCCAAGCGCACGCATCGCCGATGCCAGATCCCAACTCAGATCGGCGTCGTAGGCAAACACGCGATCTGCCGCGGCGAAGCTGGCTGCAAGCGTGGTCTCGTGAACGCCGGCCCGCATGGTGTTCGAACGAGGCTCGAAAGCCACCAGCACGCGCGCCCCATCGGCGCCGGCGGCCAGGCCTTCCAAGGTTGTCCGAATCGCGGTGGGATGATGAGCAAAGTCGTCGTAGACCGCGATATTACGCGGCCGACCACGCAGCTCGAGCCGCCGCTTGACCCCACGAAAGCCGGCCAGCGCGCTCAGCGCCTGTGTCGGCTCGACCCCGGCATGGGATGCGGCCGCGATCGCTGCACAGGCATTGGCCGCATTGTGGGCGCCCTTGAGCTGCCATTCGAGATCGCCGACTGCCTTACCGTGGCGTCGAATACGCAGGTGACTGTGATCCGGCGTTACGGCTTCGGCCTGCCATCCGTTCGGGCTGTCGAACGGCTCACAGGGGGTCCAGCAGCCCATGTCGAGCACAGCGTCCAGTGCTGCAGAATTCGCATTGTGCACGACGCAGCCCCGCCCCGGCACCGTTCGCAGCAAATGATGAAACTGGCGTTGGATCGCACCGAGGTCGTCGAAGATATCAGCGTGGTCGAATTCGAGGTTGTTCAGGATCAGTGTGCGGGGTCGGTAGTGAACGAACTTCGATCGCTTATCGAAAAATGCCGTGTCGTACTCATCGGCCTCGACGACGAACAACTGGGATTCACCCAAATCCGCGGACTGGCCCAGATCTGCAGCAATACCGCCGATCAGATAGCCCGGCGCCTGTCCCGCCTGTTGCAGGATATGCGCCAACATGCTGGCCGTGGTGGTTTTGCCATGGGTACCGGCCACTGCCAGCACCCAGCGTCCGGCCAGTACGTTCTCGGCCAGCCACTGCGGGCCCGAGGTATAGGCCAGACCGGCATTCAGCACATGCTCAACGGCCGGGTTGCCGCGTGCCATGGCATTGCCCACGACCACCTGATCCGGGGCCGGTTCGAGATGCGCCGGGTCGTAACCGTCCATAACCGTAATACCAGCCTCGGCGAGCTGCGTGCTCATGGGCGGATACAGCCCTTGATCGGAGCCGGTCACGCGGTGCCCTGCGGCCCGGGCCAAAAGTGCGACGCCGGCCATGAACGTGCCGCCGATTCCCAGAATATGTACGTGCATCAGTGCCTGCTTTGCGTTGCCAGTGGTGGCCGTCGCTCATGCGCGATCGATCGATTCGAACGGTCGGGCGAATACCCAAAACACCCCGTCAGCCCAGTACCGAAAACACCAGCATCAACAGCAATTCGAAGCCGATCGTCACCGTCACCCCGAAAATGACCGAGACACTGAGCGCATGCCGATATATATGGCTGTAAATCGCCAGCCCCCAGATGCCGACCACCAGATACAGCAATGCAAACACCGGCGACGGCATCGGCACGCTGGCCGGATCGCTCGCAGTGCGCAACGCATCAAGATAAGGTCGGAGCGCATGGGTCGGTGCCAGCATGATCAACGTCAGCACCGCCCCGGAGGAAAACAACGCGGTCGCGGTCTGATTAAACCGGTTCGATAGCCCACGCATCCGCAGCACGGTCGCGGCATACAGCCCAAGTAGTATGGTGGCCAGTACGGATTGGACCGCGGCCCCGGTCACCGGGCCGACCAAGGCGACCTGTATGAACAGCAGGATACAATAGGCCGCCGTACTGCCCACCAGTGAAGCCTGGTCACCGGGTAGATCCTGGGGACCGCCGCGGAACAGCATGAGATCGACTAGTCGGCGGGCAAAAAACATGATGACACGTATCCTATGACTCACGAGCGCAATGAAATCCAAGGCATGATACCGAAGGCGCCGCAACACGTCGCCACGATCGACACCGATACCGGACTGGCCGAGTTCATCGACCGTATGCGCGAACGCGACTGGATCGCCATCGACACCGAGTTCCTGCGCGAGCGGACCTACTATCCCAAGTTGTGTCTGGTCCAGATCGCCGATACCGAGACCGTGGGCCTGATCGACGTGCTCGCGCTGAGCGATACCACGCCTTTAGTAGCGCTTCTCGTCGATCCCGACGTATGCAAGGTCTTTCATTCCGCAGAGCAGGATCTGGAAGTGCTATATCACACCTACGGCCGCATGCCGGCCCCGGTGTTCGATACCCAGATCGCAGCACCGCTGCTGGGCTTCGACGACCAAATGGGCTATGCCCGACTGATCGAAGCCCTGCTCGATCGCAAGCTCTCAAAAAGTCATACTCGCACCGACTGGAGCCAACGCCCGCTTCCGGCCGGCGCTTTGGACTATGCCGCCGACGATGCCCGTTATCTGTCGGTTGCCTATCGGGTACTGACCCGCAGACTTGCCGAAGCCGAGCGCCTCGATTGGCTCGCGGACGATTTCGAACGCCTGGTCTCGCCCTCGCGCTTTCATGTCGATACGCGCCGCGCCTGGCGACGCGTCAAGGCGACCCATCGCCTGGCCCCGCAGGCCCAACAAATCATTGCCGAACTGGCCGACTGGCGCGAGCAACGGGCGATCGAAAGCGATCGGCCTCGGCGCTGGGTGCTGGCCGACAATACGATCGTGGCGCTTGCCGAGAATCAGCCGCGCAGCGATATCGAACTCGCCGATACCCCGGACCTGCCCAGCAAGACACTCGAACGCCACGGCGCGGCGCTACTGGCCTGTATCGAGCGCGGACTGGCCCGGCCGGCCAAGCCGTTGAATCCAAACGCCGGCCCGCCCGACGGCCCGACCAAGCGCCAGATCAAGACCGGGATGAACGCTCTGGGCCATGCCGCCGAACGCGTCGACATCCCGGCCTCGGCGATTGCCAGTCGCCAGGATGTCGCAGCGATCGTTGCTGGCGAGCGCGACGGCCGACTGCTACAGGGCTGGCGGGCATCGGTTGCCGGCCAGGCCGTAGTCGATGCAGTCGAGACAGCCCAGGCTGATGCCGCCGGCCGAAATTGACGCGCCGCGGCCCGCAGGTCACGGCGCGCGATCTGGCTCAGGCCTCGTTGAGAGCTGTCTTGATTCGCGAAAAGATGTCATCGACCGTGCCCACGCCAGCCACCGGCTTGAGCAGGCCCTGCTTTTCGTAATAAGCCACCAGCGGCTCGGTCTGTTCCTGATAGACCGACTGGCGATTGCGAATGGTCTGCTCGTTGTCGTCCTCGCGTCCACGCGACAGCAGGCGCTGCACGATTTCCTCGTTGTCGACTCGCAGATGCACCACGCACTGTAGCGGCCGGCCCAGCTCGGCCAGCATCTCGTCCAGCGCTTCGGCCTGGGCCAGGCTGCGCGGAAAACCATCGAGGATAAAACCGTTTGCGGTATCCGGCTCGTTGAGGCGTTCGCGGATCATGCCGACCACGATGTGGTCGGAGACCAGCTCGCCGGCATCCATCGCTTTTTTCGCCTCGAGACCGAGCTCGGTCTGTTCGGATACGGCATGGCGGAGCAGGTCACCCGTGGAAATCTGCGGCACGCCGTATTCTTCGACGAGCTTGGCGCTCTGCGTACCCTTTCCCGAGCCGGGCGCGCCCAGCAGCACGATTTTCAGCATGTTATCTCCGCCAAAAGACCTGATTAATTCGAGGTAGAAAGCCTGCGCACACCGTGGCTGGACCACGCGCTGGCCGACGCTCGACGTTACTGGCTGGCCTAGAGCAAGTCAATTGTCGGCATACGCGCGCCTCACGTATGCTTGGCCACCAATCGACCGGCACGCTCGCATTCCCATGCCGTGCCGCCCCTACAGTCGATTCGTCGCAACAGCCCAAACCCGCGACCGCGGCTGAATCACGCTCAAGCCATCTCAACAGCCTAGGACGAACACGGCGAATAATGACTATCAAGAACGCTTTTTATGCCCAGAGCGGCGGGGTTACGGCAGTGATCAATGCCTCGGCCGCCGGCTTGATCGAAGCTGCACGTGAACACGATCATGCGATCGGCAAGGTCTATGCCGGTCGCGACGGCATCGTCGGCGCGCTCACCGAAGACTTGATCGATACCTCGGCCGAAGATGCCGAGACGATCGCCGCGCTCAAATACACGCCGGCCGGCGCTTTCGGCTCGGCGCGCTACAAGCTCAAGGGGCTGGAAGACAATCGCGCGGAATACGAGCGCCTGATCGAAGTTTTCAAGGCCCATAATATCGGTTATTTCTTCTACAACGGTGGCGGCGATTCAGCCGATACCTGCGAAAAGATCAGCCATTTGTCCGACCAGCTCGGCTATCCGATCCAGGCGATCCATATCCCCAAGACCATGGATAACGATCTGCCGCATACCGACTGCTCGCCGGGCTTTGGCAGCGTGGCCAAGTACACAGCGGTCTCGATCCGTGAGGCCGGCTACGACCTGCACAGCATGTGCAAGACCTCGACCAAGGTTTTCATCCTCGAAGTTATGGGACGGCATGCCGGCTGGACCGCGGCCGCGGGCGGGCTGGCCGCCGAAGCAGAAGGCGATGCACCGCATATCCTGTTGTTCCCCGAGCTCGCTTTCGATCACGACCGCTTCCTGGCCAAGGTCGACGACACCGTCAAACGCCACGGCTTTTGTACGATCGTGGCCTCGGAAGGCGTCGAAATCGGCGAGGCATTCATGCGCGGCGATGGCCGCGAGGCGGATGCCTTCGGCCATATCCAGCTCGGCGGCGTGGCGCCCAAGATCGCGGAGCTGATCAAATCACAGCTCGGCTATAAATATCATTACGCCATCGCCGACTACCTGATGCGCGCCGCCCGGCATATCGCCTCGGCCACCGACGTCGAACAAGCCTATGCCGTGGGCCGCGCTGCCGTGGAATATGCGGTGGCTGGCAAATCCGGGGTGATGGTCACCATCGAGCGCGAATCCGACGATCCCTACCAGTGGTCGACCGGCGAAGCCCCGCTGACCGAAGTCGCCAACGTCGAGAAATTCATGCCCCGCGATTTCATCAGCGAGGACGGCTTCCATATCACCGACAAGGCTCGGCGCTATCTCAAGCCACTGATCGCCGGTGAGAGCTATCCGCCGTATGTGGACGGCCTGCCGGCCTATGCCCGGCTAAGAAACGTCGCAGTCCCCAAACAGCTCGATACCGGATTCGATATTTAAAGAGACTGGCGACCGGCCGCAGTTTTAGATTTTCTGAGTCTATCGGCATGCACGCACTCTGCCAGGCTCACTGGCGGCCCGCCTTGGCGTGTCGACGGCGACCGCCCGGGCCGATCCCGGCATTGCATTGTCATCGGGTTTTGGCCCTTGGGCTAAGGCACCCAGCGTGTTCGGGACGGCTCCAGGGGCAACCTAGCTGTGGGCCGTACCGGGTTCGCCGTGTACGGCAGTACATTAAGACTGAATAGCCCGCCGATGCAGCCCATCGGCGCCTTGGCCCTGGCTTGACGAATGGTTAGCCTCGATTCAGGCACCCTGTCGGCATAGAATGCATTCCGGTTTCTAGCCGGCGTTCGGTACACTGGGCGCCGATCAATCAATCCACCTGACAACAGGGAAGGCGCAGATGGGCTACGAAGCACTGACGCCGGGCAAGAACCCGCCCGAAGAAATCAACGTCATCATCGAAATCGTCGAGGGCTCGTCCTCGGTCAAGTACGAAGTCGATAAAGACACCGACTGCTTGATGGTCGATCGCTTCATGAACGTAGCGATGCACTATCCGGCCAACTACGGCTTCGTGCCGAAGACCCTGTACGACGACGGCGACCCGGTCGACGTGCTGGTGCTGACGCCGGAGCCGATCGTACCCGGTGCGGTGATCAAGTGCCGCCCGGTGGCGGTGTTGGGCACCGAAGACGAATCCGGCCTGGACGCCAAGATTCTGGCGGTACCGACCGACAAGATCAGCACCGACTACTACAAGAGCGTGCGCGATCTGGACGACATCGACGAGCGGCTGCGCAACAAAATCTCCCATTTCTTCGAGCACTACAAAGACCACGAAGACGGCAAGTGGTCGAAGATTACCGACTGGGAAGGCGCCGACAAGGCTAAGGCGGAAATCGAAAAATCGATCGAGGCCTACAACAAGGGCTAAAGGATTTTTCCTGCTTCGCCGTGGCCGGCTATTGTCGTACCGGCCACTAAAAAGCCCCCGCCGAGTGGCCTCGGCGGGGGCTTTTTTACACCCGAAGGTCGCGCGCTAGAACACGACCTGGGCCCGCGCGTTGATGCTGTTGCCATCGTCCGGCATCGCATACGGCGTGCTGCGATTGTTGGTCTGCCAGTTGGTGTAATCGAACAACATACGGGTGTATTTGTTCAAGTACCAGTTCAGACCCACCGATGTGCCGTGACCGGTGCCGCCTTCGAACGCATTGCTGTTTTCGAAGTCGATGGCCTCGTAACGGGCCACCAGCTCCCAGTCGCCGATGCCGCCCTGGGTGACCGGATCGGCGATCTTGGGCCGGGTCCAGACCCCCTGTTTGGTCGAGTAACCGAACTGCTCGCCAGTCAGCGCATAACCGACTTGGGCCGAATAGGCATCGTAGTCCATGTTGTCGGTGTCGTTGCGACCGAATAGGCTGCGATGCCCCCATTCCGCACCGGCCGCGAAGGGCCCGGCTAGACCGGCCAGCTCGAAGCCGAAGGCCGTGCTGGTGCTCGGATCGATAGCGGCACTACGAATACGCAGGTTGTCGTTGTAATGGCCGCCGATAGTCACGGCCGGACGATAATCCGTGGTGTTGTCGCCCTCGAAGTTCTCGTAGAAGCCGTTCGCACCGACATGCAGAATCATGTTGTCGGTGGCGACCGGGTTCCAGTGGGCACGCGACAGCACGGTGAAGTTATTGCTGTCGGAGTTATCTCCAGTATTCGAGCCCTTGTTCACGCTGAGCGAGGCATGCCAGTCATTCTTGCCGTAGAACTCGCCGGTGATACCGGTCATGTAGGCCCCCGAATCCGGCTGAATGCCGTTGGCCACGGTATTGCGCTCGGTGAACCAGGTCCATTTCGACGAGGTGCGCCCATCCAGGCCGCGGTCGGCGAACTTGCTCCCCAGATAGACAACCCCTTTGCCGAGCTGGAAATCTTTCGCCGCCGATAGATAGGCATCACGCAACCCGACCGAATCGTTCGCGAAATCCAACTCCAGCTTGTAGAGAATCCAGTTGTCGAGCTGGCCATGGGCGTCCAGACGCAGGCGCCGGAACTCGGAGCCGGTGATATTGCGCGAATTGGCGTCGGCGTAGCGGCCTTCGCCGTCGTAGCGCGAATCGAACGTCGACGAAAAATCGTATTGGACACGACCGCCGATGCCGAAGGTATAGGCGCCATCCGCGCTCGAAAACTCCGGCGCTCCATCCGACCAGTCGATCTTGACGTGGTCGTCTTCGAGTTTGGATACGCGTTTTTCAAGCGGGCCGTTGCCTTGGCCCTGACGGTTGGCATAAGTGGCTTTTTCGGCCGCCCGCCCCGATGGGACCGAAGGTTGGGTTTGCCGCGGTGCGCGACTCGAAGCCGTAGTGGCGTTCGACCCGGTACGCGGCTGCTGACCGGGTTGGTTGTTTTGGCTTTCCAGCGCATCGATCCGGTTTTTCAAACGCTGGATCTGCTGGGCCTGCTGCTGGACGAGATTCGCCAGATCTGCGTTGCTGGGCGTTGACTGCGCCATAGCTGCCGGCACGTACACTGACGCACTGGCCACCACGGCCGTCATGACGCTGGCACGCCATGCTCTGCCTAAATACATTGTACTCCCTGCCTGGTCTTTATTATCGTCCACTCGATACTAGTACCGCGCATAAGCCGTACCTATCCGCCTTTTGGACGATTCAAACCTCTTTAGTTTTACGAGCTAAATACGTGAGCAGTACGGAATAATCCATCCTCACCCAGCCGTTGTATACATCGGTCTACAACGACAAGTCAACGCTCCATTAGTCGAGGCAGCAGCTCAGGCAGATTACAGGGCCGGGTACGGCCATCGAGTTGCTCGGCGATCAGCCGATCCCAGCCATCGGCACAGGCGCCAGTCGAACCCGGCAGACAGAAGATGAACGTGGCCTTGGCGACACCGGCCACGGCTCGCGACTGCAGCGTCGACGTGCCGATATCGGCATAGGACAGCATCCGAAACATCTCGCCGAAGCCGTCGATGTGTCGATCGAACAGTACCTGGAGCGCCTGCGGCGTGATATCGCGCCCGGTCAAGCCGGTGCCCCCCGTCGTGATCACCGCGTCTGGCGCAGCATCGGCGATCCAGCGCGATACAATCGCCCGCAGCTCGTAGACATCGTCGGCGCAGATACGTTTTTCGTACAGTACGTGACCGGCGGCGTGAATGCGCTCGCCCAGCAGCCGACCAGATTTATCAGTGGCCTCGGTTCGGCTATCGGAGACGGTAAGCACGGCGATACGCAAAGGTACGAATTCGGACATGGACTCTCTCGATAAAACAGCAATACCGACAAGATGCCATAGGCCGAGGCGATCAGACGCCATGACGCAGCCAACGAAGCCGGTTATACTGCGCCCCCGGTTAGAGCCTGCCGCGGCACGGTGGGCGCCGGCTAACACGGCCTGTCGGGCATTCCGTCCCGACCGCCGAAGATCGACGTAGGCATTGTACGCAATCCGGGTCGGTCTGCGATTCACACCACCCAGGACACTGCATGTCATTCGATTCCCTCGGCCTGTCGCCGCATTTGCTGGCGGCCGTTGCCGATGCGGGCTATACCCAGCCCACCGCGATCCAATCCCAGGCCATTCCGGCCATCATCGACGGCGCCGACGTACTCGGCGCGGCCCAGACCGGTACCGGCAAGACCGCCGCTTTCGTGCTGCCACTGCTGGAACGGCTTGGTAAGGGTCATGAAAAGAAACCGCGGGTACTGGTCCTAGCACCCACCCGCGAGCTGGCCGCCCAGGTGGCCGAATCGGTCGGCACTTACGGCGCCAAGACCAATCTCAAAAAGACCGTCGTATTCGGCGGCGTGGGCTACCAGCCGCAAATCAGCGCCTTCAAAAAAGGCGTGGATATCGTGGTCGCCACGCCCGGCCGGCTGCTCGATCATCTCAATAACGGCCATATCGATCTGTCCAACCTGGACACGCTGGTGCTCGATGAAGCCGACCGCATGCTCGACATGGGTTTCATCCACGACATCAAGCGCGTCCTGAAATACGTGCCCGGAAAACGCCAAACTCTGCTGTTTTCGGCCACGTTCTCGAAAGACATTCGCAAACTGGCGAGCTCGCTGCTTAAGCAGCCGATCGAGATCGATGTCGCGCCGCGCAACTCGACCGCCGAACGCATCAATCAGAAAGTGGTCATGGTCGAGAAACCACGCAAGCGCGCGGTACTCAGCCATATGATCCGCAGCGACGACTGGTCCCAGGTGCTGGTATTCACGCGTACCAAGCACGGCGCCAATCGCCTGGTGAAGCAGCTCGATACCGATGGTCTGACGGCTGCCGCCCTGCACGGCAACAAGTCGCAGAATGCTCGAACCAAAGCGCTTGAGGGGTTCAAGAGCGGCGATATCCGCGTTCTGGTGGCGACCGACATCGCGGCCCGCGGTATCGATATCGATGCGCTGCCCCATGTCGTCAATTACGAGCTGCCGAACGTGGCCGAAGACTATGTCCACCGGATCGGCCGTACCGGCCGCGCCGGAGCCGAAGGCGAGGCCTTGTCTCTGGTTGGCCCCGACGAACGCAAGAACCTCAAGGACATCGAGAAACTGATCGGTCGTCAGATCGAACGCTTCCAGCCGCAGGGTATCGATCTCAGGGCGCCTCAGAGCCCGGACGACAACGACGATAGTCGCCCGGCCAAGCCCGCGCGCCCGCGTGGTGAAGGCGGCAAGGACCAGCCGCGCCAGAAGAACAAGCCGCATCACGAGCGGGCCCGCCAAGACGACGGTAACAACGGTGCCCACAAGCCACGCCGCAACTCCCGGCGCGGCAAGCGCGGCGGCCGCGGTGGTCAGCGTCAGGGCAGCGGTAGCAACTCCAGCTGATCGACCAACCGGGCTCAGCAAGCCCGGTTTTTCGCTCGCGCCCGCCGGATAGCGCGTCAGGGGCTAGCCCCTTGGCGCGCTTTTTTATGCGGCGCGGCCTGCTTTAGCTGGTGAGCGTTTGCGTACCGGCCGTCAGCACGTAAAAGAGTGTCATGACGGTAGCAAAACACAACGTCAACGTTAGAAACACGTTGACTGCGATCTCACGCTCTCGATACAGACAGACCGCCAGATATACGCCGCCGCTGATCAGAAACGACATCACCCAGTAGCACAGCGCATATGGCGCGCCGCTGACCACCAGCATCCAGTAGATCGGTAATGTGACGACCACGAGCAACACCAGGCTCACGATCGCGTACAACGCGCCGCCAAATCGTCCTTCAGTCGCCATGGCTTTCCCCTTTCTATAAACCCGTTCTCTATTTAATAAACTAGATCCTGGCCCCGACGACCGCAATACACAGGTCACGCCAGTCAGCTATGGTGTATGGCCGGCCGAAAATTCGCCGGCGTCCCTACGGGCGAGCCTCGATTTGCCCGTGCGCATCGGTATGCCATGCGTCAGACGCTCGCATCAGCCAATCTTGTGTCGCCCGACCGATGGCCAGCCTGCCCAATGAGTGCGCCGAACAGCCGCCCGCGCAGCCGTACCTGGAACAGCGCAACCGCATAGCGCTCGGCGTCATGGTCATGGTCGAGCCGCCACGCCGTATTCCCACCCGCTGTGCACAAAACCACGCCTGGCTATATGCCGAGTAGCGGGCAATCACAGTTTACGGTCGGTTCATGGCCGGTGATCCTTTACAATCGCGCGCATGATCGCTTTCAAGCACCTCACCCTCCGCCGCGGCCCACGGGTCCTACTCGAAGACGTCGACCTGCGGTTCCAGGCTGGCCAGCGCGTCGGCATCGTCGGCCAGAACGGCACCGGCAAATCCAGCCTGCTGGCCATGATGCTCGGCGAAGTCAGCCCGGATGCCGGCGAAGTCGAGATCCCGCCGCATCTGGATATCGCCACGGTCCGCCAGCATTCGCCCGCCGGCGCTCAGCCGGCCATCGAATTCGTCATGGACGGCGATACCGAACTGCGTGCCATCGAGGCCAAACTCGAAAAAGCCGAAGCCGAGGGCGACGGCAATGTGATGGCCGAACTGCACGGCCGGCTGGCCGAAATCGACGGCTATGCGGCCCGGGCCCGCGCGGCCCGGCTGATGCACGGCTTGGGCTTTGCGCCTTCGACCCACGAAGCGCCATTGGACGATTTCTCCGGCGGCTGGCGGATGCGCTTGAACCTAGCCGCAGCCCTCATGCGTCGCTGCGATCTGCTGCTGCTCGACGAGCCGACCAACCATCTGGACATGGATGCGGTGTTCTGGCTACAGGAGTATCTGGCCACCCATCCGGCCACGCTGGTCGTGATCTCGCACGATCGCGACTTCTTGGATGCGCTAGTCACCCATACCCTGCATCTGGAAAACAAACGCGCCACGCTGTATACCGGCAATTATTCGCGTTTCGAGGCGATGCGCGCCGAAGCCAAGGCCCAGCAGCAGGCGGCCTACGAAAACCAGCAGAAAAAACTCGCCCAGCTCCAGCACTTCGTCGATCGCTTTCGAGCCAAGGCGACCAAGGCCAGCCAGGCCCAGTCCAAGCTCAAGCAGATGGAGCGCATGGAAAAAGTCGAGGCGGCACACTGGGATACCCCGTTTTCCTTCGAGTTCCGCGAACCCGAGCGGCTACCCGATACCCTGCTGCGGGCCGACAACGCCGATGTCGGCTATGGCGATACACCCCTGGTACGCAACATCAAGCTACGGCTGGTGCCAGGCGATCGGCTGGCGATCCTGGGCCGTAACGGCGCCGGCAAGTCTACGGTCATGAAATTGCTGGCCGGCGAACTGGCGCCGATCGGCGGCGAAGTCCAGCGCGATAAATATCTCAACGTTGGCTACTTCGCCCAGCACCAGCTCGAGGTGCTGGACGATACCGCCAGTGCGGCCCAGCATCTACAGCGCCAGGATCCGAAGGCTTCCGAACAGCATATCCGGGATTTCCTCGGTGGCTTCGATTTCCATGGCGAGAAAGCCCTGGAGCCGATCGCTCCATTTTCCGGCGGCGAGAAAGCCCGTCTGGCACTGGCGCTGGTCGTGCACTCGCGGCCTAATCTATTGCTGCTCGACGAGCCGACCAACCATCTCGATCTCGATATGCGCCATGCGCTGGAAACCGCCCTGGCCGGCTTTTCTGGTGCGGTGGTGATGATCGCCCATGACCGGCACTTGATCGATGCCACCTGCGACCAGCTCTGGCGGGTCGACGACGGCAGTCTAGCTCCGTTCGACGGCGATCTGGACGACTACGCGAAATGGATCTCGCGCCAGAACTCTGCCCGGGAGGGCAGCGACACCAAAAAAGCCACTACCGCCGGGGCGGCGGGCGCGGACGGCCGCCGTAATGCTGCGGCCCAGCGCGAGAAGGAAAAACCGTTGCGCAAGGCCGTAAAGAAGGCCGAGAGCGATATGGAAAAACTTACCGAAAAGGTCGAGGCCGCCGAAGCCGAGCTGGCCAAACCCAGCGTGTACAACAACCCGACCGAGTCAGCACGGTTGTCGCAGGAGGCCGGCCGGCTGCGCAAGCAACTCGAAGCGGCCGAGGCCGAATGGATGGAAAACGCCGAAGCGCTCGAGGCGCTCCAGACCGCCGGGGCGGCCTGATGGCGTCGACACAAACTTATTTCTGGCACGACTACGAAACGTTCGGCACCGACCCCAAGCGCGATAAACCGGCCCAGTTCGCCGGCATTCGTACCGATCTCGACTTCAACATCATCGGCGAGCCGGTCGTGCTCTACTGCCAGCCGCCGCGCGATATGCTCGGCCACCCCGAGGCCACGCTGATCACTGGCATCACGCCGCAGTATGCGCTCGAGCATGGCGTGCCCGAACCCGAGTTCATCGACACTATCGTGGCCGAGATGGCCGTGCCCGGTACCTGCAGCGTCGGCTACAACAGTCTGCAATTCGACGACGAAGTCACTCGGCATACGCTGTGGCGCAACTTCTTCGACCCGTATGCCCGCGAGTGGCAGAACGGCTGCTCTCGCTGGGACATCATCAATATGGTGCGGCTGACCTATGCGCTGCGCCCGGACGGCATTGAGTGGCCGAAACGCGACGATGGCGCGCCCAGCTTCAAGCTCGATGCGCTCGCCCCGGCGAACCATCTGGTCCAGGAACGCGCCCACGATGCCCTGTCCGACGTCCATGCGACCATCGATTTGGCGAAACTGATCCGCGACCAACAGCCGCGGCTGTTCGACTACGTCGTCAACAACCGCGACAAGGCAAGCGCTCGCCAATTGTTGGACATGGACAGCCGCAAACCAGCACTACATGTCTCCTCCAAATTCCCGGCCGAGAACGGCTGTCTGTCGCCAGTCATGCCGATCGCCCAGCATCCGTCGAACAAGAACTGCATCATCGTCTACGACCTGCGCGTAGACCCGGCGCCGCTGCTGGAGTTGTCGCCGGAAGACATCTTCGATCGCATATTCACGCCCACCGAGGATTTGCCGGAGGATACCCCGCGGGTCGCGCTCAAGGGCGTGCATGTGAACAAGTGCCCAGTGCTGGCGCCGTTCGAGATGATGCGCGACAACGAAGCCGCCCGACTGAACCTCGATATCAACCAGTGTCGGCGCCACTGGAAGGCAATTTACGATCATCTGGCCGAGGTCGAAGCCAAGGCGAGTGCGGTGTTCGACGCCCGTGCCTTCGATGCCGAGAGCGACGCCGAAGCAGCCCTCTATGACGGCTTCATTTCCGACGCCGACCGCAAGCTCGCCGATCGCGTGCGCCGCACCTCGCCCAAAGATCTGGCCGACGGCGCCATCGTATTCGGCGACAATCGCCTCAACGAACTGCTGTTTCGCTATCGGGCCCGGCACTACCCCGACTCGCTGGTTGAGGCCGAGCGCGACGACTGGCACAACTGGCTGTCCAAACGGCTTGAATTCGCCCCCGATGGTGGCCTGACACTGGACGAATACGACGAAGTCATCTCGACCCTAATGGAACGCGTCCAGGGCGACCCGAAGCGCCTGCAACTCCTGCTCGATCTCAAGGCCTGGGCCGACAAGCTACGCAGCCGGCTTTAGGTTGTGTCAGGCGCTTCTTCGAGCATCGGGCTGGACAGCGCCCTTTCACCATATCCGATTAGAGGGCGCCATATCGTATCGCCGTTATGAGCCATGCCCCTAGGCCATAGCGCCGATCAAGGCCAAAGCCGTTTTTTAGGCACCCTGTGGTGCCTAAAAATATCGTGCTGTAGCAATCACCGTCCCCAGTTTTTCAAAAAAACGAACTTGGGCCTGACCCGGCATAAAAATTCGCAACGCCACGGGTCAGGACAGTGCACAACTGATGCCCTGCCCCGTGTAACAGCCCGCCGTCAGCCGGGTCTGGCTTGTCGGTGTATGGCATGGACTATAAAGCCAACCTGCACGCTGGCTTGACCTTTGTCGGCCCCATGGTCTGCCCATCGCCCTAGGGCGTGTTGCGGTTTCCTGCGAGTTCGTGCCGGGGCTGTTGGGCTGCCAGCCGAAGCGCCGCGAGTGCAGCGTAGTTGCGCTACTTCATTGAGCGGCAACGCTGGATTGCGGCCCACCAGATATTGGCCCGAAAGATGTGTTCGAGATTACGCCTGGCCTCGTTACGGGCTTTGCCAGTGGCACGCTCAGAACCGACGGCTCACGCCTTGCCCGCCGCGATTTTGGGGCGGCGACGCGGCGCTCGGACGACACCTCAACCTGCCCTAGGGTTTGCCTCCACCCGCAACCTCGGCCATTCGGTGTATGGTGTCGAACCGCCGTTGCCATCGCGGCTCGTACCGTGGGCCCGGCGTATTTTCATTTGATCCGATGTCATGCATGTCCACGACCACACCGAGCACGCCGCAGTTTGACCAAGCGCTGATGGCCTTGGGCCAAGCCCATCAACGCGACCCGAACGCTTCCAACGCCCAGGTGCTGGCCGCGGCCGGCATGGTTCTGGCCGAAGACAACGGCGCAGCCGCACTCTACGAACGTGTTCGACGCTTCGAGTCGGCTGGCGTGTTCAAGGGTACCGACTGGGACGAACCCGCCATTCTGCAGCCAGACATCGCCAAGCTCTCGCTGCGCACTGGCGACGCCCAGACTACGGTCATCGAAGCCTTGAGCCAGCTCCGTCTGTTGGCGGTCGCATGCGGCGATTATCATCATTCGCGGATCACCCCGGAGCATGCCAGTCAATTCATCACCCAGGTGATGGCACTGAATCTGGATCTGCTATCCGGCCAGCTCAGCGAGGCTGACCGCGAGCGCCCCTTCAGCCTGGGGCCGATCGTAGCCGCGCTGTATCGCTTCGAAGTCGAAGCGATGGGCTACGAAAGTATCCTCGATAGCTTGGTCGCCGAAGTCTGGCGCATTCTCGACCAGCGCCCGATCGATGTAGACGATGTGCGCGAAATGGTCATCCAGATTGCCGAATGTCTGTTCGATCCCAGCTTGGACACCGACAACTCCGGGGCCGAAAAACTGGTCAACTGCCTGTTCGCACCGACCCCGGGCTGCTCTGAGGATCCGGGCGTGGAGGTGTATGCCAAGCGCCTGGCGACCTTCGACTACCACGAACTGCTGGCCGAGGCCGAAGGCTTCGCCCGAGCCATGCACGAAACTGGCCTGGTTTCGGTTTACCACTCGATCTATCTGCGCCATCTGGTCGCCTCCGGCGATACTGGCGGGCACGCACTGATTCCGACCACCCTGGGCTTGAGCAGCACAGGCACCGATGCGCTGTACTGCTACGAACAACTCGTGCATACACTCATCGAGCGGGCGATTTTTGTCGAAACCGCACAGTCGATTTATGGCCTAGCCTGCCTGCTGGAACGCGGCACACTCTATTCCACGCCGATCGCCTCTGGGCTGTGGCGGCAAATCGGCTTGGTCATGTCGCCGGAAACCGAGGCGACCCTGGCTGCGGCTTTCGGCACCGAGCATCCGGCCCGAGTCTATCTGCTGGCCGGCACCCTCAGCGTGTTGGGCCAACCGCTGGGTGTCGGCCAAGGCAATAACCCGACTTGCCAGTCGGTGATCGGCGTATCCATGTGGGCAGATAACGACCCAGACTATCTACTGCAGCTCATCGCCTGGGCTGCCCGTGACAACGAAGTATTGCTACGTTTCGAAGGCGAGATCGTTTCCTCGAAAGGTCTGGAAGCGGGCCTGGCCAAGCAGCGCCCGCTCGACGTCGATCCGGTATCGCTGATCCTGGTGCCGCATCTCGATCGCATCTACATCGAGATGGGCCGGCTCTGCGGCGAACGCGATGACGATCTGCACCGCTGGATCCACCCGGAATTCTATGGCTGGTGGGTCGGCCAAGGATTTCGCAGCGTCATCAATGCCGGCACCGAAAAGATCGACGACCACCCCGGCTTCATCCGCGACTTCTACGCCAGCTACCACCCGTCCTACAACGGCGGCGTGCCGGTCATCCATCCGCAGCCGGCCGGCATTGCCGCAACCGATAGCGCCGCCCGTTACATCGGTCGACATGCCATCGCCATCCGCCGCGTTGCGCTAGATCCGGATGGCGAAATGCGGGTCTATTTCTTCAACCCCAACAACGACAGCGGTCAGGATTGGGGCCAAGACATCCATACCGATGTGCACGGCCACGGCGAAAGCTATGGCGAAGCCAGTCTGCCCTTCGCCCAGTTCGCCTCGCGCCTGTTCGTCTACCACTATGACCGGCTCGAACAGGGGAATCCGGCCGCTGTGCCGGCCGACGCCATCGACGGCGTGGTCCAAATCGCCAACGAAAGTTGGGCCGCTGAATTCCACTGACGACAACGCGTTACAGCGCGTTTGCAAAAACACCGTCGACGCAGCGCCACTTTTTTTGGGTAGCATGAGACCGGGGATCACACCACCGTTGTCATGCTACCCAAACTCACCGACGTCGAAGCCCGCCTCATCGGCTGTCTGATGGAGAAATCCATCACCACGCCCGATCAGATGCCGCTCACTCTCAACGCGCTCACGAACGCCGCCAACCAGAAATCAGCCCGCGAACCGGTCATGTCCCTGACCAAGGTCGAAGTCCAGCGAGCCACCCGAGCACTCGCTCAGCGTAGCCTCGTGCACATCGACGAGAACTTCAAAAGCGGGGTCGAGAAATACAAGCAGCGGCTGTGTGGCACCGGCCAGTTCGCCGACCTCAGACTCACCAAGCCCCAGTTCGCGATCCTGACCCTGCTCCTGCTACGCGGTGCGCAGACCCCAGGCGAACTCCGCGCGCGGGCCGGCCGTCTCCACGAGTTCGCAACCAACGAAGAGGTTGCCGCCGCTGCTCGAGAACGGGTCGATGAAGATGCCGGCGAGCACTCGCTACTTGTAGAGCTGCCGCGGGCCAAGGGCCGGAAAGAGGCCCAGTTCATGCACCAGCTTTGCGGAGCCGTTGATCTGGCAAACTATGCCGAGATGGCGGCCTCTGCCGGACCGGGCCGATCAGCAGATAAGGAACGGATTGCCGAACTGGAGCAACGAATTGCCGAGCTGGAAGCCGAAAATGCCGAACTGTGGGAACAGCTCGACGAGCAACACAAGGCCTAATATTAGTCGCCCCAAAACTCCGGGGCTTGCCTAATAAACAAGCTTCTGCATTCTCAATTCGGCAAACCAACTGCTATTGAGTGTAGAAAGTGCCGTCGGCACCCGCACACATATGTCATACGGCTTGCAGCCAGTACCCAACCGCTTTGGCCGCTCGTATATCTGACGTATACCCAAGTGTCGGAATACTGGCATCCGCCATCGGTATAGCGTCTGCTGACGATATACCGATGGCGGATGGCGACGCCACGGGTGTTCTAACCGGCTCATCGCCTCTCGTATTCGACTGCGCCGTTTTGATCATCAGCAATATAGCCTTCGGCCGTTGGCGACCGAAACCGTACCGTCACACGCACATCCGTCACATTCTCGTCGCATGGCGATGCGCTATGCGGGTTGCGCGCCCCTGAGGTCTCGGCGCCAGATATTCCAAGCTGCGCCAGAGTCTCCTGCGATGCTCGCTTGCCAACTTCTGACCACGTTATGACTGCGCCGTCAGTTGCGTCAGGCCCTTACGGGGCCGCGATAGACGAGTAAGAGAGTAAGACAAGGCCAACGCCGAATCACCATGCCCAATACGCCTAGCATTACAACCAAGGCGAGCAGAGATAGGCTCAGTTTGTCTAAAAAATTCATACTGCGCCCCTAAAAAAAATCAACCTGCATATTTTTTATACAACACGCCAACGCTAGCCCGCCCAATTGGCCGTTACTTGATGGTTTTTCAAATACATGAGTTGCGCTTAGGTGGCCATGGCAGACTTCTGTTCGTCGATCAGAATCGGCAACGATCAATCGCCCGCAAACCATATGCATGGCACGGGTACGCCTTCATAATTGCTGGCGCGCTAGCCAGTCCGCTGTCCCACGCACGGGGCTGTTTGCTCGACATCGCACTTTCAGACGATATTGTCGACAGCACTACACGAAAGCGATGCTTCCAACGCTTGCCTGTCGCTATATCAGGAAGCGGCACATGAACCAAGCTGCGCTTGGCTGTATACCAGATAAAAAGTAGAGGAAACGAGCGAATGGAAACGTTGCGTCACACATGGGATAGCGTGCGGACTTTTTTTGCGAACTTGTTCACGATGAATATCGTGCAAGACCAAAGTCTGTCTGATTACGTCACCCTCAGCGCTATTCTCGGCCTGATCGGCAATGTCGCGCTGGCGCTGGTCATATTTCTGATCGGGCTCACGGTGGCACGCTGGGCCAGCCGACGATTACGGCGTATCGCAGAAGGCCGCAGTGATCTCGACAATACGCTGTTCAAGTTTCTGGGCTCGATCGCGAGGTACGTGATCCTCGGATTCACCTTTCTGTTCGTACTCAACACCTTCGGCATCCAAACCACCTCGATCATCGCCGCACTCGGTGCTGCCGGTCTAGCGGTCGGGCTGGCCTTGCAAGGCACGTTATCGAACATGGCCTCGGGGGTGATGATCATTCTGTTTCGGCCATTCGCCGAAGGCGATTTCGTGCAGGTCGCCAATGGCGAGATGGGTACCGTCCAAGAGATCTCGATCAACTACACGGAGCTTGCGACCATTGGCAATGTGCAGATCATCGTGCCCAATTCCGATGTCTGGGGTAATACGATCCACAATTATTCGGTCTATCCGAACCGCCAGGCCGAATGGATGTTCGGCGTAAGCTACAAGGCTTCGCTCGAACAGGCCGAGCGGGTGATTCGCGACACGATCATGCATGACGGACGCACCCAAACCGCCAACGAGCCGTTGGTCAAGGTCAACAATCTGGGCGACAGCTCGGTCGATTTTCTGGTCCGTGCCTGGGTGTCGGCCGAAGATTACTTCGTCTACCAGGCCGATATGAAACGCGCGGTCAAAGAAGCGCTCGATGAGGCCGGTATAGGCATCCCCTATCCGCATCGAACGATCGAGATGGCGCCAGATCAGCCAGCCGCTCGCCGTGACATCACATCGGCCGACTCAACCCGCCATCGCCAAACCCCGGCCACAGCTGACCGGGCCGAAAGCGACGACGAAAACGCCTCCTAAGCAGGATAGATGAGCTCGGCCATGCTCTATCGCCAACGGACTGCCGTTATCGGTGCCGATTTATACTGCTTCGCATGATCTGGTCGAGGTTTGTGATACGCATGTGCCGATGGCTCGGCTTCGTCGCAGCGGGCTGCATTGCCAGCGGACTCGGTGGTTGCGTCCGCTTACCCGAGGGCACGACCGCAGTTCAGCCGTTTGCACTGGATCGCTATTTGGGCCGCTGGTACGAAATCGCGCGGCTGGATCATCATTTCGAAAGCGGCCTGGACTGTGTAACCGCGAGCTATAGCCGGCGCGAGGATGGCGGGGTTCGCGTGGTTAACCGCGGCGTCGACCTCGACGAAGGTGAAACAAGCGAATCAGTCGGTAAGGCTTATTTCATCGACAATGCCAACACAGGCCGTTTCAAGGTGAGTTTTTTCGGGCCTTTTTATGCCGGCTACAACATTGTGGCCCTGGATGATGGCTACCGCCATGCTCTGATCGCTGGACCAAATCGCGACTATCTCTGGATTCTGTCACGCACGCCAGATCTCGAACCACAAATCCGGCAAGCATTACGTGAGCAGGCGGCCGGACTCGGTTTTCCAACCGACGAGCTGGTATTTCCCGACCAAGGCCATGCTTGCGCGCCGTACCGCAAGACCGATGCCTAACCAGACACAGCGACCGGGCGGCCTCGAGCCAGCATTGGCCACTCGTAACGGCCATATTGTCTAACCATCGCCTTGGATACGGCCACGCCGGCGACGAGGCCATGTTAGCCAAACCCCGGCGCCGCCTTTAATCACGACCATAACGTAGCGCGAGCGTTGTGGACTTTCCGGACACCCCCTCTTACATGAAATCGTCGCCCCCTCCCCAATCGCTATCTTCAAAACCGGCCTCGCCATCGGGCCCGGTCTGCTGATTATCGGCTGACATGTCGTTAGAAGCCGGCGCAAAACGAGCCTCGCCCGAGGCCTCGTCCGGCGAATTGACAACCCCCGGCGATCTCTTCCGATTGCGAATGCTCGAACAGGCCGGTAAGCAAAGCGGGCAGCGCCATCCCGCCAGCGACACCGACCGCAGTCTGTAGTGCGCCGCCAAGAAAACGTCCGCCGCAGCTGAATCTGGAACCGGCCATGGCGGCATACGAGAGCGCTGGCGCACTTTGCGCCCAGGCTGTATGACGAGCCGACGGTGTGTTCCTACTTCCCCCGCCAAACAAAACGGTCAAGACACTGCTCGTGCTTTTTGTGCTCGGCGGCGCTGGCATGAGCTTCCAGCTCCTGAACCCGAGCCTGAAATTTTTTGGGCGCAGCCTCCTGAACAAGCACTGTCTGGACCAGAGAGTAAGGCGCATTCGGCTGCGTTTGGATCTGTTGGCAGATATAACGCTCGACCTCTTCATCGCTTGTGCCAGTCTGCTGCGCCGCCTGCCCCAAGCAGGCAAACAAACCATCGATAAGTTGCTTTTCTTGATCCTGCATCTCTCGATCGCCTTAGCGGCCTCCAATGCCAGGCCTAAGTTAGCGATAGTCTTGATACTGATTCCGCGGGCCAAAGTTCAACCATACGAAGTATTTGTCTCGCCAGTGGTCATCGCCGTGGTACGGATGGAATCCCTTTCAAAGCGCGCCACCGCAGCCATGGCGGTGCGCAGCTGGCGCGAATTCGCGCGACTCATCCGGCAAGTACTACGGATGTCTGTCCACCGCCGTTCGCAGCCTCGCCCCTACCGCCCTGTGCAACCCAGGTTCGCCCCCATCGGGCAACAGTATTGACGTACGGGCCTCGAACTTACGCGGTTTTCCGTGCTCGCCTTGACTGTGGCGGTTGCCGCTTGGCCTAGACAACGCCGCGCCGAGCGCTTCCACACACAACATACCCGCCTACGCATTCAGGCTTCCCCTCGGTTAGCCGCCGCCCACTCATTTTTTCTTCTTTGTTTAACGACCATTGGACATTAAGCATGGCCAAGTCAGCGTCGAGCGCCCGGTATGTATCGCAGCATGGAAGCCAACGCTCTACGTTGGATGCGGCCCCCGATTACCGGGTGTTGTTCAGCCGTAGGCCAGAATCATCTTTTGGGCGACACCATATGGTGCCGGCCGCATGGTCCAACACCGGCTTTGCCTTAAACAGCCAGAGCGAGCATGCCAGCTCTATTTTCTGCGACCCCGCATCCGCGAAGACTCTCCTCGAATCACGGCACGTACGCGCTGGCTCGACCGGGTAGCCAGAACCGCCTGGGCTTCGCAGGAGCGTCCGTCTACCGGTCACGCTTTGGCCCGAGACCACCCATGAAATAAAAATACCTTAAAATCATAAACTTAAAAATATACGTCAGTTTACCTAACACCCCTCATACGGATTGTCTTTGTTTTCGACTACTAGCGTCGGTTTAATTTACATAGAGGCCATATCCCCCCTTCCAAAACCGTCCTAAAAACTCTTCACAGAAGACTCAAAAAAGTTTTTTATTAAAAAATTACAAGAACTTATACCGACAACCACCGGCATCTATGCCGAACTTGGAACGCTTCTTGAGATATACCTTCCTGTCGAGATTCCTCTTCGGCTTGATGGTCAAACATACAACACGGATATAGACCAAGGACGCTGATCATGAAAACTAAAAGTGTTGCCTCCCTTATCGCTGGTACCGGCCTGCTGATCGCCACGGCACCGGCTTTCGCCGTCACGATCGACGGCGTAACCTTCCCGACCACCTCGGGCCCGCACACGTTTGCCGGCACGATCACCGAGAACACTGTAACCACGCCGGGCCAAGAGCTGACCGGCGATGGCCTGATCACCACGGTTGACGGCAGCACTGACTTCTGCAGCACCTCCGGTTGCCAGCTGACCTATGAGTTCGGCGGCTTCAACCTGGAAGAGATCACCTTCCCGGAAGATGCCGATGACAACACCGGTAATGCGCGGTTCAGCGGTGGCTACGTGAACTTCTACGTGAACGGCGACCGCGAGAATCCGTGGTTGACCACCGAAGCCGACATTGAGCGTGGTTCGGAGTACACCTTGGAAGGCTTCCTGACCAACGGTGGTACCGACCAAGCCCAGAACACGGCCGTTGGCCTGCTCAGCGTGACCGGCGGCTCGGCGGCGTCGATCTTCGATAACGACTCCTACGAAAACGGTGCTGGCGGTCTCAGCGATCTGCTGTTCAACACCAGCCTGTCCCCGTCGGGCGACATGGAATTCACCGGCTCGGCCGATGCCCACTATGTCTCCTCCCCGTCCGAAGTTCCGGAGCCGAGTGACCTGAGCCTGCTGGGCCTGGGTCTGGCCCTGATCGGCTTCGGTGCAGCCTATCGTCGTCGCCAGAACGGCTAAACGATTCAGGTTAAGCACTAGAAAAACGCCGCCCCTTGGGGCGGCGTTTTTTTTTTGTCTGAAACAAGGTGCGCCCCGACCGGTTACTCATCGTATCGGACCTTACATAACGCCCGCGAGACCAAGCTACGCGACGATTCAATCGCGCAGGACTTTGTGCCCCCGCCAACTGCGGATGCCGTTTTGTTTGTCGCCCTGCGAGGACTCAGCAAAGCATTGTCCCTACGGGTGCAATCAGCAACTCAATTCGTGACTGTGAGTGTTTCCGCTCGGCCCATCCCGGGGCAAGAAGGGCTCCGATTGTGTCTGATCGCAGTCCTGCTCTTTGCAGCACACTTGAAACACCGTACCTTCGTCCAACACCGCTGTAGTACGTCAAGCGCCTGAGCTGATGCCTTCGCTGCTGCGGCTTCTACGACGACCGCTGCAGGTAGGAGAAACCGATGCCCGACAGCGAAATCTCTCCATCCGCGGCCATCGGCCAGTCTGGGCGGTGGAGTATTGCCGCGACGATTGTCGTCAATATCATCGCTCCCTATGTGATCTACATCGTGCTCGAAGCGCATATGTCACGCTTTGGTGCCCTACTCTGCTCTTCCATTCCGCCTTTGCTGCAGAGCGTGGCCAGCGTCATCCGACGTCGACGCATCGATACGATGGCGGCCCTCGTGTTATCCGGTATCGCTTTGAGCCTGTTGTTAATTGCGCTGGGTGGCAGTGCACGGCTGCTGCTGATCCGCGAGTCTTTGTTGACCGGCGTCTTCGGCGTCGTTTTTTTGGCCTCGCTGTTACTTCCGCGGCCACTGATCTTCTATCTGGCGCGCCAGAACGATATGGTCGGTGAAGGCGGGCACGAGTATTTCGAGCTGCGCTGGCAGAACGCCTCGTTTCGGCGCGCTATGCGTCTGATCACGGCCCTGTGGGGGGCTGGCTTATTGGTCGAAGCCGCGGTACGTACCGTCCTGGCCGAGACGCTGAGTATTTCGCGGTTTCTGCTGATTTCGCCGTTTGTACAGTTTGCGATCATGGCCGCACTCGCCGGACTGACAATTATTTACGTACGGCGTCTCAAAAGCCGCTCGGATACCGAGGTTACCGACGACGCCAGCTCGGGCGTCTGACGTGCTCGCGCCGAGGCCTTCCACCCAAGCCTTAACCATGCGAGCCCTAACCCGGGTTGTGCGCGGTACTGCCTTTCATTGTCGCGCCTTCGGCGTGGCCCTATAAAGAACAGCCCCGATATACGCGGCCACTTGGGCGGGTTGTACCGCCCTTCGAAGACCGCGTTGGCCTCGCCTGGAGGCCAAGCTTGTATGCTGAGATGCCACCGGCAGAACGCGTTGGCGTTCGCAGTTCGATTTCAATCGCCGATAGGAGCGTCCATGACATTTCGATCATTGGCAGCCACTACCGCCTTGGCCGCAGCCCTGGTTTCATCTGCGGCCGGCGCCTCCGGTTTTGACGACCTGAAGCAAAGCGCCGGGCAAGCGCTGAACTCCCAGTCGCAAACCTCGAACCAGAAGCCCAGCGGCCCCACGGCCCTGCTCACCCAGATGAGCACCGGGTCGTTGAGTCTTGGCAATATGCAGAACGCTGCCGGCGTACTGGGCTATTGCCAGAAACAGGGCTATGCCGCGAGCGCCTCCGAGCAGGTCAAGAACAAGCTGCTTTCTCGTCTGGGCGGGCCACAACAAGCCGAGCACAGCTCGTCCTACGAGCAAGGCCTGAAAGGCCTTCTAAGCAGCAATTCAGGACAAACCTTCAGCCTGGCTGGCGTCAAGGAACAGATTGGGCAGCGCATCTGTAGTGCCGTGGCCAACCGCGCGGTCTCATCGTTTCTAGGCAGTTAACAAGACAGGCGGCAGGCACTAGCGGGTCGATGGCTCGCGTGGGCCGGTCATATCGCAAACCGCGACAACCCGGCCCTGCCTCATGATGAACCGGCGTACGGCTAAACAGCGATCAATAACCGGCCAAGCATCAGCGCCCTCGAGGCGCTAGCCCCGGATCGCATTCGATGGCTCCAGCCGAGCATGGATAGCATAGAGCGCGCTCAGCCAAACCAAAGGCACGATCTCGGCGAAAATACGATGCTCGGGCAAACGCCCAACCCATAGTCCGAACAAAAACAAAGGCAAGGCGTAACCGATCAGCACCAGCCGAAGCGGCCCGCCGACCCATCGCCACCAGAACAGTACGATTAAGGCCAATCCGCCTGCAAAGCGAGTTAAGAACCAGGCCGTGTAAAAAGGACTGGTAAAAAATCCGAGATTCTCAAGCAAATGAGTTTCGTACTGCGTGGCCATGATGCGCCGGTTCGGGTTCGGCAAGTCACCGAACAGCCAGTATAACGGCAGCTCGATCGCCAGAAATAGCACCACCAAACTGATCAGCAGCTGCACCACACGCCCCGGTGGCCACTGCCGCCATAGCAACAGCACCATACAGGGCAACAAAAATATCGTAGTCTCACGATTCAGAGTTGCCAGAACGAAAATCAACGCAAATACCGCCAGATCACGCCGGGACGGCGCACGACGCAACCGCAATAAAAGCAGAACCAGTCCGAGCGTGAATACCGCAGCCGGCAGATCGTAGGGGTAATAGAACAGTGGCCAGATCCGCCACTGGCCAAGTTCCAACAGGCCATCGACCCAGCCGGCACCGGATTTGATATGCAGATCGGGCACCAGCAACTGCACGCCCATCGGTACCAGAATGGTCAGCGCCAACATCCGCCGGGCGAGTTCGCTACAGCCGATGTGACACGACACGAGCGCCCGATGAGCAACGACGATCAGCAGAAGCCAGAACAACCATTCGATCGCCGCAAAGATCAGTGTTGTTCCCAGTGGGGCTAGATGCTGCAGGCCGGCAGCCAGCGCTGGCACCAAAACTCGACACTGGAACGGTTCGTTGGCTTGAAACTGGATCAGCCGTTCAAAACTCGCGAGTTTGAACGGGGCGGTCGCTGTTATCTGTAGGCCCGTCATGAGCGTGCTGGCCAAACAGGCAGCGACCCACCAGCCGATACGCTCTCCCCTCGATAACGATAGCGAGCCCGACGCGGCCTCACTGTAGGCCATATCGCGGCCGGAAAGGATATCCGCCATGACATTTATTCGGCGCCAGCATGGTCGCGCTTAAAGCAACTACCGTGGCGACACGCCTCGAAATCAGGATGGGCAGTTTTAATTTTTGCCCGAACCAAGACCTGCCGTCCAGTCGACCAACGTCGTCTGCAGGAACAAGAATCTGCCCCATCAAGTCAGACTTTCACGGCGCCATATTTGGCCCCCCAACCGCAAGGCCAGGCTAAAATTATTGTAAAAAAACTTTAATTATAATGAGCCCATACCAACAATGGCATTACGTAAAATATATTTATAAATATAACGAGCGATATAGGATTCGTTTATCTCAACCGCGCGTTAGCTAACCTGTGTGGATATTTCACCGAGTATTGCGTTGCCAGAGCAGATCATAGCCGGCAAAGTGCAAACCGCCGATGGGGTTCGCACTCGATCAAGGTAAGCCACGGCGCCAGACGCGATATGGGGCCTGACCTTCGACACCACGTCGGTTGCTCCATCCAGCGCAGCCGCGCGCGTCGGCTTGGTGTGCAGCCCAACCCCATGGCGCGGCCATGCACGACCCACCGCCACGCCCTAGCAAATTCCCCTTAAGGATAAGTACCGATCGCGCCAGGGCGTACGGAACCGGCACCATTGCGCGTTCTGCCGTGGCCACCGTATAGCTTGACCGGCCGTCGCTCAGGCCGATCAAGGCAGCGCCCCATCGGGTTCGCAAGACCAACCCGGCCGCGAGCACGATCGGCGTATCGCCCGGCGCCAGGATTGAAAAATTCAACCCGAGCCGTCACGAAGTGACACAACACCGAACATAAGACCTTATTCAGCTGGAGTCTGATCAATCGCTATGAGTTCTGACCAAGATAACGATAACCAGGAAACGAAAGCGCCGATGCTCGACTGGGGCGACATTAATTCGCTCCTCCTGGCCGAGGAATCGCCCTGTGTATCGATCTACGTGCCGACTTCGCCGGTAACCAACTATCGCGAAGAAAATCGGATTCTCTACAAGGATCAGATCAAGAAGGTCGGCCAGGCCCTGGATCAGCGCGACATGGATAAGTATGTCCGCAGCCAGATCATCGATCAGCTCGAGTCGGTCGGCTCTACCGAGGAGTTCTGGACGCATCAGCAGTATGGTCTGGCCGTGTTCGTCTCGCCAGAGCGCTTCATTGTGCGGCGCATGATGCGCAGCCCGGACGAAGCACTGGGCATCGTGGCCGACTCCTTCCACCTGCGTCCGGCACTGCGCGAGACTTCGAACTGGATGCGCTATCAAATCCTATGCGTCAGTCTGCAGGATGTGGCGTTGTACGATGCCAACCGCGACTTCGTCTCTGAAGTCGACCTACACAGCGATGTACCGAAGGATATGGGCGAAGCCCTCGGCAAGACCGAGACATCGGCCAACCGCAAGGATTTCGATCGCAGCGGGAACGACAGTACCGATCTCAAACAGTACTTCCAGGCGGTCGATCAGGCGATCCGCGATCACCACAACGGCCGGACCAATAAGCCGCTGATTCTGGCAATGGTTTCCGAGCATCAGGGACTATTCCGCGAAGTCAGCGGCAATCCGAATTTGCTCGAAGCCGGCCTGGAACGGGAGCCGTTCGAAGAAATCCGGCAAAGCCGCCTAGGCGAAGGCGCCTGGGAAATCGCCGAACAGGCCACCCGGACCGACATCGACGCCCTGATCGAACGCTTCAATGAGCGCCATGCGCATAGCGAAGGCGAAACCGATCTTGAGCAGGTCGCCTACTCCGCGACGATCGGCCAGATCGAAACGGTTCTGATTGACGAAGACGCCCGTATCGAAGGCAGCGTCGACGGCGAGAGTGGTCGTGTCGAATACGGCACCGCCGGTGATGCCCATACCGACGACGTGCTCGACGCCATCGCCAAATATGTGGTTCGCTTCGACGGTACGGTTCGCTTCCTGCCGAGCGATCGTATGCCGAGCGATAGCGGCGTGGCTGCTGTGCTGCGTTTCGCGATGGAGCCGGAACAAGGTTAATTCTTCCGGTACCGGCTGCTCAGGCCGGTTTTACGGGCGGCCATCCGAATGATGGCCGCCCAGCTCGATTGGCCGCGCTCGAACCGATCGCATCCCGCTAAGGGGATCGATAGCCCTGCCCTGCCGCTACCGTGCTACTAGAGGCACCAACCGTTGTGTCCGCTCTGGATCGCAGGCCGGTTCGACGCAAGCTGGCCTACGCACCCTAATGTGATATCCAACATGTTCGACGATGCGCCGCGCTGGCGACAGCTGGGTGCGAACGGCGAGCCGTGGATGACGGGTATTCGAGTTTTTGTCTGGTCGCCAGCTTGGCTTTGCTCTGCCTCGCCACCGCGGCAGCGGCTAGCCCTGCGTTTTATGTCGGCAAGAACCTGACCGGCGGGCATGGCGCGTTGGCAGGTGGCACGGCCGAAGAAGTCTCCAGCCATTGGCTCGATATCGTGCCGGCCGCCGATTACGATCCAGATGCTTCTATTTATGTCCTGTCTATCAAACAGTGGCCCTACGAAGCTTTTACCAAGTTGTGTTAGCCAATGTTGTATCGCGTCACGTAGAGTGTCGGGACGATGATTGGCTGGCCCGAGGCCGCTGATCGCTAGAGATTCGCACAGTCAGAACGATTACTGGCTACGATAGCTTGGTTTATTCGTCGAATCGTTTTAAACCCGGCACAGCCTGGCCCGTGCTTCGCCTAAGCTAGAATGCCGCCAGTAACCGTTCGACGCATGTATTGGCCATATCCAGCTCAAACCGGTCGGGTCAAGACATCCGTTTCGGAGCTCTTATGATGTATTGGCGGTCGACACCCGCATCGATTCCCAAGCTCAGCGTGATTCTCGGCTATCTTCCGATCGCGCCGCTCGTCATTGCGGCGATCGGCGTATGGTTCGTCCAGGCCGGCGGATTCATGCTGCTGGTCGAAGCCGCCATTCTCTGGTCGGCCATCCTGTTTTTCTTTCTCGCCGGCGTTCGACGCGGCTTGAGTTTTTTTACCGAAGGCGGCCCGCACCCAGCCCAGATCATCACCATGTTCTGGCTGTTCGGCCTTGGCCTGGTCGTGCTGCTCAGCCCCTATTCCGGGGTGTCAGTAGCCGTGGCTGCAATCGGCTTTGCGAGCATCGCCTTGCTCGATCCAAGGGCAGCCTTTCGGGGCGAAGTACCGGATTTCTTTCGTGCACTACGGCCGCCGCAAATGGGGCTGGCGACAGTATCGATGCTGTCGGTTTTCTTATCACTCTGGACGAGCACGCTATAACTGCGATCGAGCGGGCGCCTCATCCATAGACGGTATCGTCGCTCGACCTAGGCTTATTGATGCCTCGTGGGAGTCGCGCCAAACGCTGTTATGCGGCAAGTCTTAGCGACCACGCCACGTGGGCACTATCACGCGGCATTGCCGTCCTATCGTTCGTTGATGGGCGCTGGACAGGCTAGGTTGGGCCCAACTTGGGCCGCCCATCGCGTCCTGCGACGTGCCGTGTCTGGGCGAACAGGCCGCGACATGGCTGGGCGTGCCTTGCAGTACACGACGAGGCGGATGCCGACGCAGCGCTCGGACAAAGCCTCGACACGCCCTAGCCCGATCGGCCACGCGCCATACAATCCTGCCAGCGCGACTCGACCCGCTTGGCAAACCAGGCCGTAGTCAAATCACGAGTGATTTTCGGGCTCTCTAGCTCGATACCCGGCAACACCGCCCGCGGCACGCGCTCGCCTGCCTGCTGATCGGCCAGTACGAATACACGGCGATAGACTGATGTATCGGCAAAATCGGCGCTCTGCCCTTGGCGCAGGGCTGCATGGATATCGTTGTCGTCCTGGTCGATACGCTTGGCGAGCATGCGCGTCGCCCGCTCGGTTTGGCTGACCGCGCTGCTGCCATGGATGAGCAAATCGCCGTCGAGCGCCAGATCTCGGCCGGTCAGCTCGGCAACCGCATTCTGAAAAGCGGCGTTGCGGCTGGCAAACCAGCCGGCGTTGTAATCGGCAAAGCGATAGAGCGGCGAGGGATAGTCGACCGTATATCCAAATAAATGCAGGATGCCGAAATACAGCCCGCCACGGCGACGAAACACTTCGTCGCGGATCGAGCCCTCCACCGCATAGGGATAATCGGCGTCGTGGGCCTCGGCGAAGGCCACATCCACCTGCATTGGGCCGCCGGTATGCACCGGATTGAACGATCCGAACAGTCGGCGACCGAGCGGCACCTGGGCAACGAAATCCTGAAACAGCTCGCTGAGCTCGCGCTCGGTCGTGACATGAGCAAGCCGTTGTTTGTAGGTCTCACCGGTCGAAGACTCGAGCCCCAGAGCTGTCTCGACCAGGAAATGCGGCACATGCGCCTTGAACGCCCGACGGTCGATCTCGCGGCGCGCGATGGACGCCAGATTCGGCACTTCGGGATCGGCATCGAAAGTCGATTCCTGGCCGACCACTGCCAACGTCGAACAGATATGGCTCTTGCTGGGGTCGATATCCTGGGCCACAAAAGCGGTATAAATATCCTGGGCCCATCCACGGCGATCGCCAGCCTCTGCAGGCAGCAAACTCTCGATTTGATGCTTGACGACCTGCGGCGACTGCGCGGGCTCGGCCGGCGGCCGCCAATGCGCACATCCAGCCAGCAGCGCCAGCCCCCCGGCCATCAGCACGCTACAAAATCGATTCCCAATCCTCATGTCGCTATCCGGTCGCAACCGCGACCGGGCAACGGCCCACGCGGCGATATGAATTGCACTAGGTGTTCAGCTCGGCCGGCCTCATCGGCGCGCCAGCCAGCGGGCTGCCACATCGACGTCGTCGCGTTCGCCGCTCAATGTCAGCGTGTCGTTGACGTCCAGAAGCACGGACGGCTCTGGCTCGAGCATGGCGCCGCGGCGCTCGACCCGCAGCACCCGCACACTCTCGCCCAGTCCCAGCCGACGTAACTCGCGCTTGGCGAGAAGCGGATTTTGCAGCTTGACCACTCGCAGTTCCTGTTCCTCACCTTCCTGGGCATCGGCCTCTAGACCGCCATGTCCTAGAGCCATGACTTCCAGCAGCAGCATCTTGGCATAGGCCGGGTTCACCACCCGTACGCCGGCGGCCCGAAAATCGGCGTTCAAGCCGGGATCGCGTACCCAGGCCAGCGTGGTCCGCAGTGCATGCACGTCGCGCGCCACGCGACAAATCTGCAGATTGTCGGCGTCGGTATCAGCCATGGCGATCACCGTGTCGGCCTGCTCTATACCCGCTGCCCGCAGGCATTCGCTGAGCCGATTCCGGGTCGGCGGCGCGCCGTGCTCGCCATGCGGGATCTGATCAACGACCACGACATCGCGTCCGTTCTGGCGCAGCCGCTCGGCAAAGCGGGCCGCCTCCCGATCGTGGCCGACCACCAAAATCGAACGACCGGTCTGATACTGCGGCGGCGCCAGACGGGTGAAGGCAATCGGCGCTCCGAGGCAGCTGATGATCGCGACCAGAATGATGGCCGCATTCAACGCCGGGGAGATCACGCCGATCTCGACCCCGATCGCCGATACCGCGATGATCAACGACAACCGCGCCGACAGCAGCGTGGCCGCACCAGCAGTCTCTCTCCAGCCAAAGGCCAGCCGGAACACCAGCGCCCCGACCAGCTTGACCAAAAAAGCCATCGCCACCAGCACACCAACAGTCGCCCAGGGCGAGTTCGAGCTGAGCAGCGCCGGCAGGTCGAACTTGACCCCGACCATGATGAAAAAGATCGGGATGAAGAAACCGTAGCCGATCGCATCCAGTTTTTCGCGCAGTACCGGGCTTTCGTGCCCCGACAGCAATGACACGATCATACCGGCCAGAAACGCCCCGAGAATGTTTTCGATCCCCAACGACTCGGCTAGCGCAATGAACACCAGTGCCAGAGCCAACGAGCCGCGTACCCGGATCTGCGAGGTCGCGGTCGACAGCGCCTGCATCAGCCGCTGGGCCGGCAGATGGGTCCGAAAACGCGCCGCTAGCCGATAGGCCGCCAGAAACGCCAGCAACAGCACCATGATCAGCAGCAGATCCGAAGTCGCCCCCGCGCGCAGCATGGCATAGCCGCTGACCAGCAGGATCGTCACCATATCCGCGATCAAAGCCGATACCAGCAGCGCCTGACCATAGGCATTGCTGATCAGCCCCCGCTCCTTGAGCACCGGCGCGACCACGCCCAGCGAAGTCGTCGACAGAATCAGCGCCATCAGCCAGGGCTGTGCCACCCAGCCGGCGTACTGCATATACAGGCCAGCGAGCAGCGAACACAGCGCGGTCAGAATGAACGACACACAGCCGATCGCGATCGGATTGCGCCGCCAGCGATCCCAGGCATGACTGGCCCGAAGCCCGCGGCGCGGCGACAGCCCGGAAAAATCGATTTCCAGCCCGGAGAGGAACATCAAATAGGCAAAGCCGAACACCGACAGCACTTTGAGCACGAAATCTTCGGTGACCAGCCCCAGCCCACTGTCGCCGACCAGCATACCCGCAATGATCTCGCCCACCACGACCGGAATACCAATGCGCCGAACCGGCGACAACACCACCGGCACCGCGAAACTCAGCGCGATCACGACCAGTAGTGGCACGAACGAAATATGCGAAGAGGCCATATCCCTCGTTGATCGGCGGCCTGCGGATTACGCGACTGTACTGATCGCGACGGCTCGGGAAAACCGCATTGCGGCAGCCGGCCCAATCGAAACCGCCCGCACTTGGTCAATGTCCGGCCCAGGGTGGCAAAAATGGCGCGTGTATCCGTTGATCGTTCGCCTACGCATGCGTTCCTAGCCTGCGTCGATCCGCCGGTCTATAACCCTCGAAAACTCCGCAGCCACCAAGGCATTAGGCGCTATCATCCGCCCCGGCGCGCCCATCGGTCGCACGCATTATCAACGCCGCCGCACCGCCCAACCCAAAACCGACAGCAACGCCCAAGGCCATGGCTCGGATATTGCCCCCTATACGAATCTGAGCCGGCACAGGCTGCTCGCGCCCGCACATCAGCCGCCAAGCCCGCAGCTAGCGTGATCAACAAGACAATCCCTAGCGCAACCGATCACTCGCCAGCGTCCATTCGGCCCGCCGACCTTTCGCACCCGATTTCATTGATGAGCCGTTGGCGCTTACCGATCCACCGATCACCCAACCTGCCAGTGCTGGCGCCCAGCCTATGGCGCGCAGATTGGGCCTTCGCGTGGTGCGCCGACGGCTACGGCAAGCGGCTTGTCGATCGACATGGACGATAAGGCCGTTAGGGCCTATCGGACGGCAGATAATCTTCTGCATAAAAGAGATCCGAATAGACCAGTCCATCGACGCAGCGCGCCCGGAATGCTTCTCTCTAAACTTCGAGCGAGCCGCCAACTGCCGCGACTTCACGGCCGGTCTTGGATCGATGCCTGGCCCGCGCGTTCCCTGAAGGGGAGCCAGCGACTACCGAGACGCGCTCTCGTACCCCTTGCCCGATCGGCTACGAAACAGGTGCCTCAACGCCTGGTAGGCGGCCCTCTAGAAATTACTTCATATTACATTTGAATAAAATAAAAATATAAAAAAACAAAACTTTCATGAACATATAAATTAACTCTAATTAAGATATTAATTACAACCTAAAGTAATAGGGCCTAGCGCCGTTACGTCTTTGTAGGGGATGCTATTGACTGCCAACCGGGCGGCCTTGGGGGACTAATGATTCATATCGGTTTCGCCGCGAATACGAAGCCACGACGCCGCGTCATGGGCGCAAAACGTCGATCATCGAGCTCGGCCGAGACAGCCCAGGCATTCATTGAGTTCAAACCCGATGGCACGATCATCGATACGAACAGCGATTTTCTACAAATATTCGGCTACGAACGACCCGATATCATCGGCCGTAGCCACGATATTCTGGTTCCCGAGGCGACTCGTGACGACAACGAGCACCACCAGTTCCGGCAACGTCTAGCCGAAGGCCAGACCCAGTCCGGCATCTACCAGCGTATCGCCGCGGATGGCCAAAATATCTGGCTTCGGGTCAGCTATTGCCCAGTTCGCAACCGGCGGCGCCGGATCCAGAGCGTGATCGGCTACGCTACGGACGTAACCGAACTGCAGCGCAATAAAGCTGACCTGGAAGGCCAGATTGCCGCCATCGATCGCTCCCAAGCCGTGATCAGCTTTAAGCTCGACGGTACGATTCTGGATGCGAACGATAACTTTCTCGCCACACTCGGGTATCGGCGGGACGAGATTGCCGGCAAGCACCACTGCATGTTCGTCGCCCCCGAAGAGGGGAAATCCGAAGCATACCAACGTTTCTGGACCGATCTGCGCCAGGGCCAATTCAAAACGGCCTTATTTCGGCGTATCCATAAAAACGGCACTCCGATTTGGATCCAAGCCAGTTACAACCCGATCTTCGATAGCTCGGGCGAGCCGTTCAAGATTGTGAAATATGCCACCAATGTCACCGCAAGAACGCGCACAGTTGCCCATCTGCAGTCATCATTAGCAGCCCTATCCGATACCGTGCCCGCCATTGCGGCCGATGCTCGTACCGCTGGCCAATCGTCGACCGATGCCGTAACCCAAGCACGCGACAGCGACCGAGTGATCGAACAATGGGCCACTCGGATCGACGCTATCAACCAACAAGCCCGGGATATGGCACAGATTGTCGATACACTCGACTCCCTCGCTTTTCAGACCAATATCCTGGCTTTGAACGCATCGGTAGAAGCTGCACGGGCTGGCCAGAACGGTCGCGGCTTCGCAGTGGTCGCCCAGGAAGTGCGTGCATTGGCCAATCGCAGTACCGAATCAGCACGCGATATCGCAGCCTTGATTCGCGGTGTGACCGGCGCACTCGATGAATGCAATCAAGGGGCCGAACAAACCCGCGCGACCATCGCCCGAATGGTCGATGCTTCTGAGCAGGTCGACCAGCGTATTCAACAGATCGCCGAGGCGGCCGAAACCCAAGCTGAAGGAATTGCCAAGCTCAACAGCTCGCTTTGTGATCTCGAGCATGATCATGCCTAGACCACGCGCCACTCGCCCCCTATAGCCCGCCGCCCCTCGGTTACCGGGTCACACTGACAGAGTTTGCACATCAACGCTGCCCGTGTGCGCGAGGTCGGCGCTCACGCTCGTTGCTGCCATGTCCTAGGCCATGGCAGCCAAACAGGATAGGTATGGATGACACTGCCGTACTTGCACCCCAACCTCCGGATCGTGGCTTCGGGCTACTTTGGCGTCCCTATCGTTATCCGGCTATCGACTCGTCGAAGCGATAATTTTAGCCGGCTGTTCGTTCTCGGCACTTGGTTTGGCGACTGGCCCACAGCTTGTTCTTTGGCATTGTGCCAGTCACGAAACTCGCTATCGGCTGATCAGCGATGAACGTGCTATTTTACGCTCGACGCCGCGACATTCTCGTGGCGGGGGAGATTTACGACGTTTGCCGTCCAAAATTTACAGTACGAACCGGCCGGCGTGGCGTCAGTCGCAGCTATCGACGCAGGCTTTTTCATGTGGGTTAGCCCTAGCGGTCGCGCATCGGGGAACGATGGGTTGAGGCGAGCGCGCCAAAATCAGCCAATGCTGGTGGCCGCCGCGCCGGCCGATGGACAGGTCATTTTCATGATGGTCCGTATCTCGGTCCACGCAAATACCGAAGCAGCAAGCACCACGCCTTCGAGGCCGCACCTTGCATTGGCTCATGTATGACGGATTCGAACAGCAGCCGATATTGGCGTCAGCGGGCCCTGAAAGAACGACGGGCACGCCTGACCGCACAAGCCACCGCCAAACGCACAGCCAACAAACTTGCGGCCAGCCAGGCTCGGCTCGGCGCGCTCAGCGAGCATCTTGAACATGCCCAGTCGTTTCGATACGAGCTGTTCACGAACCATCCGCTGCCCCTATTACTGATCGATGCCGCAACGCTCGCCCTGATCGACGTCAATACCGCGGCTGAACACTGTTACGGCTACGATCGCCACACGTTCTTGAGTTTGACGCTGGTCGATCTCGGCCCGGCTGCCGAGTCCGACTCGTTCGAGCGGTGGCGCCAATGGCTGAATTCCGCGATCCAAACCCCAGATTGCTGTCATCAGCTGACCCAAAGCGGCCGCCCTCTGGAAGTCGAGCTTTCAGCGCATGCCGTCCATCACCAGACCCAACCTGCTTTTTTGATCGTCGCCCGCGACGTCACGATAGAAAAGCAGCGCGAGCGCAGCCTGGAACTGCGCAATCAAGCGCTCGAGGGCAGTCACAACGGGCTATTCATTTGCGCCAACGACGACACGGCGGGCGTACACTACGCCAACTCGGCCATGGCCCGACTATGTGGTAAGTCGCAGCACCAGATCATCGGCTGTGCATTGACCGAACTATTTGCCACGCCCGAGCACGAAGTGCTTGATCAACTGACCCGCGCCTTGCGCGCCGGACAGCCGGCCCGCGCGGTTATTCCAGTACAGCATGGCCCCGAGAACGCGCACTGGCTGGACGCTCACATCACCCCGGTTTTCGAGAACGACGGCGATATCGGGCATTGGATCGGTGTAGTGCAGGACATCACCGAGCGCAAGAATTTCGAGGAATTGTTGACCTATCACGTCAACCACGACCACCTCACCGGCCTGCCGAACCGGGAACTGCTGCGTGAACGGCTGACCACAGCGCTCAAAAGCGCGGCCCAAACCGGCAACGAGATTGCCGTCTTGATGCTCGACCTCGACCACTTCAAGCGCATCAACGACACTAAGGGGCACGACGCAGGCGATATCCTGCTTCGGGAAATCGCCAAACGTCTTAGTAGACGTATACGTAGCCATGACACCCTAGCCCGGATCAGCGGCGATGAATTCGTCTTGCTGACTGCGGCACCGCGTTTGACACGCTCGCTGCCGGCTCTCGCCGCACGACTACAGGATGTATTCTCGCGCCCGTTCGCGATCCACGAAGAACAACTCTGCACCTCCTGCAGCATGGGCATCGCCACCTACCCGCAGGATGGCGCCGATACCGAAACCCTGTTGCGACGGGCCGATCTGGCGATGTACGAGGCCAAATCCGCCGGCGGTCAGGCGGTTCGTTGGTTCGACCCGGTCATGGAACATAAGCTGCGCGACCGGGCCGTGATCACGGCGGCCATGCGACAGTCTCTGGACCAAGACGAATTCGAACTGCATTACCAACCGCAGGTCGATATGGCCGAACAATCACTCGTGGGCCTGGAAGCGCTCCTGCGGTGGCCGACGGCCGATGAATCCTATCGGCGACCGGATCAGTTCATTCCGGTCGCCGAAGAAACAGGCATGATCATCGATCTAGGCCGATGGGTGCTCAACCGGGCCTGCCGTGATCTGGCGCAACTACGCGAATCCGGCCATACCTGGCTGCGCATGGCGATCAATGTATCGGCCATACAGCTCGGCGACCCGCATTTCGTTGCTACGGTTCGCGATACGCTTGAACGGTTCCAACTGCCGCCCCAGGCCTTGGAGATAGAAATTACCGAAAGCGTATTTCTGACCGAGGACGCCCAGTCGACCACGACGCTGGAAACACTCCATACCATGGGCATTCCCATGGCGATCGATGATTTCGGCACCGGCTATTCGAGCCTGAGCTATCTCAGCCGGCTGCCGATCCAGCGCCTCAAGATCGACAAAAGCTTCATCCAGGGGCTCAACGAAGGTGGGTCTGCCAACGAACTGGTTCGCAACCTGATTCGAATGGCGCTCGATCTAACGATCGAGCCGGTCGCCGAAGGCGTCGAGACCGAAAACGATATGCAAACCTTGATCGGCCACCAGTGCCTGCTGGGCCAAGGGTTTTATTTCAGCCCCGCGCTACCGCTCGACGAACTACAGCAACGCATGACCCATTGGCGCACGCCATTACAAACAGGCGACTCAAGCCAGCCCCGTAGCGGCACCCGCTAAGCGTTTCCAGATCGCGTCATAGCCACACCCGCTACTCTTGCCGACCGTCGGGCATCGGTGTGGCCCAACCACGGGATCGGCCACCGATCTGACTCAGCCACGCTGTGCTGCGACGACCCAGCTCACCGCAAAGCCCAAAAAGAAACTGCCAATGCCATCCTGATTTCAGGTGGCGTTTGCTTCGAATGACGCTTGGGCAGTGCAGCCCCTTGCCTATCGGCAAGACCGACCTACCGCTGCGGCCCGGTGGCGACAGCACCACCGGCCGCCCGGTTCAATCGTTGTGGGTTTCGACGTGGCCACCAAACTGGTTACGCATCGCCGACTGTAGCTTGTCACCGAAACTCGGCGTATTGCGCGAACGAAAACGTGCAAACAAGGCAGCCGACAAGACGTTCGCGGGTACCGCCTGTTCGACGGCTGCGTTGATGGTCCAACGCCCTTCACCGGAATCCGCGACTTCGCCGCTGAATTCGTCCAGGGCCTGGTCTTCGGCCAGGGCGCTGGACGTCAGATCCAGCAGCCAGGACGAGATCACGCTACCGCGCCGCCAAACTTCGGCGATATCCGCCAGGTTCAGGTCGAAACGCTCGTTGTCCGGTAGAAACTCGGCCGAGCGGTTTTTGAGGATATCGAAACCTTCGGCATAGGCCGCCATCATGCCGTACTCGATCCCGTTATGAACCATTTTAACGAAATGTCCCGAGCCGGCCGGGCCGCAATACAAATAGCCCTGCTCGGCGCGCGGGTCCAGTTCGTCAGAGCGGCCCTGCGTGGGATTGATATCGCCGGCCCCCGGCGCGAGCGTGGCAAAGACCGGGTCCAGGCGTTCGGCCTGCTCGCGATCGCCGCCGATCATCAGACAATAACCTCGCTCGCGTCCCCAGACACCGCCGGAGACACCGATATCCATATAGTGGATACCCTGCTCGGACAGCATTTCGGCGCGTCGCACATCGTCGTGAAAATTCGCGTTGCCACCATCGATGACGGTATCGCCGCTGGCCAGCAACGGCGCCAATTCTGTGATCGTATTTTCGGTAATCTCCCCGGCCGGCAGCATCAGCCAGAGCGTACGCGGCTGGGGCAAGGCTTCGACCAGTTCCGCTAGCCCTGCCGCGGCCTCTGCGCCTTCGCCGGCGATCTTGTCGACGGCCTCCGAACTGGTATCAAACACCACGCATTCATGGTCGGCATCCATCAGGCGACAGGCGATATTACCGCCCATACGGCCCAATCCGAGCACTCCAATTTTCACAAAAGTTCTCCTATTTGCGTGATACGAGGCATTCAAGGCTTCGTAACGCCTCTTGAGACGCGTCTCATTCTACAGAGTGAACCCGCGGGGTGGGTCTCCACCCCGCGCTACCCTCTGCTGCAGGAGGGCGCCGTTTACAAACGCAGCGCCCGGGGCGAACGCCCGTCTGGCCGATCGGCCAGACCGTCGTATAGTCGTTGCGTCAAGACGTCGGGCATGTCGAGCTACTCTGTGCTCGAAGCCTCGAGCTTATCCTGGGTCCGATTTTTGAAATCGCTGGCGCTGTGCCGCTCATGCAACTGCTCGGACGGCTCGCCCCATAGGCGATTGACCATCCGCCCGCGTCGTACTGCCGGCCGCTCATCGATCGCGCGCGCCCAGCGCTGCAGATTCTGGTACTCGTCCACCTGTAGGAATTCGCCTGCATCGTAAAGACGCCCAAGCGCGAGCGCCCCATACCAGGGCCAGGTCGCGATGTCGGCGATGGTGTATTCCTCGCCGGCCAGGTAGGTATGGTCGGCTAGACGCCGGTCGAGCACATCGAGCTGACGCTTGGCTTCCATCGTGAACCGATTGATCGCGTACTCAACGGTCTCCGGGGCGTAGTTATAGAAATGGCCGAAGCCACCGCCGAGATAAGGCGCACTGCCCATTTGCCAGAACAGCCAGTTCAGCGCCTCGGTCCGCACATCCGGATCGGTCGGCAAAAAAGCGCCGAACCGTTCGGCCAGATACAGCAGAATCGCGCCCGATTCAAAGATCCGCCGTGGCGTGGTGGTACTGCGATCTACTAGTACCGGAATTTTCGAATTCGGATTGGCTGCGACGTAGCCACTGGAAAACTGCTCGCCGTCGCCGATGCGAATGGGCCAGGCATCGTACTCGGCCTGGCTGTAGCCGGCTTCGAGCAGCTCCTCGAACAATGTAGTGACCTTTACACCGTTCGGGGTGGCCAGGGAATACAACTGGTAATAGTGCTTGCCCACCGGCAACTCGGCTTCGTAGCGTGCCCCGGCGTATGGCCGATTGATGCTGGCGAATTGGCCGCCGCTTTCCTGCTCCCAGGTCCAGACTTTAGGGAGTTCGGACGTCGTGGAATCGTTCATGAGGTTTACTGCAGAATACAAAGACGGCCAGTGTACTACTGCACAGAAAACGCTTCATCGAGCCGCCCGCCCCGGGCTGGAACTTTTAAGGCGCCTGCCGCTATTCGGCCCGATGATCGAACGCTTCGGTCATCCAAGACTGGCCCTATACGACTTTTAGTGGAGGCCGGCGATCTCAAGATACGGCCGCAACAACCGTTAAACGCTATCGGGATCCATCACTCAGCGCTGCCTGACGGTCGCGCATGTCATGAACAGCTTAGCGACCGATGTACTCGAATTCCGCGATCACGAACAGGTCACTCGAACACTGCAGTTGATCGAGACCCAGCCACGGGCACTCACGCTCAGAGAGCCGGTCGCGGGGTGGAGCCTACCGGTCGCTGAACTGCGCATCGACGAGGCCGCAGAAGCTCTGGTACTGGACGCGAGCGCCGAGGCCTGGGCCGAGCACTTCCTGCCCGAGCGCGGCCTGGAACTGGCCGCCATCGCCGATCAGGAAACCCTGTTATTCGACGCCATCGTCCCGTTTCCCGAAACCGAAGAAACCCCCTCTGGCGAGCGCCATTTTTCGATTCCCGAACGGCTAAGGGTCGAAAATAAACGCAAGAACCTGCGCCTGACCTTCGTCAAGGGCATGACCGCCCGTTTCGAGATCCTCGGGCCGGCGGCCAGGCCGTTGCTCAGTGCTCGCCTGGTCGATCTATCGGCCGGGGGCTGCCAGATCGAGTTACCGATTGCCGCAGCGCTGACTCTGGACGTCGATGGCCCTGAAATCGATATCGCGATCGTTTTTCCAAATGGCGATCGCTTCGAAGGTAGCGCGACCGTGCGCTATGTGCGTCTGCTCGGCCCGGGCGCCCTCGCCCGTATCGGCATGGCCTTCGGCCCGAGCGACGAGCTCCGCCAACAGCAGCTCTGGTTGTGGCTACAGGAAATCGAGATGGAAATCGCGGTACGCCAGGGCCAACGCCGAATCGGACGTAACGCCGGCACTCTGTTCAAAACCGAAGCCGCCACTGAACCCGCTAGCACACGCAAATCCTCGGTCGCCCGCCATCGTACGGCGATGCGCAAGCCATTGTTGGGTATCGCCTATGACCTGAGCCGCGCTGCACTGGCTCTGCGTAGCGATCAGCCGCTGCCAGCCACGGCCCTGTGCGACGGCGCCAGTCGGCTCTGCGATCTGCTGGTCGACGATCGTCAGGTCTTTCTGTTGGCTCTGGCGTCGCTGATCGAACAGCCGCCGCTGATCCAGCACTCGATCGCGGTCGCGGGTCGATTAGCCGATCTGGTGCTTGCCGAAAACGATCTCGGGGTCGATGCCCACGATGTCGTGCTCGGCGCCCTCGTACACGACATCGGCCTGGTAACACTCGCCCATACGCCGGCCCCAACGCTTGCCGACGTCAGGCACTGTACAGGCACGTGCGCTGGCCAGCATGTCGCAACTCTGGTTGAGCAGCTGAGCGACCATCCGGCGCTGGGGAATTCGACCACGCGCCGGATCATCGCCGGCTTCGCGCCCGAGAGCCGCTCCGCAACCACGCCCGTGGGCCGCGCCAGCCAAGCCGCGCAGATCGTTAAATCCGTGGACGCTCGCGTTCGCGGCTATTACGGCCAACCCCCGGTCACTGCCTTCGAAGCCTGTCGACAGCTGTATCGAGAACACGACTTCGACGAGTACTGGGTTCGTCGTTACCTGCAGCGTCAGGGGCCCTATCCGATCGGTACGATGGTGCGTTACAACAACGGCTTTCGTGCCCAGGTCATGGCGTTGGACGAGCACGGCCAGCCGCTACGCGTTCGCGTATTACGCAACCTTAATGCCGCCGGGCATCAACGCCTCAACACCGTGCTCGACGGCGTCGATTTGCATCAGCTCGGCGGTCTGCAACATCCATTGGCCTACGATCCCTGCGAGCTTTATGCTCCGCCAGCGGTCATGGCTTCGATCTAACAGCCTTGGAATCGCGCCGATAGCGCATGGCATCGGCCATATCGATCAATCGCTCACCGTATCCAGCGTGTCCACGATCTGGTTCGCGCTAAGCGGCGGCGTCAGCCAGTAGCCCTGACCGTAGGGACAGCCCAGACGCTTCAGCAGAGCCAGTTCTTCCTCGGTTTCAATGCCTTCGGCAATTACGTCGACCCGCAAGGCCTGGCCCAGGGATAAGATGCTGTCGACGATGGCCCGCGTCCGCTCAGTATGGGTGATCGCGATCACGAACGCGCGATCGATCTTGATCGCATCGATCGGATAGCGATTCAGATACCCCAGCGATGAGTAGCCTGCGCCGAAATCGTCGAGCGCGACCCGAATACCCCGTATACGCAGCTGCTCGAGCACCACAGCCACCGGCTCCGGATCGTCATCGAACACTGCTTCGGTAATTTCGAGGCAAAGCCGCTCGGGAGCCAGCCCACTGGCCGCCAACGCAGCGTCGATCTGTTCCAGAAAGCGATGGTCACGCAGCTCGCGCATCGATACATTGACGAACAGCCGCCAGTGATCGGCGGCCCGGCCCCAGTCGATCAGCTCTCGGCAGGCGCGACGCATGATCCAGTCGCCCATCTCGCGCGCCAGACCGGCCTCCTCGGCCAGGCCAACGAATGCACCAGGCTCGAGAAGGCCCCGCTCCGGATGCTGCCAGCGTACCAGTGCCTCGACCCCGAGCCAGTCGCCCTGTGGCCCCAGGGCATAGATCGGCTGATACAACAGCGCGAGCTGCTCGTGATCCAGCGCCTGCTGCAGATCGGTCTGCAGCGCTAGCCGCTCGCTCGCCTGAGACCGCATGGCATGACAGAACCGGCGATAGTGGCCGGGCCCGTCCTGCTTGGCCGCATACATCGCAAGATCGGCATCCCGGATCATCTGCTCCGGCGAGTCGTAACTGTTGTCGAGTTGCACGATGCCAACACTGGCAGACGACACGATGTCCTGTTCGCTGACCCGAAACGGCAGCTCGAAAGCGGTTATGATGCGTTCGGCCACGCCAGCGGCAACCTGCCCGTCGCGATCGTTTTCGATCAGTACCAGGAATTCGTCGCCGCCAACCCGCGCGAGCGTATCGCCGTGGCGTACACAGGTTTCCAGCCGGCGCGCCATCTGAGTCAACAACACGTCCCCAGCGCGATGGCCGAGCGTATCGTTGATCCGCTTGAACCGATCCATGTCGAGAAACAGCAGACTGGTACCGATCACGTCCTGAGCCAGCAGGTCTTCGAGGCGCTCCATGACATATGAGCGGTTATGCAGGTGGGTCAAATCATCATGCGAAGCCGCATAGGCCAGCGAGCGTTCGACCCGATGCCGCTCCTGCAACTTGGCTTCGAGCACCGCATTCTGGGCTTCGGTCAGCCGCATTTGCGCAGCGACCGCATCGGCGCGCCGGCGCTCGGTGATATCGCGTTGCACCGACACCCAGTGCGTATAGCGCCCTTGTTCGTTGGCGACCGGCACGACGCTCAGTTCCATCCAGAAGTGCTGACCGTTCTTGCGCTGGTTGAGCAGCTCGACCTCGATCGGCTGCCAGTGCGCCAGGGCCTCGCGAACCCGGTCGAGCGTCGCACGACAGGTTTGCGCGTTCTGTAGCAGGCGCGGTGTTTGTCCGAGCACCTCGGCTTCGGTATAGCCCGTCGTGTTGGTAAACGAAGCGTTGCAATAAATAATACGTGGCCCGGGCAATTCGATCGGCCGGGCTTCGGTGATCAGCACGGCGTCCGTGGCATGCTCGACCACCGATTCGAACAGCCGGAGCCGATTGGAAATGTCCCAGCCATCCTCGGCTATAGGCTCCTCGACCGAGGCCGGGCGCTCGCATTCTCGCGATAGCTGCAATGTATGCGTACAAAGCGCATACAGCGCCGCCGCACTGGGCCCGGCCGGCAAGGCGGCATCGGCCAGCAGCAACAGCCCGGTTACTCGATTGTCGGCAGCCATGACCGGCGCCAGCACGACAAATCGAGCGTGCTGCATATCCCGGACAACGAACGGCGGTACGCCACTCGGCTCAGCCCCTGGGTTGCGAAAAATACGGATCGCATCGATCCCCGGCCTGGCTGCTATCCAACCGGCATCGGCGATCGGATGGGCGGTCGCCGATGCCCTACCCTGGCTATACACCGGATAGAACGTATTCGAATCGAACCGGTAAAACACCGCAGACTGGCAATCCAGTACCTGGGCCGCACTTCGTACGACTTTTGAAACAGCTGAAACACTGGTGTCGGACACGATGCGATCCCCCTAGATCGTGTCGATGAACAGAGCGGTTGGTGTACCGGGTGAGCCGCAGCCAGCCCTCGTTACTGTCTACGTCGATACATGACCGGAAGTCATAAAGAATACCCGACTCGGCCGCATCCGCGCTTGTGGTTATCGCCCGTGTTTCGAGACGACCGGGTCTGCGCCCCGCCAAACCGGGCGACACCGGGCGACTGCACTCGGTATGCTCGTAACACTGGCATAGTATGATGCTCGCTTGGTCCGCGACGACCCGGTGCCCCGGCCCGATCCGCAGAGAAACCATGAATCAATCGTCCAAACACGCCACGACTACCGATTCTCTCGAGACCCATCTAAAGCGAGAGAATCCTTTACTGCTCGAGCCTCTCGCTGAATTCCGGCGACTGGACCGCATCGCCCATCGTATGGGCCTGCTGGCCCCGGGCGAGAGTTTCACGCGGCGTGTTCCCTGGTGGCCGGTCATCTCGCTCCTGGGTACCTTTTCGGCCGGCAAGTCGAGCTTCATCAACAGCTACCTGGGCACGACGCTGCAGCGCACCGGCAACCAGGCGGTCGACGATCGTTTTTCCGTGATCTGCTACAGCGAGGACGGCGAGCCGCGCACCCTACCCGGCACCGCCCTGGATGCCGACCTGCGGTTTCCTTTCTACCGTATCAGCGGCGATATCGAAGACGTCGCGATCGGCGAAGGGCGACGCATCAACAACTATTTGCAGCTCAAGACCTGCAACTCCGAACAGATTCGCGGCAAGATCCTGCTCGATTCCCCGGGTTTTGATGCCGACAACCAGCGATCGGCCACCCTGCAGATCACCGATCGCATCATCGATCTATCCGATCTGGTGCTGGTGTTCTTCGACGCCCGCCACCCCGAACCCGGGGCCATGCGGGACACGCTGCAACATCTGGTCTCGAACACGATCAATCGCGACGATGCGAGCAAATTTCTGTTCGTACTCAATCAGATCGACACCACGGCCGGAGAAGACAACCCAGAGGACGTCGTGGCCGCCTGGCAACGGGCCCTAGCCTCCTCCGGCCTGACCGCTGGCCGATTCCTACGCATCTACGACGAGGAGGCCGCCGATCCGATCGCCGATGAATCGCTGGCCACGCGCTTCAAGCAGAAAAAAGACGAAGATATCGCCGAAATCCATCGGCGCATGAAAGGCGTCGAGGTCGATCGCGCCTATCGCGTGGTCGAACTCATGACCGGCGCCGCCGACGCCTTGGCCGGCCGCCAGGGCGTTGGTCAGCTTCGACAGCATCTACGCCAGTGGCGGCGCCGCACCCTGATCTACGACGGCTTGGCGCTGCTGCCGATCGTGCTGGCCTGTGGCGCCGCTTTCATCTGGGCACACGATACAGCCATGGGGGGCGTCGAACGGATGTTCAGCAATACCCCGTCCGGCTGGGCCATCGTGGCGTTCGTGGTGATCGTGCTCGGCCTGATCCATTTCGGTAGCCGCACACTGGCTGCGCGCCAGATCAGCAAACGCATTCAGCCGGCCTCGCAGCAGACCTTCAGCCTCGATCTGAAGCGTGCGTTCCGCCGCAATACACGCTGGTGGCGTGGCTTATTTTCGATTCATCCCAAGGGCTGGCATGTCTTTGCCCGGCGCCGCGTGGCCCGGATTCGAGGCAAACAGGAAACGATGGTACGCCGGCTCAACGACCGCTTTACCCAGCCGTCCGGCTAGCCACAACGATGCGGCGATCGCCGTGGTCGATCGCCGCGTTCCAAGCCTCCGGTCGCCGTACTGGCATTCGACCGGCACCGGCCAGCTGCTTTCTCAACAGGCCGTCTGGTGATAACGCGCCATCTGCCAGCCGAGCTCGGCGAGCTCGCCGACTTGCTGGGCAACCCGTAGCCCCTGTTCGCTATGGGCTTCCCCCGGGAACGCACGGGCCTGGGCCGTCTGGGCCAAAGCTGCCATGCCGAACAGGGCATAGGCGATAAACACGGGCCAACCCTCGATCGGCGGCAGACCACGAATCGAGCGATAGCGCGCCAGCAACTCGGATTCGTCGGGAATGCCCCATGCCGTCAGATTCAGCCCGAGCATGCCAGGCAACAATTCCATGTCATCGGGCAGATAATACGGCAGACAGGCATAGGCCAGATCCGCTAAGGGATGGCCCAGGGTAGCCAATTCCCAGTCCAGTACCGCGGCCAGTTCGGCCCGGTCTGCGGCGAACATAAGATTGGCCAGACGAAAGTCGCCATGGGTGATGGTAGGAGCCGTACCGGCCGGCATATTCACGACCAGCCAGTCACCGAGCGCAGCCATCGCCGGATCAGGCGTGCCCACGGCCTGTTCGTATTGATACTGCCAAGACGCCGCCTGGCGCGCCAAGTGCCCGTGGACCGGTCCGAACCCGGTCAGCCCGACCTCGGCGACATCGACCTCGTGCAGGGCAGCCAGGGTATCGACCATACCGCGATAGACTCCGCCTCGCTGTTCTGTTGGCAGGGCTGCGAGCCTGGGGTCGTCCAATGTGCGGCCAGGTACATAGTCCATGAGATAGAACGCGCCGCCGAGCACGGATTCATCGGCGCAGTACCCTTGAACCGCCGGTACCGGCACACTTGGGGTTGCGGCCAGCGCGGCCATGACCCGGTATTCGCGCTCCAACCGGCCGGCCGATCCCGAACTCGCAGGCGATGCATGTTGGCGCAAGACGAATTGCGCCCGATCGGCGTGGTCTCCTGAATCGATCAGGAACGTGGGATTCGAACGCGCCCCGGTGAATCGCTGCACGTATAAGCGGCCATGATTCTGGCCTCGTTGGTCGAGATAACGTGCCAACGCCTCGGTATCGAAACGGTCTGGGTCAACCGCCTCGGTCGGCTGCGGCGCCACGGTATTTGGCCGTCGCTCATCAAAAACCAGCGACATGACGCCCTCTCCCGGTCCGGTCGACGGCATCAGCAGCCGCTAGCCGGCAGCGCATGCTGCTTGCCGGACTCGGCCTGCCCAAGCTCAAATGTGAGACGCCCGCGCCATGCATCGCCGCGAAAACGCCCCGGACATCAAGCGCCGAAAACCGTACGCAGGCCGGCGATTCGCGCCCGCCTGCGGCGCGTACGCAATACGCTGGCATAGTCCCCATCTCCTTCAACAGGAACCGGCCGAAACCGATTCCGAATGAAATTCGACGCTCGCACGCCCAGACAGACCGATCAATGCCCCCTTTGGCGAACACCCGGGCCGGGATGGGCCCGCCGCCCCGCTCTGCAGGCGAGCGCCGGGCCCTAGCCCACACTACCGGTTTCAGTCCTCTAGATCGGACTCGGCACTGGCGAGCAGGCGGAATTCCTCATCGGCCGTCTTGGCCACCAGATGATGCCGACTATAGACGAAGAAATAGGCCGCCCCGATCGCAAACAGCAGCAGGGTATAGCCGAACGCCCGCGGATCGAAGGCATAGACCCCGGTCAGCGCCACCAACGACAGCACCAGCGCGATCGACGAGGTCACAATGCCACCCGGGGTGCGATAAGGACGATGCAATTCGGGCTGGCGCAGACGCAGCAGAATATGGCTGGCCGCCATCAGCGCATAGGACAGGGTTGCTCCTACTACGGCCATGCTCAGGATCAAATCACCGGCGCCGGTCAGCGACACCAGGAAACCCAGCACGCCGGGTACGATCAACGCCCAGACCGGCGTTTTGCGCGCACCGGTCAGCGACAGCGCACGCGGCAGATAGCCGGCCCGCGACAAGGCGAACACCAGTCGGCTATAGCCGAAGATGATCGAAAAGAACGAGGCCACCAGCCCGGCCAGCGCCAGCACGTTGACCATCGTGGCCAGCCCCGGACTACCGCTGGCACGCAGCGCATCGACCAGCGGCACGCCGCTATCGCCGATCATTTTCGCCCCGGCGGCACCGGCTAATAGAACGACCACGAGGACTGCCGTACAGATCAGGAATAGCATGGCCGCGATGATGCCGCGTGGCACGTCGCGGGCCGGGTTCTTGGACTCTTCCGCAGCCAGGGGCACGCCTTCGACGGCCAGAAACAGCCACATTCCGAACGGCAAGGCCGCCCAGACGCCGTACCAGCCATAAGGCAGGAAAGTCGAAGCACCGAGCGCATCGGTTGGCGCGATATCGAACAGGCGTGCGGCATCGAAATCGCCGACCAGGGCGATCGAAGTCACCGCGATCGCGAACACCGCGAGCGCGCTGATCGCAAACATGGTTTTGAGCGCTTCGCCGGCGCCGGCCAGATGGATGCCGACGAACACGATATAGAACACCGCGTATACGATCGGCCCATTGAGCCCGATCAATTCCGCGACCGCCGAGCCGATGAAGATGACGATCGCAGCCGGTGCGAGCGCATATTCAATCAGCACAGCAAAGCCGGTCAGATAGCCGCCCGCCGGGCCCATCGCCTGGCGGGCAAAACTGTAGCCGCCACCGGCTGCCGGTATCGCCGCCGACATTTCGGCCAGCGACAGGACCAGCGAGAAATACATCACGCCCATGAGAACCGCAGCGATCACGAAACCGCCCCAGCCGGCTTGGCCAATACCGAAGTTCCAGCCGGCAAAATCGCCAGATATGACACCGGCCACACCCAGCCCGGCCAGCAGAACCCAGCCAGCGGTCCCGCGGGCCAGCTGTCGCTTGGCCAAATATTCCTGTTCGACAGTCGGATCGCTCATGTGTTGTCTCGTTGGCTATGAATTGGGAAGCCGGCCTAGCCGGTCAGGAAGTTGCGGGTCCCTGCGTCGTCGTTCTCGATCACGCCGTCGTCGCTGCGATCCTTGAGCCCGACCCCGGTAAGCCCGAGCCGCTTAGCCTCATCAAGCAGATAGACCAGCCGCTGGGCTGCGCGCTGCGGTGTCAGGCCGGCCGGACGCACATTGGAAATACAGTTGCGGTCTGCATCGCTGGTATCGCGCCCCGGGGCCCAGGTCAGATATAGGCCAAGGCTGTCGGGCGAGCTCAATCCCGGCCGCTCGCCGATCAGCACCAGTACTGCCTTGGCGTTGAGCCGGGGCGCGATATCGTCGCCGATCGCGACCCGGCCCTGCTCGACCAGCGTCAACGGCGCGATCCGCCAGTCGTGGTCGCTGTCGGCCAAAACTTCGGATAACGCTTCGAGAAAAGTCACGGCATGATCGTGAACGGCACGCGCGGATAGCCCGTCGACCACCGTTACGGCCAGGTCGAACGGCTGCTGAGTGCTGTGCTGTGTTTCACTCAGCGCGGTCCGTGATGCCTCGTTCAGCAGCCGCCCCAGATCCGGCCGCTGCAGATAGATCGTACGGTCGTCGGCCTGGCTGTGTAGGCGCGTCGGCGCCTGGCCGAGCGGCCCGTCGATACCCGACTCGGCCAGTGCCGAACACCAAGCCTCGATATCGAAAGCCCGATGCACGGCATCGATGGCCTGGGCATGGGCAAGCTGGAAGGCCAGCATGCGATCGGTCGGCAGGCTGACACCAGCACGGCCGAGCCCGATCCGAGCGTCGGTAAACGCTCGCAGCTGCCGCCAGCGATTAGGGATGACGCCACCGTTTTCGGCGGCCCTGGCCACCGGCGTCCGGAGGTTGTCGTGATCGTCATTCATCGGCAGATTCCCCGGCCGGTAGGCGCTGCAGGGCATCGGCAAAAGCACCTGGTGTCTCGTCGTTCAGGCGCTGAGCAGCGGCGTCGGTGAACACACCGGACTGTTCCAACCAGGCCTCGAACTCGGGTGCCGCCTGTAGCCCCAGAGCACGGCGGGCATAGAGGGCATCGTGGAAAGAGGTCGTCTGGTAATTGAGCATGATGTCATCCGAGCCCGGGATGCCCATCACGAAATTGACTCCGGCCACGCCCAGCAGGGTGAGCAGGTTGTCCATATCGTTCTGGTCGGCCTCGGCATGATTGGTGTAGCAGACATCGCAGCCCATCGGCACGCCGAGCAGCTTGCCGCAGAAGTGATCTTCTAGCCCCGCGCGGATGATCTCCTTGCCGTCGAACAGATACTCCGGGCCGATGAAGCCGACCACGGTATTGGTTAACAACGGTTCGAAGTGGCGGGCCACGCCGTAGCTTCGGGCTTCCAGCGTCTGCTGGTCGATGCCATGGTGAGCATTGGCCGACAGCGAACTGCCCTGCCCGGTTTCGAAATACATGACGTTGTCGCCGACCGTGCCACGTTTTAACGACAGCGCCGCGTCGCGGGCCTCGGCCAGATCGGACAGCGAAAAACCGAAGCTGCGGTTGGTGGCCTCGGTGCCGCCGATCGACTGAAACACTAGATCGACCGGCGCCCCGCCCTCGATTGCCTCGATGGTGTTGGTCACGTGAGTGAGCACGCAGGACTGGGTGGGGATCTCGTAGCGACCGATGATGTCGTCGAGCAAATGCAGCAGACGCTTGGTTTGGGCGACGTTGTCGGTGGCTGGATTGATGCCGATCACAGCATCGCCGTTGCCATACAGCAGACCATCTAGAATCGAGGCGGCGATGCCGGTCGCATCGTCGGTCGGATGGTTGGGCTGCAACCGGGTCGACAGGCGCCCGGGCCGGCCGAGGGTATTGCGAAAGGCGGTAACCACCGGCGCCCGTTTCGCGGCCAGAATCAGATCCTGGTTGCGCATGATCTTGGATACGGCCGCCGCCATTTCAGGCGTTATACCGGGCCTGATAGCGGCCACGACCCCGGCATCCACAGCATCGGAGAGCAGCCAGTTGCGAAAGTCGCCGACCGTGAGATGCGAGATCGGCGCGAACGCCTGCCGATCGTGGCTGTCGAGAATCAGCCGCGTGATCTCATCGTCTTCGTAGGGCACAAGCGGCTCCTCCAGGAACCGCTTGAGGGGCAACTCGGCCAGCAGCATCTGGGCCACCACGCGCTGCTCGGCCGATTCCGCGACGACGCCGGCCAGCCGATCGCCCGACCGGGCCGGCGTTGCCTTGGCCATAACGTCGGCCAGCGAATCGAACACGAAGGTGCGTTCACCGAGGGTATATCGATAATCACTCATAAACACCTCCTTGCAAGGTCCCTGCCAACCCTATGTACCGGATCGCGAGGCACTAGAACAGGCCGGCCGGGCTGTCCGAATAAGACACCAGCTGGCATTTGGTCTGCTGGTAGTGCTCGAGCGCCTGCTTATGGGTCTCGCGGCCGATGCCCGACCGTTTGTAGCCGCCAAACGCGGCATGGGCCGGGTACTGGTGATAGCAGTTCACCCAGACTCGCCCGGCCTGGATCCGGCGGCTGACCCGATGGGCACGATTGATGTCGCCGGTCCATACCCCGGCGCCAAGGCCGAACTCGGTATGGTTGGCGATCGAGATTGCCTGGGCCTCGTCGGAAAAGGTCGCAATCGCCTGGGTTGGGCCGAAGATTTCTTCCTGGAAGATCCGCATGCTGTTCTCACCCTTGAACATGGTCGGCTGGATATAAAACCCGCCGGCCAGATCGCCTTCCATATCGGCCTTGCCACCGCCCAGTAGCAGCTCGGCGCCCTCGTCGCGACCGATGTCCATATACGACATGATCTTATCGAACTGCTCGCGCGAGACCTGGGCCCCGATCTCAGTATCGGTATCCAGCGGATTGCCCTGGCGCAGAGCGCGGGCCCGCTCGACCGCTCGTTCCATCAGCGGTTCGTAGATGTCTTCCTGAATCAGCGCGCGCGAAGGACAGGTACAGACCTCGCCCTGATTGAGAAAGGTCATCATCAGCCCTTCCACGCATTTATCGACAAAAGCATCGCCGCGTTCGAACACGTCCGAGAAATACACGTTCGGCGACTTGCCGCCCAACTCCAGCGTGACCGGCACGATGCGCTTGGCGGCATTGCTCATGATCTGGCTGCCGATCGGCGTCGAGCCAGTAAAGGCCAGTTTGGCGATCCGTGGATGCTCGGCCAGTGCTGCCCCGGCCTCGCCGCCCAGACCGTGAACCACGTTGAGGACGCCAGGCGGCAAGATATCGCCGATGATCTCCAACAGCTTGCAGATCGAGGCCGGGGTCTGCTCGGCCGGCTTGAGTACGCTGCAATTGCCCGCGGCCAGCGCCGGCGCGATCTTCCAGCCGGCCATCAACAACGGGAAGTTCCAAGGGATGATCTGGCCCACCACGCCGAACGGCTCGTGGGTGTGATAGGCGACCGTGTCTTCGTCGATCTCGGAAATCGAGCCTTCCTGGGCCCGGATACAGCCGGCGAAGTAGCGAAAATGATCGACCAACAACGGCAGATCGGCCGCCAGCGTCTCACGCACCGGTTTACCGTTGTCCCAGGTCTCGGCGACCGCCAGCGACTCTAGGTTCTCTTCGATCCGGTCGGCGACTCGCAGTAGCAACCGCGAGCGCTCGGTGGCCGGGGTCGCTGCCCAGCCCGGCGCGGCTCGACTGGCGGCATCGACCGCAGCGTCGATATCCTCGGCGGACGAGCGCGGCACCTCGCAGAAGGCTTTGCCGGTGACCGGGGTGACATTGCTCAGATAGCGGCCATCGGCCGGGGCCCGCCATTCGCCGTTAATGAAGTTATCGTAGCGTTCGTTGAAGCTGACCAGGGCATCGGTTTGACCGGGGTTAGCATAAAGCATAATGGCACTCGCTCCGCTTTTTGTGATTTCTCGAACAAGAGTCGCAACTTGCGTCGTGAATTCACGCTAGCGCGAACACAGCGCACCGACTTGTCGGACAATCGCAAACGCTTGCGCTCCAGTCTCAATTGGACGATCACGAAATCAGACGATATCGATGCCTTCGAATACATTATTAAAAAGTCGGCAAACCCCATTAAGACTCATCGAAAATCGAGTCGCGATCGCCGGTGATAACTCGCAACTGTCCATTTATGACACTTACTATCCGGCCGCCCGGGTCGCTCTATCGTCCAGCCATCTGCTGTACTGCGGCATGCTGGCCGGGCGCAAGATCATGCACGGGGCCACTGATACCCCTTGCGATTTTCTACCTAACGAGTCGTTCGTGCTGGCCCCAGACCAACAGGTTCTGATCGATTTTCCCGAGGCCCGACTGGACTCGCCCACGACCTGCATGACGATCGAGATCGATCGCAGTCAGGTGGCCCGGGTCTGCGACATGCTCAACACCCGGCAGCCGCGTGATGGCGGCTTACCCACATGGGACTATGTGCCGCGCGCTCTGCATATGCCCCATGGTGCCCCTACCCAGGCCTTGCTGGAACGGCTGATCCAGCTCTACGACGACGACCACCCGGATCGCGATGCCTTGATCGATCTGGCCCTGGACGAGCTGATCGTGCGCATGCTGCGGACCCAGAGTCGCGAGCTACTGCTCGAAGAGGTGCGTACCGGCGACCAGCCCCGGCACGGTCTTGCAGCGGCCTTGCAATGGCTACGGGATAATTTGTCCCGACCTCTGGACTGCGGCGAGCTGGCCCGCTCGGCCTGTATGAGCAAGGCGCAGCTGTATCGCCAGTTCAAGCGAGAAATCGGCTACACACCCGGCGAATACCAACAGAAACTACGTATCGACCAGGCCCGAGACCGCCTGACCTTCAGCTCGGCGCCGATTACTCAGATCTGTCTCGATCTGGGCTATCGCAGTCCCAGCCATTTCTCGCGCTGTTTCAAGGCTGCCACAGGTCTGCCACCGAGCAGCTATCGCCGCCGATCCGGCCAGCCCGCGATCGACCGCGATTGGACGCCTGCGAATCAGCCGCCCTCAGTGCCGTTCGCGGAGTAACCGCCGCCGCGCTGACTGCACGAAAGCGCGGCCTCTATTCGGCTTTTAGACGACCTCTACAGCTCCGGCAGGCATAAAAAAAGCCCGACCGAGCGGCCGGGCTTTCCATCATCGAGCGATCGAGGCAACCGATCGCTTGGGAGGAGACCTTATCGGCGATCGGCCGAACCGGACATCACAACTTCGTCATGGCGCCCATCGACCGAGTCTGCATCCGCCGTACGGCGGGTGCTGCGCGGCATGACGTGGGTCTGATAGTTGCCAGACTGCACGGCCGCGTTGTCCTTCGCCACCCGACGATAGTCACTATGCGCCGAAACATCATGGTGTTCGGCCGTATGACGGGTGGTGTCCGAAACCACATGGGTCTGGTAGTTGCCCGCGCTAACCTGCGCCTGGGCATTGGCACCGGCGATGCCAATCAAAGCGGCGCCAGTGGTGAGAGCAATACTGCGGAAAAGATTTCGGTGCGTCATTTTCGACCTCGCTGTCGAATAATACTTTCGTCGTACGGAGGCTAGTTTGGCGTCTTATCAGACAGATGCAAGGGTTCGGTTACGACTAAAGTTTAATGCCAGCGATAGCCCTGATTTATCGCCTAGGTTCCGCCCATAGCGATACGCATGCAATAGCTTGATGATGCAGCTTTTATCGGAGGTCGGCGCCGCCCCGATACAATCGAGATCCGGCCATACGCGATGGCTCAAACGCACCAAACCAGCCATTGATTGAGCCGCGCCGGATCACAAACGCACCATGTTTGCGCACAGCCACGGACCTAATCGTCGAGCCCGCTTTGCGGGCCGGTTGCCACGCTCGCCTCAAGCAGAAGCTCGAGCGTCTGGCCCGCGCTGCTCGGCAACCGATTCCCGCGGTTCGGCTGAACCCGGATCGCGACCGCCGATCCTGGTGCGCAGCCGCATACGGGTTGGGTGCCCCTGGGAGCGCCATCGGCCCGGCCATAGCCAGCACGTCTTATCGCCCGCCGGTGGGCTTGATTGGCATCCATCGCCGGCCGGCGGCAGAACCCCCTCGACGTCTGGCGTCTTTGAATCTAATCGGCGGGGCACTAGCATTTGCTATCCATGCCATCGGGCACAGCATCGATGGCAACGATTCATCCTCCTATCGGAGCTCGTATCATGCCCGAATCGATCCCAGCCCAGATGGCGGCCATGCAACTGGTCGGCCACGGCGGTCTGGACCAGTTGGTCTATAACCAAGATGTTCCCGTGCCCAAGCCTGGCCCGGGCGAAGTGCTGGTCCGGGTCACCGCGACCGCAAAGAACAATACCGACCGCAAGGCACGCGAAGGGCTGTATCCAACCAAGGATAAGGACGACACCACCTCGTTCGCGATCGGCGGCTCACCGACTCTGACCTTCCCGCGCATCCAGGGCGCCGATATCGTCGGCCGGGTGGCCGCGATCGGCGCCGAGGTCGCCGAAACGCGTATCGGCGAACGGGGACTGCTGGATTTCAATATCTACGGCTCGGACCGCCGCGATATCAATCTCACACCCGATTACTACGGGCATGGCGCCGACGGTGGTTTTGCCGAATACGTCGTGCTGCCGTCGGACCAGTTCCATGCTGTGAACAACCCGGAACTCTCAGACGCCGAGCTGGCTTCGATGGGCATGTGTTCCTATCAAACCGCCTACCACATGCTCACGGCCGCGAACGTCGGGGCCGGTGAGCATGTCTTGGTCACCGGCGCCAGTGGCGGGGTCGGCACGGCGCTGATCCAGCTCTGCCGGGTCATCGGCGCCATTCCCTATGCCCTGTCCACAGAAGAAAAAGCCGCCCCACTGTATGAGCTCGGGGTCGCGCATGTCTTCGATCGCCGACACATGGACGACTTTACCGCACAGGTCCGCGAAGCCACGGGCGGCGCCCCCCTCGATGCCGTGATGGACCTGGTTGGCGGCGACGCGACCATGCGCTTTATCGAAGCCATGACCTTCGACATGAACGCGCGCACCAGCTATCCAAGGCTATCGATTGCCGGCGCCAGTGGTTCCAACGTGACCGAGGTAATGTGGACCGTGATCTATCTCTACCAGGTCCAGATCTTCGGCGTGTCCCACGGCACCCGCGTAGAAGCCGAACAACTCATCGACTGGATCCGAGCCGGCCAGCTCAAGCCGGTACTGCATGCGGCCTTCAAACTGTCGCGGCTGCGCGAATGCGAGCGTTATTTCGTCGATCGCGGCTCGAACTTCCTCGGCAAGATCGTGGTCGTGCCCGACAGTCAGTGGGCCGAGCACGGCGTCCCTTATACCCTGGAGAACGTCTGATGAGCCGCCAGTATGCCCTGCGTCTGATGGATACCCATGCCGGCGGCGATGTGAGCCGGATCGTAACCTCGGGGATTAAGGAGCTACCGGGCGATACCGTCCGTGCCCAGATGGTCTATCTGCGCGACGAGGCCGACGATCTGCGCCGGTTGCTGCTTGAAGAGCCCTATGGCATTCCCGAGATGTCGGTGGATCTGATCGTGCCGCCCAGCGACCCTCGGGCTGCGGCCGGCTATATCATCATGGAAGTGATGGGCTATCCAATCTATTCCGGCTCGAACACTATCTGTACCGCCACTGCCGTGCTCGAAGCCGGCATCGTGGACAAGATCGAAGGTGTACAGCACTTCATGCTGGAAGCACCGGCCGGCCTGGTCCAGATCGAGGCCCGGGTCGAAAACGGCGTGGTTGAAGCGATCACCTGCGAAGGCCTGCCAAGCTACATCGACACCTTTGATGCACGCATCGACGTGCCGGGGATCGGCGAAATCACCTATCACGTCGCTTATAGCGGCGGCTTCTATGCCCTAGTGGATGCCACCGAGCTCGGTTTCGAGCTGGTGGCCTCTGAGGAACGCCGCCTGGCCGAAACCGCGCATGCGATCGTCGAGGCAATTCGGGCCGATCGCTTGTTCTCGCACTATAGCCTGGGCGATGTCGGGCCGCTGCCGTTTCTGCATTTCATGGGCCCGGTCGACAACCCGGCCGACGGTTTCTATCGTTCGCGTTCAGCGACCTATGTCCATCCCGGGGTGATCTGCCGCAGCACCACCGGCACTGGCACCTCGGCCCGGCTGGCCTTGATGAATCATCGCGGCCAGATCGGCCCCGGTGATCGGCTGGAGACGGTTTCGCTGCGCAACACGCGCTTTATCGGCGAATTCGTGGCCCGCGATCATGCCGAAGGCCACGACGTAGTCAACAACACCATTACCGGCAAATCGCACGTCATCGCCAACTCCGAAATCATCGCCAATGCCGACGATCCAATGATCACGCATCTGACGCTCGGCGGCGTGGTGGACGAACGCCGCTGAATGAGCCCGCCGGACACGCGCCAGGCGTGCCCGGCGGTCATGTTTCAGATGCGCCTGCGTAGCGTGGGCCGCTTGATTTTCGGCCTGCGATCGTTATTTACCGCGTATCGACACTATCAAGCGAGCCTATTCATGGCGGACTACCAGAAAAGCGAACAAGCCATCTCGCAGCTGACCCCCGAACAGTATCGCGTGACCCAGGAAAGCGGTACCGAGGCCCCGGGTACCGGCGAGTACCTGAGCAACAAAGCGCCTGGCATCTACGTAGATCTCGTATCCGGCGAACCGTTGTTCGCCTCCAGCGATAAGTACGAGTCAGGCTGTGGCTGGCCGAGCTTTACCAAACCGATCGAAACCGCCCACGTCAGTGAAACGACCGACCGCTCGCTGGGCATGACCCGGACCGAGGTCCGCTCGGCCCATGGCGATAGCCACCTCGGCCATGTGTTTCCCGACGGTCCGGCCGACCGCGGGGGCCTGCGCTATTGCATCAACTCCGCGGCCTTGAAATTTATCCCGAAAGACGACATGGAAGCAGCCGGCTACGGCGCCTATATCGATCAGGTGGAGGACATCCGATGAGCGAACAACGCGCAATTCTGGCCGGCGGCTGCTTCTGGGGCATGCAGGACCTGATCCGCAAACAGGACGGCGTCCTATCGACCCGGGCGGGCTACTCTGGCGGTGATCTGGCGAACCCGACCTATCGCGATCATGGCCATCACGCCGAGGCGCTGGAAGTAGTGTTCGACGATGAGCGCATCAGCTATCGCCGGCTGCTGGAGTATTTTTTCCAGATCCACGATCCGACCACGCGCAATCGCCAAGGCAACGATATCGGCGAAAGCTATCGTTCCGGTATCTACTACCTCGACGACGCACAGCGCGAGACTGCCGAAGACACTATCGCCGACGTCGAGGCTTCCGGCCTCTGGCCCGGCAAGGTCGTCACCGAGGTCAAGCCGGCCGGCGAATTCTGGGAAGCCGAACCGGAACACCAGGACTACCTGGAAAAATTCCCGAACGGCTATACCTGTCATTTTCCGCGGCCGAACTGGGTACTGCCGCGACGCCAGACCGCCTAACCCGCGGACGCGATCAGCGCGGCTTACAGCCGTGTGGCAGTAGTTTCGGCGGAATATTCGGGCTGACGCAGACCGTGTCATAGTTCCGGGTCGCCCCGGCGATCGTCGTCGAAGTCACACGCCGCTGCAGTGAACCACCCTGCAGCGGCGCGGCGCGGGCAAACGCCGTGACCTGTTTGAGATCGGCGTCGTAGACCAGCCGTGTAGTCTCTGGTTTGCCGTTGTGAAAACCGGCCTCTGCCAGCGTATCGGGCCAGCGATAATGGGCATCGACATAGTCGAAGACCGACTCGATGGCCTGTGCCGACTCGATCTTCAGGTTGTAGATCTGATCACGGGCCTTGGCGACAACCTGCTGCGCGTGCGGGTTGGAATGGCCCGATTGCTGCTGCTCACGCTGGTACTGGCCCAGAATTCGACCAGGCGAGGCGATCAGCAGCGCGCCGAAGACCGGCAACGCCAACAGCCCAACCGTGAGACAGAATGCGGCGATCACCGACAATACGTTCGGACGCGGGGCCACGGGATCGGCCATCACCAACGGTGGCTCGACTTCGCGATAGACCACCCGGGTACCGGCCAGTTTGTCGTGCAGACCCTGGCGGCGCCGGGTCACCGCGATCATAAATATGCCGATCATCAAGATCAGGCAACTCAGCCACTTAGCAAACTCTCGGCCGAACGCCTGGCCCCAGGTCAGACGGTCCCCGTTGTTATCGACCACGGCCAGACCGAGCAGATACTTACCCGGCGTGGCGCGCATCGCGCTGCCCTCGAACAGCGCGTAATAGGACGTCGAAATCAGCATTTGGGTCCAGCGACTGAGCAGGATCAGAATGCCGACATCGACAAAGGCGCCGTGCCCTCGCAGATAGGCTACTGAGTTCAGCAACAACAGCAGCGGCGTCGAGATGAGCATATCGATCAAGGCCGCCCCGCCGCGACGCCAGATGCTGGCATAGATATCGCGGCGCACCACGGACGCATCCTCGGCGCGGGCATGAGCTGCCCCGCATTCGCTACAAAAACGCGCCTCGGAATAGATCATCGCGCCGCACTACGCACACGGCATGCGTCCCCCTTTTCCCCACTGGCTCGAACGACACTTGTTCGACACAACGATTTTTAGCACAAAAGATTTGCCGACCGGGGCAAGATCGGCCGATGACCCACCTTGGGCGGCCGCCCCATCAGCGGCTCACGGCCCTCTTAGGGGCTAAGGCTCGCTCAACGCCGGACCAACGAAGCCATAGCGGCCTCGCATAGCCCGCCCGTCATGACCGGGCGCGTATAACTTGTCGCACACTCGAGCCTTGGCGAGGCCCAGGCCGCGGCATCTTGAAAATCCAAAGGCACGGGGCGCTCAACCCCCGGACTGGGCCGACTGACGATCGTCGATGAATCGCTTGTTATAACGTGCGGCGAAACGTTTTCTCAGCGCCTCCACCTTGGGCTCGTCATTCACTTTCAGGTAGTAGCTGTTCGGATGCTTGACGGCGTAGTTCTGGTGATAGGCCTCGGCCGGAAAAAATGGTTCACCCACGCTGACCTGGGTGGCGATCGGCCGATCGAATGAGCTGCTTGCTTCGAGCTGCTCGATATAGGCTTTCGCTACTCGCGCTTGATCCGCATTGGCGGCAAAGATCTCGGAGCGATACTGGGGACCGCGATCGGGGCCTTGGCGATCTATTTGGGTTGGATCATGCGCTACCGAAAAATAGATCTGCAATAAATCCGTATAGCGGATCTTCGACGGATCGTAGGTGATGCGCACGGCCTCGGCGTCGCCATAGCGGCCGGTGCTGGAATCTCGGTAATTGGCATGCGCCCGATCGCCTGCGGCATAGCCGGATACGACATCGGTCACGCCCTGTACATGCGAAAACACCGCCTCCATGCCCCAGAAACAGCCGCCAGCGAGTACTGACGTGGCCGAAGCGGTGGCGCTGTGTTTCAAATGGGTCTTCGCGGCCGGTAGCGCCGTGCCGTATGACGTATCGGCCGAACGCGCGGGCGTATCGAACACGGCCAAAGCCAAGACAATCATTCCGGCCACGCCGATACCAAGCGTCGCAGCCAGACGTATGGAACGTAGGTGCATATCAACCTCCGTGGGATACGCGATCGCCGCTCAGCCAGCGGCGATCGGAACAAAACGCATGGCAACCGAGTCCATGCAGTAGCGCAGCCCGGTCGGCCTCGGGCCATCGTTGAACTTATGGCCAAGATGGCCACCACAGCGGGTACAGGCGATCTCGGTACGGGCCATGCCGAGGCTGCGATCGACATGTTCGGTCACGTTCTCGGCAGCAATCGGTTGATAGAAACTGGGCCATCCCGTGCCGGAATGAAACTGGGCCGCCGAATCGTAGAGTGCGTTGTCGCAACCTCGGCAGCGATAGATGCCATGCCGCTTGGGCGGCTCGTAATATTGCCCGCTGAACGCTCGCTCGGTGCCCTGCTCACGCAGTACGTGATACTGCTCGGCCGTCAGCTGGGATTGCCATTCGGCAGCGCTTTTTACGACCGGATCGACCGTTCGGCGGCCCAGCCGGCGGCCTTGGTCATCGAAGGCTACGATCGTTACCGGCCCGGAGGGCGCAGACGCCCCACGGCTGCCGGCCCGGGCCGGCAGCCAACGGGTCAAACCACCCAACAGCCCAGCCCCGACCAACGCAGCCCCACCGAACAACAGTCGGCGACGCGCCGGATTGATAGACTCGCCCATGTCTTGCCTCCAGCCTGGCATGAGATCCTGACATCGGCGTCGTCGCGCCATTTCGAACAGATCGCCCGACCACGCCGCTCTAATGCTATCTACGTTTTAGCACCTGCGGCCGATGCGCGAACCACGGTCTTTAGATCAGCTCCGTAACGCCGGCCGGCCCGACCTGCATGTCTTTGTTGCCGGTCACCGCCGGACGTCAGCCAGGAAACAGCCCCGAGTAATGGTCGGCGATCTGGCCGGGCGTGGTCAGCCAGATATCGCGCCGATGGGCCGCGATATGCTCGAGCGCTCGGCGTAGCGAGCGCAACCGAAACGGCTGGCCAGCAATATACGGATGCAAGGCGATGCCCATCACCAACGATTGTCGCCGCGACTGCTCCAGCATCTCGTCGAACTGGTCGATAATTCGGGCCTCGAACTCGCGATAATCGCGGTGATGCGGCACCTGGATCGGGATATCGTTGATTTCCTGTGGATACGGAACCGATAGGATTTCGCCGTTGCCGCGGGTATCCATCCACACCGGCTGGTCGTCATGCGCCCAGTCCAAGTGATAGACGAACCCTGCCTCGGCCAGCAGATCCGGGGTGGCCCGACTCTGGGCGATCCAGGGCCCGAGCCAGCCGACCGGCCGCTCGCCGAAGGCATCGATCAGCGTGTCGCGCGCCTCGGCGATCAACTCGGCCTCACCGGCCTCGTCGAAATCGTTCTGGGCTTCACTGTTGGTCCGACCGTGGGCGATCAGCTCGCTGGACAGTTTCTGGCGATAGGCCAGGATCAACTCCGGGCAGTAGTCGGCAATCGCCGAATTCACGATCAGCCCGACCGGGAACCCGAGTGATTCAAACATTTCCAGCATCCGCCAGGCCCCGACCCGGTTGCCGTAGTCGCGCCAGGAATAGTTGAGCACGTCGGGCTGCTTACGCCCGGGCACGAGAGCCGCCCCGTAACCCTGGTCGAAATGGAAATGTTCGAAGTTGAGCCCGATATAAACCGCCAAACGCTTGCCCTCCGGCCATTCGAAGTCCTCTCGGTCGACAATGGCGCGGTAGGCATAGCGATGGTGATGACGCAGGGTGGTCGACATGTGGAGTCGCTTATCGCGGGGAAAGCATCATTCTATCGTCCGACGCTCAGACCCGGTGACCTTACCTGCCGCGTCCTAACCCTCGATCGAGATGACGATTCGTGAGGCACGGGATAGCGATACGCCGTCGATCGTCAAGCTTTGGGAGCGCTGCGCGCTGGCACACTCATGGCACGATCCATACCGCGATATTCAACGCACACGGCATGAGCCAAGCACATGGCTGTTCGTGGCCACGCAGCTCAGGCAGATCATCGGCACGATCATGGTCGGTTGTGATGGCCGTCGGGGCTGGCTGTAGTGCCTCGGCATCGACCCAAGCCATCGCGGCCGCGGCCATGGCGCAGCATTGATCAATGCCGCACAGGCTCATCTGATCGCGCTTGGCTGTCCCAAGCTGATGTTCACGGTTGGGCGCGGTCAGCCCGAACTCAAGGCTTACTATGATCGGCTCGGTTTCGCTGCTACCGAGGTCGCTATGTTCGGCGAACAGTGGTTCGAAGACGAGCCGGATACCGCTAGTTGAATAATGCGCCCCGCTACGGATGTGGTGTATGGGCGCTGCGTTGGTGGCCGCCGATCGTATTCTATACAGCGACTCACAACACCGCCGGCCCCATGGTTCGCCTTTTCATGGGCCACCTCGCAATCGGAGAGGGAGCGGGCGGTTCAAAGCACGCCGGCGATCCAGCATGTCGCCTACGCACGCCGAACGGCTACGCCACGTTCGCGGCGCTCGTCCGACCTCCCATCCTGGTTTCAAGGTAACGCTGGGCACAGACTCTCGCCGGGCGCATCAACGGGCCTTAGGGGTCGACCTCGAAGCGACGCGGGCCTGGGCCGGCCTTGCCCAATACATCGTCGGGATTGCGCAGCGGGCAGGCCTGTAAGGATAGACAGCCACAGCCGATACAGCCGTCCAGGGCATCGCGCAGCTGGGTCAGACCTTGGATACGCCGATCCAATTGAGCTCGCCAGAGTTCGGAAAGCCGCCCCCAGTCGGAGGCGCTCGGCGCTCGGCCTTCGGGCAGCGTCGTCAGGGCCTTTCGAATCTCGGCCAGGGGAATGCCCAATCGCTGGGCGGTTTTGATCACCGCGACGCGCCGCACCACATCGCGTCGGTAGCGCCGTTGGTTGCCAGCGTTACGGGTCGAGACGATCAACTGCTTACGCTCGTAGAAATGCAGCGTCGATACAGCTACGCCGCAGCGGCGGGCCACCTCGCCCACCGACAACGCCTGCTTGACCGGATTGAGTCGTGTCGTTTCCGTCATACTTGACCTTAATCAAGGTTGAGGTCACAGGCTAGCTGCTCCCTACTGTTGGAGACTGCCATGCCCAGCTATCTATCCGTTGCCGTCATCATGGGCAGCGCCCGCTATGGCCGGCGTTGCGACGCCGTCGCACAATGGGCAGCCCACGGCCTCGATAGCGACCCACGAATGGTCGTGGATATGATCGACCCGCGTGCCCTGCCCCTATCGCTCAACGATCAGCCATTGCCGAAACAGGCCTGGCACAACCTGGAGTCGCGACTTGAGCGTGCCGATGCGTTCGTGGTCGTAACCCCGGAATACAACCACGGTTATCCCGCGGCGCTGAAACAACTCATCGATGCCGTACGTTATCCCTGGCGGGCCAAGCCGGCGGCTTTCGTCTCTTACGGCGGCCGCTCCGGCGGCATCCGTGCGATCGAGCAGCTGCGGCTGGTGTTTGCAGAGCTGCATACGTTTACGCTCGCCGAATCGGTCGACATCGCTCATATCGATCGCTATGTCGATGAGCACAACCAGTTCCGGGCCGCGCCGGAACTGGAACGCGCCCTAGAAGCGTTGACCGAACGACTGCACTGGTGGGGCCGAGCTCTGCGCGAAGCGCGTCATGCCGCGCCTTATGACCCGGTATCGATACCGCGCTCGGCGTGATCACTTACCGACCCAAAACCCGTTGACGTTTGGTCCCCGCGCCGCAATCAAGACCGGCCCGCCGCAGCCCGCCCCGGCCCGATCGGCCAGGGCGGGTCGAACGAAAAACACGAGTCCTCCTGGGCGGCGTCGTACGTAATAGCGCACGCTTCGAACTCATCACAACGCAGGCGCCGCTGCCAGGTACGCCGACAGCGGCGCCCAGTACAGGGCTGAGATCAGGCGGCCGCGTCGAACTTCTGGGCGATGCCGTCCCAGTTAACGACGTTCCACCAGGCTTCGACATACTCCGGCTTGCGGTTCTGATACTTCAGATAGAACGCATGCTCCCAGACGTCCAGGCCCATAATCGGTTTACCCGATTCCGAAACCACGTCCATGATCGGGTTGTCCTGGTTCGGCGTCGGCACGATCTTGAGTTGATCGCCGCCGGCCGGCACCAGCCAGACGAAGCCCGAACCGAACAGGCCAGTCGCTTGCGCGGTGAATTGTTCCTTGAAATCGTCGAACGAGCCAAAGCTGTTATCGATGGCCTCGGCCAGCTTACCGCTCGGCTTGCCACCGCCGTTCGGCGACATGGTTTCCCAGAAGATGATGTGGTTGAGATAACCACCGCCCTGGTTGCGTACAGCCACACCGTGCTGACCGGCCTGGGACAGGATCGTCTCCAGATCCTGATCGGCCAGCGGGGTGCCCTCGATGGCGTTCTGGAACTTGGTCAGATAAGCGTTGTGATGCTTATCGTGATGGATCTCCATCGTGCGCCCGTCGATGTAGGGCTCCAGCGCATCGTAATCGTAGGGCAGATCGGGCAATTCGAATGCCATGACAAACTCCTTTTCACAAGAATCATTGCGATTGCCCAGCCGAGCCTAGGACCTTAAGCCTGGTTGAGGTCAAGCTACCGGCGCGGTTCCTGCTTATCGTTTTCCGACATCGCCGTTGCTATAGGGGGAGATCATGTTGAAACGCGCGTTGGTTCCAATGGCTGTGTTGTTTTTTACACTTGGCTTGGCGCAGGCCGCGCAGCCCCCGTCGGTTGAGCTGGTCGATATTTATCACGGCCAGGTCGATTTATCGGACTACTGGGCCTCAGAGAAGTACGACGGGGTGCGTGGCTACTGGGACGGCCAGCGCATGCTTACGCGCGGCGGGTCGGTCATCGACTTGCCGGCCTGGTTCACGGCCGATTTTCCGCATACCGCGATGGACGGTGAACTCTGGGCCGGATACGGCGCCTTTTCCGAGGCGTCCACGCTGATCCGAACCGGCGACGCACAGGATTCCGACTGGCATGACATCAGCTACCGCGTGTTCGATCTGCCCGGCCACGACGGCGATTTCGATGACCGGGTACCGGCCATTCGACAGGTGGTCGAGCAGATCGACGACCCATGGGTGGTGGCGATCCGGCAGTTCCACGTCGCCGACGACCAAGCCCTACATGCCGCGCTAGACAAAGTCATGGCCAAGGGTGGCGAAGGCTTGGTACTACATCGCGGCAGCCGCGACTATACCCCCGGCCGCCACGCCGGCTTGCTCAAGGTCAAACCCTATGAGGATGCCGAAGCCCGGGTGATCGCGATCAACCCGGGCCATGGCCGGCTGGAAGACAAGATGGGTTCGCTGGAGGTTCGTATGCCGGATGGTCGCCAGTTCGCGATCGGTACCGGCTTCACCGATACACAGCGCGACGACCCACCGCCGATCGGCTCCTGGATCACGTTCCGCTATCAGGGCGAAACCGCGACCGGGCTGCCGCGTTTTGCTCGTTTTCTACGCCGACGCCCCGGCGGGCCCCCACCGGAAGTTACGCCGCAGGGCCAACCCAGCCCCGCACCTTAGCGACTGCCGGTGCCAGTCGGCTCAGCAGTAAGGCAGTGTTTTGCCCCTGGCCCGAGGCCAGTCAGATCTTGACCTCGAAGCCTTCAAACTGCGGCGGACCAAGATAGATGTCACGCCGCGCACCGGCGTTTTCATGGGCTTTGCGGAAAGCCTCGCTATGGGTCCAGGCCTCGAAGGCTTCACGGGAATCCCACTCGGAGTGCGAAGCGAACAGGGTATGGTCGTCGTGGCTTGGCCCCTGCAACAGGTTGAACTGGCGAAATCCGGGCACCTCTTCAAGGTGGGTTTCGCGCTGAGCCCAGATATCGACAAACTCGGCTTCGCAGCCCGGCTTGATCTTGAAACGGTTCATGGCAATAAACATGGTAATCGACCGATCGGATAAGGACCGGGTCGATTGTAGGCGGCTGCCGCCTCGGCCGATACCGCCTCGCTGATACACGCATGGCTGCTGTTCGGCGCCGACCGGCGTACAATTAAGACTTTAGTCGTAACCTGTCCGCCGCTTGCTCATACGCATCCTCGAAATCATCGTCCCCGTGTTCGGGGTTATCGGCGTCGGCTATTTTTACGGCCGCCGCTTCGCACCGAATGTACGCGACGCCAATGCCCTGAATATCACGATATTCACCCCGGCACTCATTTTCTATGCACTGACCGAGGAATCCGGTGGCCATCTGGCGCTCGGCCTGGCAGCCATTGGCGCCACCGTCATCGTATTCGGGGCCGGCCTGCTCGGCTGGCTCTGGACCCGGGTTACCAAGCGCAATGCGGCCGTCTACGTGCCGCCGATCATGTTTCCCAATCTCGGCAATCTTGGCCTACCCCTGGCCCATCTGGCGTTCGGCAACGAAGGCCTTGCGCTGATGGTGGTCCTCATGGTGGTCGAGAATACGCTGCAGTTCACCTTCGGACTCTGGGTGCTCGGCGAGCGCGTCTCGCCGCAGGCCCTGGCGCGCAACCCAATGCTGGTGGCCACCGCTGCCGGACTGATCTGCATGACCATGGACTGGCATGCCCCCCAGATGATCCTGCCAGCGATCAAGATGCTGGGCGAGGTCTCGATCCCGCTGATGCTGATCAGCCTAGGCGTTCGTTTGTCCGGCGGCACCCAGGGCCAGTGGAGTGCTGGCTTGGCCGGCGGACTGGCGGCGCCAGTATTCGGACTGGCGGTTGCTGCGCCGTTCGTCTGGCTGGTCCAGCCAGAACCTACTCTAGCGGCGTTACTGATCATATTCGGGGTCATGCCGCCGGCGGTACTCAACTACATGCTGGCAGAGATGTATGACGTCGAACCGCAACATGTTGCGGCGATCGTCGCAGTGGGCCATATGATCGCCCTTGCCGCGATCCCGATCACGCTGGCGTTCGTGCTATAGCAACACGCTCCCCTATCCACTCACGAGGCCGAACCATGCCTTTCGTCAACATCGCAATACTCAAGGGCCACGGCCGAGAATACGCTGAACGGGTCGCCGATTCCGTCAACGAGGCCGCCATCACTGCCCTCGATTTTCCTTTGGATGATCGCTATCAGCTGATCAGCGAGTTCGACTCCCATGCGCTGCAACTGCAAAAGCGCAGCGGCGACCGCGTCATGCTGCATCTGGTATTACGCTCGGGCAAGACCGATGCCCAGAAGAAGGCGTTCTATCGCCGCGTAACCGACAATCTGGCCACCAGCCCAGGCATCGATGCCCACAATGTCATGATAACCATGACCGAAAACAACGACATCGACTGGTCATTCGCGGATGGCAAGGCCAGCTTTTTCGAAGACTGAGCGCCGGGCCGACATCGCCCACAAAAAAGCCGGCCCATGGCCGGCTTTTTACTATCGCAGCGACTGATTCTGGCTAGCGATTGTGCGCATGGATGAAGGTCCAGTAGCCAAAAGCATTCACCGGTACCGACTCGACGACGTCGAGATCGGCCATGGCCAAGAAATCATCGAGCGGGAACGAGGGCCGGAACCCCACTAGCTTCGACAGCGGCGAGACCATGCGCTCGATCCGGGCCATCGGCCCTTTCTGACTGAAGTGGTTGACGATGAAAATCTCGCCCCCCGGCTTGCAGACGCGCTTCATCTCTTCGACGATCTTCTTCGGATCCGGTGCGACCGAGACCACATACATGGCCACGACCTTGTCGAAACTGTCGTCCGGATAATCGAGGGCCTGACCGTCCATGACCTGCAGCGTGATGCGATCGGCATTGCCGTTTACCCGCTTGCGGGCATGCTCGAGCATGTCGGGCGACACGTCGATGCCGACCACCTCCACGCCCTCGGCGTAGTGTTCGAGCGACAAACCGGTACCGACTCCAACTTCCAGAACCCGGTCACCGGCCTGGCAGTTCATCTTATGCACGGCAACCTGGCGTCCCTGCTCGAAGACCGGACCGAAGAAACGGTCATAGGTCCCCGACAGACGACGATAAGCGGTAACGACAGAACGTTCATCCATGGCGTGTGTTACCCGATGTTGCTCAGCGAGCGTTGGTCGAAAGCGGGTGGAGAATACGCCGATCTGCAGCCGGATACAAAATAACGCCGCCATCGACACCTGAAACAGCCTGCGCCGAGACCATACGGCGCAGGCCATGCCAATGGTTCGGCGTGTGTCGCCGAGCCGACTAGCCCTGGTCGCGCTTCCAGTTGATCAGACCGCCTGCGCGCAAGATTTCGATCTGGCGCTTCGAAAGCGCGTGCTTGCAGTCGATACTCCCACCATCTTCGGTCTCAACGGTCACTGTATCGCTGGAGGCCAACGCATCGTGCAGTCCGCTGAACTTGAGCTTCGATCCCTGCTTGAGCTTGTCCAGATCGTCGCCGTTAGCAAACGTCAGCGGCAGCACGCCGAAGTTGACCAGATTCGACCAGTGAATACGCGCATAGTCCTTGGCCAGCACAGCACGCAACCCGAGATAGCGCGGCGCGATCGCCGCATGCTCGCGGGAACTGCCCTGACCGTAGTTGGCGCCGCCCACGATCGCGTGATCGCCGGTCTTTTTGGCCCGGTCGGGATATTCCTTGTCGACCACGTCGTAGACGAAGTTCGCGATCTCGGGAATGTTCGAGCGATACGGCAGCACCTCAGCGCCGGCCCGCATGATCTCGTCGGTAGAGATATCGTCGCCCACCTTGAGCAGGATCGGCAGATCGAAGGCATCCGGGATGCCGTCGAAGTCCGGCAGCGATTTGATGTTCGGTCCCTTGACCAACTCAACTTTGCGCGCTTCCTCGAGCGGTAGCGGGTTTTCGAGCATATGGTCGTTGACCACCGGATCGGTCGGGTTGACGACCTTCGGATAGTCGAAGTCGAGGGTGCGCGGATCGGTGATCTTGCCCATCAATGCGCTGGCCACCGCGGTTTCGGGCGAGCACAGGAACACCGAGTCCTCGGGCGTGCCCGAGCGCCCCGGGAAGTTACGCGGGGTGGTCCGCAGGCTGTTGCGGCCATAAGCCGGTGCCTGACCCATGCCGATGCAACCGTTACAGCCGGCCTGGTGGATACGGGCCCCAGACGCAATCAGCTGGCCTAGGCGATCGTCGCGGGCCAACGTCTGCAGCATGGCGCGGGACGACGGGTTCACATCGAACGAGACTTCCTTGGATACGGTCCGGCCGCGAACCATCTCCGCGGCGATCGCGAAATCCCGATAGCCTGGATTGGCCGAGGAGCCAATGTAGGCCTGGTATAACTCGTCGCCAGCAATCTCCGAAACCGGCACAACATTGCCCGGCGACGTCGGCTTGGCGATCAGCGGCACCAGCTCCGACAGGTCGATCTCGTCGTGCTCGTCGTACTCACAGCCGTCATCGGCCAGCATCGGTTCGTATTCGTCTTCCCGGCCCTGGGATTTCATGAACCGCTTGATTTCGTCATCGGCCGGGAACACGGTCGTGGTCGCCCCGAGCTCAGCGCCCATATTGGCGATCACATGGCGATCCATCGCCTCCAGGTTGTCCAGCCCCGGACCGTAGTATTCGATCACCTTGCCGACCCCGCCGGAGACACCGTGCCGGCGCAGCATTTCGAGGATTACATCCTTGGCCGAGACCCAGTCGGGCAATTTGCCGGTGAGCTTGACCCCGAACACCTTGGGCATCTTGGTATAGAACGGCTCGCCGGCCATCGCCATAGCCACTTCCAGCCCGCCGGCACCAATCGCCAGCATGCCCAGCGAACCGCCAGCCGGGGTATGACTGTCGGAGCCGAGCAGCGTCTTACCCGGCCGACCCAGCCGCTCCATATGCACCGCATGCGAAATGCCGTTGCCCGGCCGCGAGAAATAAGCACCGAAGCGCTCGCAAGCCGACTGCAAGAACAGATGATCGTCCGGATTCTTGTTGTCTTCCTGGATCAGGTTGTGATCGACGTACTGCGCCGAAACTTCGGTTTTGACCCGGTCGAGCTCCATGGCCTCGAGCTCGAGCATCACCAACGTACCGGTCGCGTCCTGGGTCAGCGTTTGATCGATCTTGAGGGCGATCTCCTCACCCGGCGTCATCTCACCGTCGACCAGATGCGACTGGATGAGTTTCTGGGCAACGTTCTGTGCCATTACGGCCTCCATTAGTAGCTTGCCCACACTCTAGCCCTGCGCTGGGGCTTTCACAAAGTCGTTCGAATGGGAACGAAACCACCGCCTCAGCGCCAATTGCACTTGATTCTCATTTAAAAACACGCGTTCATGCGGTTTTCCGCCCCCCTCTCGCCATCCACGTGACATATGGTCTATTTTGATGGCGCTGAATCGAGGCACGGAATAATCGACCGTTGCATTTCCACGACCGATTTTCCTGTAAACTACATCGAACTGCCTGGACCGCCTGTGCATCGGTTTGACCGGTGGCGGCGTAGGATGGACTAGTAATTATGGATCCCGCAGCGCAAAACGCCGTTGTCATCTGGCCACTGATCCTGTTCGCAGCGGCGGCCTTCGGCTTGGTTTGTCTTATGCTCGGCATGTCTTACATGCTGGGGGGGCGTCACGATGAACGCCTGGGCAACCAGCCCTATGAATCGGGCATCAAGCCCACCGGCGGCGCGCGGATGCGCTTCTCCGCAAAGTTCTATCTGGTTGCGATTATTTTCGTACTGTTCGATCTAGAAATCGTGTTCGTATTTTCATGGGCCATCGCGGCCCCCGAACTCGGCTGGACCGGCTACGAAGCTTTTCTGAGCTTCCTGTTCGATCTCGCCTTGGGCTTGGCTTATGCATGGCGCGTTGGGGCCCTGGACTGGGCACCGCGAGCACCGCGTCAGTTCCGGTTGCACGCGATCGAGTCCAATCAGCGTCGCAACCTGCCCAGCGAACAGCATTAATCGGCTTCACGGCCTTAATTTGATTCAATCGGTAACGAGCCATGTCTTGGTCTCTCACCAGCGTTGACAAGAACCCGACTCCAGGCTCCGGCACGCCCGGGGACGATGGCGGCACGATCGAAGATGCGATCGCCCGCAACGTCGTCACGGCTAAGCTGGACGACATGATCGCCTGGGGGCGGAAAAACTCGCTCTGGCCTTTCAACTTCGGCCTATCCTGCTGCTATGTAGAAATGGCGACCGCCTTGACCGCGCCACACGATATGGCCCGGTTTGGCTCGGAAGTTATCCGAGCAACGCCGCGCCAGTCGGATGTGATGGTCGTGGCCGGCACCTGCTTTTTAAAGATGGCCCCGGTCATTCAGCGGCTCTATGAGCAGATGATGGAACCGCGCTGGGTCATTTCAATGGGCTCGTGTGCAAACTCGGGCGGCATGTACGACATCTATTCGGTGGTCCAGGGAGTCGATAAGTTCCTCCCGGTCGACGTCTATGTCTCAGGCTGCCCACCCCGGCCAGAAGCGTTCCTCGAGGGTCTGCTTCTGCTTCAGGAATCCATTTCGTCGGAAAAACGCCCGCTGTCCTGGATGATCGGGCCGCAGGGCGTAACCAAGGCACCGAAGCTTTCCCAGCGCGACAGTAAACGTTCGGATCGGCTTTCGGCGACCACCCTGCGCACTCCCGACGAAGTCTAGCGAGGACTGTCCGACGTAATGCTTGATACCGTAGACATCCAGCGTCAGCTGACCGAGCGCTTTGGCGAAAACACCCTCGTTCCGCAAATCACTGCGGACGGTATGCCGACTTTTTGGGTCGGCCGTGACCGGATCCTCGAGGTGCTGAAATATCTTCGCCAGGATTCTGCCCCGGCCTACCGCATGCTGTTCGATCTAACTGCGATCGACGAGCGCGCGCGCCACAATCGGCCCGGCCAACCCCTGTCCGACTTCACCGTGGTTTATCACCTGTTAAGCCTATCGCCGGTGGCCGAAATCCGCCTCAAGGTCGGGCTCACCGAGAGCGACCTGACCGCGCCCAGTGCAACCGGCATCTGGCCGAACGCGAACTGGTATGAGCGCGAAGTCTGGGACATGTTCGGTATCACCTTCGACGGGCATCCGAACCTGCGCCGAATCATGATGCCGCCGACCTGGAAAGGCCATCCGCTGCGCAAGGATCATTCGGCGCGTGCGACCGAGTTCGAGCCGCTGCATTTGGACCCCAAGCGTCAGGACATTGAAGAGGACGCCCTCCAGTTCAAGCCCGAAGACTGGGGCATGGAGCGCGAATCCGAGGACAACGAGTTCATGTTCCTCAACATGGGCCCGAACCATCCGTCGGTCCATGGGGTCTTCCGTATCGTGCTGCAACTGGACGGCGAAGAGATCGTCGGCGCAGTACCGGATATCGGCTACCACCACCGCGGTGCCGAGAAGATGGCCGAGCGCCAGTCCTGGCATACCTACATTCCGTACACCGATCGCGTCGACTATCTCGGCGGCGTGATGAACGAACTGCCTTATGTCCTGAACCTCGAGAAGGTGCTGGGCATCGAGGTGCCGGAACGGGTGAAAGTCGCCCGGGTGATGCTCTGCGAGTTCTTCCGCATTACCAGCCATCTGATGTTCTTTGGTACCTACGTCCAGGACATCGGCGCTATGAGCCCGATTTTCTGGATGTTTTCCGATCGGCAGAAAGCCTACGACGTGATCGAGGCGATCTGTGGCTTCCGTATGCATCCGGCATTTTTCCGGATCGGCGGCCTATCCATGGACCTGCCCAAGGGCTGGGATCGCAAGGTCCAGGAATTCCTCGACTGGTTCCCGGAGCGCCTGACCGAGTACAAAAAGGCGATGGCGCGCAATAGCATGCTGGTCGAGCGTTCCAAGCACATCGGCGCCTACTCCCAGGACGAGGCAATCGACTGGGGTATTACCGGCCCCGGGCTGCGTGCGACCGGCGTGGATTTCGATCTGCGCCGCGACCGCCCCTATTCGGGCTACGAAAAGTTCGATTTCGAAGTGCCGCTCGGGACCAACGGCGACTGCATGGACCGCCTCGACGTGCGCATCGAAGAAATGTTCCAGAGCTGCCGCATTATCGAGCAGTGCATGAACAACATGCCGGAAGGTCCCTACAAGGCCGACCACCCGCTGACCACGCCGCCGACCAAAGAGCGCACGATGCACGACATCGAAACGCTCATCGCGCACTTTTTGACGGTCAGCTGGGGCCCGGTAGTGCCGGCCATGGAGTCCTCGACCATGGTCGAGGCCACCAAGGGCCTGAACAGTTACTACTCCATTTCCGATAAAAACACGATGAGCTATCGAACGCGCATCCGTACCCCGAGCTTTGCCCATCTGCAGCAGATCCCGTTGATCTCGCAGGGCGGCTTGGTCGCGGATCTGGTCGCGATCATCGGCTCGATCGATTTCGTTATGGCAGACGTAGACCGATGATTGAGTTAAGCGAAGCCGAAATCGAGGCCATCCACCACGAGATGAGCCTTTACGAAGACTCGGGCGCTGCGACCATCGAGGCGCTCAAGGTTGTACAGGACCATCGCGGCTGGGTTTCGGACGAAGCGCTGGAGGCGGCTGCCAAGGTGGTCGGTGTCACGCCCACCCAGATGGAAGCGGTAGCCACTTTCTACAACCTGATCTTCCGCCAGCCGGTCGGCCGACATGTGATCATGCTCTGCGACTCGATTTCCTGCTATCTGGTCGGCTACGAACAGGTTCGCGACCATCTGAAGTCGACGCTCGGCATCGACTTCGGCCAGACCACCGAGGACGGTCGCTTCACGCTGCTGCCGATCTGCTGTCTGGGCGATTGCGACAAAGGTCCGGCCATGCGGGTCGGCGAGGTCTACCACGATCAACTCACCCCGGAACGGGTCGACGAGATCCTGGCGGAGTACAAGTAATGGAAGAGACGAAGGTACTGACCCAGCGCATTCGTCCCGACCGTTCGCCGGTCTGGATCGACGATTACATGGACCTGGGCGGCTATGAAGCGCTCAAGAGCGCGCTGGCCGACTACGCCCCGGCCGACGTCGGGCCGCTGATCAAGGAAGCCGGTCTACGTGGCCGCGGCGGCGCGGGGTTCCCGACCGGCGTGAAATGGTCATTCATGCCCCGCTTCGAAGACCGCCCCGAAGAGCGGCCCGCACATGTCTATCTTGTGGTCAACGCCGACGAGATGGAGCCGGGCACCTTCAAGGACCGGCTGATCATGGAAGGCGATCCGCACCAGCTGATCGAAGGCATGATCATCGCCGCCTATGCAATCGGCGCGGATACGGCCTATGTATTCCTGCGCGGCGAATACACCGAATGCCGGCGCCGTCTACAGCAGGCGATCGACGAAGCCCACGAAAAAGGCTTCCTCGGCGACAACATCCTGGATTCGGGCTTTTCGCTGAACCTGCACCTGCATATGAGCGCCGGGCGCTATATTTGCGGTGAAGAGTCGGCGCTACTGTCTGCTCTCGAAGGGCGTCGTGCGGTGCCGCGCCATAAGCCGCCCTTCCCGGCGGCTTCCGGCTTGTTCGGTCAGCCGACCACGGTTAACAACGTCGAGACCATCTGTAACGTACCGCACATCGTGAAAAACGGTGCCGAGTGGTACAAAGGGCTCGGCCTTAACAAGGACGGTGGCACCAAGCTGTTCGGCGCCTCCGGCCATGTCGCCAAACCGGGCCTGGCCGAGTTCCCGCTGGGCGTGAAGCTCGGCGACGTGCTCGAGCACTTCGGCGGCATCCGCGACGGCCGCAAGCTCAAGGGCCTGCTGCCCGGGGGCGGCTCGACGCCGTTTTTGACCCCGGAGCATCTCGACACGCCGATGGATTACGACGGCGTCGGCGCGGCGGGCTCGCGCCTCGGCACGGCGACCATGATCGTATTCGACGATCGGACCCCGATCGTCGGGGTACTAAAGAACCTCGAGCATTTCTATGCCCAGGAATCCTGCGGCTGGTGCACGCCTTGCCGCGATGGTCTGCCCTGGGTCGAAAAAATGCTGGTCAACCTCGAAGCGGGCAAAGGTCAGCCGGGCGACATCGAACTACTGGACCTGCACGTCAAACTGCTGGGTCCGGGCAAGACGTTCTGTGCCCACGCGCCCGGTGCGATGGGCCCGCTCGAAGCCGGTCTGAAGTACTACCGCGACGAGCTGTCCGCCCTCATCCCCGATGATGCGACACCCCTTTCGCGGACCCAAGCGGCCAACGCGAATCCTCTTTAAATAGCGCACGGTTAAGCCATGGCAACGATCACGATCGACGGTAAGGAATACGACGTCGACGACACCGAAAATCTGCTGGCCGTCGCCCTGTCCAAGGGCTTCGACCTGCCCTATTTCTGCTGGCATCCCGAACTGCATAGTGTCGGCGCCTGTCGTCAGTGCGCGGTCAAGTCGTATCGCAACGAAGAAGACGAACAGGGCATGATCGTCATGGCCTGCATGACGCCTTGTTCAGATGGCGGCCGCTTCGAAATCAATGACGAGCAAGCCGCGGAGATGCGAGCGCAGGTCATCGAATGGTTGATGATCAACCATCCGCACGACTGCCCGGTCTGCGAAGAAGGCGGTGAGTGTCATCTCCAAGACATGACACTGATGACCGGCCATACGCAGCGGCGCTATCGCGGCCCGAAGCGAACGCATAAGAATCAGGATCTAGGCCCGTTCATCTCACATGAGATGAATCGCTGTATCGCCTGCTATCGTTGCGTACGCTACTACCGCGACTATGCCGACGGCGACGACCTGCGCGCGCTCGGCTCGCACAACAACGTCTATTTCGGTCGGGAATCCGACGGTGCCTTCGAAAACGAATTTTCGGGCAACCTGGTCGAAGTCTGCCCGACCGGCGTGTTCACCGACAAGACGCTGGGCGCCCACTACAACCGTAAATGGGACATGCAGAACGCCCCCGGCATCTGCAGCCACTGTTCGCTCGGCTGTAACACCAGCCCCGGTTCGCGTCAGGGCATCTTGAAGCGCATCCAGAACCGTTTTCACGGCGAGATCAACCATTACTTCCTTTGCGACCGCGGCCGCTTCGGCGCCGGTTTCGTCAATCGCGAGGATCGGCCGCGCCAGCCGCTGGTGCGCAATGCCGACGGTATTCTCGAACCGCGCGAAATGGACGAGATGCACGACGTCATGCAGGACGTATTCGCTAACGCCAACGGCGTGGTCGGTGTCGGTTCGCCGCGTGCATCGCTAGAAGACAATTTCGCGCTGCGCCATCTGGTCGGAGCCGAGCACTTCACCAACGGCATGAGCGCGCCGGATTCGGCTGCCAGCGTGGCCGCACGTAAGGCGATTTCGGCCCATGCCGAGCGCCTGGCGACCCTGCGCGAGATCGAATCCTGCGACGCCGTGCTGGTGCTGGGCGAGGACGTCACCCAAACCGCGCCTCGTGTGGCCCTGTCGCTGCGCCAGGCACGACGCAACCGCCATCACGAACTGGCCGAAGCCAACAAGATTCCGAAATGGCATGCCCGTGCAGTGCGCGACATCGGCCAGTACAACAACAGCCCGATCTTTGCCGCCACTGCCCAGGCCACCAAGCTCGACGACATCGTCATGTCGCCCCAGCGCCTGCGCCCGGATGCGATCGCCGAGCTCGGCTTTGCCGTGGCCCACGCGCTGGATAACAACGCCCCCGAGGTCAAGCAGCTCGACAAGGACACCAAGGCCCTGGTCGATGCGATCGCCTCGACGCTCAAGGCAGCAAAAAAACCGCTAATCATCGCCGGCACAGGTCTGGGCGATCCCACGATCATCAAGGCAGCTGCCAACGCCACGCGGGCCCTGGCGGCGGTCAACGATGCCACGCGTCTGTTCGTCACCCTGTCCGAAGCCAATAGCCTCGGCATGGCAATGATGGAAGACCGGGATGTCGAGCACGCCCTGAGCGCCGTCGAAAACGGTTCGGCCGATACGCTGGTCGTGATGCAGAACTGCCTTTACGAGCGGGCGCCAAAAGAACGCATCGAGGCCGTGCTCAAAAAGGCCAAGAATGTCGTGGCCCTGGATCACAGCATGACCCGCACAGTGGGTGACGCCACGCACGTGCTGCCGGCCGGCAGCTTTGCCGAAGCCGACGGTACCTTGGTCAACAACGAAGGCCGTGCGCAACGTTTCTTCCAGGTCTTCATTCCCGATGCGCCGATGCAGGAAGGTTGGCGCTGGGCCGCGGATCTGGCCGAGGTCGCCGGTTACAAGCCGGATTGGATCGGCATGGACGATCTGATCGAAGCGATCGTGGCCGAATGTCCACAGTTCGCCGGCATCGAAGACGCTGCGCCCAGCCAGTCGTTCCGTAAGTTCGGCATGCGTTTCCCGCGCAGCCCGCATCGTTTCTCCGGCCGTACTGCAATGTACGCCAACGTCGACGTGCGCGAGAAACGCCCCGAAGTCGATGTCGACTCGCCGCTGGCCTATTCGATGGAAGGCTACTACGGCGAAGCTCAGCCGCCGTCGACTCTGGCCTATGCCTGGAGCCCAGGCTGGGATTCCAACCAGGCAGCGATCACTCGCTTCCAGGATGAGGTCGGCGGACATCTCAAGGGTGGCGACCCGGGCATTCGGCTGTTTAGCCCGGCGACCGAAACGGCTGATTTCTCGGCCGCCGAGGTCACCCCGGTGGCTGGCTGGCAGGCGGTGCCGATGCACCATATCTTCGGCAGCGAGTCCCAGTCGGCCCGGGCCCCGGCGATCGCCGAGCGCACGCCAGCGCCGGAGTTCCGGATGAACGCGGCCGCGGCCAAGGCCCTGGGCGTGACCGCCGGTGAATCGTTCGAACTGGCCGTGGACGGCGAAAGCCATGCCTTCCCGGTCGCCATCGATCCCAGTCTCCCCGACCAGACCATCGGCGTGCCGGTCGGCATGCACGGGGTCTGTGGACTGCGCCTGCCCGTGGAAGTCAAACCATGATCTTTGGAATTTCCGAGCACGAACTCTTTTCGATCGTCGGCATTGCGATCGGTACCATCATCACGCTGCTCGCCTGTGTGATCATGGCGGCGCTGATGATTCCCATCGAGCGCCGCCTGCTCGGCCTCTGGCAGGATCGGTACGGGCCGAACCGTGTAGGCCCGTTCGGCTCGCTGCAGGTGGTCGCGGACATGATCAAGATCTTCTTCAAGGAAGATTGGATCCCGCCGTTTGCCGACAAAGCCGTATTCGTTATCGCCCCGGCGATCATTATGTTCACCACTCTGATGGCGTTCGCGGTCATTCCGTTCACGGAATCTTGGACCGTCGCCAATCTCAACGTGGGCGTGTTGTTTTTGCTCGCGATGAGTTCGTTGGGGGTGTACTCGGTAATCTTCGCTGGCTGGGCCTCGGATAATAAATACGCCCTGCTCGGTGCGATGCGCACGGCCGCCCAGATGATCTCCTACGAGGTGTTCATGGGTCTGTCGCTGCTTGGTGTCGTCCTGCTGGCCGGCAGTTTTAGCCTGAACGAGATTGTCGAATCGCAGCGCGGCATGTGGAATGTCATTCCGCAATTCCCGGCGTTCGTGATTTTCTTTATCGCCGGCTGCGCCGAAATCCATCGCGCGCCGTTTGATTTGCCGGAAGCCGAACAAGAACTCACGGCCGGCTATCACACCGAATATTCCGGCATGAAGTTCGGCATGTTCTTCGTCGGCGAGTATCTGGGCATCGTGTTGATCTCTTGTTTGGTCACCACCCTGTTCTTCGGCGGCTGGCTCGGACCGTGGCTGCCCGGTTTCGTCTGGTTCTTCCTCAAGGCCTTCTTGTTCATGTGCTTCTTCATCCTGCTACGCGCGGCCACCGTGCGTCCGCGGTATGACCAGCTCATGGCCTTCGGCTGGAAGGTGCTGCTGCCGATCGCGCTGCTCAATCTGGCGATCACTGGCGCGATCGTCGTCGCACAGAGCTAGAACCGCTGCCTGCGACAGCAGGCTTCGGCCACAACGTGTTTGCAACGAGTCGTTTATGAAAAACGCCGCACAGAACGCTATTTCGGCCACGTCGAGCGTGCTTCGCACGATCGGCATGACCTTCATGCATTCCTTCCGCAAGCGGGATACGATCCTGTACCCGGAAGAAAAACCCTATCTACCACCGCGCTATCGCGGCCGTATCGTGCTGACCCGCGATCCGGACGGGGCCGAACGTTGCGTCGCCTGCAATCTGTGCTCGGTGGCCTGCCCGGTCGACTGCATCAGTGTGGTCAAGACCGAGGACGAAACCGGGCGTTGGTATCCGGAGAGTTTCCGGATCAACTTCTCGCGCTGCATCTACTGCGGTTACTGCGAGGATGCCTGCCCGACCTATGCGATCCAGCTGACCCCGGACTTCGAGATGGGCGAGTTCGATCGCCAGAACATGGTCTATGAGAAGTCGGATCTGCTGATCTCGGGCGTAGGCAAGCGGCCCGGCTACAACTTCTACCGGGTGGCCGGGATGGCCGTCGGTGGCAAGGACAAGGGCGAGGCTGAAAACGAAGCCGAGCCGATCGATATCAAAACCCTGCTCCCGTAAGAGAGGCCGTCGTGGAAATCGCATTCTTCATCGCCGGCGTCGTCGCACTCGCAGCCACTCTGCGAGTGATCACCTGTGTGAACGCCGTGCATGCCCTGCTGTATCTGATCTTGTCGCTGCTTGCTGTGGCGGTCGATTTCTATGCGTTGGGCGCGCCATTCGCCGCGACGCTCGAAGTCGTGGTCTATGCAGGCGCCGTCATGGTGCTGTTCGTGTTCGTGGTCATGATGCTCAATCTGAATACTGAGAGCATGGCCCGCGAGCGTCATTGGCTTCGACCCAAGCTGTGGATCAGCCCGTCGGTATTCGCCGCGATTCTGCTGATCACGATGGTCTGGGCCATGGTCAGCGGCGGGGGCATGGGCCGCATCGATGGCCAGCCGCTATCGGCCAACGCCGTCGGCTCGACTCTGTTCGGACCATATGTACTGGTGGTCGAACTCGCCGCCTTCCTACTGCTGGCTGCCCTCGTAGTTGCCGTACACATCGGCCGCGACGAACGCAACGAAGCCCGCTGGGAAGCCGAGCACGGCCGACGCGAGACCACCAAGGCAGGGGAATAATAATGACGGGACTACCGATCCAGTACGGCATGGGACTGGCCGCCTTGCTGTTCATCGCCGGCCTGACCGGGCTGGTGGTACGGCGCAATACGCTGTTCATTCTCATGTGCCTAGAAATCATGCTCAACGCCACCGGTCTGGCGTTCATCGTTGCCGGTGCACATTGGCAGGCCGCCGACGGTAACGTGATGTTCATTCTGATCATCACTCTGGCAGCCGCCGAGGCTTCTATTGGCCTGGGGCTGCTGCTTCAGCTGTACAAGCGTTTCCGCACGATCGACATCGATGCAGCCAGCGAGATGCACGGATGAGTCTTCTAGTTCTGACCCTGATTTTTCCGCTTGCCGGCGCTATCGCGCTGTCTCTGTTCCCGCGGATGGCCGATAATCCGGCCCGTACCATCGGCGCCGGCTCGGTCGGCCTGGCTGCAGCCTGTACTGCCCTCGTGATGATCTTCTGGGGTGCCAACGGGGGCTACCCGTTTGTACAGACGCTATGGCAATGGATCGCCGTTGGTGATTTCCAGGTCAACTTCGGCCTGTATCTCGATGGGCTGTCGATCACCATGCTGGGCGTGATTACGGGGGTCGGCTTCCTGATCCACCTGTTCGCAGCCTGGTACATGGTGCATGACCTGGAAGGCGCGCCGGGCATGGCCCGCTTCTTTGCCTACATGAACCTGTTCATCGTCGCCATGCTACTGCTGGTGCTCGGCGACAACCTGCTGTTGCTGTACCTCGGTTGGGAAGGTGTCGGCCTGTGCAGTTATCTGCTGATCGGCTACTACTACAAGACCCCGGCCAACGCCTGGGCCGCTTTCAAGGCCTTCGTCATTACCCGCATTGGTGACGTATTCCTGGCGATTGGCCTGTTTCTGCTGTATACGGTCTTCGGCACCCTCAACATCCAAACCCTGCTGCATGAAGCACCCCAGGTCTGGAGCCAGGGCGAGCCGATGGCCAATGTGGCCGCCGTACTACTGCTGCTCGGCGCCTGCGGCAAGTCCGCACAGCTGCCCCTGCAAACCTGGCTGGCCGATGCCATGGCCGGCCCCACGCCGGTCTCGGCGCTCATCCACGCGGCCACCATGGTGACCGCGGGTGTGTATCTGATCGCTCGTATGCACGGCATTTTCGAACTGGCGCCGCTGATTCAGGAGCTGGTCGGTGTCGTAGGTGGCGTCACGCTGCTGATCGCCGGCTTGGCGGCCACGGCCCAGACCGACATCAAACGCGTGATCGCCTATTCGACCATGAGCCAGATCGGCTACATGTTCCTGGCCCTCGGCGTAGGCGCCTGGCAGGCTGCGATCTTCCATCTGATGATCCATGCGTTCTTCAAGTCGCTGCTGTTCCTGACCGCGGGTTCGGTGATCATCGCCTGTCATCATGAGCAGGACATCTTCAAGATGGGTGGTCTACGCAAGACCCTGAAACTAGACTACTGGCTGATGATCATCGGCGGCTCGGCACTCGCGGCCCTGCCGATCGTGACCGCTGGTTTCTATTCCAAGGACGCCATTCTCTGGGAAGCGGTCGCCAACGGGCATGGCTGGCTGTGGCTGTTCGGCCTGGTCGGCGCGTTCATTACGTCGATCTATACATTCCGCATGATCTTCATCGTCTTCCACGGTGAGGAAAAGATTCATGCCCACCCGGGCCACGGTATCCCGCACCATCTACCGCTGGTGGTGCTCGGGGTGCTGTCGACCTTCGTTGGTGCGCTGATCTATCAGCCGCTGGACGGGGTCTTGCCCTCTGGCGCGGTCGAAGGCCATGGCTGGCTCGAGATCGTTTTCGAAGTGATCTCCAGCATCGTCGCCCTGGTCGGGCTTGGCGTCGCGGCGGCACTGTTTCTCGGCCGTCGCTCGCTTATCAAGCGCGCGGTGGCTCAAGGTCCTGGCGAAAGAGCCTGGCACTTTTTCAATGGTGCTCTGGGCTTTGACTGGCTGTACGACAAGGTCTTCGTTCAGCCTTATCTCATGATCGCTCGCGGCCATCGTCGCGACTGGATCGAGTCCATCGTCAACGTAGTACCCGGTCTGGTCTCGGTTGGTAATACCGGCCTGTCGGCGGTCCAGAGTGGCCGGCTGCGTTGGTACGCGATGGTCATGTTTGCCGGCGCGGTCGTGTTGTTGGCCGTGTTGATGTTCGGATAAGAAGGCGATTCGATGCTCCTTTGCTGGCTATTATTTATCCCCTTCATCGGCGGCGCGGCCTGCTGGCTCGTCGGTCGCGGCGATCGCGGTGGTAGCGCACCCCGCCTGATCGCGTTCGCGAGCATGCTGCTGGTGTTCATTCCGGCGCTGTGGCTATGGGCGACTGGCGACTATTCGCTGGCCGGCCTGGGCGGCGGCTCGCCGCAGTGGCAACGCGAGATCAGTGCGTCCTGGATCGCGCCCTTCGGTATCGACTTCCATCTGGCGATCGACGGGCTGTCGGTGATCATGGTGCTGCTGGCCAGTGTGCTGGGCATGCTGGCGGTCGCCTGCTCCTGGAGCCAAGTCACCGAGCGGGTTGGCATGTACCACATGAACCTCATGTGGACGCTCGGCGGCGTGATCGGGATCTTCCTGGCGATCGATCTGTTCCTGTATTTCTTCTTCTGGGAACTGATGCTGATCCCCATGTACTTCCTGATTGCCCTATGGGGCCACGGCGAGTACGAGCGGGCCGCGAATGTCCGGGCGGCGGTGAAGTTCTTCATCTATACCCAGGCCAGTGGCTTGCTGATGCTGGCCTCGATCCTGGGGCTGGTCTTCACCCACTATGCCCAGACCGGCGTGCTGACCTTCGACTACAACGCTCTGCTCGAAACCCAGCTCGGCGGTAGTCTCGGCATGGTTCTCATGCTTGGCTTTTTCATTGCCTTTGCAGTGAAACTGCCGGCCGTGCCTTTCCACGGCTGGCTCGCCGATGCCCAGGCTAATTCGCCGTCTTCGGGCGCGGTTGATTTGTCCGGGATCCTGGTCAAGACCGCGGCCTATGGTTTTCTGCGACTCGCCCTGCCGCTGTTTCCCGAATCCTCGGCCGCCTTTGCACCGATCGCGATGGCGCTGGGTGTGATCAGTGTTTACTACGGCGCGGTTATGGCATTTGCCCAGACCGACATGAAACGCCTGATCTCCTATGCCAGCATTTCGCATATGGGCTTCGTGCTGATCGGGCTATATGCCGGCACGCTGCTGGCCCTGCAGGGGGTGATGATTCAGGTGGTAGCTTCGGCGATCTCGACCGCGGCCCTGTTCATTCTCTCGGGCCAGCTCTACGAGCGCATGGGCACCCGCGACATGCGTCAACTCGGGGGGCTATTCGGCCGTCTCGGTGCCCTGCCCGGCTTTGCGCTGGTGTTCGTGGTTGCCACTCTGGGTATGCCGGCTACCGCCAACTTCGTCGGCGAATTCCTGATTCTGTTCGGCGCCTTCGGCGACTGGCCGTGGGTCGTGGTGATCGCCTCGGGCGGCATGATCTTGGCTGCCGTCTATGCGTTGTACCTGATGCATCAGGTGTACTGGGGCACCCCGACGAGCGACGACACCATCGCCCGCATGAGTGCGCGCGAGTACGTCATCATGATGACACTGGTCGTGATCACGCTGATCGTCGGTCTGTTCCCGCAGACTGTGCTTTCGGTCTCTCAGACAAGCATGACCGAAGTCTCTCACTGGTTCGCCACGGGGCTTAGCGCCTCCTCGGCACGTTAAGCGATAGCTGACATGAACGACACCTGGAACCAACTGGTCGCGGTACTACCGCCGCTTTTTGCCTGCCTCGCCATCATCGGCGTGTTCGCAGCGATTATTATCAAGCGCAGCCATACCACCGCGGCCGCCATCACTGTCGCCGGTCTCAATCTGGCGCTGGTCTCGCTGCTGGGCGTGCTCGCGGTCACACCGATTCAGGTGACGCCGCTGTTCGTCATCGACAACTACGCGGTGTTTTTCTGGGCGGTGGTACTGGTGGCCGGTTTGGCGACCTGCACCTTCGCCTATCCGTACCTGTCTCGATTGGACGATCACTGCGACGAGTTCTATATCCTGCTGGCCTCGTCGGTGCTCGGCGCGATGGCGTTGATCGCGAGCCGCCATTTCGCGTCCCTGTTCATTGGCCTGGAAATGCTCTCGGTCCCGCTGTACGGCATGGTCGCCTACACCTACCGGGAGCGGATGTCGCTCGAGGCCGGATTCAAGTACATGATCCTCTCGGGGGCGGCATCATCGTTCCTCCTGTTCGGCATGGCGCTGTTGTATGCCGCTTCGGGGCATCTCACCTATGAAGGTTTGATCGCTGCCGTTGGACTCGGTGATACAGCTCACGCCTGGATCCTGATGGGCGTTGGCATGATGTTGGTCGCCCTAACCTTCAAACTGTCGCTGGTGCCATTCCACGTCTGGACACCAGACGTTTACGAAGGCGCGCCAGCACCGGTCGCTACCTTCCTGGCCACGGTTAGCAAGGCAGCCGTATTCGCTCTGTTGATGCGCTTTTTTGTTCTGGCGCCGGTAACCGACAACGAATGGCTGCTGACGCTGATCGGCGTCATCGCATTTTTGTCGATGTTCGCCGGCAACCTGCTGGCACTGCGTCAGACCAATATCAAGCGGCTGCTCGGCTATTCCTCGATTGCGCATCTCGGCTATCTGCTGACCGCGATCGTGGCCGGGACCCAACTGTCGGTGGAGGCTGTAGGCGTTTATCTCGCGACCTATGTGGGCACCACCCTCGGCGCCTTCGGTATCGTAAGCTTGATCTCCAGCCCGTTCGACGGCCGCGACGCCGCCGATCTGGATCACTACCGTGGCCTGTACTGGAAGCGTCCGGTGCTCGCAGTAGCCATGGCCATCATGATGCTGTCGCTGGCGGGCATCCCGCTGACCATGGGCTTCATCGGCAAGTTCTATATCCTGTCGGTCGCCATGGCCAGCCAGCTCTGGTGGCTGGTTGCGGCCATCATCATCGGCAGCGCCATCGGCCTGTTCTACTATCTGCGGGTGATGGCTCTGCTATTCATGGAACGGCCCAGCACGGCTCGCGAGCCGGTCAGCGGTGGGTTTGCCCAGAGCGCCGGCGCGGTCGTGATCTGGCTGCTGGCCGCGGCGACGATCATCGTCGGTATCTATCCGACCTGGCTGATCGACATGGTTGGCGCATCGAGCATCGTCGGCATCGGCTGACCCGACCGCCTCGTTCATCGCCGTACGAAAAACGCCCGCATCCGCGGGCGTTTTTTTTATCTACACCAGGGCTGTACAGCGCCGCCCTGCCCAGGCGGCAGGACTATTCGGGATTGATCGGACAACGGCCGCTTAGCCTACAGGCCGCGCTGCTAGCCAAGCCTCCCAGCGTCTCGGACGTGTCTACGCCAAGCCGGCCGAGGCTCGCCTGTCTTCTACGCCGATCCGACTGTCGAGCACAGAGGGCTTCCTGAGCGTTCGTGCCAAGGTCTGTTTAGCTGCAAGCCGAGGCGCCGCGAGCATAGCGTCATCCAACATCAGCAAAACAGCAACGCTGGATGGCGGCCCAACAGGCTTCGTTTCCGAAGGATTGTGCCCCAAATCCAACTGCTTCGGGCCGCGTTTCACGCCTTGATCGTGGCACGCCCAGAACCCGAACCGGCAGCTCGTGCCTCGCGCGTCACGGTTTGGGCCGGCAACACAGCGCCCGGACAAAACCTCGATCTCCCTAGAGCGCCTCGTCGCAAGACGCACTAACTCAAAGAGCCGAACATCAGATCCGGACCATAGCCCCGGGATTGAGTCGATTATGCGGATCGAAAGCCGCTTTGACTGCGCGCAGCATATCGATTTCCACGGCCGGCTTGAGGCGCACGATCTCATCGACCTTGAGCCGCCCTACGCCGTGCTCGGCTGCGATCGAGCCCCGCATGGCGGCGACCCGGTCATGAACCCGTCGATGCAATTCCACTTCGAAGGTACGGAAATCGGCATCGCTCATGGCCCGCGGCCGGCTGAGGTTGAAGTGCAGATTGCCGTCACCGACATGGCCGAAAATACAGGGACGAATCTCGGGCACGAGCTGGTACAGCCGCGGCACCACATCCGCGATGAAAGCCGGCAGCTTGGATACCGGCAATGCGATATCGTGTTTGATCGAAGCCCCGGCCGCTGTCTGTGCTGGTGGGATCGATGTTCGGAGCGCCCACAGTCGATCCATCTCGGTGGCATCGTCGGTTAGTCGATATTCGACGATCGCACCCTCAGCTGCGGCCGTGGCCAACGTGTCGTCGCAGATCGTGCATAACCAATCGCCGCGAGCCGAAACCGCGACTTCAACCAATAGATACCAGGGCATCTCCCGGGTGACCGGCACTTCGAGTTGTTCGGCATAGTCACAGGCGAAATCAAGCGCCTGGGCCGAGATCAGTTCACAGCCCACCACGTGTTGCCCTGTGGCACGCCGCAGCTGCGACTGCAAGGCCACCGCGGCATCCACATCGTTTAAGGCGCAGAACGCCACGGCACGCTGCTGCGGCGGATCGGCGAGTTCCAGTACCGCCGCCGTGATGATGCCGAGCGTACCTTCCGAACCGACGAACAGATCGTTGAGATCATAGCCACTGTTGTCCTTCCGCAGTCCACTGAGGTTCTCCCAGACTCGGCCGTCAGCCAATACCACTTCCAGCCCCAGCACCAGATCGCGGGTATTGCCGTAATAGACGACATTCAGCCCGCCGGCGTTGGTCGCCAGGTTACCGCCGATACAACACCGCTCACGAGAGGCCAGCTGGATCGGCAGGTAGAAGCCCGCGGCTTCGGCCGCGCGTTGGGCATCGGCCAGTGTGCAGCCAGCTTCGACCGTCATCGTGGCATTAGCCACATCGATCTCGCGTACTTGATCGAGCCGTTCGAGGTTGAGCACCACCTGCCGGCGTGGATCGTCGGCTGCCGAACCGCCTACCGTGCCGGTATTGCCAGCCTGGGGCACGAGTGCTGCGTTATGCGCGGCTGCGGTGGCTACAACATGGGCTACGTCATCGACGCTACCCGGTCGTACCACCGCGGCCGCCCGTGGCTCGAAAGCGCCCCGCCATTCGGTGAGATAAGACGCCATATCACGGTCGCGGACCAGAACCTGGTCCGCGCCCACCACCTCGGTCAGCGCTTCGATGAGAGCTAACTCATATGCCATGCTCAACGCCCAACCAGATCGTCGAGTGCGGCCTTCAATTCGGTGAACTTGAAGCGGTAACCGGCGGTTTCCAGCGCACTCGGCACCGCCCGCTGGCCGGTCAGTAGCAGATGCGCCATCTCGCCGAGCATGGTCTTGAGTACGGGCCCGGGCACCCAGGCAAACGAGGGCCGATTGAGTACACCCGCCAGGGTTTTGGTGAACTCGCGGTTGCTCACCGGGTTCGGCGCGGACAGGTTGAACGGCCCCGAAGCTTGGTCGTTGTCGATCAAAAACCGGATCGCACCGACTTCGTCGTCGATATGAATCCAGGGCATGTATTGGCGCCCGGAGCCAAAGCGCCCCCCCACGCCCAGTTTGAACGGCGTGATCATCTGCGCGAGCGCGCCCTCGCGCGCACCCAGTACGATCCCGGTCCGGAGCCGGCATACCCGCACCCCGTAATCCTCAGCCTTACGCGCTTCGGCTTCCCAATCGGCACACAGGTGCGACTGGAACTCATCAGCCGGCGCCTTGCTCTCATCCAGAATTTCATCGCCGCGGGCGCCGTAGTAGCCCACCGCCGAGCCGCTGATCAGCACCTCGGGTTTGGACGTACATTCGCCGATAAACGCGACTAGATCACGAGTAATTCGCAGCCGACTGTCGCGCATCTCGCGCTTGCGCTGCTCGGTCCAGCGGCCGGCGGCCAGATTCTCACCGGCCAGATTGATGGCCACCTGCGGCTCGCTGGCCTCGCCGAGCGACTCGATCGGCCGGACACTGGCCGGCAGCCGCTCCCGCGCATGCCGAGCATTGCGCGTCAGCACCTCAACCTGCCAGCCGCTGGCCAACAGATCCGGGATCAAATGGCGGCCAATAAAGCCGGTGCCGCCGGTTACCAGTACGTTATTCATAGTGCGCCGCTCTCAACAGGGAAAATGCCACCTGACACCAACTTCTAGAGTGCCTGATTCAACCCTACGAGATTAAGCGGCTTTCAGACCCGGCGCATACGGCGAGCCGGGCGACCGAGGCCGGTTTCGAGCCGCTGGGCCGCCGCCCTTCAACCGCCGACACCCGACAAGGCGCACCGAGGCCAACGCCCGGGTCCAACGGATACGGCGAATAGGCGCAGCAGCCCACCTCGCGCCGTTCTGCGCCAGCCGTTGCCGGCCCAATCGTGGCACCGACGGCTGGGCGCCGCGGTCAATCGGCCCGGCGTGGTACTCGCCGACGGCCTGCCTTGGGCACGAGCAAAGCAGACGGTGGCTATATCGGCGCGTCGTTCATCGTCGTCATCGGCCGGGCTCTTCGGTTCTACTGCTACCGCACCGCTCGCCGGCATCAGGCGACCCTTGCCCGGCAAGCCTGGCTGTCCGACCAAGTGATACAACAGATCCGGGCGAGAACCGGCGCGATATCTCTTAGCCAAACTGAATCCACGTGGTTTTGAGCGCCGAATAAGTCTCCAATGCATGCAGCGACAGATCGCGGCCAAAACCAGATTGCTTGAAGCCTCCGAACGGCGTCGTCACGCCCAGTGCATCGACCGTATTGACCGATACCGTGCCGGCAACCAGTTCGGCCGAGACACGGTGGGCACGCGCCAGCGACCCGGTCCAGAGCGACGCCGCCAGTCCGTAAACCGTGCGATTGGCCAGTTGCACGGCCTCGGCTTCGCTATCGAACACTTCGACGGTGAGTAGCGGGCCGAAAATTTCTTCATGCAACAGCGCATGCTCGCTGGGCAGATTGCCAATGACGGTCGGCTCAAGAAAGGCATCGGACGCGCCGTCGATCTTCGGCTGGCCGCCGCCATGCAACAGGCGGCCATCGGCACGGCCTTGTTCGATCGCCTGCCGAACCTTGCTCGCATGCGCATCACTGACCAGCGCACCGGTACGGCTGTTTGGATCCAGAGGATCGCCCGGGGCATAGGCTTGGCTCGCCTCGCACAGTAAGCCGATGAACTCGTCGTGGATTGAACGCTCGACCAGCAACCGGCAATTGGCTGAACAGACTTGGCCAAGATTGTAGAACGCCCCGGCCGCAGCCATTTCGGCAGCATGCTTGAGGTCGTCGGTATCGGCAAAGACCACGTTCGCGGTTTTGCCCCCGGCTTCGAGGCTGAGCCGCTTCATGTTCGACTGGCCGGAATATTCGAGCAACCGCTTGGCCACGGCGGTCGAACCGGTAAAGCTCAACACATCGACATCAGGATGCCGGCCCAGGGCTTCCCCGACCACGGCCTCGCCGGGCAGTACATTGAGCACCCCGTCCGGCAGACCCGCCTCGATCGCCAGCTCGGCCAGACGCAGTACCGATAATGAGGCCTGGGGCGCCGGTTTATGGACCACGCTGTTGCCCATGGCCAGTGCCGGCGCGATCTTCCAAGCCGCAATTTCCAGCGGATAGTTCCAGGGCGTGATCGCGGCCACGACGCCCAGCGGCTCGCGGGTGACCAGCGCCGTCGAGCCCGGCGCGGTCGATGGGATTTCGTCGGCCTGTTTGTCGATCGCTTCGGCATACCAGCGAAAAGTGCCGGCCGTACCCGGCACATCGACCGACAGGGCCTCGGTGATCGGCTTGCCCATTTCCAGGCTGTCGAGCAACGCGAGCTCGTCTCGATGCGCTTCAACTAGATCTGCCAGCCTCAGTAGTACACTCTTGCGCGCTTCGGCGCTCTGGCCCGTCCAGCGACGATCCATAAAAGCCGCTTTAGCGACCGCCACGGCATGATCGACATCGACCGCTTCCGCGGCCGCAATCTCGACCAGCGCGGCCCCGGTCGCCGGATTGATGCTGGTCAAGGTTTTCTTGTTCACGGTTTGGTGCCGGTGTCCGTCAACGAACGCACGCCCGTCGAACGCCTGCTGCTCGGCACGGCGATGCCAGTCGGCGGTCGTGGTTTCAGTCCACTGATCCATAGGTGATTCCTTTTATGATCGGCATGCTTGGGCCAGCCACGGTCCGGCCCGGGCATGCATAGAGGCGAGTCAGTCGCGGCTGCACGCCGCGACCTCAGTCCGGTTTGCCAAGACGTGGTTTTAGGCGCGCGCGCCCTGCTCGGCGAGCATCATCTGGGCGGCCTTGGCCGCGATCATCATGGTCGGCGCGTTGGTATTGCCGCTGATGATGGTCGGCATGATCGACGCATCGGCCACGCGCAGGTTGGCCAGGCCACGCACCTTGAGCTCGGGCGTAACCACGGACTCATCGTCGGCGCCCATGCGACAGGTGCCGACCGGATGGAATACCGTGTTGCAGTACTGCTTCAGATGCTCGGCGATTTCGGCATCCGACTGGACCTCGGGGCCGGGCAGCATCTCGCGCCCCCGAATCTGATCGAACACACTGGTAGACAGTATGCCGCGGGCGATTCGCACCGCCTTGACCATGGCATCCAGATCCGCTTGGCTGGCAAAGAAATTGTAGTCGATATCGACGTTCTTCTTCTGGCCGTCCTTGCGTAGTTTCACGCTACCGGCGCTCTCCGGCCGCAGCAGGCAGGTGTGCAGCGCATAGCCATGCCCGTACTCCACCAGTTTGCCGCGATGGCTGCGATAACCGGGCACGAAATGAAACTGCAGATCCGGCCGCGACAGGCTTTCGTCGCTGCGGACGAAGCCCCCGGCTTCGACATAGTTGGTCGTCAACAAACCCAGTCGACGCGCCAGATAACGAAACGGCGCCATCAGCAATTCCGGAAGCGTGCCCAGCGAAATGCCCAGCGACTTGCGGCTGGCCGAACGCGTCGTGACCAGCACATCGACATGATCCTGGAGATTCTTGCCCACCGACGGCAGATGCTGTTTGACCGGCACATCGCAGTCCTCCAGCTCGCTGCGATCGCCAATGCCAGAGGCCATGAGGATCTGTGGTGAGCCGATCGCCCCGGCCGCCAGAACCACTTCGCCGCGACAGGCGATGGTCTTGCTCTGGCCCTCGGTTTCAAGCGTGACCCCGGTGACACGCGGCCCGTCGATCTCGAGTTTGCGCACATCGCAGCCGGTCAAAATATCCAGATTGGGGCGCTGTCTCACCGGGTGCAAAAAAGCCCGATAGCTGCTCAGCCGCTGGCCGTTGTGCTGGGTGACATCGTACAGTCCGACGCCCTCCTGACGCTCGCCGTTGAAATCACTATTGCGCGGATAACCGCAGGCTTCGGCCGCCCGGAGGAAATATTCGGATATGCCGTTCGGGTCACGCTGTCGATTGACCTCGAGCTCACCTTCCGTGCCGTGATAGCGCCGGTCCTGGCCGATGGCGTTGTTTTCCAGCTTCTTGAAAATCGGCAACACGTCATCGAAAGCCCAACCCGTGCAGCCCAGCGCGGCCCATTCGTCGTAGTCTTCTTTCTGGCCGCGGATATAGATCATGCTGTTCATGGAGCTCGAGCCACCCAGCATCTTTCCGCGTGGACAGCCGATCTGACGGCCATTCATATGCTTCTGCGGCAGACTTTCGAACAGATAATTACGCTTTTTGTCCTCGTACAGCATCAACAGGCCGGCCGGCACATGAATCTGCGGTGCCTTGTCGCTGCCGCCGGCCTCGAGCAAGCACACCCGATTGGCCGGATTCTCGCTCAGACGGTTGGCCAGCACGCAGCCGGCTGCGCCGCCGCCGATGACCACATAATCGTAGGTATCCCGTTGTTCACTCATCGCTCGCCTCACCTGGGTTCAAATCACTTCGAGACCGAATACGAAGCGCTGGCGCCCAGGCCCGGCTTCGAGCTGATCAGATAGTAGAGGATGGAAGTCAGCACCAGCCCTACGATCCACGACACGTCGGTATCGTCCAGCAGTGCGACCATCGGGCCGGTGTAGAGATCGGTCTTGAGGAATGGAATCTGCAGTGCCAGCCCCACGAAATATGAGATCAGCGCCGGCATGCTCCATTTGCCGTAGATGCCGCCGTTTCGCTTGAAAAAAGAATCGACATCGTAGGAGCCCCCCTTGACCAGGTAATAATCGACCAGATTGACGGCCGTCCAGGGCGTTATGGTGAAAAAGATCAGGCTGATGACGTTCATCAGCATGCTGAGGAAATTGTCATGTCCGGCATAGCCGACCACGAAGGCGATGCTGCCCAGCACGATCGCATACCACGTACGGGCCTTCGCACCGGGAATAAAATCTTCCTTGAACGTCTGGACCGCAGTGATCGAGCACAGCACCGCGCCGTAAAGATTCACGGCATTGCTGAAACTCGTGGTGATGGTCGCACTCCACAGCAAATAAGCGCCGGCCGGCCCCAGCAGCAAGCTGATCCCCGAGATGATGTCATTGCCCTGGATACAACTGCCAACCAGAATCCCGAACGTCATGGGCAGCATGCTGCCGATCACCACGCCGGTATAAGTCGCCCAGAACGCCGGCTTATTACCGGTGCCCTGCGGCAGATAGCGGGAATAATCCGAGACATAGGGGGCAAAGGCCACGACCCACAGCGCAGCGGCCGTAACCGTGCCGGTGAAGCCGGCAATCGTGAACTCACCCTGGCTGAATGTAGCCGCAGTGACATGGCCGCCATAAAAGATCATGACGATCGCCCAGACGAAACCAAGGCCAACCAGGATCGCGCCGACCTTCATCATGAAGTGAATGGCCCGGTACCCGAAGATCACGACCAAAACATTGGCCGCTGTCAGCAGGAGTATCCCCTGCCATGTGGCCATACCAGGCACCAGATTGCTGAAAGCCAGCCCCGAGGCCACCAGGTTCGACGCCAGCCAACCCATATAGATCACGACCACGAGTACCGTGATGATGAACGAACCATAGGAGCCGAACTGGCCACGGGATTGGATCATTTGGGGAACGCCCAAATGCGGCCCCTGGGCCGAATGCAGCGCCATCGCCAAGCCACCGACCAGGCAGCCAATGCACAAGGCGACGAAAGCATCCACCAACGGCAGATTGAAAACCGTAGTTCCTAGGCCACCGGTAATCGCTGTCAGCAACAACATATTCACGCCGACCCAAACCGCGAATAGATCGCTGGGCTTGCCATGTCGTTTATGCGGAGGGATAACCCCTATCGTTTCGGTTTCCAAGACTTTTTTCATGACCAAACTCTAAGATACTGAGTTTAAGGCTCGCCTTGGACCTCCCTTCAGCCGATTAAACGTACATTGGCTGAAATTAGAGAGAGAAATCACCCAGACCAAGCCCACGATTTAGAATGGTTTTCTATCGCGGCTATTCATATGTATTGCGCATCGTCTTATGAATGCGCCTATATTTTTTTTGTCTTTCCCCGCCCCTCTGTCAGCCCATTTTTTACTGAACGAGGTGCCGACTGCGGACCGATTCAACGGTAGCCGGGGGCGAGCAGCAGATAAAATATTATTAGGCTAATTACTGGTTTAGTTTTTCTGATCCAACACCACTTCCGCAGGGTTCAGGCAAGGCCAGCGGCTTAGGCTTGAGCGCTTATTTATACCTTCGCTGTGAACCGTGGCCGGAGTCCAAGGCCCACCCGATAACGCCGAGCCCAGCTGTAAAATTGCGACCTAAAGGGCTTCGCCGGGCAAGCGCATCGCCAGCGCCTCGGCCGCGCGCTGTTTCGGCCGAGGGGATCATATGTTTTTGGCCGGCCAGCGCGAAAGCCGATTGAGAGCACGGTGATCGCCTGCAACACACGGCGCTATCGTCGCCCGGGTGCTTGCTTTAACCCGCCAATTCCCCCAATATTTGCCGACGGTGATGCAAGTCCCTGTGCGGCAGTAGCTCAGTTGGTAGAGCGCGACCCTCCCACGGTCGAGGTCGCGAGTTCGAATCTCGTCTGCCGCTCCACCTTTTCTATCGCCGGTTGGCTAGCCACGCGATTTGAGCAGCTTATTCTCTCGTAGTGCCGCAACGATGGCCTTGGCGAGCGTCTTGGCTCTTGCTGTTGCCGACCGTCGGCGAGCGTTTTTTCCTTCGATCGCCAGACGTGCAATCACCTCTTGGCTGGCCGTATCGACGACACTGATGCGATAACCGGGCCGCCCCCCGGCCAAAATACGCCGGGATGTGGCCGCAGGGTCTGCCAGTTCGATCAGAATCACGGCCTGGGCACCACTAGCGAGCGCGGCCCGGTGGCGGCTGGCGGCATTTTGGGAGCGGGTTGGCGGCGCCGCATCCAGCATGGTCTCGCAGGCATGGCGAGTATCGTGCAGCCGATCACACAGAGCGCTTTCGAATGCGCCTTCGACCCCCAGATCACTGAAAGCCGCATAGGCCATAAAACCGTCGTAACGCGGCTGCTCAGCGGTCGATGAAACAAAGCTCTGAGTCGGCAGGCCGGCACAGCCGCTAGCGAGCAATAACAGTCCGATCACAGCGATCGCGAGCGCACCGCGCCCGATTCGCGCCGGGACATAGCAAACACTATTCATCATGGGCGCACAGGCTAGCCGCTGGTCGCGCCGGCCGCCAGCCTTGTGCTATGAATCGACAAGCGAGTCAGTCGCGTTCGGCCGCGGCCGGAAGCCGTTCGGCCAACGCCTCGAGTTGCTCGCGTCCGACGATGTCGCGCGCACTCTGGGCGACTTCGATAAGACGGTGATCGGCAAAACGGGTCCGTATTTCGGCCAGATATTCGTTCTGCTGGGCGACCCGTTCAGCCACGAAGGCACTGTCGGTATCGGCCGGCCAGAGCCGATTGACGAACACATCGCCGATTGGAATGTGGGCGCTTCCCAGCTGTTCGATCAGCCGCGCGGTCTCTTCAATCGGCAGTCGTTCGGCGAGCATCACCGGCTGGAACACGGTTTCGGCATGCAGTCGATGACGAGCCCGGGCAAAACGATCGGCCCGCTGACGCAGGCGTGACAAGACTCGATCGTCGCGATCCGATTCAGCCACGCCCGCCATGCTCCGCCACATCCCCTGGAGCTTGTTGACCTTGGCCCGTTGGCTGGCCAGGCCCTCTACCCAGGCCGACAGCATCGAGGGCAAGGTCAGCAGACGTAAGGTATGGCCGGTGGGCGCGGTATCGAACACGATCCGGTCGAACTCGCCGGGGGCAGCGTCCATGAGATGGGTGAAGCGATCGAACAGCGCCGATTCGGCCGTACCCGGAGCCTGCACGGCCAGGTCGAGATGGCGATCCAGTGCCGGTAACACCGCTTTCGATACCGCCTCGCGGGCATCTTCGCGGATCGACTCGACATAGGCCCTGGCATCGGCCTCTGGGTCGATTTCCATGGCCCAGAGCTTGTCACCCGCGGCCATCGGTTCGGGGCCCAACTCGGTTTCCAGCAGATCGGCCACCGAATGCGCCGGATCGGTAGAGACCAACAGCGTGCGCTGGCCGGCGGCTGCCAGCCGCAGGGCATGGGCCGAGGCCAGCGTGGTCTTGCCGACCCCGCCCTTGCCGCCGAACAGATAAAAGCGCGTGGGCACATCGTGCAGGTGAGCGTGTTCGTTCGTCATGGCCTTAGCAGCAGACGCCGGCTTCCGGGAACGTCTCCATACCCATGCGCTGGTGCCAATGATGAAAAGCCTCGATCAGATCCGGGTAGAGCTCGAGCGCATAGTAGTCGGCCGGGCCGGGAATGCCGAGCGCTTCCAGAAACAGCAGTGCCACGAGCACGTCTTCTTCATTACGGGCCTCGCGTGCGATCCCTGATCGCCAGGGCGCCATGAACAGCTCGTCGTGATAATCGTTAACGCGCTGCCAGAGACGCTGGACGCGGTTACCAGATTGCTCGTCGGACATAACCTCGACTATGCCAGATTCAGGCCGCCGCAACCGGCCGGTCAAGCCGCGCCAAGACCATGGCCACGATCTGCTCGGGCTCGGGCAGATGGCCCGAACACAGGGTGTCGCCATCGAGCACGACAGCCGCCGGCGCACCCGCCTGAGCCAGCGTGCGCAGCGTCGCGATCACACCGGCGCCGCGGGCTCGCGCAGCCCGCCAGAGCGCTGGATACAGCCACACCGTGTTGCGCGGATCGACCACGATCAACTCCAGCCCGGGTGCCTGTTCGGCCAGCTCGCGATAGACCACGCCCAGGCGGTCCATGACTGCACGTGTATGGCCGTAGTCGGCTGCGCCGCCGAAACGGGTATGGGCCTCGCCCAGCCGACCACAGCAGCCGGAGCCGCTGTGCTGGGCATCCTGCTCGCGAACGAGCAGCAATTGCTGTCCTGCACCGATCACGAGCGTTCTGCGGCGCCGCCGTTGCGAATCCGCTGGCGTTCGCGATTAAAGGCCGTGAACGCCTCGACCACAAGCCAAGCCGCGAGCACGAAGATCGCGGCATCCAGCGCCAGCAGCAGCCAGTCGCCCTTGGTAAAGAAATCGCCGATGTTTTGCAGCAGCGCCCAAGTGGTCATGAACAATAAAAACACCAGCGGGATGAGCGCGGCCAGCGGATTACGGTTGCGCGCCATGACCCATACCCCGATCACCGACAGCGCCAGACCGGCAGTCAGCTGGTTGGTGGTACCGAACAATGTCCACAGATGGCCAAAGGCAAAGCCCTTGCCGCCAGCATCCTCGCCCCCCGGCACCAGCGCTAGGCCAAGCGGAATCAGCACAGCCAATGTGGTCAGCAGATTCACGCGTCCGACCAGCGCCTTGAAACCGGCCAGTTCACCGATCTCCTGCAGGATATAACGCTGCAGGCGCACGCCGGTATCCATCGTGGTCCCGGCGAAGGTCACCACCACGACTACAGCAAAGGTGGCGCCGAGGCTGGCCGGGATCCCGAGATTGGCAACGAAATGGCCGGTGCCGGTTACGAAGTGGCCAAGCGCCCCGCCCGACGCTGCACCATAGTCGCTGTAGGCCGCCGCCCAGTCGCTTGAGGCACCCAGCCCGGCGGTACAGGCCAGAATCGCAGCCAGGGCCAGCGCCCCCTCGCCCAAAGCGCCGCCGTAGCCGACATAGCGGGCATCGGTTTCGTTATCGAGCTGCTTGGACGTCGTCCCCGAGGCCACCATGCAATGGAAGCCCGAGATCGCCCCACAGGCGATGGTAATAAACAGATACGGGAACCAGTGCGGCGAATCCGCGGCGATATTGCCGTTGACCGCCGGTGCCGCGATATGGTCCCAGCCAACCAGCACGCCGAGAAAGATCACCACCAGTGCGACGATTAACTGCTGGCCGTTGATGTAGTCGCGTGGCTGCAACAAAATCCAGACCGGCAGCCGCGAGGCGATCCAGGTATAGGCAAAGATCAGCACGATCCAGGTGGTGCGATTGGACAGGCCGATTAAATCGGCCAGACCGTCGACATGGATCGGGAAGGCCTGACCGACCGGGATCGAGGCATACAGAATCAGCAGGCCAATCAGCGATGGAATCAAAATCGCCCGGCCCTGGCGATAAGCCCATTGGCCGATAAAGATCGCGATCGGGATCACCACCAGCGCCGGGATCACCGCGCCCGGATGGGATTGGAACAGAATCGCCATCACCACCCCGAACACTGCGTTCACCAGTGTCAGCAGGAAGAAGATGATCAGCAGAAACAGCGTACTGGCGCGGGCGGTCACGACCTTACCGGACAACGTGCCGATATTCTGGCCACGATTGCGGGCCGAGACCACGATCGAGCCGAAATCGTGTACGCCGGCCGCGAACACAGTGCCGAGCACCACCCAGGTCAGCGCCGGCAGCCACCCCCAATAGACCGCAATCGCAGGCCCCACGATCGGCGCGGCCCCGGCGACCGACGTGAAATGGTGTCCGAGCAGGATCGATTTATTGGTGGGCACGAAGTCCACCCCGTCGCGCATGCTGTGCGCTGGCGTCTGGAACTTCGGATCGAGCGCATAGACCTTCTCGGCCAGATACCTCGAATAGAATCGATAACCTAGATAGAACGCGCCAAGCGCGATCACGATCAGATAGAAAGCCGGCATCTGCTACTCCGCGACGAAGGGGGACGGTCGGTAGTGCAACGGGCTAGCCTAGCAACCGCGATCGCCCCACCGACAGTCGACTAATGTCGGTCTTGTCGAGCGCGCCACGGGTATGGGTTTGGAGTAAGCGCCAGCGGCGCCCGGTGCGCGAACAGCAGGTTCGGCACCACCGGCAAACAGTTGTCGATACGGTGCGATCCAGCCTGCGGCAATGCCGCCGGAAATGAATGACTCGGTTTCAGGGCAGCTGGCCTTTAGCCATGCGTCAGCGACTGCCTGAGGCGCTCGGCTGACGTCGCGTTGGCGCTGCTACGTCAGCCAGCCGATCGCGGCATACTGCAATCCAGACCAAGCAGGCCCGCGTGCCGCGGCTGAGCCGAGTTCCGAGGCCGGCCTTTATCGGTCGGAGCGAAAACGGTTGTTATCGCGATCCGGCGTGGCGGGCCTATGAAGTGAAAAGACGACGCAAAGACCGCGATGCCTCGACTCGAGGCTACGACAGCCGTTGCTGTCGATTCGCAAGCCCGCCGCCTTTGAATCCATCACCGAACGACCACCCGCAGGCACTGCCGAACGCGCCGCATATCGTGTGTCGTAGGACCGGCGAGGTCCGCCGCTATCGGGCGCCGCAGGCCGCGCAGTTCGAATGGGCTGGCAGGGTTAATGTTCGCCAGCGCTGGGTTCGTAGATCCACACTCAACAGCTTGCCGACCAGCGTGTCGTTCATGCCGACGAGGAGTTTGATCGCCTCCAGCGCCTGCAGCGTGCCGATCAGTCCGGGCACGGCGCCAAGTACACCGGCCTCGGCACAGGTCGGGGCCGAGCCTTCCGGGGGCGCTTCGGCGAACAGACAGCGATAACAAGGCTGACCGCCGGCCGGAAACACGCCCACCTGGCCGGTAAAGCGCTCGACCGCGCCATAGACCAATGGAATACCTGCCGCGACACAGGCATCGTTGATCGCATAGCGGGCAGTAAAATTATCCGAGCCGTCGATCACCAAATCGTGGCCGGCGACCAGTTCGGCAGCATTGTCGGCGCTTACCCGGGCCTCGATCGGCACGACTTCGATCGCCGGATTGAGGGCCGTCAGCGTGGCTTGGGCCGAGCGAACCTTGGGCTGGCCGACGCTGGCATCGCGATGCAGGATCTGGCGATGCAGATTGGAACGATCGACGGTGTCGTGATCGACGATCGACAGCCGCCCGATGCCGGCTGCGGCCAGATACAGTGCTGCCGGGCTGCCCAGTCCGCCGGCGCCAATCACCAGCACTCGGGCATCGCGCAGTTTAGTTTGCCCCACCTCGCCGACTTCCGGCAGGGTCAGCTGGCGGGCATAGCGGGCCCGGTCGGAGGCCTCGAGCATGGCCGGCGTCTCGAAGGCCAGGCCGGCGTCTTTCCAGCCGTCGAAGCCGCCGGCTACCGAGCGCACATCGGTATAGCCGAGCTGGCGCAGCTGATCGGCGGCCAGCAGCGAGCGCGCCCCGGAGGCACACAGCAGCAGGATCGCGTCCTCGGCGCCCGCACCTTCGGATTCCAGCCGCATTTCCAAAAAACCGCGGCCGAGCGGCTTGGCACCGACCGGGGTGCCCTGGGCAATCTCGTCGGCTTCGCGAATATCGATCAGCCAGGCGCCGGCCTCGGCTAGCCGCTGGGCCTCGACCGGATCCAGCGGCGGAATCGCGTCGCGCAGCGCGGCCAAACGTTCACGAATAGACACACTCATGAGCTTCGGCCCTCCTCGAGCCGCTCGTTCTCGGCGGAATCCAGCGCGTCGAGACCGGTTTCGTCGCCGCCGTCTTCGCTGGCCGCGGCCCGGTCGGCACCGAGTTGGGATTGCTCGCGCCACTGCTTGGGCGCGGTCTTGGAAGTATTGGCCCCCATCGCTCTTAGCATCTCGGCTTGGCGCACCAGATTGCCACGTCCGTCGACCAGCTTGCTGCGGGCATCGTCGAAGGATTTGTTCACGGTATCCAGATTGCGCGAGACCTTATCCAGATCGCCCAGGAAACCGACGAACTTGTCGTAGAGCGTGCCGGCCCGAGCCGCGATCGCCTCGGCGTTTTTTTCTTGTTTATCCAGCCGCCAGAGGTTTTCTACTGCCCGCAGCATCGGCATCAGCGTGGTCGGCGAGACCAGGGCGATATTGTAATCGAGCGCTTCGCGCTGCAGCCCGAAATCGCCGCGCAGGGCTTCGACATAGGCGGCCTCGGAGGGAATGAACATAAACACATAATCCAGGGTCCGGATCGCATCGATCCCCTGGTAGTTCTTTTCCGACAGACCTTTGAGATGCCGGCGCACGGAGCCGATATGCTCGTTCAGAGCGATCCGGCGGGCGTCTTCGTCCTCGGCTTCCTGGACCCGCAAATAGGCGGTCAACGAGACCTTGGAATCGATCACCAGCGAGCGCGATTCCGGCAGATGCACCACCGCATCCGGCAACTGGCGACGCCCATCCTCGGTGGTGGCCGCGAACTGGGTTTCATACTGGCTGCCCGACTCGAGCCCGGAGCGTTCCAATACCGTCTCCAGTATCATTTCGCCCCAGTTGCCCTGGGTCTTGGATTCGCCCCGCAGCGCCTTGGTGAGATTGGTCGCATCCTCGGCGATCGCCTTGTTGGATTCTTCCAGCATCTTGATCTGCTGGGCCAGCGCCGAGCGTTGCCGGTTTTCGGCGTCGTAGGCTTCCTTGACCTGTTTTTCAAAGCGGCCGATATGCTCGCGCAGCGGATTAATCAATGGCTCGAGGCTGGCCTTGCTGGATTCGGTGAACGCCCGGCTCTTTTCGTCGAGAATTTCCTGGGACAGGGTTTTGAACTGCTGGGTGAGTTGTTCCCGGGCCTCGGTCACCGTCTTGAGCTTGTCTTCGGCATGCGCCTTCTCGGCGGCCAGGCGCTCTTCCAGGCGTGCGTTATCGCTGTGGGCGGCCGCCAGTTCGGTCCGAGCGTCATCCAGCGCCTCGCCCCGGGCGTCGTGATCACGCTCCAGGGCGTCGAGTTTCGACACCAGACCAGCGCGCGCCGCCCGCCCGGACAGCGTGGCGAACACCGCGCCCAAAGCAGCGCCGATCACCAGCGCGACAGTGGTGATGAATAAGGCCTCGGAATTCATGACGGACCGATTGAGGCAGCCGGACGGCCGCAGACATAAACCCATAGTGTAACGCTGGCGCCAACAACCGGCCCCGGCCGGCGTACAATGCCCGGCTGATCACCCTGTTTTATGCCACTGCGAGCGCCCATGCTGCTGCAACTTCGTGAACTCCGTCTGGCCTATGGCGTCGACGCCCTGCTGGACGACGCCGAACTGTCGATCGCCGCCGGTGAGCGGGTCGCCCTGGTCGGGCGCAACGGCACCGGCAAGTCCACGCTGATGCGTATCGTCTCCGGTGAGATCGAGCCGGATCACGTCAAACGCGAAGCCAAGCCAGGGATCCGCATCGCGCGTCTGGAACAGGAAGTGCCCGCCGCCACCCACGGCAGCGTCTATGAAGTGGCCGCGGCCGGGCTCGGCGACGCCGGTACCGCTGTGGCTCGCTTCCACGATCTGGCTGCTCGGCTGTCGGCCGGCGAAGATGTGATGGATGCGTTTTCCAAGGCCCAGGCCCAGGTGGAAGCCGTGGACGGCTGGACGCTCGGCCAGCAGGTCGAGGCCACGCTGTCGCGGCTCAAGCTCGATCCCGATGCCGACTTCGAGGCGCTTTCGGGGGGTCAGAAGCGCCGGGTACTGTTGGCCCGGGCTCTGGTCTGCGACCCGGATCTGTTGCTGCTCGACGAGCCGACCAACCATCTGGATATCGCGGCCATCGCCCATCTCGAGGAGATGCTGCTGAACTGGAACGGCGCGTTGCTGTTCATCACCCACGACCGTGCCTTCCTGCGCAATCTGGCCACCCGGATCATCGATCTGGATCGTGGCCGGCTGACCTCCTGGCCGGGAAACTACGACAAATTCCTCGAAGGCAAAGACAAGATGCTGGCCGACGAGGAAAAAGCCAACGCCGAGTTCGACAAGAAACTGGCTCAGGAAGAAGCCTGGATCCGCCAGGGCATCAAGGCCCGGCGGACCCGCAACGAAGGCCGGGTCCGGGCGCTCAAGGCGATGCGCAACGACCGCGCCCAGCGCCGCGAGCGTACCGGCACCGCCAATATCGTGACCCAGGATGCTGCCCGCTCCGGCAAGAACGTGATCGTGGCCGAAAAACTGTCCTATGCCTGGGACGACAAGCCGATCGTGGATAACCTGACCACGACCATCCAGCGCGGCGACAAGGTCGGCATCATTGGCCCGAACGGTGCCGGCAAGACCACGCTGATCCGGTTGCTGCTCGGCCAGCTCGAACCGGATGCCGGTACGATCAAGCTCGGCACCAATCTAGATATCGCCCACTTCGACCAGCACCGGGCCGCGCTGGACGACAATATCAGCGTACTGGACAACGTGGCCGGCGGCCGCTCGTCGGTGACCATCAACGGCCAGGATCGCCATATCATGAGCTATATGGGCGATTTCCTGTTCTCGCCCAAGCGCGCCCGCAGCCCAACGCATGTGCTGTCCGGCGGCGAACGCAACCGGCTGCTGCTGGCCAAGCTGTTCACCCGGCCGGCCAATCTGCTGGTGATGGACGAACCGACCAACGATCTGGACGTCGAAACCCTGGAACTGCTCGAAGAACGGCTGATCGATTTCGACGGCACGCTGCTGCTCGTCTCCCATGACCGGGCCTTTATCGACAACGTCGTGACCAGTTCGCTGGTCATGGAAGGCGACGGCCGGGTCAACGAATACGTCGGCGGCTATTCGGACTATCTGCGCCAGCGCCCGGCTGATCCGGCGCCCAGGGCGCCGAAAAAAGACAGGCCTGCCGCCGCAGCGACAGCCAAGCCGAAAACCGAAACCGCACTATCGAGCGCCGAGCGCAAGGAACTGCGCGATCTGCCCAACCGGATCGACAAGCTGGAAAAGGATCTGGCCAAGCGCGAAGCGGTGTTCGCCGAGCCCGGCTTCTACGATCGCGAGCCGGCCGACATTGAAAAGGCCACCAATGCCTTTGCGGCGGCCGAATCCGAGCTCGAAAAGGCGCTGGAGCGCTGGGAGGCCCTCGAAGCCAAGCAGAGCTGAACAGGCGCCTTCATCGCGGCTCTGCACCCGGTTGACCGACCCACCGGGTGCAGCTGCTAAGGTGCCGTATCTCAACCGTTATGGAAATCGCCATGAGCACCGCCCTGATCGCCCTGGATTTCATCAACGACATCGTGCATCCGGACAGCCCGATGGCCGGTGCAGCCGCCCAGGTCGCCGAGCGCGGTGTGATCGACAACGCCAATACCGCACTCGCCCATGCCCGCGCCAACGACTGGCTGGTGGTGCTGGTCAAGGTAGGCTTCGGCCCCGGCTATACCGAGTGCCCGAAGCATTCGCCGCTGTTCGGCGCAGCCAAGGACAACGGCGTGCTGCAGCTCGGCACCTGGGGCACGGAGTTCCACGAGAACCTGGATGCGACGCCGGCCAATGCCGAACGCGAGTTCGTGGTCGAAAAACCACGGGTCAATGCCTTCTATGCGACCCCGCTGGAAGCCGTACTGCGGGCCAATGCCATCGACACGCTCTATCTGTGCGGGGTCTCCACGAGCTGGGCCGTGCAGTCGACTGCCCGAGACGGCCACGATCGCGATTTCCGGATTCGCGTGATTGAAGATGCCTGTGCCACCGACGACATCGAGGACCACAAGGCCTCGATCAACCAGCTATCGCGCATTGGCGATATCGTCACCACCGGCACTCTCTAGCCCGTTTGCGGCCGGTGCTCTCAAGCGCCGGCCGCGTGGATTTATACTGCCGCTATGGCCTTGCCTTAGCTGACCGGCGCCCAAAGCCCCGACCGAATTCGGCGCTAATGCTGGCGCTTTCGAGACCGGAGCGCACTCGCCGTGTTGACCGCACGTCGTAAACCGGCGGGCCGCGCCCGAGCCGCGGCTGTCTACCCCGGCCAAATCGAGGGACTAAGATCTGGCCAGCGCCAACCACGCGTGTTGCCACAAGCGAGAACGCGCGCCGATCACTTCTGGCGCGAATAGTTCGAGCTGACGTCCGGGACGCCGATCGCCGGGGCCCACCGGCCAGTCCCGGCCGCCCAGCTACGAATCGGTTTCGGCGGGCTTGTTCGCTTCAACCTCGATCGCCAGCTCGACCCGATCGCCGACCAACTTCGGATAGGCATTCATGCCGAAATCGCTGCGCTGGATTTCGGTACTCGCAGTAAAGCCACAGGTGTAGCGGCTTTTATCCAGCGGGTTGACCCGGCAGGCGATATGATCGACGTCGAGGGTCACCGGCCGGGTCTGGCCGTGCAGCGTGAGTCGGCCTTCGAGCGTGGCCTCGCTCGGATCGTCGTCGTCGATCTCGAGGGCTGTCGATTCGAACTGGATCTTCGGATATTTCTCGACGTCGAAAAAGCCCGGCATCTCGCGCAGATGCTGATCGCGGGCATCGTCACCGGTATCGACACTGGACGGGTCCAGGCTGACTTTGACCTGGCTCGTCGATAGCGATTCGCCGATCCGAATATGGCCGTCCTGTACGTCCATGCGGCCATGCATGGTCGACAATCCCATATGATCGATCTCGAAATGCGCATAGCTGTGGCTCGGGTCGAGCTTGTAGTCACCGGGGTGCAAGTCGGTCTCGGCCGCATTCGCGACCGCCAGGCCCGACAGCCCCAGCGCGGTGGCCGTCAGACTTACGGCAATGGCTCGTCTACTCATCGATTGCTCCCAAAGGCGTGTTGACGCCGGTCTAAATCACAAATCGCAAGTTATACCACGCCCTCCGTCTGCAACCGCGGGGCCCGCGTAGAATACCGCCAGCAATCATATTCTTGGATTCATGCCCGAAGGCCCGGAAATACGCCGGATGGTCGACGATATTGCCGGCGCCATCGATGACCGCGACGCCCAACAGGTGTTTTTCGCCTTCGAACGCTTCAAAAGCTATGAGACTGCCCTAGCCGGGCGCCGGATCACCGCGGTCGCTGCAAGGGGCAAAGCGGTGCTGGTGTTTTTCGCTGCCCGCGGCGACGATGGCCCATGGTGTGTCTACAGCCATAACCAGCTTTACGGCAAGTGGCGGATCACCCGGGCCAGCACTACGCCCAATACCCGGCGCCAGCTGCGTTTCGCGGTATTCACCAACGACAAGGCAGCCCGTCTGTACAGTGCTTCGGACATCCGCCTCGTGCGCCCCGACGCGCTGAACGAGATCCCCTATCTGGCCAACCTCGGGCCCGACCCGCTCAACGAGCGCGTATGCGCGGACGACCTCGTCGAGCGGTTCTCGGCAGCCCGCTTTGCCGGACGTGGGTTGGGCGGTCTGTTATTGGAACAGGGCTTTATTGCCGGCATCGGCAATTATCTGCGCTCGGAAATTCTGTTCGAAGCCGGCATCGCGCCGAAACAGCGGCCCCGGGATCTCGACAATCAAAAGCGCCAGGAGCTCGCCGAGGCCGTGACTCGCTTGATCCATCGTGCCTATACCACCAAGGGCATCACCAATCCGCCAGAGCGCGCCGAACGCCTGAAAGCCGAAGGCCTGTCCTTCGGTCGGCGCCGGCATATGGTGTTCGGCCGGGCTGGCGCGGGCTGCTATGTCTGCGCCAGCGCCATCATCAAGATCACGGTCGCCAGCCGCCGGCTGTACTACTGCCCCCACTGCCAGGCGGGCGCCTGAGTCGAACTCGCGCTCAGGCGATCAGCCCGTAGACCAGCCAGCCGCCGAAAGCCGCCGGGAGCAAGCCGAGAATCACCCACAGACCGTCGCGGCCAGCCAGCCCCAGGCTGATCAGCGCAATGCCGCCGCCGGGCGCGGCCGCGGCAAACGGCAGGATTTCCAACGGCGGCATGCACAGAGCCAACACCACGAACAACAAGCCAATCAGGCGCGCCGCCGGGCCTTCCACGAGCCATTGCAGCCGCGGCTTGACCAGCCGATCGAGCCGCTTGGTCCAGGGCCGAATCCGTTTGGCCACCTGGATATACCGGGCGCGACTGATCGACATCTGGCGCAGTTTTTTCGGCAGCCAGGGGCTGCGCTTGCCGAGCACGAGCTGACTCGAGATCAGCACGATCGAGATGCCGCAGACGGTGGGTACACCGGGTACCGCGCCGGTCGGCAAAATAGCGATCAACGACAGCATGAGAGTCAACGGCGCATAGCCGCGCTCGCCAATGGTGGCCAGCACCTCCCCCATGTTGAGTTGATCGCTGTCGCCGCTGGATTCAAGCATTTCCAGCAGTGCTGTGAGCGTGATGCCGCGTTCCACCCGCGCCACCGGTTGTCGTATCAAGCGGCAAACGGTACCACGCTCGGCTGCCCATGAAACCCGTTTATGGCCCAACGACGACCACCTCATGCCTTCGCGCTTGCCACGATCTGGCAACCCCAGAAACCGGCGACGACCGCCTGAGCCGCGATCGAGCAGAGCAGCCAGGCCGCTTCGGTCCCGCTCGACTGGATCGTACGTCGGCTACGATCAGATCCGTGCTTGTGGGGGCGAAAAACGCCGATTATGGTGATGTCACTTATATCAAAACCCCTGACTCCCATGGAATTCAAGCAACTGGGCACGACCGGCACGCGGGTTTCACCGCTATGCCTAGGCACCATGACCTACGGCAGCCCGGAATGGCGCGAATGGGTGCTCGACGAGCAGGCCTCACGGCCGTTCATCAAGAAGGCCCTCGACGCCGGACTCAACTTCTTCGATACCGCCGATATGTATTCGCTCGGCGAATCGGAAAAAGTGGTCGGCAAGGCCCTGCTCGACTATGCCGCGCGCGAGGATTTCGTCCTGGCCACCAAGGTCTATAATCCGATGGGCGACGGCGCCAATAACCGCGGCCTGTCGCGTAAACACATCATGCATGGCATCGATGCCTCGCTGACCCGGCTCGGTACCGATCACGTCGATCTCTACCAGATCCATCGCTTCGACTACGACACCCCGGTCGAAGAATTCATGGAAGCTCTGCACGACGTGGTCAAGGCTGGCAAGGCCCGTTATATCGGCGCCTCATCCATGTACGCCTGGCAGTTTGCCAAGTGCCAGGAAGTCGCCCGGGCCAACGGCTGGACCCCGTTCGTGACCATGCAGCCGATGTACAACCTGATCTATCGCGAAGAAGAACGCGAGATGCTGCCGCTATGCGCCGATCAGGGCGTCGGCGTGATTCCGTGGAGCCCGCTGGCGCGCGGCGTACTGGCGGGCAAGCAGCAAGGCACGCAAGGCGAATCGACGCGCTCGCAGACCGACCAGATGACCCAGAAATGGAATCTCGGCGCCAGCCAGGCCGACGATGCCGTGGTTGCTGCCGTACGCGAAGTCGCCGAGGCCCGCGGCGTGCCGATGGCCCAGGTAGCCCTGGCTTGGGTCGCCGCACACCCACAGGTCACCGCGCCGATCGTCGGGGCCAGCAAGGAACGCCATCTCGACGATGCGATCGCCGCGATGGAGCTGACGCTCACCGATGACGAAAAAGCCAAGCTGGAAGCTCCCTACGTGCCGCACGCCATCGCCGGCCATCAATAAGCCCAAGCCGAACCATCGGCACCGGCCGAACCGGCCGAACAAGCCGCCCTACCGGGGCGGCTTTTTTATGGCCTTTTGTGGGTTAGTCGCTGGCGGCAGCGGCGACCTTGTTGAGCAGACGCTCAGTCGGAAACCCGTCGGCAGTCAGGCCGTGGGCGCGCTGGAAAGCCCGCAGACCCGAGCGGGTATTGGGGCCGACGATGCCGTCCGGCGTGCCGGTACCAAAGCCGAGCGTGTTGAGATCGCGCTGCAACGTGCGCACATCGCCACGCGACAGGCGTGCCTCGTGGCGCGGCCAAGATTGCTGCACAGCGGGCTTGCCGACGATCCGATCGGCCAGCAGGCCGACGGCGAGCGCATAGCTGGTGGCGTTGTTGTAGCGCAGAATCACGCGAAAGTTCGGGCCGACCATGAACGCCGGCCCGGAGGCACCGGCCGGGGCGATGATCGCGGCTGATTCGAACTCCGGTAGACCGCGCGAATCCACGGCCCGTACGCCGGCCGTCCGCCAGACCGCGGTAGAACGCTTGGTGTCGCCATCGGCCTGGGCATAGTCGAAGTGCGCGGGTAGCGCGACCTCGCGCCCCCAGGGCTGGCCGGCCTGCCAACCGTTCTTGGCCAGATAGTTCGCAGTCGAGGCCAGCGTATCCGGAATCGAGCCCCAGATATCGCGCCGGTCGTCGCCGTCAGCATCGACCGCATAGCTCAAGAAACTGGTCGGCAAGAACTGGGTATTGCCCATCGCCCCGGCCCAGGAGCCACGCATGTCGGGCCGGGCGATATCGCCGTTGTCTAGAATCTTCATCGCGGCATAGAGCTGATTTTCGGCAAAGGTTTGTCGACGCCCGTCATAGCCCAGGGTGGCCAATGCATCGATGGTTTCGTAGTTGCCGAAATTGCCGCCGTAGTTGCTCTCGATGCCCCAGATCGCCATGAGCACTGCCGCCGGGACGCCATATTGCGCCGTATCCCGGTTGGCAATCCCGCCATAGGCCGAGAGCTTGTCACGGCCGTGGGCGACCCGGGTGTCGGAAACCGCAGTATCCAGATAGTCCCAGATCGCGCGATTGAATTCCGGCTGGCGATTGTCCAGCTCGATGATCCGCGGCAAGAACTCGGCCTTGCCGAAGGCGCGCTCAAGGGTGGTCTGCGACACACCGCGGGCCGCCGCTCGCTGGCGAAATCCAGCCACCCAGCGTTGGAATCCGGCCGCGTTGTGGCCGTCGATAGACCCAGCGCTGGCAGCTTCCGGGCGACCGCTGCCCGAATCATGGGCCGCCTCAACTGCCGGCGGTGTCGTTTGCGAGGCCGTGGCCGACTGGGCGGGGTGCGACTGTGCCGAGGGCTCGGTTGCACAGCCTGCCAATAAGAGCACGACGAGGGGTAGGGTCAGCCGAAGGCGTCGATACAGCATGAACCGGGATCGCTTTTGTAAAAAATAAGCGGCCCCTAGACTACCTGACCCGCAGCCTGTGCGGAGGCCCAGGCCCACTGAAAATTGTGCCCGCCAAGATGCCCGGTCACATCCACGACTTCGCCGATGAAATACAGTCCCGGGAGATCGCGGGCGGCCATCGTCGCCGACGACAATACATCGGTATCGACCCCACCCAGGGTAACTTCGGCCGTGCGATAGCCTTCGGTGCCATCGGGTTCGAAATGCCAGTCGGTCAGCCGTTCACCGAGCCGTACAAGCTCAGCCTCGGACATGGCCTTGAGCCGAGGATCGCCCAGTTTCTCGGCCCCGGCCTCGCGACACAGGCAGGCCGCAAGACGCTTGGGCAGACGCTCGGCCAGCACACTCGACAGTCGAGCGTTGGGGCGCGCCGTGCGCCGCTCGGCCAGCCATGCCGCGGCATCCGTACCGGGCAGGAAATCCACCGCCACTGTCTCGCCCGGCTGCCAGTAGGACGACACCTGCAGCATCGCCGGTCCGCTCAGGCCGCGATGGGTGAACAACATGCCAGCATCGAAATCGCCCTCGCCCGCCCGTGCGCCGACCTCCAGACCCAACCCGGACAGCTGGGCAAACGACTGGCCCGCGGCTTTGTCCAGCGTGAACGGCACAAGTGCGGCCCGTGGCTCGCGTACCGGCAGTCCGAACTGTCGGGCCAGGTCAAAACCGAAGCCCGTAGCCCCCATCTTCGGGATCGATAGACCGCCGGTGGCGACCACTACCGACTCGGCGGTCCAGACCGCCGACGCTGCCTCGACCCGGTAGCCGCCGGCCGCATACCGCTCGACGCTGCGAATATCGGCCTCGGTCTCGATGCCAACGCCGGCCGCGCGGCATTCGTCGAGCAGCATGCGTACGATCTGCTTGGACGAGTCATCGCAGAACAGCTGGCCGCGTTCTTTTTCGTGATAGGCGATGCCGTGGGCGTCGACCAGGGCGATGAAATCGGCGGGCGTATAACGGGCCAGCGCCGATTTGCAGTAGTGTGGATTGGCCGACAGGAAATTCTCTGGACCGCTGTAGAGATTGGTGAAATTACAGCGCCCGCCGCCGGACATGAGGATCTTCTTGCCGCAGCGCCGGGTCTTTTCCAAGACCTGTACCCGTCGCCCGCGGGCTCCGGCCACCGCGGCACACATCAGCCCGGCCGCACCGCCGCCGAGCACGATCACATCCGTATCGAAAGATTTCGCCATCATCGAGCCGTCGGCCGCCATCGGCTGCGATTGTCGCATACGCGGACTACTGCGCCTTGGCCCAGCGGCACCACCCAAGCCGGCGCATTACATTCGCCTGCCCTGCCCATATCGGCCGCCACGCATGCGCCTAGCGCTGCATGACGCCGGCACCCCTGGCATAGCGTCGATGATCGGCGTACAACGATAATGGATACTGCCCAGCGCCCCGGCCGAAGCGCTGCGCATTTTGGGGCCAAGTGAATACAAACCGGCCTAGGGGTAAAGCGGCCGTAATCCGCTCGGCATGGCATGGCCTATGCTTGCGTCGCATGACCCGTGACCGGCAGGCTCGCCGCCGCGCTATTGCCGTCATCCGGATTAGGGTCGGCAAGGTCCGAGACCAGGCTGTTGCCACCAGCCGCATCGCGTGTAGATCCAGACACGCCAGGGAGAACAATCAATGACGTTTATCGAGACGTTGGAACAGGCCGTCAATTCGGTACTCAATCCGGTCAGCAGCTTCATCTGGGGCTGGATTCTGACTTACCTGCTCTTGGGCGCCGGGCTGGTATTCACCATCGCCACGCGCTTCGTGCAATTCCGCATGCTGTTTCATATGGCGGTGCTGGTATTCACCGAAAAAGGCAGCGGCAAGGGCGTGAGTTCGTTCCAAGCGCTCGCAACCTCGCTGGCGGCCCGGGTCGGGACCGGCAACCTGGCCGGCGTGGCCCTGGCGTTGTTCGTTGGCGGCCCGGGGGCGATTTTCTGGATGTGGATGACCGCCGTGGTCGGTATTGCCACGACCTTCATCGAATGCACCCTGGGCCAGATCTACAAGGTCCAACACGGCGACGGGGTGTATCGCGGCGGCCCCGCCTTCTACATGGAGCGGGCCTTGGGCCAGCGCTGGATGAGCATCCTGTTTTCGGTGTTCCTGATCATCGCCTATGGCTTTGCTTTCTGTGGCGCCCAGGCCAACACCATCGCCCAGGGCCTGCAGGGCGGTTTCGGGATCCCGAACTGGGTCACCGCGATCGTGCTGATGGGGCTGACCGCGATCGTGGTGTATGGCGGCATCCGCTCGATCGCCCGCACCGCCGAGTTCATCGTACCGGTGATGGCGGTCGGCTATTTTCTGGTGGCGGCTTACATCCTGATCGTGAACTACGATCAAGTGCCGGCGATGCTGGCGCTGATCGTGAAATCCGCCTTCGGCTACGGGCCGGTGGCCGGCGGCGCAGCGGGCTATGCGGTCATGGCCGCACTGAAAAACGGCGTGCAGCGCGGCCTGTTCTCGAACGAGGCCGGCATGGGCTCGACGCCCAATGCTGCGGCCACCGCCGATGTTCGGCACCCGGCGGCCCAGGGACTGGTGCAGTCGTTCGGTGTGGTCATCGATACGCTGATCATCTGCAGCTGCACGGCGGTGGTGATCCTGCTGTCGGGCGTCTACGACCACATCCTGCAGGCGCATGCCGCTGGCCAGTCGCTGGAAGGCATCAAGCTGACCCAGGACGCCATGGCCGAGCATCTGGGCACCTTCGGCGAATGGTTCATCGCGATCGCGATCGTGTTCTTTGCCTATAGCTCGATTCTGGCCAATTTCGCCTATACCGAAATCAACGTCGACTATCTGGCCGGCCGACGGGGCGACACCGTGTTTGCCTGGATGCGGCCGTTTCTCCTGGCGATGGTCGGCATCGGCTCGGTCGCTTCGCTGACCTTCGTCTGGCATTTCGCCGATCTGGCCATGGGACTGATGGCCACTACCAACCTGGCGGCGATCCTGGTCCTGTTCCCGATCTCGGTGCGGGTGCTACGCGACTACGAAAAACAGCGCCGCGACGGTACCGAGGAACCAGTGTTCAACAAGCGCGTACTCAAGCGCCCCGAACAGGTCGAACCGGGCATCTGGGACTGACCTCGGCCGCATCCGAATACGCTAGACGGGCGTAGTATCGAACTGGACGGGGCCGGCACACCGGCCCCGATATCGGCCGCTCGGCCGCGGCCGGGCCCGCAACCCAGGAGTCTGGCCATGCCCAATCTGCGTTTCCTCGGACCGCTGGCTATTACGCTGTCGCTGACGGCCTGCAGCGTGGTGCCCAGTTCGGATTTCCCGCGCGAGCATGACGTCGATCTCGATCGGTTCATGGGGGCTTGGTATGTGATCGCGCATATCCCGCCGTCGAAAACCAAAAACGCCTACAACGAAATCGAGCGTTATTCGAAAAACAGCGACGACCAGATCAACGTCAAATTCACCTATCGCGACGGTGGCTTCGACGGGCCGATGAAGACGATGACGCCGAGTGGCACCGTCATCCCGGACACCGGCAACGCCGTCTGGGCAATGCATTTCTACTGGGTTCTGCGGCTGCAGTATGTGATTTCCTACGTCAGCCCAGACTATGAAACGACGATTGTGGCGCGCGACAAACGCGACTATGTGTGGATCATGGCGCGCAAGCCGCATATCAGCGCGCATCGCTACAACACGCTGGTACAGCGAGTGCAGAATCTGGGCTACGACACCAGTAAACTGCGCCGCGTCCCCCAGCAGCCACTATCCCAACGCGACGATCTATGACGCCAACTCATCTGTTTATTGCTGATGCTCTCCCGTTCCAGCCGTCGTTTTGAGCCGGCGCTGGGCTGACAGTGCGGCCACGCGCCGCGCCGAATGGCGTCGCCTGAGCGACCTGACGCCTTACCTGAAAGCCCATGCCCCACGGGTCGGACTGGCCCTGTTGTTTCTGATCGCTGCCAAGGGCGCTGCAGTGCTGCTGCCGATCGCGCTCAAGCACATCGTCGACAGCCTCGATCGCTCCGAACACAGCGCGGCGCTCGTGCTGCCGCTCGGTCTGCTACTGGCCTATGGGGCACTGCGACTGACCTCGACCCTGTTCGGCCAGATACGCGATCTGGTATTCGGCCGGGTCACCGAGCGCACCATGCACCAGGTCGCCCTCGGTGTGTTTTCGCATCTGCATCGGCTGGATCTGGACTTTCATCTGTCGCGGCGCACCGGCGGACTGTCGCGGGATATTGAGCGCGGCCTCGGCGGCATCCGTTTTTTGCTGCGTTTCATGCTGTTCAACATCCTGCCGACCGCCTTCGAGATCGGCCTGGTCGCGATCATTCTGCTGTACTACTACTCGCTGTGGTTCGCCGTGATCGTACTGGTCAGCGTGGTCGCCTATGTGGCTGTGACCGCAGCCCTGACCGAATGGCGAACCCGCCATGTCCGCGAATCCAACCGCCGCGATGCCGCCGCCAATACCCGGGCCGTGGATAGCCTGCTCAACTACGAAACGGTCAAATATTTCGGCAATGAAGCCTTCGAAGCCCGCCGCTACGACACCGAGCTCGGGCACTGGGCCGAAGCCATGGGCCGCGCCCGCCGTTCGCTGGGCGTGCTCAATACGCTACAGGCGCTGGTGATTGCGCTGGCGATGACGGCAATGATGATCCTGGCCAGCGAACGGGTCGTGGCCGGCGCCATGACGCTGGGCGACCTGACCATGATTAACGCCTACATGCTGCAGCTGTTCCTGCCGCTGTCGGCGCTGGGCTTTGTCTATCGCGAACTCAAAAAAGCCATGGCCGATACTGCGCACATGTTCGCCCTGCTCGATATCGAGCCCGATGTTACCGAGCGCAGCGGTGCCGGGCGGCTGCGCGGCGGTCGGCCTGAGATCGTGTTCGATGCAGTCCGTTTCGGCTATTCGAGCGACCGCGAAATCTTGCACGAGGTCAGCTTTCGTATCGCCCCGGGGGCCAAACTGGCCGTGGTTGGCCAGTCTGGGGCCGGCAAATCCACCCTGGCCCGGCTGCTATTTCGCTTCTACGATGTAGACGCTGGGGCGATCCGTATCGATGGCCGCGACCTACGCGATTTATCGCTGGCCGATCTGCGCAATGCCATTGGCGTGGTGCCCCAGGACACGGTGCTGTTCAACGACACCATCGGCTACAACATCGCCTACGGCGCGCCCGAGAGCGCGACCGAGGCCGAAATCGCCCGGGCCGCCCGGCTGGCCCATCTCGATGCCTTTATCGAACGGCTGCCGGACGGCATGGATACACGGGTGGGTGAGCGCGGACTCAAGCTATCCGGCGGTGAAAAACAGCGTATCGCCATCGCCCGGGCCATTCTCAAGAATCCGGCAATCATGATCTTCGACGAGGCGACTTCGTCGCTGGACAGCGAGGCCGAGCGGGCCATTACCGCCGCGCTGGCCGAACTGGCTGCCGATCACACCACGCTGGTGATCGCGCATCGGCTATCCACGGTGGTGGATGCCGATACGATCATCGTGCTCGAGGACGGTCGCGTCGCCGAAGCCGGCGACCATGCCACGCTGCTGGTCGCCAACGGCGTCTATGCCCGCATGTGGCGACTACAGCAGCGCGAACAAGACTAGCCGGTCAGGCCACAGACGAGGTCTGGCCGTAGCGGCGCTGACGCAACCACAGCAGTAGCGCCGAGGCGGCCGCCAGAACCGCTACGGCGGCTGCGAAGATCGCCCCGGCTGTTGCCAGATCCAGCGCCCGGGCGATCAGGCCGAGGCCGACCACCGGAATCGAGATCGCGACATAGGCCACGACAAAGAACGTCGAGGCGACCTCGGCACGGCGCTCGACTGGGCTGGCCGCAGTGATCTCGCCCATGCCGGCACGAAACGACGCCCCCTGGCCGGCGCCAGCGATCACGCCGCCGATCGTCATCAATGCCAGCGACCCGACTTCGATCGAAGCGATCAAGAATCCCATGCCCAGGATCAGCCCAATACAGCCTAGCGGCAGCCGCCAGGCGCGCGGCAGCCGTCCCTGCTGGGTCTGACCGATGATCGAGCCAATGAACAACAGAACTACCACGACGCCGGTCAGGGCATGATTGCTGTAGCCCAGCACCTCGCCGATAAACGCCGGCGCAATCGCCGTGAACAACCCCATTACCGCAAAGCCGGCAAACCCAGCTGTAGCTGCCGGCACAAACACGCCGCGTACCGCCGGCGGCACTGCCGGTTTACGGATCGACAGCCGCGGTCGCTCGGGTCGCTTGGCGGTTTCAGGAGCGACGAAGACCGCGATCAACGCCAGCCCGATCAACACCAGGTCGACGATGAAACACAGATGCAACGGCCAGGGCGCATATTCAGCCAGCCAGCCGGCCACGAACGGGCCCAGCCCCAAGCCGCCCATATTGGCCGCGGTCGCGACCAATGTGGCCTGATTACGCCAAGCCGATGGCGTCAATTCGACCACGGCAACGGTGGCCGTACCGGTAAAAATACCGGCCGACAACCCAGACAGCAGGCGGCCCAGCAACAAAGGCGTCAACGCCCCACCCCAGATGAAACAGAACGCACTGGCCGCCGACAACAACAGCCCCAGCAAGAGCATCGGCCGTCGCCCGATCTGATCGGACCAGCTGCCGGTAACGATAAGGGCAGCGATCACGCCCACGGCATAAACCGCAAAGATCACCGTGATCATCAGCTCGGAAAACCCAAACGCTTGCTGGTAGATCGGGTAGAGCGGCGTGGGCAGCGTGGTACCCATCATGTTGATCGCGAAGGTCGCCGCGACACCGAGAAATACGGCGGCGGCGCTGGCGGAACGGGCCATGCGATACATCAGTCGGAATCAGACCGTCAGGCTAGCAGGCCGCCAGCGTCTGGCAAGCCTGGCCTGGCTTATTCATTGTCAGCGGACTGCACCCAACGCCGTACTTGCGCCTGGTGCTGATTCATGAACTGGGCCACGGCATTTTTATAGCTGGTCTGTTCGGCCTCGAACATGGCGGCCTGAAGCTCGGCCAGCGATAGCTGCATGGCCGACAGGATCGCCGCGACTCGAGGATAGTCTTCGCGAAACCCCGGCCGTGCCAGGGCATCGACGCGCTGCGGCGTACCCAGCGCGCCTTTGGGGTCGAGCAAGAAGCGCAGCCGCCATTTGGCGAACATCCAGTGCGGCGTCCACCCTGTGACCACGATCCAGGCCCGGTTTTGTTCGGCCTGGGCCAACGCACCGGTCATAGCGTGGGCATCGGCTGCTACCAACTGGTACCGGTCGGCCAGGTTATAGGCTGCAATCGCCTGCTCGGAGAGCTGCATCAAGCCAGCCCCGGGGTCGATGCCCTGGATTCGGTGCCCGAGCCGATCGGCCACCTCGGCATCGGCCAGATCAGCGATGCTGCCGAGCTGCTCGGCCGGCACATAATCGGGTACGGCCCAGCCGAGCTGCCCGCCGCGATATAGCGTACCCAAATCGACCACCTGATCCCGGTAGTCGGCCCAGTAGCGCGCATGGGTATCGGGCAACCAAGCCATGAGCATGGCGTCGTACCGGCCTTCGGCCACACCTTGGTACTGCTGCTCGATACCGGCCAGCTTGATACGCACATGGTGATCGGTGTGTTTTTCGATGACCGCCCGGGCGAGCCGGGTCACGAACTCGGCATCGTCCCAGGCCGTCCAGCCGATCGTGATGGTGTCCTCGGCCGATGGGCTCTGGCGATCGGCGCTGCAGCCGCTCAGCATGAGCATGGCGACCAGCACCACCGCCCACCACCCTCGGCCGTATCTCTTTATCGTCATAACAGCAATGGCAATCCGCCCATAAAAAAAGCCCGGCCTATGGCCGGGCTCGATCGCCCTTGTTAAGGACGTAGCCAACCAGGATCAGCTGTTCTTGAACCAGCTGTCGATCTCGTCCGGATGCTTTTTGATGTACTGGTTGATCGCCTTCTTGTAGCTGGTCTGGCGTGCGTTGTACATCGCTGCCTGCAGCTCTTCGAGCGGGATATGCATATTGCTCAGCATGCTGGCGACTTCCGGATAATCATCGCTGAAGCCCTTACGCACGACAGCATCGATATGCTGCGCCGAACCCAGGGTACCCTTCGGATCCTTCAGGAAACGCAGGTTCCACTTGCCGAACATCCAGTGCGGGGTCCAGCTGGTCACCACGATCCAGTCATGCTTTTTCTCGGCCCGCGCCAGAGCAGCGGTCATCGCCGCGCCACTGGCCGAAACCAGACGGTAGTCGTCGTTCAAGCCATAGGCTTTCATGGTCTTTTCCGACAGCTGCATCAGCCCGGCGCCCGGATCGATGCCTTGGATCTTGCCGCCGACCTTGGACTTGACCGCGTCTTTCTTCAGATCGGTGATCGAGTTCAGCTGATCCTCCGGCACGTAGTCCGGCACGACCCAACCCAGCTTGGCGCCTTCATACAGGGTGCCGAGGTCGTCGACCTGGCCTTTGACCTTGTCCCAGTAATCGGCGTGCGTATCCGGCAACCAGGCCATCAGCATGCCGTCCAGATCGCCGTTGGCCACGCCCTGATACTGCACGCCGATCGACGCCATCTTGAGATCGACGCTGTAATCGGTGCGTTGTTCAATGACCTGCTTCGCCAGCTTGGTGACGAATTCGGCATCCGACCAGGCGGTCCAGCCGAGCGTGATGGTCTTGTCGCCGCTGGCTGCCTGCGCACTGCCGAAGCTGCTCATGGCAACCGTGGCCCCCATCAGTGCCGCGCCTACGACGCTTTTCATTCGAAATTTCATCGATATTTCTCCCTAGTCAGTCCTAACTATGAATACTGTCAATTTTGGAGTTGTCGATCAAGCAGTGTTCGACTGATTGGCCGACCCGCCGAACAAGTTTTTTAGCCGAGAAAAGAGGCTGTCACCCCTCTTACGCTGACCAAAACTTTGGGTCAGACGATCAAGAATAATTGCAAGAATCACAACACCAAGTCCGCCCTGGAAGCCGGTGCCCAGACGCAACTGCTGAATACCAGCCAGCACCGGATCACCCAGGCCGCCCGCGCCGATCATCGAGGCAATGACCACCATCGACAGCGCCAGCATGATGGTCTGGTTGATACCGGCCATGATCGACGGCAGGGCCAGCGGCAACTCGACCCGCCACAGCAACTGCAGCCCGTTGCAACCAAACGCCTTGCCCGCCTCGACGTTTTCGGTCGGCACGTAGCGAATGCCGATGTTCATCAGACGTACCGCCGGCGGCATCGAAAAGATCACGGTAGCAATCACACCCGGTACCCGGCCGGTGCCGAAAAAGATCACAGCCGGAATCAGATACACGAACGCCGGCAGAGTCTGCATGAAGTCGAGTATCGGCCGGATGATGGTCTGCACGATGTCGCTTTTAGCCATCAACACGCCCAGCGGCAGCCCGACCCCGAGCGCCGCCAGCGTGGCAGCCAATACCAAACCGAGCGTATCCATGGTTTCTGGCCATAGATCCATGCCGAGCACCACGTACAGGGCGACCAACACGAACAACGTGAACTGCCAACCAACCCGCCACAGTGCCAGTACGGCCAGCACGATGAACACTAACGGCGCTGGTAGCCAGCTGAAAAACGCCGTGAGATTGTCGGCCACAAAACTGATGATCGCCGACACGATCGTGAAAAACAGCTCGAAATGGGTCTGCATGAAATTCACGATGGCCGTGAACCAGTCCCCGATCGGCAGGTTGATCACGAATTGGTTGGACAGTTGCTGCCAGAAGCCGGCAGCTTCAATAGAGAAGTGATACATCAGGCAACATCCTGGTCGTGTTCGGTCCGGTTGAGCGTATGCAGCAGCGCCGAGCGCGAGATGGTGCCGAGATAGCGGCCGTTCTCGTCGAGCACGGGCACCGGGTGTGGCGATTCAGCCACCGGTTCGAGCAGCTCGGTCAGCGCGGTGCTGGCCTCGATGATCGGTACGCCGCTGACGAAGGCCTGTTCGATATTGCCCTCTTCGTCCTTGGCCAACTGCTCGATACAGGCTTCCAGCGAATCGGCACTGACGGTACCGAGATACTTGCGATTGCGATCGTGGACCACGGCCGCCGGACGGTCGTACTGGTTCAAGCGCGACAGGGCCGCCCGTACGCTGGACCCGGCCCGCTCGATGACCGTGACCTGATCGCGCTTGGCGATATCGCGGGCGGTAAAGACATGGCCGACGTTGACGTCGCGGAAGAACGAGCGCACATAGTCGTTGGCCGGGTTGCGCACGATCTCTTCTGGCGTACCGACCTGGACCACTTCGCCGGACTGCATGATGGCGATCCGGTCGCCGACGCGCATGGCTTCGTCCAGGTCGTGGGTAATGAAGACCACGGTGCGGGCCTGTTCGGACTGCAGGCGCAGCAGCTCGTCCTGCATTTCGGTTCGGATCAGCGGGTCCAGCGCCGAGAATGCTTCGTCCATCAGCAGGATACCGGGGTTAACCGCCAGCGCCCGAGCCAGTCCAACACGCTGTTTCATACCCCCGGACAACTCGTCAGGGTAGCTGTTGGCATTGGCCTTCAGACCCACCGCATCCAGCGCCTCGAGGGCACGCTTTTCGCGCTCTTCACGCTCGACCCCAGCCGTGACCAGACCGAAGGCCGTATTTTCCAGCACGGTCTGATGCGGCATCAGCGCAAACGACTGGAAGACCATGCTGATCTCATGGCGCCGCAGCTCGATGAGCTCTTTATGGCTCATCTGGGTGATGTCGCGCCCGTTGATCTTGATCGCTCCCGAGCTAGGCTCGATCAAGCGATTAAGCATGCGGACCAGGGTCGACTTACCGGAGCCCGATAGCCCCATGACGACGAAAATCTCACCCTCCTGGACTTCGAATCCGGCATCCGAGACCCCCACGGTCATGCCGGTTTCGGCAAAGATCTGATCCTTGCCTTGCCCCTTTTGAACGCGCTCCATCGCGCGCTTCGGATGTGCCCCAAAAATTTTGTAGACGTGTTCTACGGACAGCTTGGTATTCAAACGCGCCCCTCGAGCCATGCAAATTCAACGGCCTATCATAACGCAATTTTCGCGCCGATCAGGGATTCTCCGTATGTCGCCCCCTATGCACCCAGCGTAGATCCCGAGGCCCGCACAAAAAAATGCGCTTATTTACAGCCACTTAGATATACTCCTGCATAGTGCAAAAATTTCTTAAAAAATCAGGACCTTGTCGCGCCCTTGACATCTTCCTGATGCACTGCTTATCGGTTACTGGTAGCGTTAGCGCCTATGTCGAGTTACGAACTGGTTACGGCCGACATCGAGCGGCTGCCGCACCGCTCTGTCTATGGGCCGGTCAAGCGCTTCAAACGCCGTCTCCTGCGTACTCTGGGTCGTTGGCATCGCGCGGACTACGATGTGCACCTGGTCTTCGAACAAGACCATCCGGTCTATAAAAAGATCACCTTCAACGACGCGGCCACAGCGGCCCGGGTCACGCGTAACCTGCAGCGTTTCGGCCCGAGCCAGCACCTCCCCCAGTGGCGCCATACCCGGGGGCGGCAGTTATGGGTCGAGTTTGTCGACGGCCAGCCCTATGACCGGATGAGCTGCATCGAAATCGATGCCATCGCGCGCTGTTTCACCGAGTTCGCCCGCCGAGGATCGCGCCTGGTGCCACTAGAGCAGACTGGCTACGGGGCCCAACACGAAAGTAACCTCGTCTACCTGCACCGCCGGGGTCTCATCGATAGCGCATTAATAGAGGCCTTACGGGCAAAAAGCGCCGATTTGCGCCCGTCTCATCTAAGAATCGGTTTCGATTATCGCGACCCGATCGCACCCAATCTGGTCCAACGGGCAGACAGCGGGGCATTCTGCGCCATCGATATCAAAAACTGGCATGCCGATACGCTGGTGGGCGAAGGCTTGGCTAAGACGACCGACCGCTGGCTCGACCCAGCCTCACGCGACCGGGTTTTGGCCCATATGAGCGACTGTGGCCTGGGCGACATCGCCGAAACGTTCGAGTTTCTGGAAACCTACGAGCGCTGCGCACGGATCTGTCGCAGCGTACAGATCGAGACCGCCGCCCTGGGGCGTATCAAAAAACGTGGCATCAAAAGCGCCCGATTGGCCGCCATGGTCGACCGATAGGTCACAACCTATGCATGTGTTTCCGATCAAAACCGTCCCTTGGCGCGCCTTCGCAGCGGGCGTCGGCGCACTGACGGTCGCCCCGATCGCCCTGATCGGCCTCGTGATTGCACTGGCCGGGGCAATACCCGGCTGGCTGACGGTATTACTGCTGGCGTTGCTGATCGGCTTCATGCTGGCGACCCAGATCGCGCTGGTAGTGCTCGCGCTGTATGCCGCAACCCGTAATGAAGTCACGTTGCGGGGCGGCACCATGCATCTCAAAGGCGGCGAATTCCACGAACGGGTACCGCTAGACAGCGTCATGCGGGTACAGCGCATCTCGGGCGCGGACGATCCCGCCATGCCAAGCCTGAAATGGCGCAATGGCATCGCCCTGCCCGGCTTTCGCGTTGGCTGGTATCAGCGCCCCGACGAGCGCTTCGTATTCGTGATCCGTGCCTCCAGGGCGCCGATGCTCTACGTCGGCACGAACATCCGATTCGATGTGCTGCTCGGCGTCGACGACGCACCGGCCCTCGGCCAGCGTCTATTGGCCAATCGCGACTGCGATCGAGACTAGCCGGGCGTGCTTGCGTGGCCTTGGCACGGATATGCATCGCGCCAGCACGGCAAGGCGCCGTGCTAGCCCTGACCTGGGCAATGCATCCGTCGGGCTCGGTCGCTCAAAGACGCTGCTGCGACGGCTTGCGAGTCGTCGTTTTCGGCCCCTCGAAGGCGCGATAGACGCTCAACACCGGTTTATACACCAGAAACCGATGCAGGCCATTAATCCAGAAACGAGCGTTGTACTGACGCGCTGCCACCCCGGCCGAAGCCTTGCCGGAGGCCCCGATCTGCACCCGCGTCGCACGTTGCTGCTGACGTGGATACACCTCGCTCAGCACATAATCGAACACCCGCGTATCTGCGCGGTTGGCCTCGTGAATCTTTGCCATGGCTGCCGGATCGGCCAACAGTGCATCCCGGATACGATTATCGCGCGCTGCGTTCACCCGCTTTTGTAGCGGTCGGAAATGCGGCAGCTCTAGATAAGATTGCATCAGCGCCATCGATTCATCGAAGCGCTCGGTCACCCCGACAAAGGCGATGCGTCGCTCGATCTGATCGATCGCCGCATCGGCATCGGCGCAGCCCACCAGACTGTCACACTGCACATCGCGATAGTGCGGGTCCTCGATCCAGCGATCGAACGAGCCTTCCGGCCAGCGCCCCTGCGCAACCGAATATTGGTATTCGGAAATACAGCGTTTGATCGGGTCGCGCAGGAAGGTATAGAAGCGCAAATCCGGGCTTGCCTGATCCAGATCACTGAAACTACGCACGCTATGGCCCGCAATGGAGCGGACCCACGGGTTGACGCGCTGCAGGCGCCGCAAATCGGCTGCATTGAAGCAATCGGCCTTTGCATGCCAACGCTTCACATCGCAATGCGACAGCCCAAATTCGCAGCGCATGATGTGCTTGAGCGTCTTGCCTGCCGTTTTCTTGATATGGATCAGCGCAATCATCGCAGGTGGGTCGAACCAAGTTAAGGTTCGGCACCATAACGACAAGCGCGTTAAGAAAACGAAAGATTACCGTAAGGCAGGTAAAAAAATGGTGGCCGGAGACAGAATCGAACTGCCGACACTGCGATTTTCAGTCGCATGCTCTACCAACTGAGCTATCCGGCCATCCACTCGCCATTGCGGCGAGAGGCGTATTAAACCGATACGCAGGCTTTAGGTCAACCGTTATTTACTGCTTGGGCGGCACATAGTGCGTCTCGGCAGTCTGTCCGCTGCCGAAAAAATATTCCTCGGTCTGCTCGGTCAGGAACTCGCGCGCCTTGGGGTCGGCCAGATGTAAGCCGTATTCGTTGATCAAACGCGTCTGTTCCTGCATCCACTGCTGCCAGGCTTCCATCGAGACGTTTTCATAGATGCGCTGGCCCAGCTCGCCCGGGAGCGGCGGCTGCGGCAGGCCCTGTGCCTGACGACCAAGTTTTACGCATTGCACTGTACGGGTCATAAATCCAACTCGAATTGCGATGAATCCAGAAGACGCGCCACCGGCGCCGGTAGGCCTGGCCGCTGGGCGTGTTCGAACCAAGAGAAATCGCCATCCATGATACGGACTGCACCGCGATACTGCATTTGTCGTGCATGAATGGTGAGCAGAAAATGCGTAAAACCGTGCTCGATGGTGCCCAGCGTTCGGCCGTTCTCGACGTCGATGCCGAAACGCTGCCGGCAGACGTCGATCGGCTCCATACCGTCGGGCACTTCCGGCAAGCTCCATAGCCCGCCCCAGATCCCACTGGGCGGGCGTTTTTCCAATAGTACCCGGCCGGTTTCATCAGCGATCACCAGCATGGTCGTCTCGCGACGCGTCCGACGGCGCCGGCGGCGTGGCGCCGGAATATCGGCCTGCATCCCGTTGGCGAATGCCACACAGCGTTCGGCCAGCGGGCATCGGCTGCAATCCGGTCGCCGACGCGTACACAAGGTCGCGCCCAGATCCATGATCGCCTGGGTGTAATCCGTCACCCGCTGCTCCGGGGTATAACGCTCGGCCAGCCGCCAGAGCGGTTTGTCGTAAGCCGTGCTGCCCGGCGTGGCCGTGATCCCGGCCAGACGCGCGATCACGCGCTTGGCGTTGCCATCCAGAATCGGCGCCCAGACGCCGTAGGCCTGGGCGACCACCGCCCCGGCCGTGGAGCGACCGATGCCGGGCAGCGCCATGAGCGTATCGACATCATCCGGGAAAGCGCCCTCGTGATCGGACACGATTCGCTGGGCGGCCGCGTGCAGGTTGCGCGCTCGGGCGTAGTAGCCGAGCCCAGCCCAATAGCGCATCACCTCGTCCGACTCGGCCCGAGCCAACGCCTCGACGTCCGGGAAGCGCGTCATGAACGCATTGAAGTAGTCGATGACGGTCGTGACCTGGGTCTGCTGCAGCATGATCTCGGCGACCCAGACCCGATAGGGCGTGCGCGGGTGCTGCCAGGGCAGATCGTGGCGTCCGTGTCGATCGAACCAATCCAACAGCGCCTCGGCAATCGTGGCTGGCGCCCGGTCGGACACAACTTCGGTCATGGCATATCACTCGTGTTGCGGGGCGCGACCCGGGATTCAGCCGCGATGTCTTCGATGGCCTTGGCAGTGGCTTCGATCTGCTTGTGCAACGCCTGAGACAGCGCCCATGAACCGATCATGGGGGGCACCCAGAAATCGGGGACCATCCGGGCCTCGAACACCACGGTGGTATGTTCCGGCCCGGCGGCAGCAAACTCCCAGTGCGCTGCACCGGCTTTCAGATCGCCCTGGCCGGGCACGACTTGCATATCCAGCCGCCCCGGCGGCCGCCGACGATAGCGCATGACCTGGCGCACCGTCTTGCAGTACCACATCACGCATAGCCGCATGCGCGAGGCGAGCTCGTGATCCGACAACCGCCGACTGGATTCGATCATCGGTGAGCGCGCCGCGATTCGTTCGAATTCGGTGGCGGCTGCAAATGCGGCATCGCGAGTGGCCTGGAGCCGCAGGTGGGCCACGACCCGATAGGCCGGGTCTGGGTGGGTCACGCTCAGATCTTCCACCGTGGCCGCCTCGGTCGATGATGCGAGCGCAACCGCGGCCCAGGCGGCCAGCAGCACGCGTGCCGCCCAACGTCTGTACCCCGGTCTCAAGCGTCGCCGGCGCCTGCAGCCCGATGATCGGCGGCTTCGTTCGACACTGGCGCACTATCGCGATTTGCCCGCGGTGGCGGCTCTTCGGCCGGCCCAGCCGCCTGCATATCGACGTGGTAATCCGGAGCCAACAACGAACCCTGTAGATGGACTGGCCACTGCCATCCAACCAGCGGCGCCAGCGCCGCGTCGGACTGCTGGGGCACCACCACCGTCAATGTATAGTCCAACCGGTTGTGCGGTAGGCCATAGCGGCCCTGCCCATGGCCTGAAAAACGTGGCGTCAGCAGCCTCAGATCGCGCCCGGTGGCAATACCATCGGCGATCTCGAAGCGTCCGCCGAAGCGACGGAAGCCGGTGCCGTCGCTCTGGTTATGCGTGTTGCTCTGGTCATTGCCTGACTGGGCCTTCGCAGCCAGTAGCATGCCGGCCAAATCGATCCCGTTGAGACGACCGTTGGTCAATTCAAAGCTCAGCTTTCCGGACAGCGAGCGTTTGAGTTGGGCGACCTGTTTGCCTTGGGCGCGCAGGTCGAGTTCCATCGAACCCGTGCCTTGGACCCGGTCACTGTCGACGACGTCGTGCAGTAACGGCAGAATCCCGACTTGATGCAGCCAGCCATCGACCCGGTATTCCGGCCGTTCGGCACCGGCATCGACCGCTCCTTCCAGGCTGACTGTTCCGCCATAGAGATCAGCCTTGAGCGGCGATACATGCAACACGTCATCGGCCACCGACAGATCCGCGATGGCATCGCTGATCCGAAGCTTGGCAGCCGTGAGCGAACCGATCGTCAACCGACCTTGCATTCGCAGATTGCGCAGTAAGGCCAAATCGAACTCGGCGGCCTTCTGGGCGGCACCGCCCCCGGTTTCGGCCGGCTGGCTGGTCTGCGCTTGGGCCGCACTGCCGGGCGGCAGGTAATCGTCGATATCGAGGGTGTCCAGATTCAGATTGAATCCGTAGCGGCGTGCCTCGAAGCCGTGGATATCCACCGTGCCGACCAGTGTGCTCGCATCCAACCGTGCCTTGATCTGCTTGAAGTGCACGGCATCGGCGGTGCCATTGAACTGGGCATCGAAGCTGGCATCGGTCAGTGCCGAGCCGGCTTCGGTCTGGGGCGGCGCCAACTCGAGCTGCTGCATTATCGAGCGCGGGCTGAATTCATTGACAGTAATCCGGCCATTGTAGCTCAGCTGGTCGTTCAGACCGGTCCCATCGATCTTGCCGGTCAGGGTCAGCCCCGCGCTTTGCAGAGTCACGTTTTCTAGTTCGAACCGACCGGCTTCCAGGTCGATATCGCCCGAGGCACCGAGATTGGCCTCCTGCAAGCCTCCAGGTACGGCGGCACCGCGTGCCAGTACGTTCACACCCAGCCCCGAGAATCGATAAAAATGATCCGATACATTCGGCTCGATCAGCGACACCACATGGATCGCGGCACTCAAATGCGAGCCGGACCAACTCAGATCACCGCTGGTCTCGAGCCGAAACGGATGGCCGTTACTGATCCGCCCGGTCTGCAGGTCGGCGTTCGATAGCCGATAGACTCGATCGGTCACAGCGTCGTCGTAGCGAATGCGCGCGCTCTGGATATCGACCGCGCTGATACGCAGCGACGACACCGGCAGCATCCGCGAGGGATCCGGGCTCCGGCGTACCGGTGCCCCCGCCGGGCGGCCGCCCCAGCTCTGTCCGGACAGATGATGAACGATACCCTGCCAGTTGGTCTGGCCAGCGGCCTTGCGAATCAGATGCAGATTCAAGCCGTCGAATGTGAGCGTCCCCAAGCCGAGTCGGCCGGTGAACAGTGGCCACACGCGCAGGCTGATATCGGCCTGGTCGATATGCGCCATCGGGCGATCACCAAAGCCCTGAGCATTGGCGATCTCCACATCGTTGAAACGTACGCTCAGCCAGGGAAAGGCGGCCATATGGATCGGCCCGCCGATCGTCACCGGTCGGCCCACCGCCCGCGACACTGCCGATACGATCTCAGCCCGATAGGCTTCTGGATCGATGCTCAGACGTACGATCCCGAGCGCGATCACGACCAGTAACGTGATCACGGCGCCGCCGCCGATCAGGATTTTGCCCCAGAATCTCATCTGTTTCGCCCGCTCCTGGTGGATCGCGACCGCACACTCTAGCCGCCCAAGCCAGGCCGTCGCCATGTCGCAGCACTCGCCCAAGCGCGTTATTCTACCGAGTCTCCGGGCGTTACCGCCTTTATTTCCAACGAATCACCATCGCCATGCAGATCGAAGTCAACGGCCAATCAACCGAATGCGCCGAGTCCGTCACGCTCGCCCAGCTGCTCGAAACCCTGGGTTATGGCGAGCAACGCATCGCGGTCGAGCATAACGGCGAAATCGTGCCGAACCCACAGCATGCCGATACCATGCTCGGCGCAGGCGACCGGCTGGAAATCGTACATGCCATCGGCGGCGGCCAGGCCACCGCCGAAGCCGACACGTTCACGGTCGCCGGCCGGTCGTTCAATTCGCGCCTGCTCGTAGGGACCGGCAAATACGCCGATCTCGAGCAAACCGACGCCGCCATCACCGCTTCCGGCGCCGAAATCGTCACGCTCGCGATTCGGCGTACGCCGGCCCTAACCGACCCCGAGGCCGCCAAGGCGCATAACCTGCTCGATGTGGTGCCGCCGGAAAAATATACCCTGCTGCCCAATACCGCCGGCTGCTACACCGCCAAGGACGCCGTGCGCACCTGTCGCATGGCCCGCGAGCTGCTGGGCGGGCATAACCTGGTCAAGCTCGAAGTCATCGGTGACGAGAAAACGCTGTATCCGGACGTGTCCGAAACGCTGGTTGCGGCCCGCGAACTGATCGCCGACGGTTTCGATGTCATGGTCTATACCAGCGACGACCCGATCGTGGCCCGGCGGCTCGAGGATATCGGCTGCTGCGCGATCATGCCGCTGGCCGGGCCGATCGGCTCCGGGCTCGGCATTCAGAATCGCTATAACGTCACCGAGATCATCGAACATGCCAACGTGCCGGTGCTGGTCGATGCCGGGGTCGGCACTGCCTCGGACGCTGCGATCGCCATGGAGATCGGCTGCGACGGCGTATTGCTCAACACGGCCATTGCCAGTGCCCAGAAGCCGGTCCTCATGGCCCAGGCCATGCGCCATGCCGTGATCGCCGGCCGCCAGGCGTATCTGGCCGGGCGCATGCCGCGCCGTCGCTATGCCTCGGCGTCCTCGCCGATGACCAACCTGCCTTTCTGATCACAGGCCGCCGTTCACGAACGGCGGCCGTTCGTTTTTTTTTCAGCCACCCCAGGAGCGCGGCCCGTGGATCAGCCGACCCATCGCCGTATTCGCAGTTTCGTCAAACGCGAAGGCCGACTCACGCCCGGTCAGGAAAAGAATCTGGCCCGGCTCTGGCCGCATTATGGCCTGAGCCTTCCCGAGCAGCCGCTCGACTGGGCCAGTGAATTCGGCCGCGAAGCCCCACGAACTCTGGAAATCGGCTTTGGCGCCGGCGAAGTGCTGGCTGATCTGGTCACCCGACACCCTGAACACGACTTCATTGGCGTCGAAGTCTATCGCTCGGGGGTCGGCCGCCTGCTCGGCGCGCTGGAGGACGCCGGTGCCACCAACGCGCGCGTATTCTGCGACGATGCCGTCGATATACTGGGCTCGGCCTTCGCCACCGACTCACTCGACGAGGTGCTGCTGTATTTCCCCGATCCCTGGCCGAAAAAGCGCCACCACAAGCGCCGTATCGTACAGCCGGCCTTCGCCGATGAAATTGCCCGCGTATTGAAACCAGGCGGCATCTGGCGCCTGGCCACTGACTGGGTCAACTACGCCGAGCATATGCGCGAGACACTCGATGCCCACCCGGCGTTCGACAATATCGGGGATCGCGATGGCTTTGTCAGCGAACCGCCGCGTCGCGATACCCGCTTCGAAAATCGGGGCATGAACAAAGGCCACGTGGTTCACGACATGGCTTATCGCAACCGCGGCTGAGCCCGATTTCTTGGTGGTCGCATCGACGCCGTGGCCTGTAATCAGCCGCGACGGCGACCAAGACGAACTTGAAATCTACGGCCCTGCTGTGACGCTATCGCCCTCTGCATCGACCGCCGAGCCGCCCAAACTCGAAGCCGCAACGATCGCGGCATCACCCGATATCGTCGGTGCGGCATCGATTGCGATTGCCGAGGGCGACCACCGTTGCTTGCTGGCCGATAGCCGAAACCTATTCACTGGTTATGGCATTGAAGTTGCCTAATGGACTTACGATGCCTTGGGCCAACATCAGCAATAGGTCCAAGGTAGCTGGCTAAGCCGCGGAAAAAATTGTAGGTTCCAAGATAAGGGGGAACGCAGCGGCAGCCAAAGCAATGATTTCAAATGCCGCGCGTTCGATAGCCAGAACTCAGCATCCTTGATACGAACCATCGACAACGGGGTGATGGTTTACGTCGTTCAATCGCAGGATCATTCATGGCGACAAAGACACAGAAGCACCACTCGGCTCGGACGAGCTCGCCCGGCATGGTGCTGCGCGCTCTGAACGCAATCGATCAGGCCCTCGGTTGGATCGAGCGGGTGATCGTAGCCGGCAGCGTATTGGTCATGGCCGCTCTGATGAGTGCCCATGTTGTTGGCAACCTCTTGTTCGACCACGGCATTCCAGGCACTTACGAGGTCACGGAAATGCTGATCGTGGTGATCACGTTCGTCGGCGTGGGCTATGCGGCGCGCTGCGCCCGCCATATCAGCATGTCGGCCCTCTATGATCAGCTCCACGGGCGTGCCCGCAAGACCTTGCTGATCATCATCTGTGCCGGCACCGGCGCGCTGATGTTCTATTTCGCCTACAAATCCGCGCAATACGATCTGGTCCTGCGCGAGCGCGGCCGTACGAGCTCCTCACTGCACATCCCAATGTGGACCGTCAATCTCGCCTTGCCGATCGGCTTTACCCTGGCTGGTGTGCAATATCTGCTCACGATCGCCCGGAACCTCAGCAGCCCGGAGATCTGGCGCTCTTTCAACGAAAGAGAAGAATACGCCGACGTGCCCGATGAAGCAGCGACCGCCAACGACGATCCCGCATCCCATTCCCGAGGTGCCTAACCCCATGCGTTTCGACCAGGAGACCTGCTCATGACCCTATGGCTTGGCCTAATCATGCTGGCCTTCCTCTTGCTCGGGTTTCCGATGATGGTGCCGCTGGCCGCAGGCACGTTGTTCATGATGTTCACCGGCATGACGTTCTTCGGCCCGGACCAGATGGTCAGCTGGATGATCACCGGGGTAGGCAGCTGGGTTCTGGCGGCCGTGCCGATGTTCATCTTTGCTGCCGACATTCTGACCAAGGGCCATACCGCCAATCGCCTGCTGGATCTGGTCGATAGTTTCACCCGACACATGCGCGGCGGCCTGCCGATTACCACGGCCGCCTCTTGCGCCTTGTTCGGCGCGGTCTCCGGCTCGACCCAGGCAACCGTCGTTGCCATGGGCGGCCCGATGCGCCCCAGGCTGTTAGCCAAAGGCTATTCCGATCGCTTCGCGCTCGCGCTGATTATCAACGCCTCGGATATCGCCCTGCTGATTCCGCCCAGCATCGGCTTCATCGTCTACGGCGTGGTGATGAAGACCTCGATCGGGGATCTTTTCCTCGCCGGCATCCTGCCCGGCCTGCTCATTCTTCTGATGTTTTCCCTGTATTGCTATATCGGCGCACGAATCCGCGGCATCGAGCCGGAGCCGCGTGCTACCTGGGGAGAACGACTGACCGCACTGCGCCGAACCCTGCTGCCGCTTGGCTTTCCGATTCTCGTGGTCGGAGGCATCTACGGCGGATATTTCAGCGCCGTAGAGGCCTCGGCGGTCGCAGTGGCCTATGCCGTGCTGCTGGAGATGGTCATCTATCGCCAGGTCTCGATTCGTGATCTGGGCGGGCTGGCCTTGTCGACCGGCATGATTACGGCTGTGGTCTTCATCCTGGTTGCGGTCGGCGCTGCTTTTTCCCAGACGCTCGGCACCGCTGGCGTTCCGGAAGCCGTCCTCGGCCCGGCCATCGATGCGATCGGCGACAATCAGTCACTCGCGTTGATGCTGATCGCTGCCGCGTTTTTCGTGGGCTGCATGTTCGTCGACCCGATCGTGGTGATCCTCATTCTGGTGCCGATCTTCAAGCCGCTGGTTGAGTCCACCGGGCTGGATCCGGTCCATGTCGGGGTAATCGTCACCCTGCAGGCCGCGATCGGCTCGGCCACGCCGCCGTTCGGCTGCGATATCTTCACAGCGATCGCGGTGTTCCGGCGCCCGTATATGGAAGTCATTCGCGGCACCCCGCCGTTTATCCTCATCTTGCTGATGAGCACGCTCATCCTGATCTTCTTTCCGCAGATCTCGTTGTTGCTGCCGTCGCTCGGCGGCCAGTAGTGCCAGCCACAAGGCCGGTTTCGGCATTATCGCCGAAGCCGGCCGCGCAGCCCGGCGCAGCCCGATGACGGCACAGCCCAGCAGGCAGTCGGAACCCGTCAGGCAACCGGCGCATCAGTACCGGGCGCCGACACTTCAGTAGGGCCGTGCCAGCCATCTCTAGCTGTCGGAGCCCGGATATAGGGCAACATCTCGCACCTGCCAGTTGCTCGGCTGCATGCCGCGACGGGCTGCAGCCCGTTCCATCTTTGTCTGGGCGATCCGGTTTTCAACGCCTGAACCCATCGAGCCGGCACCACAAGAGTGCGCCGCACCATTTTCGCTCGCTGGTTTGACGAGTCGCTTCGCCTGCCGACATGGCTGTCTCGGCGACGCTACGCTGGGCCTCGGTTCGATTCAGTCCGCGCCAGGATTGACCGTTCGCTCAGATCTCGCAGCCGGACATTGGCCCGCACCGCGTTCTTGGATCGCACTTCGTTACCGATCATGGTGCAACGCAAGCCGTCCTCTCCCGATTAGCCTGCCCGACCAGGTTCGACATGCGCGGCCATTCGGCGGTTGGCCTGGATAGCTCGATCTGAGTGGGTTCGACCTGGCTCTGAATGGTGCAACCCCCAGAAAGACAAACCGAATTCATCCACTAGGGCCTGTCGATGGGTCGTGCGAGCACTGCCTAGAAGCCGCCCATCGTGCCCTGGAATACGCGAGTGGCCGCCTCGAGGTGGCCCTTCCCAAACACACTACCCTGCAGGGCGCGATGAGTGGCCCAACCCGAAGAGACGGTCGCCCTCTAAATTAACGAGCCGACCACAACCCCGCTGTGTAGCCCCGCCACGCGTAGTACGGCGACGCCACGGCCGCTACGCCTTGCCTGGCCGCACTTACAGCACCGGGCGCGAAACTCCCAGGCCCTATCAACAGAGCCTAGGGCATGTCGTCATGAGATATACCGCGGCAGCTACGCCTGCGAGGTGGCAAGACAAGGCAACGTGAGCGAACGATAACGCCGGATGGTCGCCTCAGGGCACGCCTCCGGGGATGCAGTGGCGTCTCTTATAACGACACGCTCTAAGGCGCATCGTCACGAGATGCGCCCTAGCCCCAGGCATAAAAAAGCCGGGCCATCGCTGGCCCGGCCCGATCAGACGCGGTTCGGCGCGAAGCCCAACCGCTGGCGTCACCTGTCTGCGATCAGGAGTTGCCGCCGTCCATCGGCTGTTCGCCGAACTGCTTGAGCAAGATGTTGAGCGCAGCCTTGCCCTGCTCGCCCGTTTGGTCGACAAACGTCTTGCGAACCGGTTTGGCAAGCTTGCGGAACTGGTCGCGCTGCTCGTCGTTCAAGTGAATGATCTTGATATCGCTCTTGTCCTTGATCGTATTCAGGCGTTCTTTGTTGAACTGGGTCTGAATGTCGTAGCCGGTCTTGACGAGCTGATCGGTCACGCTCTTGACCATCTTCTTCTGATCGTCGGACAGACCTTTCCACCAGTCCTGGCTGCCCATCAGCGTAGCGATGAACTGCGACTGGTCGGCGAAGATCATGTAATCCTGGACTTCGTAGAAGCCCATGTTCTCATGAGCAAACACCGGCTGGATGTTGCCTTCGGCCTGGCCCTGCTGGAGGGCGCTGTACAGCTCGCCATAGGCGATGCTGACCGGCGCAGCACCATAGGCCCGATAGGTGGCCCGCAGCAGGCTGTTATCCATGACGCGGATATGCAGGTTCTTCATGTCCGCGGGGGTACGAATCGCCTTGTTTGCCGTCCAGACCTGATAGCCCTCGGTCAGTTCGGCCAGCGGTACCAAACCGCGCTTGCGAAACGCCTGCTGCCACGGCTTGCTCTCCAGAAACGCCTTGGAATTGAGCACCTTCACGGTTTTTAGCTGATCGGAAGGCATCACGAAGTTCAACGACATGAGCTGGCTTTCCGGCACCGTGCCGCCCAGCGCCCCCGAACCGAAGCCGATCTGGATAGCCCCGTTCTGGACCGCATCGTACAGCGCCGAGTAGGTCGAACCCCACTTGCCGTAGGGCAGCAGCTGCACGGTGATATCGCCGTCGCTCTTCTTCTCGATCAGCTTCTTGAAGTCTTCGGCGTATTGGTATTGGACGCTGCCCTTGGTCTCTTCCAGACCGAAGCGCCATGTCTCGGCGTTGGCCAAGCCGGCACTGCCGGCCAGCGCAATCCCGACGGCTGCAAGAATGGTTCTTTTGAAGTTCATCAATCCCCCTTCGAGGTGTGTCGAAACCTACTGAATCACTAGAGGCTATCGCACTACGGTGTGTCAAGTTGAACAATGGCCCGGAACACACCGCGCCATGCTATTGCCACGCCGCTTTGCGCCCGGAAATAGGTCGCAAGAAATCAGCCAACCATTTGTAGTTACGCACTAATTTCGTTCAACGACCGATTGTTTTCGGTAATCCGCTCAGCGCCTGTCGCCGTAATACGCACCGTTTCGCTAAAGCCCATGCCGAACTCGCCCGGTTTGCGCAGGCAGATCGGCAGATGGAACACCATGTCTTCAACCAGTTCGGCGTCGTTGTCGGTCGCGATAAAACAGTCCCCAGCCACCCAGGAGGGTGGAAAAGCCGCCCCCACCGGATAACCGAAGACGCCAGAGAAAAAAGCCCGATCGTCGATCGGCGCCATAGCAGCCGCTCCAGCTCGGGCGGCCGATGCAAAACTGGCGCCGGCCCGCGCCGAAGCCATTACCGCATCCAACACATCGAGACAAACCGCATGAAACTCACGCACTTCGGCGCTCGCGGCACCGGCCACGGCGGTGCGCATCAGGGGCGCGGTATAGCGTCGACGTACGGCGCCGAACTCGGTGAAGACTACCTCGCCGGGCTCGACCGAGTACCCGGCATGATTGGTATGGATGATCCCGCTACGTGCGCCGGTGGTCACGATCGGCTGCATGCTCATAAATTCACTACCGGCACCAAGCATGGCATTGGCTCCGGCGCGCGCGATCTCGTGATCGATCACCCCGACCTGGGTCACCGCTGCTGCTGCATCCAGCCCGGCCCCGGTGATCGCTGCGCTTTCGGATAGATACGCCATCTCTGCCGGCGATTTGACCAGCCGCACGCGATCGATCAGACCACCGGTATCGATCAACTGAGCGGCATCGAACCTCGCCTGCAAGACCGAGACCAGCCCTGGGCGCAGCGCACCAGACCACGGGTTGAAACCGATCTGCGGCGCGGCCTGACCGGTCGCACGCTGGATCTGGGTCGCCAGTTCCCGTGCCATGTGTTCCGGCGCCTGCCACGGATAACCGATGACTTCGTCGACACGACTCAAATACACCGCCGGCCCGATCTCGATCGCTGGGACGAACAACACTGTTCGCTCGGCCGAGACCAGCAGCACGCACTGCACTGAAACCTCGAACGTCGTATACCCGGTCAAATAGCACAGCTCGTCCGGATCGCTCAGCAATAACAGATCCACCTGCGCATCGGCCATCGCCCGACGAACGGCGTCCAGCCGGGCTGCATACTCGGCCGGCTCGAACGCCAGTGTCGGTTCGGGGAATCGACGCTGCAGGGCATCGCGGTAGGCTTGATAATCCATCGGGGCTCGCGTATCGGCGCTGGGAACAGACCTCCATCAAACGATAATTCGTCGATGGCTGTAAAACCCCCACGCGATCACGCCAAAACAGCGGCGCCTAGGACGAACCCCAAACAAAAAAGCCACTATGGCGAGGCAAGGGGGCCTGACGTAAGCTGGGCGCCCGTTTTTCGATCTCCGGCTTTCGCATGAACTATCGCAAACTCGGCCATACCGGATTGGATGTCAGCACGATCTGCCTTGGCACCATGACCTTCGGCGAACAGAACAGCGAAGCCGAAGCCCATGAACAGCTCGACTATGCCCTGTCGCGCGGCGTGAATTTCGTCGATGCCGCTGAAATGTACCCTGTGCCACCGCGGGCCGAGACCCAGGGCCGCACTGAAAGCTATATCGGCAGCTGGCTAGCCAAGAGCGGCCGCCGCAGCGATATCGTGCTGGCGACCAAGGTCACCGGGCATGCGCGCAGCAACATGGAATATCTGCGCGACGGCGAAACGCCGCGGCTGACGCCGGACCATATCCGTCGCGCGATCGATGCCAGCCTGACACGGCTGCAAACCGATCATATCGATCTGTACCAGCTGCACTGGCCGGACCGGGCAACCAATACCTTCGGCAAACGCGGCTATGTCCATGATCCGGACGATAACCCGGTGCCGATCGAAGACACCCTGGGCGAACTCGCGAGGCTGGTCGACGAAGGCAAGATCGGCCACGTCGGGCTGTCCAACGAGACCCCCTGGGGTCTGATGCAGTTTTTACGGGCCGCCGAGCGCGAGTCGCTGCCACGGGTGGCCTCGATCCAGAACCCCTACTCGTTGCTCAATCGCACTTTCGAGATCGGTCTGGCCGAGTGCGCCATCCGCGAACAGGTCGGCCTGCTGGCTTATTCGCCGTTGGCCTTCGGGGTTCTGTCGGGCAAATATCTCGACGGTGCGCGTCCAGAAGGCGCGCGCCTGACCCGCTGGGAACGATTCGCGCGCTATAACGGCGACCGTGCCGAAGAGGCCGCGGCGGCCTATGTCGATATCGCACGCCGCCACGGGCTCGACCCGGCCCAGATGGCCCTGGCCTATGTCACCAGCCGCGAGTTCGTGACCTCGAACATCATCGGCGCCACGACGATGAACCAGTTGGCCTCGAACATCGACAGCTTCGAATTGACGTTGTCTGCCGAAGTGCTTGAAGAAATCGAGGCCGTGCACAACGATATGCCCAACCCGGCGCCTTGATCGCCATCCGGCGGCAATAACAAAAGCCGGTGCCTGTGCACCGGCTTTTTATGGCCGCAACGCTAGTTTTTCGAAGCTAGCCGACCGCTTCGTGGGCGGCATTCTGCCGGGCCTGGCTGGCCGGCACATAGCGATAGTATTCGATCCCTACGTCGCGGAAATCCGGGCGGTCGATATCGCCGATACGATCGACCACAAACTCGTCACTGGCCGGGGCCGGCTGTACATCCGCAGGATGACCGTCGTGCAAGGCCGCATATTGTTCGGCATCCAGATCCACGGGCGCGCCGAGCGCTTCGGCGAAGTTGATCCGCGAGGCTGCGGCCTCCCAGCCTTCGGCCACCCGCATCGGCAACGCTTCGGCTGCGTCGCCGCTGCCGTAGCCGAGCGCCAGCCACTGTTGGCCGCCGAGCTGCAAGACTTCCTGATGGGCCTGCACGAAACCAGCTGCCAGCCAGGCCGGCAGTGCGGCGGTATACAGATTGCCCAGGTCGCGCATCATCTCGCTGCCCAGCGATAGCTTGCCGGCCACCAGGTTCTGCCAGAGTTCGGTCTTGCGCAGATAGCGCATCAAGTTGCCGGCCAGCGGGAAGGCATCGTCGCCGGACTCGCCAGCCGCGACCCGAGCCCGCATATCCGGCGAGATATCGGCGATTTCTTGTAGCAAGGCCTCTGGGTCGATACCGGCGCCGCGGGCGTATTCGGCCAGCTCGGCGCGGTTGTCCTGATCGCCGTCGGCCAGGGCGAACAGATAGGCCATGGCCCAGCCAGCCGAGGGCATGCGGTGATACGGCCGGTGCATGAATACCGCGTCTACGGCATGAAAATAGTCGGCGCGCCGGCCGCCGCCTTGGCGTGCCAGCATGGCGTTCATGGCGGCCCGGGTGGCATCCACATAGCAGCTGGTGGAATAGCGGCCGTTGAAGACCGGCAGATCCTGCATCTGCCCATCCGAGCGCTGAGGCTGATCCCGGAAGCGCGCGAACGGCTTGCGGAAATCGACCATGCGGTAATCCGAGGCGCTGCCCGAGCGCGACAGATCGATATGCAGCAGCTTGGGCTCGGCCTCGAGCAACATAGCCACCGCACCGGCGCCCTGGGTCGGCTCGCCCGAGGAGCCGCGTTCGTATTCGGCAATGTCCGAACAGACCACGATCGCCTTGCGGGCTGCCCCGTCGGTGGCCAGAAAACGCAGCGCGCCCTTGAGCGCATACACGCCGCCGAGGCAGGCGTGCTTGTACTCCGGCACTTCGCATTCGCGCGACATGAGCGGCATGTCGTGCGCAGCCAGTGCGTCATCCAGCATGCCCTTGACGATCACCGCCCCGGCAGAATTGTCGCTGGACGATTCTGTGCCCAGCGCCAGATAGCCAATATCGTTCGGATCGAGGTCATAGGCCTGGATCAGGCGCCAGGCGGCGTTCGCAGCGAGCGTATACACACTCTGCTCCGGCCCGCGCATGCGAAAGCTGCGCCCCACCACCTTGCGAATCTTGTCCCAAGGCTGATCGTTCCATGCGCACCAATCCTCGAGATTGACACGATACGGCGGCAGATAAAGCGCCAGTCCACTGATTCCCGGCATGATTATTCTCGTCGGTTGACGGCCCGCAATGCGCGACACGTGAGATTTCCAGGCCGTATGCTAGCAAATGGTGCATGCTGCACGGGCGCCTTCGCTCGGCACAGACGCGCCGATCGCGTATCCTTGCGCGCGGATTTTTAAGCGACCGAGCGAAACTCCCATGACCCAAGCCACCGCGCGCGCCCACAGCAATATCGCGCTGATTAAGTATTGGGGCAAGCGCGCAGGTCCGGGCAACCTGCCTGCCGTCGGATCGATCTCGGTCACGCTCGATACGCTGTACACCGATACCCGGGTAGTATTCGATCCGGCGCTGGCGGCCGATCGCGCGCAACTCGACGATGCCCCGGCCGACACCACGCGTCTGACCCCGTTTCTAGATCTGATCCGTCAGCGCGCCGGCATCGACACCCGGGCCGCGATCGTTTCGCATAACAACTTCCCGACTGGGGCCGGGCTGGCCTCCTCGGCCTCGGGCTTCGCGGCCCTCACCCTGGCGGCGACCCGCGCTGCCGGGCTCGATCTCGATCGACGCGAGCTGTCGATGCTCGCACGTCAAGGCTCGGGCTCTGCGGCCCGGTCGATCTTCGGTGGGCTGGTCGAGATGCACCGCGGCGAGCGCGACGACGGCAGCGATGCCTATGCCGAGCCCATCCTGGCGCCCGAGGACTGGCCGCTGGACGTGGTAGTGGCGATCACCGACACCGCCAGCAAGAAGATCAATTCCTCGATCGGCATGAGCAATCTGGATCAGCGCTCGGACTACTACGACGCCTGGGTCGCCCACTCTGAGTCGGATCTGGCCGGTATGCGCGAGGCGATCGCGGCCCGCGACTTCGAGACCCTGGGCGCGCTGTCGGAAATGAGCTGTTTGAAACTGCACGGCTTGATGCTGTCGACCCGGCCCGGCCTGATCTACTGGAATCCGGCGACTGTGGCGGCCATGCACGCCGTGCGCGATCTTCGCGACGCCGGCACCCCGGTGTACTTCACGATCGATGCCGGCCCGCAGGTCAAGGCACTCTGCCCGCCCTCGCACAGCGCCGAGGTGGCCCGCGCATTGGCTGCGGTCCCGGGCGTGCTGGATACTCGTAGAACCGGCCTCGGCCCCGCTGCCTACCTATTGCCATGAGCACCGAAACCACCGTTACCACCAGCGCTCCCGGCAAGCTGTTTCTAATCGGCGAATATGCCGTACTCGAGGGGGCGCCTTCGATACTCACGGCCGTAAACCGGCGGGCGCGCGTGACCCTGCGTGCGGCATCCGGTGGCCACTGGTCGTTCAGCGCACCAAATCTGGATATCGAGCACCTCGCGCTCGGCGTCGATGGCCAGGCCGGGGCTGAGCTGGACGACACCGTCCGCGACCGACTGCGGGTCTTCGAGGCAGTGCGTGCCGCCGTGGCCGACTTTCTGGATACCCCGCTGCCGCCGCTGGACGTGCATATCGACACCTCCGATTTCGCCCGCGATGGCCACAAGCTTGGCCTAGGTTCCAGCGGCGCGGTCGCGGCTGCGCTGACCCGGGCCCTGCTGGCCTGGGCGGATATCCATCCGGCACCGGCCGAACTGGCGCGGCTGGCGATCGCGGCGCACCGCGCTGCCCAAGGCGGCACCGGCAGCGGCGGCGATGTCGCTACCTCGGTCTATGGCGGCATCATTGGTTATATCCGAGACCAGGCCCCCGAGCCGCTGACCTGGCCGACCGGCTTGAACGGCACGGCCGTCGTCACCGGCCAAGGCGCCAGCACGACAGAACTGGTGGCTCGCGTCTATGCCTATGGCGAACATTCGCCGCAGGGGTTTCAATCCGACATGACCCGGCTGGCAGCTCTGGCCGAGCATGCCGCCGATCATCTCGGCCAGGCCAATCGGTTTCTGCAGTTGGCCCGTGAGTATTTCGAGGCTTTGATCGCACTGGATCATCACGCCGGGGCCGGCATCGTCAGCCCCCGGCATCACGAATTGCATGCTCTGGCCGCGCGCCACGGCGCCGTATTCAAAAGCTCGGGCGCCGGCGGCGGCGACGTCGGCCTGTTGTTCACCACCCACTATACCGACCAGGCCGCGTTACGCGATGACTTTGCGAGCGCCGGCGCCGATATCATCGATCTCGAACTGGGCGTCGACGGGGTCACCCTGGAACCGAGCCACCCTGACATCGCGGCCGCAGACCGGTCGGCGACAGCCCATGGGCGGCTGGGCTAAACTAGTGCATTACACAACGATGCCGTTCGAGCCCCAGCATCGTCGACAACTTGCGCCGAGGATTCTTTTCGAATGAGTCATTCCCGTATCCCCCAGTTCTATAAGTTCTCGGTCGCCGATCGACTCCGCGCCCTGCTCGAGCGCGACGTGATCAGCGAGGCCGAATACGACATGCTGGTCGACGGCACGCATTTACTCGATGCCGACAAGGCCGATCGCCTGATCGAAAACGTGATTGGCGCCTTCGGCCTGCCGATGGGACTGGGCCTGAATTTCTCGGTCAACGAACGCGACTACCTGATCCCGATGGTGGTCGAGGAGCCCTCGATCATCGCGGCCGTGTCGTCGGCAGCCAAGCTGGTACGGCGGTCCGGAGGCTTCACCTCCACGGCCGAGCGGCCGATGCTGATCGGCCAGATCCAGGTGGTCAACGTTCCCCGGGCTGCCCACGCCAAACAGGCGATTCTGCAGGCGAAAGAAGAGATTCTGAACCTAGCCAACAGCCTGCATCCGAATATGGTCGCCCGCGGCGGCGGCGCCCAGGATGTGGAAGTCATCACCCACGGCGCCACCGCCGAGCACGGCGAAATGCTGGTGGTCCATCTGATCGTGGACACCCGGGATGCGATGGGCGCGAACCTGGTCAACACCATGTGCGAAGGCGCCGCCCCGCTGATCGAAAAGATCTCCGGCGGCGAGGTGTTCCTACGTATCCTGTCGAACCTGACCGACCGATCGTTGGTCCGGGCACGCTGCGTGATTCCGCCGAGCCTGCTCGAAGCTGGCGAGTACTCCGGCTCGGAAGTCCGCGACGGCATCATCCTGGCCAACGAATTCGCCGAGATGGATCCGTACCGGGCCACCACCCACAACAAGGGCATCATGAACGGCATCGATGCCGTGGCGATCGCGACCGGCAACGACTGGCGCGCGATCGAGGCCGCAGCCCATGCCTATGCTGCACGCACCGGCCGCTATCGTTCGCTGACCCGCTGGTATGCCGACGACGAAGGCAACCTGGTCGGTGAGCTGGAGTTGCCGCTCAAGGTCGGCACCGTCGGTGGCCAGGTCGAATCCAATCAGGCGGTCAAGATCGCCCATCGGGTGCTGGGTATCGAGTCGGCTGCGGAACTGGCCGAGATCATGTGCGCGGTCGGTCTGGCGCAGAATTTTGCGGCCATCAAGGCCTTGTCGACGCATGGCATCCAGCGCGGTCATATGACCTTGCATGCCCGCAGCGTGGCGATGGCTGCCGGGGCCACCGATGCGCAGTTCGATGAAGTCGTCGACCGACTGGTCGCCGGCGGCGACATCAAGGTCTGGCGTGCCCGTGAAATCCTGGCCGAGCTCGAAGACACCGGCCGGGTGAGCCAGGCGCCGGCCAGCGGCGTCGCCAAACCGCCCGAGCCGGAACCCGTCGGCCACGGCGAAGCAAGCGGCGACATGGGCTATGGCAAGATCATCGTGCTCGGCGAGCATTCCGTGGTCTATGGCCGGCATGCGATCGCCGCCCCGATCCCGCTCAACGTCCGCGCCGAAGTCCGGCCGCAGGCCGAGCAGATCGATCTGCTGATCCCGCGTTGGGGCGTGGAAATGCGCTTGTCCGAGCCGGAAGGCTCGATCAGTTCGCTGCACGAATCGATCACGCTGATCGCCGAGCGCCTGGGCGTGGCCGATCGCGGCATGCGCATCGATGTTTTCCCCCGGGTGCCCCGGGCCAACGGGCTGGGGGCCTCGGCGGCACTGGCGGTGGCCGTGATCCGGGCCATGGCACGCTGCTTCGCTATCCGGATATCGGAGCGCGAAATCTCGAATCTGGCCTTCGACGTCGAAAAAATCGCCCACGGCACCCCGAGCGGTATCGACAACACCCTGGCGACCTTCGGCAAGCCGATCCTGTTCCGCAAGGAACAGCCTACCGCTCGTCCGGAAATTCGCGATCTGGCGACCCCGCGTCCGATCCCGGTGGTCATCGGCCTGTCCGGCGTGGCTACTCTGACCGCCCAGACCGTGGGTAACGTGCGCGCGGCCTGGCAGAAGAACCCGGCGCGCTACGAAGCGATCTTCGACCAGATCGACGGCCTAGCCCTGGCCGGGGTCGATGCCCTGGCCCGCGGCGATATTGCCGAACTGGGCGACCTGATGAACATCGACCATGGCTTGCTCAATGCCTTGCAAGTCTCATCCTGGGAAATCGAGGAATTGGTCGAGATCGCACGTACCAATGGCGCGCTCGGCGCCAAACTGACCGGCGGCGGCGGCGGTGGCGCCATGATCGCGGTCGCCGAACAGGATAGAATTCAGGATGTTGCCTCGGCGATGCGCGCCGCCGGCTACAACTCGTTCATCACGGAAATCCGCTCATGAGTTCGAATATCGACGCCAGCACCGCGGCAGTGGTCTCTTTCGACGACGAACCCCTGATCGTGGTCGATTCCGACGACAACGTGCTCGGATATATGCCCAAAGCCGAGGCACATATCGGCAATGGCGTGCTGCATCGGGCTTTTTCGATCTTTCTATTCAACCGTCGCGGCGACGTGCTCATGCAGCAGCGCGCCGCGGTCAAGCCGCTCTGGGGCGGATACTGGTCGAATAGCGTATGCAGCCACCCACGCCGCGGTGAGACGGTCGCAGACGCAGCACAGCGCCGTCTGCGCGAAGAAATTGATGTCGTCGCCGACGTGACCTTCCTCTACAAGTTCGAATACCACGCGCCGTTCGGCGATGCAGGCGCCGAACACGAGATGTGCTCGGTCTTCGTCGCCTGTTCGGATGCGGATGTAGCCGGAAACCCGAACGAGATCGCCGATTTTTCGTTTATCGCACCGGACACCCTGGATACCGAACTGGCCGAGCGGCCCGAGCGCTATACCCCGTGGCTCAAGATGGAATGGCCACAGATTCGCGAACAGCACTGGGATGCGGTCCAGACGCTGCTCTCAAACCAAGCCTGAATTGACGGCGCTAAGCCCAGACAACGCTGCCACCGCTTTCGGGCCGGGCATGAGGCCCACTATGGCCGGAACGATTTAGGGCCTGAGCTATGCCGGTATTGGTGCCGGCCCGAGCGGATGGCCGGACACCAGGCTTGGCGGCGGGTCAAAAATACCCAGGGCCGGTCCACGCCGGACCGGCCAATGAGACGGCCGATCGAGTCTACGACTCGGCCGCCAAGTTGGGAATCGTCGGGTACTTCTTAAGCTGGGTCTGAAACTGCTTGATAAAGCCGTCCGCGCCCTTTTCGTTGATCGAACTGGTGTACTGACCGCGCTTGAGCGCCAGATCGCTGACGCCCTTAGCGACCACGTTCACGATCTTCCAGTCCCCATCGCTGTTATCGAGCACATAGTTGATGGGGATTTCATCGCCGTTGGAGACGATCACCGTATTCACTTGCCGCCGGCCTCCTGGGGCATCCTTGACGTCGGTGATCTTGAAAGACTGCCCGCTATAGCTGTCAAAGCGCGATGCATAGGTCGCCAGCGTATCCTTGCGGAACATGCTCTGATACTGCTGCTGCTGTTCAGCGCTAAGCTTGGACCAGTGGCTGCCCAGGGCAAGCTTGGCGATGCGGTCAAGATCAAAAGACTGATCGATGACCGGTGCCAGTTTTTTGTAGCGCCCGGCAAACCCCAGATCCTGGCCATTTTTCATGGTGGCCACCAGCTGATCGTCGAGATTCGCGACCACGCTCTTGGCAGGCTCGGCAGCGGCAGCGGTCCATACGCCGATACAGGCCCCGATAACGACCGTGGCGAGCACGCCTCGCAACAAACGCACAACTGCTTTCATTCTCGATTCCTTGACTCAATCCTAGCGGCGCCGCCTGGCGCCCTGGTCTTGATATGGGGCTAAGCTTGCGGCCGACAACCCGAATTACAACGCAACCCAGTTGTCTGCATGCTGAATGTATCGCCCTGGCCTGGCTACCGGTGTCGCGTTAGTCGACGCGATGATAGGCCCGGCCACGCCAGGCGGTCCGGACCCCCTGCCAGTAGCGCAGCGCCGAAGACCAGGTCATCGCGAGATAGACGGTACCGATCGCCGGCAATACCGGGGCCCAACCCAGGGACAGCCGATAATACGCCAGCGTGGGGGCATAGCTGATCGCCATCGCCACCCAGGCCGCGACGGCCATCAGACGCGCTGACCAGTCACCGAGTACCAGAGCCAACGGCGGCACCCAGAACATCAGCCCCATGGCCAACGTACAGCCGGCCAGCAGCCACGGCGAGTAGCGCAGCTGGCTGTAGGCCGAGCGCGCGACCATGGCATGAATACCAGAAAAGTCGTCGTAGCCGCGTAGACTCGTGGCCGAATGCGTCACTCCGACCCAGGTCGATCCCCCGGCCTCACGTACCCGGCGTGCCAACGTACAGTCGTCGATCACTGCGTCACGCAAGGCTCCAAAGCCACCGATCCGTTCGAGCATTACGCGGTCGATCAATACACAGCCGCCAGCGGCCGCGGCCACCCAGCGCGAGCCGGCATTGGACAGGGCAAACGGATACAGCAGCTTGAAGAAATAGATGAAGGCCGGGATCAACAGCCGCTCGGCCAAGCTCTGCATTCGCAAATGGGCCATCAACGACACCATCCGCCGATTGTCGGCCTTAGCCTGGGCGCGCAGCCCAGCGATGGTCCCGGGAGCGATCTCGATATCGGCATCGAGGAGCAGCACACGCTCGGTACTCACCTGGGCCCGCGCCTGTTCCAGGGCCCAAAGCTTACCGGTCCATCCCTCAGGCAATGGCTGCCCCTGAATCACGGTTAACCCGGGCAACGGCGCCGCTCGCGCCACCGCTGCAGTGCCGTCGCTAGAGTTGTCGTCGATCACGATCACCGATAGCCCCGTACCCTGCCGGGCCAACGCCGCCAGGGTCCGATCGAGGCTGGCGGCTTCGTCGCGGGCCGGGATCAACACGGTGACGTCCGACAAATCGGCGGACTGAGCCAAGACAGGATCGGCTTCGAACCGCTCACGCAGCCGCCATGGCAGCCACGGCTGGGCCAATAGGCCGAGCCAGACGACCAAGCTTAGGACAACGAGAATCGTGAGCATGCAATCGTCGGATACAAAAAGGCCGCCGGCGCACCGGCGGCCCGAGTCTCAAAAAAGACGAGAAAGTACGGGTTTAGCTGACTTCCGTCTCTTTCTCACTGGACTGATCGCTCGACTGGCGACGGCCGATCTGCGAGATCGGGATCTTGGTCGCCGTGGCGGCCGCACGATCGCCGTAAAGGATCGGCAGTTCCTCGGCGAAGTCGCCCGACAAGCGCGGGCCCTTCATCATGCTCTTGAGCGCCTTCAGCGGGTGCGAGAACGTATCCTCGACCGCCGTGCCTTCGTAGCCGCAGTGCGCCATGCAGTTGTCGCACTTCGGATTGCGGCCGACCCCGTACTTCTCCCACTCGGTGTTTTCCATCAGGCCCTTGAAGGTCTTTTCATAACCTTCGTCCACCAACAGGTAGCAGGGCTTCTGCCAACCGAAGATGTTGTAGGTCACGTTCGACCAGGGCGTGCACTGGTAGGCCTCGTTGCCCGCCAAGAAATCCAGGTACAGCGACGAATGGTTGAGCTTCCAGTCGGCGCCGCGCTCCCTGCCGTGGCGGAAGATCTCACGGAACAGGTTCTTGGCCTTGGAACGGCCTAGGAACACGTCCTGGCGCGGGGCATGCTCGTAGGAGTAGCCCGGCGAAACTGTAATGCCTTCCACACCCAGGTCGGTGACGTAGTCGAAGAAGTCGGCCACCTCTTCCGGCACTTCACCGTCGAACAGGGTGCAGTTGATGGTGACGCGGAAGCCGCGATCGCGCGCCATCTCGATGGCCTCGACCGCCTTCGTGAACACCCCGTCCTGACAGACGGATTCGTCGTGGCGTTCTTTCAGACCGTCCAGATGCACCGACCAAGTGAAGTAGGGCGACGGATCATAGTCGTCCATCTTCTTCTTCATCAGCAAGGCGTTGGTGCACAGATAAACGAACTTCTTGCGCGCCACGATGCCGCGAATGATCTCCGGCATGTCCTTGTGAATCAGCGGCTCGCCACCGGGGATCGACACCATCGGCGCATCGCACTCGTCGACCGCGTTCAATGCGTCCTCGACACTCATGCGCTGCTTGAGGATGTCCTTGGGATGATCGATTTTGCCACAGCCGGCACAGGCCAAATTGCACTGAAAAAGCGGCTCCAGCATCAACACCAGCGGATAGCGCTCACGCCGGGCGATCTTCTGGCCCATGATATAGCGCGCCACTTTGTACTGTTGAATCAGCGGTACTGCCATTTCGACCTCTTGTTGGAGCCCGATCGGGACAATGAATGCCCGATCCGGGAGCAGCGAATACGATGCGACACAAGCCGCAGGCGCACTGCATTATACATATTTAATTTTCGTTACCGACTATTGTTGCATATCAGCGCTGCGTTATCTCGCGAATCGCCGCGATGAGTCGGTCCATGTCGGCGACCTCAAGAGCGCCCATGGTGGAAATACGAAAAATGTGATCCGACAATCCCCCCTGCCCGGCGTAGATGACGAATCCCTCGGCCTTGAGCCGATCGTGCAGTACATCGTAGGACACACCCGACGGCAATCGATAGGCGCGCAGCACGCAGGACGATGCCCCTGGGGCCAGCAGCGATTCGATGCCCAGCTCGGCCAGCCCGTTGCCGACCTGGTCGGCAAGCCGGCGATAGCGTTCGCCGCGGGCCGGCCAGCCGCCGAACTCGGCATGTTCGGCCAACGCTTCGGCCAAGGCATAGAATGCGGGCACCCCCGGTGTGAACGGCGTCCCCCGCTCATCCTGCTTGGCACTGTAGCCGGCCAAATCCAGATACAGGGCCCGGGTGCGCGCTGCCGCCAGGGCGCTACGGCGGACCAGCACGAAGGCGGCGCCGGGCGCCCCGTGCAGGCATTTATTAGCCGTAGCCGCCACGGCCGTGATCGCTGGCCCGAACTCAATCGCCTCGGCACCGAAGCTCGACACTACATCAACCAATACCCCGACGCCGGCCTCTGCGCAGACCGCTGCGATCGCAGCCAGATCGTTGAGGCGGCCGGTCGTGGTTTCATGATGTACCACTGCAACATGGCTGAAACCACCCGCGGCCAAGCGCAGCCGCAGCGCCTCGGTATCGACGACCTCGCCCCAGGCCAACGCCAGCGTCTCGTGGGCGATACCGTGGACCTCGGCCATGCGCGTCATACGCTCGCCGTAGACGCCGTTTTCGATCACCAGTACCCGGTCGTCGTCGGCCGGCAACGAGGCCATCATGGCCTCGACGGCGACCGTCCCCGAACCGCTGATCAATACCGGCGACCAAGTCTCGTCGTCGAGCTCGTAGACGGCAGCCAGCCGAGCCCGGATTTCGTCCTGAAGATCAAAAAACTCGGGCTCGCGATGGCACAGATCGGGGCCGGCCAGGGCATCGCGCACCCGGGGCGTCAGCGTGACCGGCCCCGGGTTGAGCAATAGTTCACCGCTCACGAATCGCCTCCGATATGCGCCATCAGCCGCTGTTTGACTTCGACTGGCGACGCCGCTGGACGCGGCAGGCTGGCCTTGTCGGTACCAGCTTGGATATGCAAATGCGAAAAGGCCGGGCCCTGCGAGCTGCCGGCCAGCATCTGATCGATGGTCGCTCGCTCGTAACCTTCGTAGGTGGTGCGGTAACCGGCCGCGGCAGCGATCGCTGCAAACGACAAGCCCGACGAGACCGTTGCCTGGCCGCCGGTCGATTCATGCATGCCGTTGTCGAGCAGCAGATGATAGAGATTGGTCGGGCCATAGGCGGCCAGCGTGGACATCGCACCAAGCCGCATCAGCGCTGCCCCGTCGCCGTCGACCACGTACACCTTCAGATCCGGCCGGGCCATGGCCAAACCGAGGCCGAGCAGCGGTGCACAGCCCATGGAGCCGACCATGTACAGATGGTTCGGGCGATCCTCGATGGCATACAGCTCGCGGCCTGCAAAACCGGTCGAAGCGATGACCACGCTGTCGGCAACTGCGGTGTGCGCGACCAAATGGGCAAGCGCATCGCGGCGCGTGAGCTGGGGATGGCGCGGCGGTGCCGGCCGGAACGTGATCGCACCGCGGCTTTGGGTTGGCGGCTCGGTACGCATCAGCTCGGCCGGCGCGACCGTGCCCTTTTTCATCACTAGGGCATAGGGCCGACCGGTGTCGTTCATATGTGCTTCGGCCCGGGCCAGCGCGTCATCGACCGCATCGGCCTGGTCGGGGAAGATTTCCCAGGGAATCTCCATGGTATCGAGCATATCGGGCGTAATCCGCCCCATCAGCTCGTGCTGCGGCTCGTCGGCAACCTCGGCCGCGCCACGCCAGGTCACGATCAGCAGGATCGGCAGCCGGAACACCCAGTTCAGCGAGGTCAGCGGCGAGACCGCGTTACCCAGCCCCGAGTTCTGCATCATGGCCACGGCCCGTTTGCCGGCCAGAGCTTGGCCAGCGGCCAGCGCCACTGCATCGCCCTCGTTGGCCGCCGAGACATAGGTCAGCCGGTCGCTGTCGATCACCGTATTGATGAACGGCGTCAAAAACGAACACGGCACGCCGGCATAGAAGTCATAGCCGTAGGCCGCCGCGCGATCGATGAAGTCGTTCGCCTGAAGCGTCATGGTCACTCTCCTGAAAGCATCTGGGCGCCCATCGCCGCACTCGCCTGGCCGGGCCAAACCCAGCGCGAGCCCGACATTGGGTCTCTACACGTCATATCGAGCCAGCCGGCCCTGATTCGCAACGCCTCATACCGAGCTGCCCTGGGCAAATTCGGATGCGGCGCGCAGATCGTCGAGGTCGTTGACGTCGAGCCAGTGGCCGGTGATATAGATCACATCCACGCGACGGCCGGCCGCAATCAGCTCGTTAAGCAGCTCCGGCACGCCGGCCGTCTCAAAACGGCCTTCGGCGCGCAGTTTGTCGAGCGCTTCACGAATCCAGACCCGACCTTCGCCACGGCTGCGCATGACGCCGATCCAGCGCCCGTGTGGCGCGGTATTCGGGGCCTTGTCGGTGCCGATATGGGTCAAGGTGGCCGTCTGACCGAACAAGGCCCGATCGTCGGGGGCGCTGCACCAGGCCGGATCACGCTGCGGCGCTTGGCCATTGCGCCGGCCCTCGGAATCGACCACGACAGTGATTTCGCCGGGCGCTTCCAACAGATCGGCTAACACGTGACGGCGAAAGATCAGATCGCCGTAAACGATCAGGTTGTCGTCGCCGAAATGCTCTCGGGCGCAGTCCAGCGACGCCAGCTCACCGGTGGTCTCGTAGGCCGGGTTCTCCACGACCTTGACCCCGGCGACATCGATCGTATCCGGGCGATAGCCCGCTACCGCGGTGATATCGTGCAGCCCCTGCTGTTTGAAGACATCGACCAGATGCCGCAGTAGCGGCTTGCCGGCGACTTCCAGCATGGCCTTCGGCCGGGCTTCGGTGACCGGCTCCAGACCTTCGCCGCGGGCAGCGGCCAGCACGATCGCACGCGTTGCTGCACCGGCATCGCCGGCATAGCGTTTTTCGGCCTCGCGCAGCTCGGGATCGCCTTGTAGCCGGAAGATCTCGGAGACCGGCGCGATCCGATCCTCGATCCCGGTCAAGGTTTCAGTCTCGTAGACTTCGGTCACCGTGCGCTGCATGGCAGTCACGGCCGAACGCACGGTGTGGTTGGCCCAGATCACTAGGCTGATGCCCGCCGAACGGAAGACGTCGGTCGGCGTCGAGTAGTATTTGGTCGGCACGATCACCAGCGGACAGTCGACGTCCCAGCCGTCGGCGAAACGCTGGATATTGTCGAATCGCGGCGCCTTGTCGTGGATGAGGATCGCATCCGCCCCAGCGGCATGATAGGCCCGGGCACGTTCCAGCGCCTCCTCGACCGACCAGCCGGCAATCAATGCCTCGACGCGGGCGACGATGCAGAAATCAGGGTCCTGCTGGGCATCCTTGCCGGCGCGGATCTTGCCGCAGAACTCGTCGACATCGGCCAGTGGTTGGCGTTCGCCGTCGATGAAGCTGTTGGTCTTGGGGAACAGCTTGTCCTCGATGCACACGCCAGCCACGCCGCGCGACTCGAGCTTGTTGACCAGCCGCCGCAGATTGTTGAAGTTGCCATAGCCGGTATCGCCGTCCAGCAGAATCGGCACCGAGCTGGCATCGGCCATGAATTCCACGGCCTCCAGCACCTGGGTCCAACTCGCCTCGTTGGAGTCGCGCACCCCGAAGGCCGCCGACAGCGCCAGCCCCGAAGCCCAGATGCCGTCGAAACCGGCCTCTTCGACGATCCGAGCGGACAGCCCGTTATGGGCCTCCATGATGAATTCGAGCCGGCCGGAGTTCAGCAGATCGCGCAGCGCGCGGGTCTTGGTCTGGGCCGGGGCCGCAGAAGGGTTGTCGTCACTGCGCATGGCTAACCGTTGTTCTGGAGTTGGGGAAGCACGTCGGACATGGCCCGTTCGACGTCCTCGGGGTAATCGATCTCGATCCAGGGCAGGCTCGACACGTCGGCGGCCTTGAATACCGTGTTCTCGGCCAGCATCACGCGCTGCAGCGCCGCTTCGTAGGGAGCATCGTCGTCGGCATCGGCCACGCGGTGACACTCGAGCAGCAGGGCATCGGCGCTGGCCGGCGACAGACGGAAGAAACCGACCGATTCACCGACCGTGTCGTAATCCAGGCCTTCAGGCAGGCTCTTGTCGAAGGCCACGATCCGGTCGTCCTTGAGACAGACCTTGACGGCCTCGGCGTCATCGGCGCCGACTCGAGTATCCAGGCCCAACACGTCGGTGCTGCCTTCGCCCAGCAGCGCGCTCAGCATGCGCTGGTCGTAGAGCACGTCGGCATCCATCAGCAGGATATCGTCGTCGCCTTCGAGGATATTGCGGGCCGCCAGCACGCTCTTGGCGCTGCCCTGGCGGAACGCCGGATTATGGACGGTGCCCACTGCCATGTCGGGCGGTACCAGCGAATCCAGCATGCCCAGGGCCTGTTCGATCTGCATGGCCTCGAAACCGACCACGACGGTCAGCGACTCCACCCCGGCCGTACGCAGCGCGCGCAGATGGCGTTCCAGCAGGCTGGCCTCGCCGAACGGCAGCAGGCATTTCGGCCCGCCGCCGGTGATTTCATTGAGTCGACGGCCGAGCCCGGCCGCCAGAAGAACTGCATGCATTGAATAATCCAGTGTTACGGATGTCGTATAGAAGGCGCCGGGCTGCGCGCACGCCCGACCAGCCGGCCTTCGGCCCACTGCCAGGCCATCAGTCCCGGAATGCCCAGTGTGAGTTCGCGCACGCGTTTGACCAGCGACAGTGCCAGCCCGGTATCGGCGCCCAGCCCGATCAACGAGGCCAGGACCACGAAACCACCTTCCTGTACGCCCAGGGCGCCCGGAATGGCAAAGGCCGCGCCACGGATCGCCTGGCCCAAGGCTTCCAGCATCACGGCATCGGCCAGACCGACCGGATGACCGAGAAAATACAGCCCCAGCCAGACCTCACCGACCCCGGCAAACCAGCCGATCAGCCGCCAGAACAAAGCCCGTAGCACACAGCCCGGGTGCGCATAGATCGCCAAGATCGCGGCATCCAGCGCCTGTGCGCCACCGACGAAGTCCAGCCATTCGCGGCCGCCGCCGATGCGTTTGACCATGCCCGCCAATCCTGCGAACAGACCGCCGCGCTGCAGGCGATAGAACAGCCCCAGCAGGGCCAGCATGGCCGCGATACCGGCCGCCACCCCCCAGGCCAGATCCGGCTGATCGATCAGGATCAGCAGCAGCACCAACCCGAGCACGCCGAACAGCATCTGGCTGACCGCGGCCAAGGTGATATCAACCACCACGGTCGCACCGGTTTCAGCCGCGCCCAGCCCGTGCTTGATCAGAAGCCGGGCCTTGGCGATATCGCCACCGATCTGCGCGACCGGCAACAGGCTGTTGATGGATTCGCCGATCCAGCGGGCCCAGACGATACGTACGACCCCCGGGCGCGGGCGCCGATACAAAATCCGCCAGGCGTGGCTGTCGAAGATCAGCGGCACCAGGTGCCAGGCCGAAACCACGGCCAACCCCCAGCCGGCCGCGGACAATGCGCGACCGATCGCCGGCAGGCCCTGCCAGGCCAACACAGCCGTGAACAGAGCCAGCCCGGTCAGCAGCATGATGGCAGCGGTACGCTTCACGGGCCGGGTACAGCTGTCAGCGCTTATTGCGCTTGAAGACTTGCTTGAAGCCAAAGTAGGCGATCGAGTCTTTCATATTCGATACGAAGCGCTGCCAGCGGCCCATATGGGCGTCGGTAACGTACTCGAAAGTCAAAGAGATACGACGCTCATTCTCGCCCAGCGGCGTGATTCGGTGCCAGACCTCGTCGCCGTTGAAAAAACACATCGCGCCCGGGCGCAGGTTACGAGCATCGGCCACGGTCTCGCGGTCGTCGTCGTTTTTGAACAACTCGAACTCGAGCTGGGAGGACGATTCGTCGATCACCCCGAGCAACAGCGTATAGCGCTTGCCGGCATAGTAGGACGTATCGAAATGCCAACCGATGTGGTCACCGGGCTCAGTATAGAAATACAGGGCGTAGGCATGCGGATCGGATTCCGGGCAGACTTCGAGCGTCTCGCCAGTCAGCCGTTCCAGCCAGGCAATGAACTTCGGATTGCGGTACAGGGCCGGGATTTCTGGGGCGAGCTCGTCCAGGGCATAGCGCGAGACGCTACCGCCTTTTTTATGACGCGGGATGAAGTTGCGATGGATCGCCTCGGTCAGCTCCGGAATTCGAGCCTGGAACTGAGTAGTGGTTTCGGCCGGCAGGAACTCGTCGAGAAACAAGAATTCGTTGTCGGTCTCGAAACGCTGCTTCAGGTCTGGCGTATCGAGCTCGTCCACGAAACCCGCGGCATCGGCGGCATCGGTATCCGCGATCATTTCATCAACGCTGGCAGTACTCATCGACGTCTCCTTATCGGGTCGACGCTAATCAACAATAACTGGGGCCCGTTCGCTGCGGCGCCGTACTAGTCGGGGATATCGGCGCTCGAGGCGGGTTCGAACTCGGCCCGACCATTGGCTTCGTGCCGGCGCGTCGATGAGGCACGATAGGCCGATTTGCGTACTCGGTTGATCGAGCCCAGCGGACGCAGATCGGCCCGCCCGGCCCAGGGATCGAAAGACAACACGTCTTCGCTGAAATCGCGCCGGGCCGGTGTGAACGGATCCTGGCGCGGCAAATGCAGATGCGCGACCCGGCGCCAAGCGCTCTTGCCGACATCCCATTCGACCGAGGCATCCTCGATGGGCATCGCCGCCGGATCGGTCATCAGCTGGACACAGAAATCGAAGCGGGCTTCGTGTTGGCTCAAAAACTCGGCGAGCCACTCGGATAGCGCGTTTTGTGAATCGTCGTCGGTCACGGTCCGAGCCGCCAGTGCTCGCTGGTCCTCGTCATACGGCATCAGCGCGTATTTACAGACATAGTCGCCGTAGCGAAACGCCGACTGGCTGTAATAAGAGTGGGCCAGCAGATCGATATTGGGCAGGCGTTCGAACAGCGTCTGGACATGTGCATCGTCGCGCTTGGCGATCTGTTCGGCCAAGGCCTGTGGATCGTGGCCGTACTCGGCTCTTAGATACGCGATCTCGCGATAGGTCGTAACCTCGGCCAACGGCAGGATCGGGCAGTTGTTGAACAGAAAGTCCTGGGTCGCGCGGTCGTCGGCCATTTTCTCGCCGCCAACGCCCAGAACCTTCATCGCCAATCCGCGAGCGGCCGGCACGCGATCATCAACGAATGCACCGGGCTCCGTGGCAAAGCGCAGTACCGCAGGATAATCGCCCGGCGCGGCGAACAGACTCTGGGCCAGTTCCTCCGGCAAGTCGGCATCGACGGTCAGCGTGCCTTTGACGAAGCCCTGGCCTTTGGCATGGGTATCGCGGGGCGCGTGCTGGCCTGCGGCAATCGCGCGCTCATGGGCAACGCGCAGATAGTCGACGATATCGCGGATCTTGGCCTGCTCGTCCGGCTGCTCGCGCTCCAGATCGTCGGAATAACGCACGTACATAATCAGGACCTATCATGTTTCTATTCGGCGGACGATGACGGCTCGGGCGCGGCTACACGCGTCCAGGTGGTGGTATGCCCCAGTATGGGCAGGCCGATATAACCGTGCAGTTTCAGATGATCGTGATCGGCCATGCGGAGATAGCAGTGGTACCACTTGCCGTTGTCGGGATTGTAGACCCGGCCGTGCTCCCAGCGAGCCTGTCCGTTGTCTAATACATGATAATCCAGATCCTTGATCAGACGCAGCCCAACCACGGGGCGATCCTGCTTATCCGGATCGGGATTATGGCGATCGACGATAGCCTGACCGCCCATGCCCTGGGCATCGTCGGCCGGATAGTGATCCTGTTTCAGCCAGACGATGCGGGCCGGGAAATGACCGTCGTCCGCGGTGATATGCACGATCGCCCCGCCGTCGGCCGTGCGCCAGTAGCCTTCGATGGCGTCCCGCGGCGCCGGCTCGGCCCAAACGATCGCGGGCAACGCCAGCCATAGCGCCGCGATCCAAACTGCGTGCTTCACGGCCGTTTGCCGGCCGGCAGATAACGGTGGGCGTAGTACCAGGCCACGGCATCGGCCACGGCATCGCGCGCCGGGCGCGCTTTATAGCCGAGTTCGGTGCTGGCACGCGCATGCGAGAAAAACATGCGTTTCTTGGCCAGCTTGACGCCGTCCACGGTGACCTTGGGCGGGCGCCCAGTGACCCGCGCAAATGCTTCGGCGGCGTGGGCCACCGGCAGCACCATGTTGTGCGGCAGTTTGACCTTCGGCGCCGGCCGGTCGACGATTTCGGCAACCAAGGCCAGGATATCGGCCAGCGACATATCGGTGCCGCCCAGCACATAGCGCCGCCCGGCCACGCCGTGCGCAAAGGCCGCTAGATGGCCGCGGGCTACATCGTCGACATGGGCCACGTTCAGCCCGGTATCCACGAATGCCGGCATACGGCCCGCCGCGGCTTCCAGCACCATCTGGCCGGTGGGCGTCGGCTTGTGATCGCGGGGCCCGATCGGCGCGGAGGGATTGACGATGACGATATCCAGACCGCTCGCGGCGTACTCGCGCGCGACTTCCTCGGCCAGGAATTTCGAGCGTTTGTAGTGGCCGATCATATCCGCGAGCCCGACCGGTGTGTTCTCGTCGCCGGGCTGGCCGTTCTTGGGAATACCCAGCGTGGCCACACTCGAGGTATACACGACCCGGCCCACCCCGGCCGCGCGGGCGGCCTCACAGACGCGGCGCGTACCTTCGACGTTGTTTTCGTAGAGCTCGTTCGGATCGGCCGCCCAGAGACGATAGTCGGCCGCGACGTGGAAGACGGCATCGCAGTCGCGCATGGCCTCGGTCAGTCCGGCCTGGTCGGCCAGATCGACGATCGCATACTCGAGATCCAGACCTTCCAGAGCGGTCAGGTCGCTGTGGGCCCGCCGCGCGGCCCGAACTTGCCAGCCATCGCGCAGGGCGGCGCGTGCGACCGCGCTGCCGACAAATCCCGTGGCGCCGGTAATCAAAGCCCGCATGAATCAGCTCCTTGTCACAGCGCGCCGGCGCAGCAGCCGGAAATACCAGCCCAACCAGATCGCGAACGCCGGCGCGCCAATGAATGCCAGCACGAGAAAACTCTCGCGTACGTTGCAAATAGTGACCAGCGGAAACAGATAAAGTACGTCCTCGATCTCGAACCAGCCGGCCGAGGGCAGCTTCGCCCCAGCCTTGCCCAGTTCGTCTTCCATGACCATATGTAGCCAGAAGATGAACGCGACCGACACGCCGGCAACCAGCCCCATGAAAGGCGCCCAGCCGCCCAGGTCACTATGAATGAGGCCATAGCCCAGGGCTGCGAACAACAGCGTATGGATGATGGCATCGCAGGCCAGGTCATAGAGGTGGCCGAATCGGCTCGAGGCGCCGGAAATACGGGCCAGCTCGCCGTCGGTGTGATCGACGAAGTTCGACAGCGCGAATACGAAGGCACCGATATTGGCCATGACCAAACTGGCATGCGCCAGACAGAACGCCGACACCAGGCCGAGCACCAACCGTAGCGTGGTCAGGTGATTCGGCCGCGCCGAAGTGCCTTCGAGCGGACGTACCAGTCGCCGCGCCAGGCGGGCATCCAATGGTCGTGCAGGAGCCGCCGAACTACGGGCAGCCGGATCGATGGGCTCAGACATCTGATTCAATCCCTGTCAACGTGGGTCTTGGGCACGATACGAAACAAAGCCGGGACGACAATAAGGGTTGTCACCAGTACGGCAAGCATGCCGATGGTCAACAATTCCCCCATGCTCGCGGTGCCTGCATGGCGCGAAAACGCCAGGCTGCCGAAGCCGGCCATGGTCGTCAGAGACGACCATACTACCGCTCGGGCCGTGGAGGTCGCGAGAAACGGCTGGCGCTGATCGTGCCCGCGCAGCCGATGTACGACGTGCACACCGCTGTCTACGCCGACGCCCAGCAACAGCGGCAGCGCGATCACATTGGCGAAATTGAATGGAATACCCAGCCAGACCGTGGCAGCGACCAAGATCAACCCGGACAGCACCAGCGGCGTGAGCACCCGCAGCGTATCCACCACGCTGCGCAGCAACACCAGCAAAAACAGCGTGATGAATACGCCGGCATAGAGGAACGCCTGGACGAACGCCTGCGATACGGTATGCCCAGCAGACAGTTCGAGCACCGGCGCGCCGGTAATATTCGGGGCAACCTCGCGCACGTTGTTCACGAACCGCCGGATCGCCGACTCATCATCGAGATCGCCCTTAGGCGAAACCTCGATCCGATAGCTGCCGTTACGGCCGATCCAGCGACTGGTGAGCGTATCCGGCAGATTGTCGAGCGTGATCCGCGAGGCATTCATGGCACTGGCCAGGCCATCGATCTGGCGCGGCAGCCCGGACAGGATCCGGTCGTGCAAGCCGTCCAAGATCTGGCGCTGACGCGAAGCGTTCTGCTCGGCAAACCAATCCTGCCATCCGGACAAGGCCCGGGCCAGACGCGCGGCAGCCTGACTGTCGCTGCCCTGGGTCCGGTCGCGATAGTCGGCCAGCGTTTGTGCAAACGTGTCGATCGCCTGGCGCCGGGCCCCGGCATCGGCGGCCTGGCTCATATCCGGCCGCATGATGGCCAGCGTCAGGGCCAGATCGCCGATCGTCGCCAGCTTGGCCTCCTGATGTTCGGGCACGAAATCGGCCACCGTCATCGCGCCGGAGACAAGCGGCTGATCGGCCACCCGATTGGCCAGCCCTTGGGCTTGGTCGAGCGTGTTTCGAGTCGTCACCAAGGTCAGCGGCGAGTGCTCGCTAGTCTTGAGCAGATCGCGATAGGTTTTGACCGATTCGCTATCCGGATTCTTCAGATCGAGGGTGCTTGGATCGAAGCGCATGAACGGCAGTGCGCAGGCACATACGAGCGCAATCAGGCCCGCCGTCACCAGAATCCAGCGCTGGGACCGATGGCCGATAAACGGCGCCAGCACGCCACCGCCCGGGCCGCGACCGGCCGGCGCCCAGGGCTTGAGCAGAGCCAACGCAGCCGGCAGGAAGGTCAGGCTGACCACCAGACTGACAAACATGCCGGCGCCCGAAATCAGCCCCAGCTCGGCCACGCCCGAGTAGGACGTCGGAATGAACGAGAAAAACCCGGCCGCGGTGGTCAACGCACACAGGGTTAGCGACAGACCGACATCGGAGATCGCCGTGCGCAGCGCCCGGACCACACCGGACGCACGGTCGCTGACCGTATCGCCCAGCTCCGCGAGTGCTTCTCGATAGCGCAAGCCCACGTGAATGGCGTAGTCGATGCCCAGCCCGATATAGAGCACCGCGAAGGCCACTGAAATCAGATTGAGCCGCCCTACTACCAGGGCCGCAAAGGTAGCGGTTCCGATCAAGCCAGCGACCAGGCTGGCCAGAGATGCGCCCATCAATGCCCAGGAGCGCAGCCCTAGGTACAGAATAATGCCGACCACGATAAACGCTGCCGTGGCGCCCCAAGCGGCCCCATGGGAGACACTGGCCATCTCTTCGTCGGACAGGGCCACCTCGCCGGTCTGGCGGATCCGAATGCCGTGTGCCGCATCGAGATTCAGCCGCTCGGCGGTATCGCGAACGGCGTCCATGGCCTGGTTGGCCGGCAACAAGGCGCTGTAGTTGAGCTTCGGCTGGATGATGATGAAGCGTCGGTCCGACACCCCTGGCTGGTCGCCACCGATCAGCTGTTGCCAGGACAGCCGATTGAAGCGCTGTTCGCGGCTGGCTTGGAAGGTCCGGGCCAGCTCCGAGAACACCGGGGTCAGATCGAGATCCACCGGCGCGTCCGGGGCCATCGCCTCGTTCAGCAGATTGAAAAACGTCGGTAGGGTCGGATCGGCCGACAGCCGGCCAAGAAACGGCTGGATACGGGTCAGCCGGTCGGCCAAGGAATCGAGCCGCTCCGGCGACAAATACAGAAAACCGTTGTTGGCGAAGAAATCCCCGCCCCCGGGCTCATAGACGGCGGGAAATAGCTTCGGCTGCTGGCGCAGCGCTTGCGCCAGCCGATCGGCCGCGGCACCGGCCAGCCCCGGCGTCTTGCCGTCGACCACCACCACCAGGTTATCGGTATAGACCGGGAACGCGTCCTGATAGGCCAGATAAGTCTGACGCCACGGCACTTCGCTGCTGATCAGATCCGAGTTATCGGTATCCATCGCCAGATGGGTGGCCGAGTACCAGGCTCCGGCAACCGTGATCACGAGCCCGATCGCGATCACCCACCCAGCACGACGCGCCATGAGCGCAACCCAGGCCCCCAGCAGTTCAGCCAATTTCTGACTCAAGAAGACGCCCCAGATAGTACCACCGAGGCTGCATCGCCCAGGCTGGCGCGCGCAGCCCGAAAGGCCACAGCCAGCTGCTTAAGCGAACGCAGTTGTGCATGCACGGCCGGTGGCCGACCGGTCATCGCTGCGAGCAAGGCCCGTACCTGCAGATGGCCGTCGGCGTCCATGGCCGCCAGCGCCACCGGGGGCAAGGCCATGGTCGCATCGTCGATCACTGCCCGCAGCGCCACGAAACGCAGCCCCCGCCGGGCCGCGACCGTGGCGATCGCCGCACTTTCCATATCACAGGCAATCGCCCCGCTGGCGTCGTAAAGACGCCGCTTCGCCGCAGCATCGGAAACCACGTCGAGGCTTTCGATCAGCGCCCCTTCGTGCACGGCATGGCGCGGCGCGAGCCGTCCCGCCAGGCTTTCGCGCCAGCGGCGGTCGGCTATCCAGCGTCCACCGTTCGCAGCAATGATTTCGGCCGGCAACACGATCGCCCCGGGGTCGATACCTGGTGCCAGCGCTGCCGTGGTTCCCCAGCTCATCAGCGCCGTAGCGCCTTCATCGGCAAGCTGCTCGGCGGCAACCGCGGCGCGTTCGGCGCCCATGCCCGACAGCCGCAACCGACCGCCGCCGGCCAAGCGTGCTTGGCCGCGCGGGCGCAGGCGTGCCAGCGCCCGTGCCTCACCCGGCAACGCCGCGATGATGCCCAAGCCAGCCATACTGGGTAGGCTGGCTTCGTGATCCGCCTTAGCCATTAACTCCGGCTCCGTATCGTCAGCGGCCCGCCCGGGCCTAGCCACAGCACGCGTTCTAGATGCGGCATCGGCTCAACCGGCGCTGATCGCGGCATCCTCGGCCGGCTCGCCGTGCAGGTTGCGATAGCGCGCCAGCGCCCAGAGTGGGAAATAACGGGTATAGCCGTGATATTTCAGATAGAACACTCGCGGGAAACCGGGCGCGGTATGCTCGGGATCGTGCCAGGCGCCGTCTTCGCCCTGGGCCTCGATCAGCCAACCTGCGCCGCGCGCCAACGCGACCGTATTGCGCTCACCGGCGGCCATTAGGCCAAGCATCGCCCAGGCCGTCTGGAAGCTGGTCGCCACATCGGAACGGCCGCGCGGCGGCTGCCAGTAGCTGCCGTTGTCTTCGCCCCAGCTGCCATCGATGCGCTGCATGCCCTTGAGATAGGCCACCGCACGCTGGATCCAGTCCTGGCTCATGTCTTCGCCGAGCGCTTCCAGCGCCATCAGCACCGACCAGGTGCCGTAGATATAGTTGGTCCCCCAACGCCCGAACCAGGAACCATCGGCCTCCTGTTCGCGCCTGAGATAGGCCATGGCGCGCTCGATGAAGGGCCGGTCCTCCGGTCGCTTGAGCAATGCCACCAGGGTGATCACGCGAGCCGTGACATCCGCGGTCGGCGGGTCAAGCAAGGCACCATGATCAGCGAACGGGATCTGGTTGAGGTACTCGTGGTTGTTGTCCGAATCGAACGCCGCGATGCCGCCGTTGGACGACTGCATGCCCACCAGCCAGTTGGTCGCCCGGGTGATCGCCCGGCCGTAGGTGGCGCCATCGCCGGTGTTGTACATCGCCCAAGCGATGACCGCGGTATCGTCCAGATCCGGATAGTGGTCGTTGGCGTACTGGAATGGCCAGCCACCGCCGGGCAGATCCGGATGATCGCGTTGCCAGTCGCCCGGCCCTTCGAGCACCTGTCGGGCAGACAGCCAGTCCAGCCCGGCCCGTACTTCGGGGGTATCGCCGGTATTGGCGGCCTCCTGTAGGGCAAGAGTGGCTAGACCGGTATCCCAGACCGGCGAAACGCAAGGCTGCACGTTGGCCATGTCGCCGTGCTCGTAGACCAGATCGTCGAGCGCCTGACGCGTTTCGGCCCGATACGGATGGTCGGCCGGGTAACCGAGTTCGCCGAGGGCTTCGTAGACGTTGACCATCGCCGGGAAGATCGCGCCGATCCCATCGGTGCCGTTCAGGCGCTCGATGATCCAGGATTCCGCTTTTTTGATCGCCCGTTTGCGCACGAACTGCGGGATCAACGGCTCGAAGCTGCGCCCGAGCACGTCCAGGCCCTTGAACAGTTTCTGCAGATTGTTCTGGGCCGGCACGAAATCGCGCTGCTGTTCCGGCGGGATGGTGAACAGTTCGCGTACGTTCACCCCCTTCGGGTTGCGGGCCATAGTGCGCAGGCTGGTCAGGATGAACAACGGCACCATCACCGTGCGCGACCAGTAGCTTACTTTCGACAGATGAAAGGGCGACGCCTCGGGCATCAGCATCACTTCCACCGGAATGAACGGCACTGCCCGCCAGGGCACCTGGCCGAACTGGGCCAGCGCGATCAGCGTGAACACGTTGACTTGGCCGGCGCCGCCGCGGGCCAGGATCGCCTCACGGGCATGCACCATATGCGGGGCATCGACATCGTCGCCGGCCAGCTTGAGCGCGTAATAGCACTTCACCGAGCAGGACAGGTCATGATCGCCGCCGTAGTACAGCGGCCAGCCGCCATGAGCCGCCTGTTTGGCGCGGATATAGTTGGCTACCCGCGCCTGTAGTGCTGCATCGACATCGCCGACGAAATGCATCATCAGAATGTATTCGGCCGGAATCGTACAGTCGGCCTCGCATTCATAGCGCCAGTGGCCATCCGGATTCTGATCGGTGATCAAACGGTCGCGGGCGGCCTCGATCGCCGTCCCGAGGCCACTCGGCTGCTGGGCCGAGACCGGCTGGCGGCTCGGCAGTTCGGCGATATCGTCGATCGGCGCAGCCGGATCTTCGGCGATGGTGGGCGTCAACGCCGGCAGGTCGCCGGCGGTCATATGGAACAGATGCCGCAGACGGTCGTCATCGGCCACCGCCAGATTGGTGGTCAGCACCGTAGCCTGCACGCTACGCCGCGAGACCTTGACCTGTGAACCGTCGGTGAAATGCGGGTTTGCCTGGATCTTGCGCAGGGTCAGCAGCGCCAGCCCGATCGCCCACAGACAGAAACGGCGCATGCCTTTCTGATGGCCGGGAATGCGCAGCGTGAATTCCAGCGCGTTGCGCAGATGGCCGTGGGCCAAGCCCACCAGTTCGGACAGCCCAGCAGCGAACGAATCATCCACGGTATGCCGGTCCAGCTGCGACAGATCGAAGCCGTGCCGCGCGAACACATCGCGCGGCAGCCAGCAGACGCCGCGAGCCTGATCCGCCCAGATATCCTTGAGGATATTGGTCATCTGCAGGCCCTGACCGAAAGACACGGCCAACCGATTGAGCTCGGCATCGTGTGCACCCAGGCCCGGTTCGTGGTCTGTGAACATGCTCGACAGCAGTTCGCCGACCACACCGGCCACGAAGTAGCAGTAGCGATCCAGATGGACCAGCGCCGGCAGACCGTTCGCGGACGCGGCGCGCTCGTATTCCGGCATGCCGTCGCACATGATGCGCACACAGCGAACAATGGCCTCCTGCTGGGCCGACGCCAGGCTGGCGGTGACCACCAGCACTTCGTCGGTATGCTCGACCAAACGCCGTTCGGCATCCAGCGTCGCCGGGGCCAGTTTCGGAGCCAGGCGCTGACCGAAGACCGCAGCACCCTCGCCGGTCGTCAGCACCTGCACGAATTCGACGTGCCAGGCCGCTTTGGCCTCCTGATCGAGCTCGGCATCGTCCTCGATCGTATCGGCGATCCGGCATAGCAGATAGGCATTGCCGATCGCGATCCGCAGCGCCTCTGGCAACTCGGGAATGGTTAGGGCGAAGGTGCGCGATACAAGCGGCAGGATTTCGTCCTGAAAGGCCAGCGCACGCCGACCGGAATCCGTCTGCAGTAAAGCTTGTGACATGAACGAACGACTTCCAGGTTTTCAAGCGCCACCGGCGCGCCACGGCTGCCGGACATACCGGCCTTTCGGCAACACGGCGTCAGCATTTGACGCTGCCGGTGTTCAGTGGCTAGCTAGCCCGCCAATCGAGCATCCGGACAACACAATCCGGCCCGCAGGGATGACGAACTAGCCATGGATGAATATCAAGCCCCGCATTATAGCCAACGCATCGAACATGTGCTTGAAGCCTGTCTGCCAAGCGCTGATATGCCACCGGCCCGACTCCATAAAGCAATGCGTTATGCGGCGCTATCGCCAGGCAAACGCGTACGGCCGCGCTTGGTCTATGCCGCAGCCGAGGTGCTGGGCGTACCGACCGCCAAGGTCGATGCTGCGGCCGCCGCGATCGAGTGCATCCATGCTTATTCGCTGGTCCACGACGATCTGCCGGCAATGGACGACGACGATCTGCGCCGCGGCCGCGCCACCACCCATGTCGCCTTCGACGAAGCCACCGCGATCCTAGCCGGCGACGGCCTGCAGGCGCTGGCGTTCGAGATCGTGGCCAGCCACGGCGGGCTCGACAACGCGCCCGCGGCCCGCGCTGCCCAGATCGCCACGCTCGCGCACGCCGTTGGCTCGCGCGGCATGGTCGGCGGCCAGGTGCTCGATATGGCCGCCGAAGGCCGCGACGACGTCACTACCGACGATCTGGAACAGATCCACAACCTCAAAACCGGCGCCCTGCTGGCGGCCTGTGTGACCATGGCCGCGGATGCGGCCGAGAATCTATCGGCCGATCAGCGCAGCGCCCTGGATATCTTCGCCACCCGTATCGGTCTGGCTTTCCAGGTCCGCGACGACGTGTTGGATATCGAATCGTCCACCGAAAAGCTCGGCAAGACCCAGGGCGCGGACATCGCCCACGACAAGGCCACCTACCCGGCCCTGCTGGGCCTCGACCAAGCCAAAGCGCTGGCCGAGCGCCTGTATACCGAAGCTACGGCCGCGCTCGATATCTTCGACGACGCCGAGCCGCTACGTGCAATCGCGCGCGAGATCGTTAAACGCGACCACTAGGGCGTGTTGAGGCGCCGCGCGAATCCGCGCCAAAGATTGCTGGGCGACAAGCCGAGGCGCCGCGAGTGCGGCGTAGCGGCACTACGTCAGCGAGCGGCCAGACTGGATTGCGCCCCCAATCGCGTCGAGCCGCGTGACGAGCCTTGACCAGGGCATACGCCCAGTGCCGGCGGCTCGCGCCTCGCCAGCCACGATTTGGGGCAACAGCGCGGCCCTTGGGCGACATTTCAACACGTCCTAACCCAGGCCGGCCCGGCTGAACACGCCAGGCCGGCACACCGCTCAGCGGCTGGCCGGCTGGGTGAACGAATAGCGCAGGCGCTGGTGCCCATTGGCCGGCACATTGACCTGCCACTCGGGCTGGCTGGCCGACCCCATAGTCTTGGGCGCGTCTTCGGCCAACTGGGCACCGCTCGGCAGCTGCTCGGCGACCGTGACCTGTCGGGCTTGGTCGCCAGCGTTGAACAGCTCGACGCTCACCTGAGTGGTACGCGTACCACCGGCCTCGGACTGCTGGCTGAGTCGATGCGTACCGGTGATATCGAAGGCGCTGCCGAGCGTCAGCTCCAGCGGCGCCCCGGCGGGGGTGTCATCGATCTGCGTCCCCCCCATCAGCTGGGCCTGATGCGCGGCATCGTAGATACGTACCGGCCCGGCCGGCAGCGGCTGTTTCGAGTCGTTGTCGAATGCCAGGCTCACCTGCACATGACGCCGCGCCTCGCCGCTGTCGCTCGATGCATAGTTCTCGAAGCGATACTGGCGTTGGGCATCCACGGTCAGCGGCTTGATCAGGGCCACCGACTGGGTCGCGCCGGCCGGCACGTGTAGGCCATGGTCCAGCGGATAGCGATAGACGTCGCCCACGCTCTGGGCACTGCCTGCCGAACGAGACTCGCCGACGGTCATCTTGGACATCATCACCGGCTGTGGAGCGTGATTGTCGGCCCGCGACGTATCGCCGGCGACCAGCCAAGCCTGGTCGGCAGCCAGCGCAGCGTGGCCGCTGTTGTCGATCACCGCGGCCGCGGTCAATTCGAGCTGGCCGCTGTCCGGGTCGAAACGTCCGGTATAGCTGGCCTGCCAACTGGGCGCCGAAGTCTGGTAGGTCGCCGTCAGCTTCTGTTTACCCGCCTGACGCGCGGTGATATCCAGGCTGAGGCCCGTGTCACTGCCCTGCGCGCTGTCGCCAGCCGGCCAGCTGAGCCGATCGGGCGAGGCCGTGGTAAGGCGCTCGATGCGATTCTGGATACGCACATAGGCCGTGTCGCCCTCGACGGCGACCAGCTGCCCCTGTCGAGTTTGGCCATCGTCGTCGGTCACACTGATGCTCTGCCCGACGCGGGCCGCCAGCCGACCCTGCGACGACGCATTGCCGGCCAAACTGAAACCGGTCAACTGCACGCCTTGGCCAGACAGCCACAGGGTAGCCGGCTGCAGCTGGCCCACCACCGGCCAGGCAATGCGTTGCTCGCCTTGTGTCAGGTCCAGCTTCTGGCTGTCCTGCACCACGGCCGCGCCCTGGCTGTAGAGGGCGATCGCATCGACTGCCGACTTGGTATCGCTCGTGCCCGCGAAGGCCGGTGCGCTTAGCGCCAGGCCCGCGACGGCGACAATGGATCGAGTATTCATGCGCGCTCCTGCGGATTGCTATGGGGCCGGTCGCGGCGACTCGCTCGGTGTACGCGCCATCAACCAGAGCACCAGCAGTACAGCCGGCACCCCGGCGATCGCGGTATCGACGAAAAACCACGTATAGCCGGCATGATCGACCACCCAGCCAGAAAAACCGCCGATGAACTTGCCGGGCAAGGTCATCAACGACGAAAACAAGGCGTATTGGGTAGCGGTATAGGCAGTGTTGGTCAGGCTGGATGCATAGGCGATGAACGAGGTCATGGCGATCCCGCCGGCCAGGTTCTCGGCCGAGATGGTCAAGGTCAGATCCAGCAGCCCGGGCTCAGCGAGCGTGGCCAGCCAGGCGAACACCAGATTTGCGCTGGCGGTCAGCACGCCGCCGATCAAAACCGCGCGCAGCACGCCGATACGCGCAACCAGCAAGCCACCGATCGCCGCGCCCGATAGCGTCATCGCCAGACCGAAAATCTTGGAAATACTCGCGATCTGGTCCGGCGTATAGCCGGCATCCAGATAGAACGGATTGGACATGACCGCCAGCGTGATATCCGAAACCCGGTACAAACCAACCAGACATAAGATGATCACGGCCTCGCGTCGATAGCGCGAGAAGAAATCCCAGAACGGACAGACGATCGCGCCGATGATCCAGCGCTCGATGCGCTGCAGCCAGGCAGGCTGGGCAGCACGCGCTGCCAACCAGTCGATCGCCCACTGTTCGCGCAGTTCGTTATCGCGGGTGCGATCCACATCGGGCTCGCCGAGCGCCAGCACGGTCACTACGCCGACCAGTACTAACCCGGCCATGACGTAATAGGCCATCGACCAGGACGAAGCCGCGGCGATATAGAACGAACCGGCGCCGGCGACCAGCATCGCGATGCGATAACCGGCCAGATAGGTCGCGGCCATCGCGCCTTGAAGATCTTTGGCGACTGCTTCGATGCGCCAGGCGTCGATCGTTACGTCTTGGGTAGCTGCCGAAAACGCGACCAACAGGCCGAACCAGGCCATCGCCTCTAGGTTGGTCGCCGGGTCGGTGCCAGCCATGCACAACAGCCCGATCATCAACCCGGCCTGGGCAAGCAGCATCCAGCTACGTCGTCGCCCGAGCCAGCGCGATAGGATCGGCAGCCGCAGCCGATCGATCACTGGCGCCCAGAAGAACTTGATCGAGTAGAGAATCCCGATCCAGGAGAAAAATCCGATCGTGGTCTTGGACACGCCGGCCATCGACAGCCAGGCCGACAAGGTCGAAAACACCAGCAGGAAGGGCAGCCCAGAAGAAAAACCGAGCAGCCCCATGCCGATCACGCGCGGCTGGGTATAGGTCGCAAGCGCGGCCTTCCAGTCGCGTTTATTCGACGCCTCGGGCTGCGGCTCGGGGGCACCGGCCCGTCCGGTGATGCGATATTCAGAATTCGACGTCATAGTCGATCGTCAACGGTGCATGGTCGGACAGGCGGGATTCGCGATAGACATATTCTGCGGTAGCGGCATCGGCCAAGCCCGGGGTTGCGACGTGATAATCGATCCGCCAGCCCACATTCTTGTCCCAGGCGGCGCCGCGCTGCGACCACCAGGTGAATTGGTCCTCATTCGGATTGACCTCTCGAAACACATCGACTAACCCGACGTCGCCGAACAGCCGGTCCATCCATTCTCGTTCGTGCGGCATAAAGCCCGAATTCTTCTTGTTGTTCTTCCAGTTCTTAAGATCGATTTCCTTGTGCGCGATATTCCAGTCGCCGCAGATCAGATACTCGCCGGACGCTGCAGCCTGACGCTGCAGAAAATCCAGGAAATAGACCAGATAGCGCTCCTTGGAATCCTGGCGATGATCGCCGGAAGAGCCCGACGGCGCATACAGACTGGCAATGCGTAGATCGCCGAAGCGGGCTTCGAGATAGCGGCCTTCGGCATCGAATTCCTCGTGCCCCATGCCGCGGATGACCTCGTCCGGCTCGCGCTTGGCATAGATCGCCACCCCGGAATAGCCCTTGCGATTGGTCGCCTCTTCGTAGAAGCAGTGGTACCCCTCGGGCCAAAACGCCGCGATGCCCTCCAGCTGATGCTGCTGGGCTTTGAGTTCTTGAATGCAGACCACATCGGGATCCTGTTCGGCCATCCATTCGAAAAAACCCTTGCGCTGGGCTGCACGGATGCCGTTGGCGTTGAAGGACATGACCCGCATCGAAAACTCCCTGTGGCAACGAAACACAACGGCCGATCGACTCGTCGCGGCTGTTCGAGGCGCTTATCATACGTGCCCATCGACCGGTTTCGACAACGACGAGGACGCCCCACCCATGCCCCGCCCGACCGACACCAGCCAGGATTTCCTGGCCCTCGCCGACCAATACGACGCCCTGAAATTCGGCGAATTCACGCTCAAATCGGGCCGTGTATCGCCCTATTTCTTCAACATGGGCGAAATCGCCTCGGGTGCCGGCATGCAACGCCTGGCGGCCGGCTATGCCGCAACACTCGCCGAATCCGGCATCGACTACGACAGCCTGTTCGGCCCGGCGTATAAGGGCATCCCGCTGGTCGCGACCGTCGCCTGCGCGCTGGCCGAGCATGGCCGGGACGTGCCGTTCACCTACAATCGCAAGGAAGCCAAGGATCACGGCGAAGGCGGCACCCTGGTCGGCGCACCGCTCGGCCAGCGCGTGGTGATCGTGGACGATGTAATCACTGCCGGCACCGCCGTGCGCGAAGCGATCCAGAAAATCCGTGAGGCCGGCTCGGAAGTCGCCGGCGTGCTGATCGCACTCGACCGGCAGGAACGCGGCGCCGACGACCGCTCGCCGCTGGCGGCCTTGGCGGCCGACGAAGGGATCCCGACCGCGGCCGTGGCGACCCTGGACGACGTGATCGCCTATGCCCAAAACCGCGGGCTGGATGCCGACACGATCGCGGCGATCCAGACCTATCGCCGCGAATACGGCGTTACGGGCGGATGACGCCGCCCTAGCCCTTTGGTTCAGGCGGCCGGGGTATCGTCGCCCGGCACGGCATCGGCTTCACGCCGGATCAGAGTGCCCACGCCGGCATCGGTGAACAGCTCTAGCAGCACCGCATTCTCGACTCGCCCGTCGACGATATGGGCCGCACGCACCCCCTCGGCCACCGCGTCCAGCGCACACTGGATTTTGGGCAGCATGCCGCCGTGGATCACGCCGACGTCGATCAGGCTTTCGACTTGCGCGGGGGTCAGACCGGTCAGCAGATTGCCTTCGGCATCCAGAACGCCCGGCGTATTGGTCAACAGCATCAACTTTTCGGCTTCCAGCACCGAAGCGATCTTGCCAGCGACCAGGTCGGCGTTGATGTTGTAGCTGCGCCCGTCTGCACCGACACCGATCGGCGCGATCACTGGAATGAAGTCGTCGGCCTCGAGGCGCTTGACGATACGCGGGTCGATATCGGCGACCTCGCCGACGAAGCCCAGATCGGTATCGTCTTCGACCAGGGCCAGTTTGCGCGCCGAGATCAGGTTACCGTCCTTACCGGTCAGCCCGACCGCATGGCCGCCGTGCTGGTTAATGAGATTGACGATTTCCTTGTTGACCAGGCCGCCGAGGACCATCTCGACCACGTCCATGGTGTCGGCGTCGGTCACCCGCATCCCCTTGATGAACTCGGTCTGTTTGCCGACCCGCTCAAGCACCTTGCCGATCTGCGGCCCGCCACCGTGGACCACGACCGGATTGAATCCGACCAGCTTCATCAGCGCGATATCGCGGGCAAAGCCGGATTTCAGTTCCGGATCGGTCATGGCGTTGCCGCCGTATTTGATGACCACGGTCTTGCCGGCGAAACGACGGATATAAGGCAATGCTTCGCCAAGCACGCGGGCTACGCGTGCAGCGGCTTCGGGGTCCAGTGACATGCGTTGGTTCTGCTCCATGATCTCTGGCTCTAGTCGTCCGCGAGCGCCTTAGCGACCGCGAAATAATCGTAGGTGGTAATTTCGAACCGATTAGTGTCCGGATCGGCGAAGTACAGCGACCATGCCACGGCATGGTCTTCGAAGCGTAGGGCCAGGTCGGGTTCGGCCGCCAGGTCGGCGCGCCAAGCCAGAAAATCGGGCCCGTCGACGCGTAAGGCCACGGTCGCTCGGTGCGGGGTTTCGGCCTGCTCGAACAGAGCCAGGGTGACGCTGCGCGCCGCATTCGACAGCGTCAGCGGCCCGCCGTTGGTCGCCCAGAAAGCCAACTCCGGCACCGGCACCGGCACCAGCCCAAGAATGCGCGCATACCAGTGGCAGGCTGCGGCCCGGTCGGCCACGAACACTTGCACATGATCGATCGCAAGCAGGGAATCGCCGTTGCCGAGGCTCATGGGAGGCTCCCTGGGTCGCGCCGCGTCTAAGCCACGCCGGTCGAACCGAAGCCGCCCGCGCCACGATCGCTGGCATCGAACTCGTCGACGATCGCTAGCTCGGCCGCGACCACCGGCACCAGCACGAACTGGGCGATGCGCTCGCCCGGCTCGATGGTGTAGGTGGTATTCGAACGGTTCCAGGCCGAGACCTTGAGCTCACCCTGGTAATCGGAATCGATCAGGCCGGTGCCGTTGCCGAGCACGATGCCGTGCTTATGGCCGAGCCCCGAGCGCGGCAGGATCAACCCCGCCAGACCGGGATCGTCGATATGAATCGCCAGGCCACTGGGCAGCAGTTCACAGTCGCCCGGAGCCAGCGTGATCGACGCATCGACCATGGCCCGCAGGTCAATGCCGGCCGAGCCGGCGGTAGCGCGCTCGGGCATGGGAAAATCACGGCCGAGGCGTGGGTCCAGCTGTTTTACCTGCAGTCGGGTCATCGTGTCGTCGTCCTGTGAAAGATCTGTGTCAGGGCTCGATCCGGGCGGCGATCAATGCCACCAGATCGTGGGCCAGATCGCGTTTGGCCGCCCGCGCCAGGCGCTGTTCGCCATCGGCCCAGATCACCAGCAGCTCGTTGTCATCGCGGCCGAAGGCTTTATCCGGACCAACCAAGTTGCCGGCGATCATCGATAGGCCCTTGCGCTCGCGCTTGGCCCGGGCGGCGTTGTCCAGATCGCGGGTCTCGGCCGCGAACCCGAGGGTAAACACCCCCGGATAGGCGGCGGCCACCTCGGCGATGATGTCTTTGGTCCGGGTCAGGACCAACGTGCTGTCGCCGTCCGACTTTTTGATCTTATCGGCCGCGACCTCGGCCGGCTTGTAATCTGCGACCGCGGCTGCGCCGATGAAGATATCGGCCGCAGGTACGGCCGCTATGACGGCTTCGTACATATCGGCCGCCGATTCCACGGCGACCCGCTCGACCCCGGCCGGCGCGGCCAGCTCGGTCGGCCCCGAGACCAGCGTGACCTCGGCGCCGGCAGCCGCACAGGCCGCGGCCAGCGCATAGCCCATCCGCCCGGAGGAGCGATTGGTCAGAAACCGCACCGGGTCGATCGCTTCTCGGGTCGGCCCGGCGGTTACCACCACCCGCCGGCCGACCAGTGTCTTGGGTACGGCCTCGCCGGCAAGATCGGCGATCAGCATGTCGCGGATCGCCTCTGGCTCGGACATCCGCCCGGCCCCGGATTCGCGCTCGGCCAGTTCGCCATTGTCCGGGCCGATACAGCGCACCCCGCGCTCGGCCAATGTCGTCATATGGGCACGGGTGGCCGGATGGGCCCACATCACGTGGTTCATCGCGGGCGCGACCACGATCTCAGCAGTCGTCGCCAGACACAGGGTCGACAACAGATCATCGGCGCGGCCAAGCGCGAGCCGGGCTAACGTATCGGCGCTGGCCGGGGCGATCAGCACCCGTTCGGCCCAGCGCGCGAGCTCGATATGGCCCATCGACAATTCCGCCGCTTCATCCCAGAGATCATCGCGCACCGGGTGGCCGGATACGGCCGCCAAGGTCATGGGCGTGACGAAACGCTTAGCGGCGTCGGTCATCACCACCTGTACCTCAGCCCCGACTTCGACCAGGCGCCGTACGAGGCTCGGCGTTTTGTACGCAGCGATGCTGCCGGTTACCCCGAGCAGCACTCGACGTTGGGCCAATGATTGCATGCCGCTATTGTACCTGGACGCTCGCCATCAGCCATGGGCGGCGTATTCATAGCACGGGGGAATGATGGGGATTACCGACTGGCCGGCCACCGAGCGGCCGCGCGAAAAACTACTGGCCCGCGGCGCGGCCGCGCTGTCCGATGCCGAGCTACTGGCGATTTTCCTGCGCACCGGCGTGACCGGGATGAGCGCGGTCGACTTGGCCCGCCATCTGCTGACCGATTACGGCAGCCTCGATGCGCTACTGTCGGCCGACCGCGCGCGTTTCACCGCGGCCCGTGGCCTCGGCGAAGCCAAGTATGCCCAACTCCAGGCGGTGCTGGAGATGGCCCGCCGACATGCGGGCGAGGCGATCCGGGAACGCGATGTATTAAGCGACCCATCAGCCACCCGAGCCTATCTTGCGCTGCAGCTGGCGCGCCAGGAACACGAAATCTTTGCCTGCGTCTTTCTGGATAACCGCAACCGGGTGATCGCCTTCGAAGAAATGTTTCGCGGCACCATCGATGGCGCGGCCGTTTATCCCAGGGAAGTGGTCAAGGCCGCCCTGCGCCATAACGCCGCTGCCGTGATCCTGGCGCATAACCACCCGTCCGGGGTGGCCGAGCCCAGTTCTGCGGACCGAGACATCACGCGACGGCTGTCGGATGCCCTCGGGCTGGTCGATATTCGCGTTCTCGATCACATGATTCTGGCCCGCGAAGCGACCACAAGCCTTGCAGAACGGGGTTTAATGTAAAATACACTCAAAAGCTATCGTAACAATTATTTAATTTTTAATTGACATGAAACCAACCTCTTTCTACCTTTCCCGCGACCAGATCCACCCCCTATCTGGTTGTTAAGTTTGGAGAAAGAAATGAAAAAAGCCGCGTTTTTTCTGAGTGCCACAATGCTTCCGGCCACTTCCGTCATGGCGGGCCCGAGCGTGATCGCCTCCACGGATCAGACGGATGGCCCGGGTTACACCTATGCTCAGGGTGAATACATCCCTGAAGGCAATGTCGACCACGCCGGCAACGATGTCACCGGCTATGGTGGCGATGTCTCGATCGGCTTCGCCACCGACAGCGCCTTTCCGATCCACCCCATCCTGCAGGGCGGTTTTCACCGCTTTAACCTCGACAATTCGCCCACTGGTGTGAACGAAGCCCATGTCGGCCTGGGCGGCGAAGGCTTCTACGACTATGGCGGCGCCGAGGGCACCGGCCTGGGCTACTACGGCACCGTCAACTACGAGCGCCTGGAAGTGCGTGATGCACCGGGCGGCTACGGCGGCCACGATGCCACCGGCGACGGCTACGGCATCAGCGCCGGCCTACGCTGGATGGCTCTGCCGCAGGTCGAGATCAACCCGCATGCCACATACGTGGATTACGGCAAGATCTCGGGCAACGGTCTGGATTACGGCAGCCCCGACGGGTTCAAATACGGTGTGCAGCTGGTCGGCTATCTGGACGAAGACCAGCACTACGCCCTGACCGCCGGTTACGACCGCTCGGACCTGGAAGTCGGCCGCAACGACGAGTCGCTGCATAACGTAGTCAACGTTGGTGCGCGTTTCACGTTCTAAAACTCAGCCGGCACGATCGACGCAGCGACCACCGCCGCTTCGCAGTAGAACACCCCGGCTTTCGGGGTGTTCTACCTTGGCCACGTCAAAAAATCTGACGACAACGGTTGTGCCGCAAACCGCTTAGTGGTTAAATACGCGGCTCGCCGACGCCGACTAGCGCGCGATCAGGAGTTCTAGCATGTCCCAGATTTGTCAGGTGACCGGCAAGAAGCCGGTGACTGGTTACAACGTCTCGCACGCCCACAACAAGACGAAACGCCGTTTCGTGCCCAACCTGCATTGGCATCGGTTCTGGGTCGATTCGGAGCAGCGCTATGTGCGCCTGCGGGTTTCTTCCAAGGGCATGCGTATCATCGACCGTCAAGGTATTGATAGCGTGCTTGCCAAGTTGCGCAAGCGCGGGGAGAAAGTATAATGCGCGAAAAAATTCGCATGGTCTCGACCGCGGATACCGGGTTCTTCTACACCACGTTCAAGAACAAACGGAACAGTCCCGACAAGCTCGAGATTAAAAAGTACGATCCCAAGGCGCGTAAGCACGTGACCTTCAAAGAAGCCAAGATCAAGTAAGATCGGTTTCGATCGCTTGATGATAAAAGCCGGCCATGCGCCGGCTTTTTTATAGCCCGGCTCGATACAACGCAACCCTGTAAGCGTTACAGCGCCGACTTTGGTTAGACTGGGCATTTCCCGACCCAGCCTCGCCGGTGCATCGGCGGGCGCCTGACTTCAAGAGGGGCCATGGAAAGCGACGGGTTGCTGGCCGCCCACGGGCTGGCGCGCGACTATGGCGGCCGACGCGTGGTGACCGACATCCACCTCCGACTCGCCGCCGGCGATGTTCTCGGGGTGCTCGGACCCAACGGTGCCGGTAAGACCACGATTTTGCGCATGCTGGCCGGTACACTGGCCCCTAGCGCCGGCCGCGTGGCGATCGCCGGCATCGATCTGGTCGACCACCCCCGCGCGGCCAAGCGCCATCTCGGCTATCTGCCTGAGCGCCCACCGGTCTATCCCGAACTCACGGTTGATGAATACCTGCGTTTCGCCGCGCGATTGCAGGCCATCCCCCGGGCCCGGCGGCACAGGGCGATTGCCGACGCCAAGCACGACTGCGGTCTGACCGACGTCGGCCGCCGCCTGATCGGCGCCCTATCCAAAGGCTATGCCCAGCGGGTCGGACTGGCCCAGGCCATTCTGCATCGGCCGAGCGTGCTGATCCTCGACGAGCCTACCGCCGGGCTGGATCCGACCCAGCTGATCGGCGTGCGCGAATTGATTTCAAGGCTGGCAACGACTCATAGCGTGATCATCTCGAGCCATATCCTGTCCGAGATCCAGGCCGTGGCCTCCCGGGTGGTGATCGTCGACCGCGGCCGGCTGGCCATGGATGCGACCCGCGCCGAACTGGCGGCCGATCATAGCTGGCTGGAACTCGGGCTCACCCACGGCCCGGATACCGCGACGCTGGCCGCCCTACCCGGCATCGCCGAGATCCAACAGACCGGGGAAGGCTTGTGGCGAGTACGGCCCGAAAACAATGATCGCCAGATCCGCACGGCCCTCGCCGAGCGGGCGGCGGCCGAAGGCTGGGGGCTGCACACACTGGCCGCGCGCCCGACCACCCTGGAAGACCGCTTTATGCAGGTGACCGGTACCGGTCCGGCCACGGCGGCCACCCCATGACGGCGATCGCACGCCTTGAATGCGCCCGCCTGTTCGCCTCGCCGCTGGCCTGGGTATTGCTCGGTGCCACCCAGCTTCTGGCCGGGCTGCTATTCGTGATGTCGCTAACCGATGTCGCCCTCAACCCAGATCATCTAAATGCCTACGACGGCGTTTCCGAACTGGTCGGCGCCGGCCTGTTTCGTTTCGTCACGCTGATCCTGTTGCTGGTGGTGCCGCTACTGACGATGCGCGCCTTTGCCGAGGAACGGAAAACCGGCACCCTCGAACTGCTGCTCGCCGCCCCGGCCTCGGCCACCGAGATCGTGCTCGGCAAATTCATTGGCGTCATGCTCTATCTGAGTCTGAGCTGGGCGCTGATCGCGCTGATGCCGCTGACGCTACTCATCTTTACGCCCCTGGACCTGGGCGTGATCGCGGCCGGCCTGATCGGGCTATGGCTGGTCATGGCGTCGTTTGCCGCGATCGGCGTATTCGCCTCGGCCTTGACCCACGAACCCACCCTGGCCGCGGTGCTCAGCTTGGCCGGCCTGATGTTGCTGTGGCTGATCTATGCCGTAGCCAGCCTCGACTGGCAACCCACGCTTTGGGGCTGGTCGATCGCGCTCGGCAGCCTGGCCCGCGGCGTGTCCCCGATCGGCCATGCCGATACCCTGTTGCGCGGCATCGTCGCCAGCGGCGATATCGCCTATTTCCTGATCTTCGTGGCAGCTTTTCTGGGCCTTGCCGTGGTGCGGGTGGATGCCGACCGACGTGGCTAGCCGACCATGCGTTTGACCAGCTATCTAACCATGCTGCTGATTGTCGTCGTGGCCGTACTGGCCGGCTGGCTGTCGCAACGCTACACGGTCTCGGCCGACTGGACCGCCGGCAATCGCAACAGTCTGACCCAGGCCAGCCGGCGCGTGATCGCCGCACTCGACGACGGACCCATCGATTTCAAGGCCTATATCTATCCCGGGCCGCGGCGTCACGAGATTCGCCAACGTCTGGCCCGCTATACCCGGGCCTCGGAGCGCGTACATCTACGCTTTCTGGATCCCGGTCAGCATCCGAACGAGGTGCGCAAGCTCGGCATCGATCGCGACGGTGCCGTAGTAGTCGAGCACGCCGGGCGCCGCCAAACGCTGACCGAGTATTCGGAGGCCGCGGTCACCAATGCATTGCAGCGACTCTCGCCAGGCGGTACGCGCTGGATCGTGTTCATCGCCGGCCATGGTGAGCGCGCCCCGAAGGCCAAAGCCACGGCCGGCTATCGACGGCTAGCCAACGCACTGAGCGATCAGGGGCTCAAGACTCGGCCCGTCAATCTGGTCGAAAACGGCGCGATTCCGGACAATACGGCGGTACTGGTCATCGCCTCGCCGCAAAGTGATCTGCTGCCCGGCGAGGTCAACATGATCCGCGACTACGTCCGAAACGGCGGCAATATTCTATGGGCCGACGATCCAGGCCAGCGCTACGGGCTGACCCCGCTGGCCCAGGACCTAGGGCTGCACTGGCTGTCCGGGACCCTGGTCTATCCCGACTATCGCAAGCTCGGCACCGGCAACCCAGCTATGGCGCTGGTCGCCAATTATCCCAAGACCCCGATCACGGCCCATCTGAATCAGATCACGTTGTTCCCGTTTGCCGGCGCGCTCGCCCCGCTCGACAAATCGCAATGGCAACATCAGACGTTTTTGCGCTCGCCGGGTCGAAGCTGGCTGGAGACCGGCTCACTGGAAGGCGGCAGTATCACGTTCCAGCCCGACCGCGGCGATCGCCCGGGGCCGCTGACCTTTGGGCTGGCCGAAACCCGATCGCCTCAATCGACTGATACCGCGGCTGCCTCCGATCGCGATACGGCCTCGCAGCGCGCGGTAATCGTGGCCGACAGTGATTTCATGGACAACGGCCATATCGGCCAGCTCGGCAACCGCGCGCTGGCCCTGGCGATGTTCCAGTGGCTGGCCGGGCGCGATGCCCAGATCGCGGTCGACGTACCCAAGGCACCTGACGATCATCTGCAGATGGCCCCGGCCCGGCTGCAAACCTTGGGGTGGGTCTTCATCGCCGGGTTGCCGGGCGTGTTGTGCGTGTTCGGGCTCGGCCGCTGGTGGTGGCGGCGGCGCCGATGAAGCAGCGTCGCATTCTGCTCATCGCCGTCCTGCTGCTTACGATCGCTGCGCTGGGCATCGCCCTGTGGCGTTCGTATCGGCCGCCGCCAACGCCAGGCGCTGCGCCGGTCATCAGCGATCTGACGCCTTCGCAGATCGATCATATCCGCATCCGTTACGGCAGCAATCTGCTTGAGATCGCGCGCAGCAACACCGGCTGGCGCCTGAGCGCGCCGGTTCAGGCACCGGTCGATACTGCCCATCTCAAAGCTATCTTGTCGCTGCTTGGCCAGCCCGCCCAGCAAAGCTATGCGCCAAGAGCGATAGAGCAAACCAAAACCGGTCTGGCCGACCACCCGCTGGTGGTCCGCTTTGGCCAGATTGGTCCGATTCGCATCGGCGGCCCCGGGCCGAGCCGCGGCAGCCGCTATGTGGCTACGCCGCATGCGCTGTTGCTCGCCGATCTGCCCGCGTTCGGCGGGCTACAGTGGGGCTGGACGCACTGGATCTCGCGGGCGCTGGTACCCCCACAGCGCCAGCTACAGAAACTGGTGCTGCCGCATTTCACGCTCGTGCGCGACGATCGGGGCCGATGGCAGGCCCAGCCGGCCGGGCAACGTAGCGCCGCAGCCGTAGCAACCACTGCTCAGACCTGGCTGCGGGCTCAAGCACTGGCCATCACGCCCGCGGACCAAAGCCGGCAGCGGGTGGCTCGTATCACGCTCGGGTTCGCCGAGGGCACGCCACGGCATTTCGATATCATCGAGCGCTATCCCAACCTGATCTTGCGGGATCCGGCACTCGGCGTGGACTACCACTTGGCCGGCAATCGCATCGGCCCGCTGCTCGATATTCAGCACCCCGGCCTCTAGGGCGTGTCGTCGCGAGATACGCCGCTGCATCCGCAGCTCTGTGGGGGACGCCCGCGCAGCAGGCCAGGCGGCGTTGGATGCGGTGGCGTCTCTTATGACGACGCGCCCTAGAAATCCGACGAGCCAACGCTGTTCATCTGTCCATGAGCGCCGATCGATATAGCTCGCGGGTGGCCGTTGCGACGTACCCACCGACCTGGCGCCATTCCCGCGACCACCGCAGCATAGCGCGGCTTTGCCACTGGCCTACCTCGCGTCTTTGGTAGCGCCGTTTGCTGGCCGATCAGCGCCCTCGCCCGCGCAAGACAGTCGACCAGGGGCGGCTGTCGCAGACAAGCGCCGATCGGCGCCGACACCGCCCGTTCATCGATCAACGCTGCAGCCGCTGTGGCCTAGCCCAGGCACCCGCAACCGTCCGGGCGGCGCGCCTACCTGCATACCGCGGCGGATAAAAACCCGTACGGCGGCCCCGACACACGCGTGTCAAAATAGATCGATGCCTGAACTTCCTGAAGTCGAGACCACACGCGCCGGGATTGCGCCCCATGTCCGAGGCCAACGCGTACGCACGGTCATCGTACGTCAGCCCCAGCTGCGCTGGCCGGTCTCGCCAGAACTGGCTCGCGACCTGCCGGAGCAGACACTGCATACCGTCTACCGACGCGCCAAGTATCTGTTGTTCGTGGCCGATAGCGGCCATGTCTGTCTGCATCTGGGCATGTCCGGGCGGCTGCGCATCGTGCCTGCAGATACTCCGCCTGAAACCCACGACCATGTCGATATCGTGCTCGATAACGACACCGCCGTGCGCTTCAACGACGCCCGGCGCTTTGGCTCGTTGTTCTGGCTGACCGGCGATCCAAGCCAGTTCGCGCTGCTGGCTCGGCTCGGCCCGGAACCCCTGTCCGACGACTTCGACGGCGCCTGGCTCAAGGCACGCTCGGCTGGCCGCCGGATCGCAGTCAAGGCCTTCATCATGGATGCTGCGGTGGTGGTCGGCGTCGGCAACATCTATGCCTGCGAGGCATTGCATGCTGCCGGCATCCATCCGCGCCGGGCCGCCGCACGGATCAGCGCCGCCCGCTATGCCGAGCTGGCCGAGGCCATCAAACACGTGCTGGCACGGGCGATCGCGGTTGGTGGTACGACACTGCGCGACTATATCGGCGTGGACGGCGAGACCGGCTATTTTCAATTGTCGCTATCGGTCTACGGCCGTGAAGGCGCCCCCTGTCCGCGGGGGTGCGGTCTAATCCGGCGCGAGGTCATCGGCCAGCGCAGTACATTCTTCTGCCCGGTCTGCCAGCACTAGAACGCTACCGCCCCTTCCGACCAAGCGGCACGCGAGGCGCCGTGCTGCAGCATGCCTCGTGCATCGGCGGATAACGCCGTTGTACGACTGTCTGACGTTCATCTGATCGTAAGCGCCCATACGCCGGACGGTCGGCCTGTCGCGATCGCGCGCCGTCGCACACGACCTGCGGCCGATCCGGTCCGTCCGGCCCGAGCCGATAGCCAGTACCCCGGAATCCCTCCGGGGTGGATATCGCTCGAGGCCCATGCCAGGCCGCCGGGTCGCCCGCGTCGCGGCCGGACGTACCACACGGCTGCGTGACAGCCCGCCGCAGCTACCGCTAGGCTGGCCTATTGATTTTGCTTTCTTCGGGCCGAGTATGCGTTACCTCGGACTGCTCCTGGCGCTAGGGGCGACTGTTTTATTCGGTGCGCTGAGTTGGTGGGCACCGCGCTACTTCGGGTTGTTTTTCATCATCGCGGCGATGTTTCTGGTGGTCGGGGTGCGCGATCTATTCCAGGCCGAACACGCCCTGCTGCGCAACTATCCGCTATTGGCTCATTTTCGTTGGTTTTTCGAATCGATCCGTCCGGAGATCCGCCAGTACCTGATCGAGTCGGACACCGAAGCCGCGCCGTTTTCGCGCGAACAGCGCGGCCAGGTCTATGCCCGGGCCAAGGGCGCCAACGATGCCGATCCCTTCGGCACCGAGCTCAATGTCTATGCCGAAGGCCACGAATGGTTGGCGCATTCGATGGCCGCCCGCAAGCCGGCCGAGACGCCGCCGCGCATCGATATCGGCGGCCCGGATTGCACCCGCCCCTACTCGGCTTCGACGCTCAATATCTCGGCGATGAGCTTCGGCTCGCTATCGGCCAACGCGATTCGCGCGCTCAATAAGGGCGCGGCCATGGGCGCCTTCGCCCATGACACCGGCGAAGGCTCGATCTCGCGCCACCATAAGGAATTTGGCGGCGATCTGATTTGGGAGATCGGCAGCGGCTATTTCGGCTGTCGAGCCGAGGACGGCGGCTTCGATCGCGACCAGTTCGTCGAACGGGCCACCGACGACCAGGTCAAGATGGTCGAGATCAAGCTGTCCCAGGGCGCCAAGCCCGGCCACGGCGGCGTGCTGCCGGGACGCAAGGTCACCCCCGAAATCGCCGAGGCGCGCGGTGTACCGGTCGGCCAGACCTGCGAATCACCGCCCTACCACACGGCTTTTTCGACGCCCATCGAGATGATGGAGTTCATCGCCGATCTACGCGAAGGCTGCGGCGGCAAGCCGGTAGGCTTCAAACTGTGCATCGGTCACGGCTGGCAGTTCATGAGCCTGGCTAAGGCCATGCTCAAGACCGGCATCACCCCCGATTTCATCGTCGTCGACGGCTCCGAAGGCGGCACCGGCGCGGCGCCCCTGGAACTGGCCGACAACGTCGGTACGCCGCTGCGTGAAGGCCTGATCTGGGCCCATAACACACTGGTCGGGGCCGGCCTGCGCGAGCGCATCAAGATCGGCGCATCCGGCAAGATCACCTCGGGCTTCCGGATGGCCTCGAACATGGCACTTGGCGCAGACTGGTGCAACACCGCGCGCGGGTTCATGTTCGCGGTCGGCTGTGTGCAGTCCGAGTCCTGTCATACCGATCGCTGCCCGACCGGGGTGGCCACCCAGGATCCGTGGCGCCAACGCGCGCTGGTCGTGCCTGACAAAGCCGAACGCGTGGCCAGCTTCCACAAGGCCACAGTACGCGCCATGCAGGAAGTGGTGGCGACGGTCGGTCTGGACGATCCGGCCCAGCTGGCCCCCGAACATCTATGCCGACGCACCCACGATTCCGAGATCCAGAGTGCCGATCAGGTGTATCGTTTCTTGAAGACCGGCGAATTGCTGGTGGCCGGGGCCCAGTCGGGGCGCTACGAACACGCCTGGACACGCGCCCAGGCCGAGAGTTTTCTGCCCCGCAGCCACGCCGCCTGATCGCGCTAACGCGAAGGAGATGATGCCATGGCTTGGTTTGGTGATCGCAGCAACAAAAGCGCCCATACGCAGGGCCCGGAAAGCCCACAGGCTCTGCGCGGCTATGCCGACCAGTATTCCGAGACCCGCTTCTGGAGCAAGATGTCGCGGGTATTTCGCCGCGCGGGCTACGAACTGCTGGAAAAAGCCCTGTGGTTACACTATGCCGCCCAGCGCCCGGAAACGCCCGGCTGGGCCCGCGCCACCGCCTATGGCGCGCTGGCCTATTTCGTGCTGCCTTTCGATGCCGTACCCGACTGGCTGTTCGGCTTCGGCCTGACCGACGATCTGAGCGCGCTGACCCTTGCCGTGGCGACCATTTCGCAATATATCGATGCCGGCGTGCGCCGTCGCACCACTACCAAACTGGACAGCTGGTTCGGCCGTCCCGACCATCGGCGGCCGATGCACACAGTCGAATGACGTCGCCCGATCTGGCCGGCCGTCGGGCACTGGTCACCGGCGCGTCCAGCGGGGTCGGCGAAGCCGTCGCGCGGCAGCTGATTGCCGCCGGAGCCCAGGTCGTGATTGCCGCTCGCCGCAGCGATCGGCTTGCCGCCCTGGCCGACGAGATCGGCGCTGTACCGATCACGATGGATCTCGCCACGGCCGAGGCGTGTCAGCGCCTGATCGCCGAGGCTGCGGCCGCGCTCGGCGGGCTGGATATCCTGGTCAACAACGCCGGCCTGCACCACCGCGGCGATTTTGCCGATCAGAGCGCCGAGCACCTGGCGGCTATGGTCGACGTCAACCTGCGGGCGCCGATCGTTCTCAGCCGGGCGGCGCTGCCATGGCTCGAAGCCACTCCTTCAGCGGCCATCGTCAACGTCGGCTCGGTCGCCGGGCGCATGCCGGTGCCCGGCAGCGCGACGTATTCGGCGACCAAAGCCGGCCTGCGCACCTTGAGCTATGCGCTGGCCGAAGAATGGCGCGGGCGCGGCGTGAATATCTCGGTCGTTTCCCCTGGCCCGATCGCCACCGAGTTCATCCTGCGCGATATTGATGCGGTCACCGACCTGACCTTTTCGCAACCGATGAGCACGCCCGAGCAGATCGCGGAACTGGTACTGGCTTGCATCGTCGACCGGCATCCGGTCGAACGCACCCGGCCAGCCTCGACCCGGGTCATGACCACGCTCGGCAGCCTGTTCCCCAGCCTGCCGCGGGCTCTTCGTCCGCTCCTGACGGCCAAAGGGCGCCGGGCCAAGGCACGCTATCGCTAGTTTGATGTTCTGATTGCTGGCGACGCAGGATCGCTGCATATCGCGGTCAGGGCGCTTTTGAATGCTCGGCGTTGTACCGGGTACCTACCGGGGTCTGGCGGATTGCATTGCGCACTTCGCAGCCGGACCTTGTCTGGCCGGTATGGCCCGAACTTTCCTGTACGGCCATAGATAGGCGTGTTGCGCGGCATACCGCCGGCCGACTGCGAAGATATCTTGCGCTTATCACCGGCGGGATCCACAGTGTCGTGACAAAACAATCAATGCATAGGAGTTTTGTAGCATGGGTATTATCGCGTGGATCATATTCGGCTTAATCGCCGGCGCGATCGCGAAACTGATCATGCCCGGCGAAGACCCGGGCGGCATCATCGTGACCATCATCATCGGCATCGTAGGTGCCGTAATCGGTGGTTTCATTGGTGGCCTGCTTGGTTTTGGCGGCGTGAGCGGTTTCAACATCGGCAGCTTCATCATCGCCATCCTGGGCGCCATCGTTCTGCTGGTGCTCTACCGTATGGTCGCGCGACGCTGATCGCCGACCACTCGTCTGCGAGCCGGCGCGATGATCGCGCCGGCTTGTTGCCCCGCCATCTGTCCCAGCCGCCGCGCCAATCGGCCCGGTCCCGAGTTCTTGCTCCTCTTGGCGATGCGATCACTTGCTCATTGCTGCCGATCCCGACGATCGGCCAACTGCGGCCCTACTGATCCAAACAACACCACTCGGCACCACGATCTGTGACCGTCGAACGGTTTTAACGAAAACCGCGATCTCAAGAAATTCCCCGCTCCGCCGATGAATTGCGATGTGTGATGCCGCGCACGCAATAACTAATACCTCGCGGGGGGGGATTTTAATGGCCGCAACACAATGGGACCTCGGATTCGACGCAACCGCCGAGGACAGCGCCTCGCGCGTCGAACAACCACAAAAGCCAGCCCGGCGCTCGATGCGCAACTGGCCGCTCAAATACAAAATTGGCCTGCCGTTGACCGTGCTCTTGGCCCTGGCAGCGGTGATCGTCGCTGTCGTAGGATGGCAGCTGCGCAGCGAACTCTATAATTATCGCGAAAAAGGTCTGACCAACACGGTCGATATGGCCGAAACCATGATCGCCGGCTTTCATAAACGCGCCGAACAGGGCTATCTGAGTTCTGCCGAAGCCAAGCGCAACGCGCTCGATGCACTGGCTGAAATGCGTTTTGGTGCCGACAAGAAGAACTACGTCTTCATCTCGGATGCCGACGATCGCATTGTCTGGCATCCGCGCCGTCAACCCGGCACGTCCATGCACGACTATGTCGACGACAACGGGGTCGCGGTATATCGTTTGATCGGCGACATGGCCCGCCAGAACGGCCAGGGCTTCATCTATTATTCGGCCACGCGTTCCGCCGACGGCCCGCAAGTGCCGAAAATGACCTATGTCGAGCGATTCGACCCCTGGGGCTGGAATATTTCGGCAGGCGTCTATACCGACGATATTCAAGCCGCCTTCTATGCCCAGCTGGTCAAATACGGTTTGATCATCGGCGGCTACGGTCTGCTGGTCGCCCTGGCTCTGCTGATGCTCGCACGCACGATCTATCGTGCTCTGGGCGGCGAAACCTATGAAGCCCAGGCCCAGCTCAATCGCGTAGCCAACGGTGATCTGACCGCGACCACCCAGCTCAAAGCCGGCGATCGGGATAGCCTGATGGCTAGCGTCGAAGCCATGCGCCGCGATCTGGCGGCGATGATTGCGCGGGTGCGCCAGGGTAGCGAATCAATCGACAGCGCCGCCGGCGAAATCGCCGATGGCAACACCGATCTTTCGACTCGCACCCAGCAACAGGCCGCCTCTCTGGAAGAAACGGCAGCTAGCATGGAACAGCTGACCTCCACGGTCAGCCACAATGCCGACAATGCCAGCAACGCCAGCGGTCTGGCCGACAAGAGCAGCCAAGCCCTGGACGATAGCCGACGCCTGATCGGCGAAGTGGTCGAGACCATGGGCAATATCCGTCGCGGTGCCGATGAGATCTCCCAGATCACCACGCTGATCGACGACATCGCCTTCCAGACCAACCTGCTAGCGCTCAATGCCTCGGTCGAGGCTGCCCGGGCCGGCGAACACGGGCGCGGATTCGCCGTGGTCGCCAGCGAAGTCCGCAAGCTCGCCCATCGTTCGGCCGATGCCGCCAAAAACATCACTGGGCTGGTGGAACGCTCGGTCAGCCAGGCCCATAGCGGCGCCGAACGCGTCGATCAGGCCAGCGAGTCGATGCAAACACTGGGCGAACACGTCGAACAGACCCGGACGCTGATGGCCGAAATCTCGAGTGCTTCGAACGAGCAGTCGCGAGGCATCGAGCAGGTCAATCAGGCCGTAACCCAGATGGACGAGGTCACCCAGCAAAACGCCGCCCTGGTTGAAGAAGCGTCTGCGGCGTCGCAGTCGCTCAAGGACCAGGCGATCTCGCTGCGCGAGACCGTGCAACGCTTTCGTGTGCCCGACGATGCCCTAACCACCGGCTGATCACCGCGCAGGGCAGTAGCCGGCGCCCCGCGGGTCGCCGGCTTTTTTGTGCCCACGGGAAAAGCAGCGGCTTGGTTCGATGCGATCGCTGCCGGATCTAGGCCCGCAGCACACCCTGTACGCCGTCCCAGCCGAGCTTGATCACCAGCGCCAGCAGTATCCCGCGGAACACGATGCGAAACACGCGCTCGGAGACCAAACCACCGAGACGACGCCCGATCACGGCGCCGACAATGGCGGCCGTGGCCATCGGTAACAGCAGATCCCAGCGCGTGAACACGCTGTAACCCGCGACCGAAAAGGCAACGATCTTGAGCGCATGCGCCGACATCTGTGATACCGCCATGGTCGCGATGATGTCGTTCTTGTGCCAGGCATCGCGCAGAAAAAACGGTGCCACCAGTACGCCGATACCGCCAACCAGTGGCCCCATGATGCCGCCGATCAAACCGGCTGCCAGCAGCCCAGCCGGGCCGTGCAAGCGCAGATATCGCGCCCAGACTGGCCATATGCCGACCGCGATGAAGCCGGCCATGATCAGGCGCAGCACATCCGGATTGGTCGAGGCCACCCAGGGCGCGACTAGAAACGGCGCCGGTATCGCCATGACCAGAAACAGCCCCAGCGCACGCCATTGGATATGCGGTGCATAGACCACCGCTCGCCCGCCGTTCGAAGCCAGCTGTACGGCCGCGTGCAACGGCAGGGCCAGCGCCGGCGGCAATCCTACGGCGTACATCAGCCCGATCAGGATCATGCCCCCGCCCATGCCCGCCATCGCCGACAGAATGGCGGTCAACAGAGCAGCAATCGTAAGCACGACGATCAGCGTCATGCGCCCGCCAATCGTCGGCCACAGCGAAACCGCCTCCGGCACCAGAACGCATGCCGCTTCATGCCAGCCGCACCGCCTCGCAGGCAGTCACTGGCGAGCCACCACCTGGGCTTTGAATGCCGCTCAGCCGGAGAATCAATAGCGCGCTCGGTGTGGGTTTCGGAGCCAGATTCTAATGCGCCCGAAGTCATGCTGCATCGGATGCCGGCACCCACCGACTGCGCCCGATACCCAATGCCGGGCCCGACAAGCGCTTGTACCAACGTCAGGTCTGCTAGACTCGCGAGGCTTAAAATTATGATGTCGTCTGCCGCGCGTGACCCCATGAAACACGAAACCGACAACCTCCGTATCAAAGGTATCCAGGAACTGATTTCGCCGGAGGCGCTGGTCGCCGAACTACCGGTCTCGGATGCCGCCTCGACGACCGTGCACGACACCCGTGTCGCGATCGAGCGCATTCTGGCCGGCGAGGACGACCGGCTGGTGGTGGTCGTCGGCCCCTGTTCGATTCACGATGTCGATGCCGCTCTGGAATACGCAGAAAAACTCAAGGCGGTCCGTGCGCAATATGCCGACGATCTGTTGATCCTGATGCGCGTCTACTTCGAAAAACCGCGCACGACCGTCGGCTGGAAAGGCTTGATCAACGACCCGGATCTGGATGACTCGTTCAAGATCAACAAGGGCGTGCGTTCGGCGCGCAGCCTGCTGTCGCGCCTGGCCGACCAGGGCGTGCCGGCCGGGGTCGAATTTCTCGACCTGATCACTCCGCAGTACCTGGCCGATCTGGTCTCCTGGGGCGCGATCGGCGCCCGGACCACCGAATCCCAAGGCCATCGCGAACTGGCCTCGGGCCTGTCCTGCCCGGTCGGCTTCAAAAACGGCACCGGCGGCTCGATCAAGATCGCGGTCGATGCAGTGGGCGCAGCCCAGCACCCCCACCACTTCCTATCGCTGACCAAAAAAGGCCAGTCCGCGATCTTTGCCACTGCCGGCAATGCCGATACCCATCTGATTCTGCGCGGTGGCAACAATGGTCCAAACTACGACGCCGACTCGGTCGCCGGTGCGGTCGCCCAGCTGGGCCAGGCCAATTTGCCGCCGCGGGTGATGATCGATTTCTCGCACGCCAACAGCCGCAAGCAGTACAAAAAACAGCTGGAAGTCGGCGATGATGTGGCCGGCCAAATCGCAGCCGGCAGCCGTGCGATCTTCGGCGTGATGATCGAATCGCATCTGTTCGAGGGTAATCAGAAACTCGTGCCCGGCATCGCCCCCGACTATGGGGTGTCGATTACCGATGCTTGCCTAGGCTGGGACGACACCGAAACCTTGCTCGGTGAGCTTGCCCATGCGGTCGCCGAGCGCCGCGACCTGGCCACCAGCGACGACGACTGATACGCGGCCCATGCAACCGCCATAAAAAAGGCCGCCCTCGGGGCGGCCTTTTTTATGGGCTACCAGTAAGGCCCAGGCAATAGTGCCGCCAACAGGCGCGCCTTAACATCCGGTTTGACCTGCGCCTCGCTACGCGCGGAATAGCCGCGGGCCGCCTTCGACGACGGGAACATGTGGAAAGCCTTGTGCAGGACAAAGTCGTTGACCTTGGGCCACATCGCATAGCTGATCTGGGCCGTGGTGCCCAGCGGTGAGGCAATACTTTTCGGCCGATCGATGATCGCGGTCACGATCATATCCGCAGCCTGCTCGGGCGTCAGCGCTGGCACATAGTCGTAGAGCTTGGTCGGCGCGATCATCGGCGTTCGGACCAGCGGCATATAGATCGTAGTCAGATCGATATTGCGCGAGGCGACTTCCGGCGACAGACACCGCGAAAACGCATCCAGCGCGGCTTTCGAGGCCACATAGGCCGAAAAGCGCGGCGCATTGGTCAGCACCCCGATCGACGAGATGTTGATGATATGCCCCGAACGGCGCTTGGCCATCGACGGCAGCAGATTGAAGATCATTCGCAGCGCGCCGAAATAATTGAGCTGCATGGTGCGCTCGAAATCATGAAAGCGCGACAGCGATTCGAACACCGAGCGACGAATCGAGTGGCCGGCATTGTTGATCAGAATATCGACGTGATGGTGATCGCGCAGGATTTGATTCGTGCAGTCGTCGATCGCTTCCAGCTTCGACAGATCGCAGGAATAGGCAAAGGCCCGCCCGCCCATATGCTCGATGATCGCCCGAGTTTCTTCGAGCCGCTCGGGATTGCGCGCAATCATACAGACCGTGGCCCCGGCATAGGCCAGCTTTTTAGCTGCCATGAAGCCGATACCGCTGGATGCCCCGGTAATCACCACCACGCGGCCGGACACCCGGCGTACTAGCGTTGCCGGCACATCAACATGGCAATCGATGTGCAGCTCCCAGTAACGCCATAGCGTTTCGGCGTAATCGACCAGCCTCGGGCATTTGATGCCACTTCCGGCCAGCGCCGCGCGGGTATTCACATCGTCGAAGATCGCCCGATTGTTGACATAGCCCAGAATCGACAGCGGCACGCCGAGCTTGCGCGAAACCTGTTTTTCCAGCCAGCGCGCCATCGGCAGTCGGCTGGCGATGCGCTTGAACTGGCGTTCGACATCGGCCGGCCATTCCTGGCTCGGCAGATTGCGGATCACGTCCGGGCCGTGCGCCGCCCGGACGAAGATCTTAAGCATCTCGCCGGCGGTCGGCGGGTCCGGCTGGACCAAGAAATAGGCCTGGCCGTTGCCGGAGCGCTTGTGGGCAATATGCACCATGGCCGAAACCACGTAGTCCACCGGCGCGATCGGCATGCGCCCGCCCTCGAGGCCGAGCAGCGGCAGCCACTTCGGCAGACGGTCGCGCAGCGCCTTGATCGCCGGGAAGAAATAATACGGCCCGTCAGCCTTGTCCATTTCCCCGGTCTCGGAATGCCCAACCACCATGCCGGGCCGATAGATCCGCCAGGGCACGGTCGCACGCTCGCGCACGATCGCTTCCGACTGGAACTTGGTCCGGTAGTAGGGATGCGACAGCGTCTGCCCCACATCGAACATGTTGTCGGTGAACACACCGTCGTAATCCGCACCGGCGATCGCGACCGACGACATGTGGTGGAACAGCGGTTTGCGCTTGTTTTCGGTCGCCAGTGCAGCAGCCAAGGCAACCATGTTCGCCGTTCCGCCATTATTGACCCGGTCGGCCTGGGCGTCGGTCATGTTCATGTCGTAAACCGCGGCCAGATGAAAGACATGATCGATAGTGCCGGCCAATTGCGCCTTGGCTGCCTCGTCGATCACCCCCGGGCGCGTGATATCGCCCCAGACCGGGATCAGATTCGTTTCATCAGCCCCCAGGGCCTCGCGCAGCGCATCCAGCTTCGCGACACTGGCTCGACGCATTAGCACATAGACCGTACTCGCCCGACGCGCCAACAGCCGCTCAACCAGGAAACGTCCAATAAAACCGGTCGCGCCGGTCACCAGGTATTTCATCTCTTATTGCTCTCTTTGCAGCCGGCGCCGTATTGTTTTCGACGATTTTACGCGAGGCCGAATCGGCCGGGACCGCCCCCGGTCCCGCAGCCCGCCTGCGATCTGACAGAATAACCGTTCAGCCCCACGCGCTGGTAAACCATGAGCGATACTATCTTTAGCAAGATCATCAACCGCGAGATCGAGGCCGACATCGTCCATGAAGACGATCACTGCCTGGCTTTTCGTGACGTCAACCCACAGGCGCCGCTGCATGTGTTGGTGATCCCGAAAAAACCGATCGACAAGCTGGTCAACGCCGCCGACAGCGACCAGGCCCTGCTGGGGCACCTGATGCTGGTCGCACGCCGGGTCGCCCGCGACCAAGGCTACGGCGACGCATTCCGTCTGGTGATGAACAACGGCGAAGCTGTTGGCCAGAGTGTGTTCCATCTGCATCTGCATGTACTGGGTGGCCGTGCATTCGAGTGGCCGCCAGGCTAGAACCGGCCGGCAACCCCAACGCGCGTACGCCAGGCGCGGGCGCGCAACGAGCCGAGACGTCGCGTCCGCCGCACCGTCACCGTGTGGCGGTGCGCAACGACGCAGAACGGCGACCCAACAGCACCTGCCCCGTAGGACCGAGCTGCTGACGTCGCACACGCAGTCAGGCAGTGCTTGGCCCCGGCTTGGTGGCCATCGCCGTTCGCGCCTCGGACTTGTATTTTTTGCCAACGGCTTTATTGTTTCCGAGTGAAAAATGCCGCGCATGCCGCCGGCGCCGTGCCGCCCCTCGGTCTGATTGTCCAGCCGAAGGCACGCCGTTCCTTCCTCAAAGCAACGAATTCTGATGAGCACGACCGCCAAATCAGACAACGCCGACTCGCCCGACACATCCGCCTCGGACCCAGCTGTTTCCCGCGAGATCGAAGACGTTCAAGGCCGGCCCGATCCGCGCAACCTCGCGATCAATAAGGTCGGAATCTGCGATATTCGGCACCCAGTCTCGATCGCCCAGCGCATCGGCGGCAATCAATCGACGATTGCCACCTTCGGCATGTACGTCAACCTGCCCCATGAGTTTAAGGGCACCCATATGTCGCGCTTCGTCGAGATTCTCAACGCCCATGAACACCAGATCACCCTGGAATCGTTCAAGGCCATGCTCGGCGAAATGACCGACCGTCTCGAGTCCGACAACGGCCATATCGAGATGACCTTTCCCTACTTCATCGACAAGTATGCCCCGGTCACTGGTGAAAAAGGCGTCATGGACTATGAAGTAACCTTCATCGGTGACCGCGTCGACGGCCGGACCGAGATGCAGGTCGAGGTCAAGGTGCCGGTGACCACGCTCTGCCCTTGTTCGAAGGACATCTCCGACTACGGGGCCCACAACCAGCGTTCCTTGATCACCATTCGGGTCAAGGCCGACGAATTTTTCTGGGCCGAAGAGCTGATCGACATCGCCGAGTCCGAAGGCTCCTGCGAACTGTTTGGGATCCTCAAGCGAATCGACGAAAAAGCCGTTACTGAACGCGCTTACGAAAACCCCAAGTTCGTCGAGGATGTCGTTCGGGACATCGCCACACGGCTGAACGACGACGACCGGTTTCTTCGCTATCGAGTGGAATCCGAGAATTTCGAGTCGATCCATAACCATTCTGCCTACGCCATGATCGAACACGACAAGGCACACCCCGCCGTCTAAAAAAGTCCATCCGGAATCCGCATATCGCAGCGCATGCTGTGCCGGCCCTACCCGGCATCGTGCGATGCGTACCCTTTAGTTCCGCGACCTCTGTCATGCCGAGCCGATATGCGCTGAACAGCCGACATGTATATGGGCGGCCTCTGTTTTAGACCGCGCCCCCATGAACGATGGCCCTGTTGGAGCGACTGCGGCCACCGTCCAATTCCTAATCCGCATAGCCGCCAAATTCCCGGCTGCCCGGCATCTCCCGATCATGCCCATACCGGGGAAATACGGGGCAGCCGCGACTAGCTGTCCGTCGAGGTGGGCGGGTTATCAGGTCGGGTCGCAGCACTGGAGACCGTGGTTCTTGAAGCACGCGATTTTCCGGCCACCGGTCGGTTTTTCGAGTTCGCCCGCGGCGCTTTCCGGCCACGAGCGCCGGATTTCTTCACCCGACCGCGGCCGCGCCCACGGTTCGAAGCCGGTAGCGCCAAGCCCTCCGGACCGGCCGCAAGCTGGGCCGACATGCGCTGGTAGCCGCCGATCGCAACCTCCGTCAACTCAGTTCGCGTCTTGTTGAGCAAACTCAGCGTCGCACGATAGGCCGCGCGCATTTGTTTGCGGCCCGCAGGTACGTATCGACTGGGCCGTTTCGCCACCTTCTTCAAACCATCGTTTTTGGCTCTTTGAAAGGCCGCCCGTGCCGATGTGTAGATGTTCTTGGCCGCACCGACTTCGGTGTTGGCCACCGACCGGCTGTTGCGCGCCACTATGGTCATGGCCTGGCGCTGCGTATCGCGACAGGTATGCCAGAGCCCCCGATACATCTGGCTGGTCATATCGATACGCTGGCGGACATTCGATGCAATATTCTGGATCACCATGATTCGGCCCTCCGAAAACTCTGCCGTCACCGATCGCCCGGTCTATAGATTTATGAGCGACCACCCGAATGCTTATTATGCATAAGTATGTTGCGTTGCAACAGCCAAAATGACGCCGATACGGCAGTAGTGACCTATTCGCGTCTGGACCGGTCATGGTTTACGCAGGACGCAATACTGAATATATTTACAGCATGACGACACTGACCGCGAAACAACAACGGGTCTACGATTTCATTCGGGATACGCAGACCCGCACCGGTGCGCCGCCAACGCGGGCTGAAATCGCCCGGGCGCTTGGATTTGCGTCGGCCAATGCGGCCCAGGCGCATCTGCGCACGCTGGCGCGCAAAGGGGTCATCGAGCTGGGGTCGCGGCGCAGCCGCGGGATTCGATTGCTCGATCAGAACGAAGCCGCCAACGAACAGGAACAGGGTCTGGCGGTGATCGGTCGCGTGGCTGCCGGGGCACCGGTACTGGCGGTCGAAAACGTCGAACGGCGCGTGCATATTTCGCCGGAGCTGTTTTCAGCACCGGCCGACTATCTGCTTACCGTGCGCGGCAACAGCATGACCGGCGTAGGTATTCTCGACGGCGACTTGCTTGGCGTTCGGGCGGGCGGCGAAGTCCGCAACGGCCAGATCGGTGTTTTTCGGATCGACGATGAAGTCACCGTCAAACGCTTCCAGCAGGACGAACACGGCATTCGGCTACAAGCCGAAAACCCGGCTTATGAAGATATCCGGATCGATCCCAACCGCGACACCCTTGCATTGGAAGGATTAGCGGTTGGCGTGATCCGCTCGGTCTGACTCGGCCTCTACAACGCCATACCCGTGATTCGCAGCCCATGCTACCGGCTATGCCCTGGCTATGCCCTGGCAATGCCCTGGCAATACCGATCGCAGCAGCGCTTTTGAGCCGGCCGCTACCACGCCGGCAAGACGACGATCCTCAGCCGGGGCAGTCACCATCAGATAACGGTACCCACGAGCCCAGCCCGTACACTCATAGCCGATAAGCAAGCCTCAGCTTTCGGCGGTTCAGGCCCTTCAGGCCCCGTCTTATCGGGTACGTACGGCGGGCACGCCGAACGCGCTCTGCGAGCGAGCAAGGCACTCCAGTCCGTGCGCTCGACACCAAGGGCCCATGCTCTTGCGCCGGCAGCGGCCCGCGCCCAGAAGCACGGCCCGTGGCTCATCTCTTACCCGCCGCCGTTTCGGTTCAACGGCACGACAACCGCTTCGGCACGATCGTTCTGACGCCGTCCCGCGGCCGTGTCGTTGGTCGCCACCGGGTGGCTTGCGCCCATGCCGCGCGCACCGAGTCGATGCGGATCGACGCCGGCCTGAACCAGCAGTTGGGCTACATCGCGGGCCCGTGCCTCAGACAACCCCTTGTGGTAGGCCTGGACCTGCTGATCATGGCCCAGATCCTGCTTCTGGAGCTGCGGGTTGGCATTCACGAACGCCTTGAGCTGCTGGGCCGGCGGTTCGCTGCTGCTGCTAAAGCCAAAGATCGCAAGCCCCCGCTTGGGATGCGCAGCCATCAGTTTCGCCAGCCGATCGATGACCGAGTGCGATCCTTCGGTCAGACGCGCAGTCCCAGGCTCGAACTGCAAGCTACCCAGCATCTCTGGCACGACACGCCGACCGACCAACTGGCCGCCGCCTGCCGCACTGCCACCGCTCAACCCTGGCTGGCGCTGTTGCTGTTGCTGTTGCGCCTGTAGCTGACCCAACTGCTCCAGCCCGATCTCGCGCTGGGCGGTGTACTGGGCGATCTGGGCCAGGCGTTCGGCGCGATTGGCCTCGGTGGCAACTTTGGCCAGCGCCTGGTCGCTGCGATCGTCATCTTCGGCAATCGCCTGCCAATCGTCCTGAGCCTGTTTGAGCGCCTGCTTGGCCTGCGATAACGATTTCGCATCGAACTCGTCGATGCGCTTTTGTGCCTCGGCGGCCTGCACTGCATCCTCGGCGTCCGACAGCGGCTCGAAAGTCGGCAAGCCGCCGTGGCGGCTACGATGGACCGCATCGCGCCAAGCGACGTTTTCGGCCTGCATCCCCGTCAGCGACGGTCGTGGCGGCACCGAGTCCGAATCGAACGCCGCACAGCCGGCGAACCCGAACAGCGCGACAGTCAGTGTCGCAGCGAAGATCAAACGAAGCACTACATGCCCCCTAGCGTGTTATTGCCCGAGCCGAGCGGCGATAGACCTGATCGCTGTTGGCGAGCACCGCCCAGCGAAGACGATGCCCCTCCGGCCGCGCTGCTGTTCTGATCGCTCCCCCGGCCCTGTAGCTGATCGAGCTTCTGCCCGACCGCGCCCGCCTGGGTTTTGACCAGAGCCGCCCGAGCATCCAAGCGCGCTTGCTCGACCAAGGTCTGAATTCGATCGTCCTCGGCATCGGTCAACGGCCGATCGACCTCGGCCGCAGAAAACAGAATGTCGCGGGCCACGGTCAAATGGCGTCGCGCACTGTCGACGATTCGCGGTGCGAACTGGTCGGCGTGGGCCGCAACGGCCTTGTCGAGCGCCTGGGTGGCCGGATCGAGCACACTGTCGTCCGGCAAGTCCGGGCGCGCGGCCCGCTGGCTGGCGCAGCCGCTCATGACAATCGCGCCCACGATCGCCAAGCCCACGATCAGGCGCCGGCACATGCGAGGGTCAGTGGCCGACATTCGGGTTCTCCCTGTTCGATACAGTCCGTGGTTGTTTCCGACCACGGATAAACCAAGTCGCGATTCTAGCAGCGCTTTGGCACAACACTAAAAACGACTGTCTCGGGCGACTCATACCTGCGGCGTTGCCCCGCCCGCACCGGCATCGCGTAGGCCCTGGCGGGCAGCGGCCAGCGCACTCGGTCGGCCGACATCGATCCAGCGACCGCGATGATGCTCACCGCTGGCCCGGTCCGCGGTGATCGCCTCGCGCAGCACCGTGGCCAACGCAAAACGTGGCGTATCCCGTCCGGCGAACCAATGCGGTGCAAACACGCCCACCCCGGCATACGTCAGCCGCGGAGGCGTTTCGACGATCGTATCGCCGCGCAGCCCGAAGTCGCCGCGAGGATGGTGCGGGGGGTTGTCGACCAACACCAGATGCGCTTCAGCCCCGGCTCGGCGCTGGGCCACGGCCCCATAATCGATATCGCTGACCACATCCGAGCTGATCACCAGAAACGGCGCTGGGCCCAGCACAGGCAAGGCATGAGCGATACCACCGCCGGTATCCAGCTCCCCCGGGGTTTCACGGCTGTAGACGATCCGCACGCCGTAACGTCGCCCATCGCCGAGCGCCGCCTCGATCTGTTCCGCCCGATAGGCGACATTGATCACCACGTCGTAAAAACCTGCCGCAGCCAAGGCTCGCAGATGATGGCCGATCAACGGTTGGCCCCCGACGTCGATCAAGGGTTTGGGGGTGCGATCAGTCAACGGGCGCAGCCGTTCACCCCGTCCAGCCGCAAGAATCATCGCTTTCATGGTGTGCCTATTGCCTCGGGTCGATCCAGATAGGGCACGAGCGGCGCCAACTCATCGAAACCCTCGACCACCGGTCGGAGATAACCAATGAACCGGTCCAGGTCGGTGGCATAGCGTGGCTTGCCGTCGCGGCGGGCGATGCGCACGAACAGGCCGAGGATCTTGAGATGGCGCTGGGCCCCGGTCAGAGCCAAATCGTCGCAAAAGGTCTGCCAGTCGCCTGCAACCGGCAGTTCGCGACCGAGCGCGCCGTCCCAGTAATGGCGTACCCATCCGTCGATGCGGGACACCGGCCAGCTGATGAAGGCATCGCGGAACAGACTCGCCACATCGTAGGTCGCCGGCCCATAACGCGCATCCTGGAAGTCGAGAATGCCGGGCAACGGATGGGCGACCATCAGATTGCGCGGCATGAAGTCGCGATGCACATAAACCTGCGGCTGCGCCTCGATCCGGTCGAGCAGAAAGGCGAATGCGCTTTCAATACGCGCAGACTCGCGCCGGTTCGGGGTGTAATCGAGCTCGACCGGCAGGTACCAGTCGCAGAACAGCTGCATTTCGCGGGCGAACGTAGCGCGGTCATAGTCCGGCAGCACACCCGGCCGACTGGCCGACTGCCAATCAAGCAGCGCCCCGATCGCAGCGCCGAACAGTGCATCGGCATTGTCCTCATCCAGAACGCTCAGATAGGTTCGATCACCCAGGTCGGTCAGGCACATGAACCCGTGCTCGGCGTCATAGTCGAGCACCGAAGGCGCGTTCAGCCCTGCCTGCTCAAGCAGCGAAGCCACGGCCACGAATGCCAAAGTGTTTTCGGATTCCGGCGGCGCATCCACGGCGATCCAACTGGCCTCGCCCCGCCGGGCGCGGAAATAGCGTCGCCGGCTGGCATCGGCCGATACCGTAGACCATTCCAGAGCACCGCCGAGACGCGCGCTAAGCCACGCCACGAGCTGTTGAAAACGTTCATCATGCGCGTTCATAGCGTTTCCCCGAGAGTGCTGCGCGTTGCGGCCACGCGCTGCGGTGCGCATAATCGCAGGCCAAAGGGGCATCGCTTGCGAATACAACAACTTCGGCCCGCGCTGGCCGCGTGCTTGCGCGTCGGTGCATCAGCCGGTGCTAATGGGTGTGACATTCCGCCGTGATCCATTTCAAACTGCATAGCGCGCGACGTGTCGGCGTCCTTGGCTGCGCCTTGTCCGGCGCGCTCCTGTATACCCCGACGGCGCTGGCTGCGGCATCGAGCAGCCAGGGTTGTCCAATCGCGCCGCCGCCGCTGAGTCTACCCGTGAACGGCGATACGTCTACCTTGGTCGCCGATCAGGCCAATCTGGCCGACGAGATCGCGACCGCCAAGGGGCATGTGCATCTGGAATACAAGGGCCAGACCCTGGAGGCCCCGTACGTCAGCTACAACCGCAAGACCTCCGAGGCCTCAGCCCACGGCGGCATCAAGTATCTACGCGAAGGGCTGTACCTGACCGCCGACAAGGCCCGTGTGAATGTCGACCAGCGTACCGGCCAGTTCGACGACACCCATTATTCGGTGATGGGTAACGGCGCGCGTGGCCAGGCCGGCCAGGTGAGTTCGCTAGCCGATAACCAGTATCGACTGGTCGACGCCGATTACAGCACCTGCTCGGGCCCGACCAAGGCTTGGCTGTTGTCGGCCCGACGGATCGATCTCAACCGCCAAACCGGGCGCGGCGTGGCCCGCGACGCCACGATGAAGATCTACGGCGTACCGGTGTTGTATACGCCGTATATCAATTTCCCGATCGACGATCAGCGCCACAGTGGCCTGCTGGCCCCGACCCTCGGCACCTCCAGCGACACGGGATTCGAGGTTGCAGCGCCCTACTACATCAATCTGGCGCCGAACTATGATGCGACGATCGTGCCGCACATCATGGCCAAGCGCGGCTTCCAGCTGGGCGGCCAGTTCCGTTATCTCACCAAGCATCACAAGGGCGAGCTCGATGGCCAGGTGCTGCCCTACGACTACGATTACGGCGACGAACGCGACCTGCTGCATTTCGAGCACGTCGGGCAATTGAACGAGCATGTCGGCATCCTGGCCAATTACACCCGCGTGTCCGACGTCGATTATTTCGACGATCTGTCCAACGATCTCGGCCATACTTCGACATCGAACCTCGATCGCAGCTTCGAACTTGATGCAGTCCAGCCGGGCGTCAAGTTTTCGCTGCTGGCCCAGGACTTCCAGTCGCTGGACGACGATTTCACCGGCCTGGGCGGACGCTATGGCAACGAGCCCTATAGCCGCATGCCACAGGCCACGCTACAGCTGCTGACGCCGACCGCGCCGTTTCAGGCCGGGGTCGATGCCCAGTTCACCAATTTCCGACGCGACCGCAGCGTCGACGCCTATCGCACCGAGCTGCGCCCGCGCATCGTCTGGGGCGTCGACCACGGCGGCTGGTTCGCCAACAGCGAAGCGGCCTACCGGCTGACTCACTACGATTTGACCGATCTGGAGGCCACCGAGGACGATCTGTACGTGCATCCGGATCAGGATTCGATCAATCGCGAGATTCCGAGTTTCGAAGCCGATGCCGGGCTGCGGTTTTCGCGCACGCTCGACAACGGCTGGATCCAGACTCTCGAACCGCGTATGCAGTACCTGCTGGTCGGCTATCAGGATCAATCCGATATTCCGATCTTCGACTCCGGCAGCGCGACCCTCGACTACGACCAGCTGTTCGCCAACAACCGCTACATCGGGGCCGATCGCATCGGCGACGCCAACCAGATCACGCTAGGCGTGAGTTCGCGGTTCGTCTCGCCGAATACCGGGCGTACCGTGGCCCGGCTTGAACTCGGCCGCGTGACCAGCTTTCGCGATCTGCGGGTGGATCTGCCCAACAGCGGCGTGACCGGCTATGACGATCACGGCTCCGACTATGTCGCCGGCATGAGTTTTTCGCCTAGCGACATGTTCTCCAGCCAGGCGACCCTCCAGTACGATCCCAACGATTCGCGCATCGACCGGGCAGTGGCGACCACTACTATCGGCCGCCGCGACAGCTATCAGCTGGACCTGGGCTATCGCTACTACCGGGATTTCCGCCCGGCCCGCGACATCAACGGCCACGGCGACGATACCCAGACCACGCTGATCCCCGGCCAGTACGAGACGCTGTCCCAGGCCGCGCTGGGTATTCGTGCGCCGATCGGCGACAGCCTCGACTTCGTCGGCCGATGGAACTATTCGCTCAAACACGATCAAAATGTCGAGACGCTCGCCGGCGTGGAATACCGGCCGTCGTGCTGCTACTCGGTGCGTATGGCCTATCGTCGCTATGTCTCGAACGACGACGGCAGTCAGGATTCGGCGGTCCTGTTCCAATTCGTGCTGCGCGGACTCGGGCGCTTCGGAGATAGCGTCTCGTCGTTCGTCGACCGCAATGTGTTCAGTGCCACGCCGCGAGGGCGCTCGACCGATACCTTTGATACGATCCGTTCGCCATGAGATATCCTGTAATACTTCGTCTGGTTGTCAGTCTTTTCCTGCTCGCCGCTCTGGTTTCGACGGCGACGGCCCAGCAACTGGGTAGCCAAGTCGGCGGACAGAGCAGCAACCAGGGACTGGGCGACTTTTCACTGGGTACCGCCCCCAGCCAGTCGCGCCCGACTCAATCGCTGGACAAGATCGTGGCTGTGGTCAACGACAGCGTGGTCCTCAAAAGCGAACTCGACGCGGCCGTCGCCCAGGTCAAACAGCGCAACAACAGCCCGATCGGCCAGGCGCCGCCTAACGTGCTGCGCTCCCAGGTGCTCGACCAATTGATCATGCGCCAGCTGCAGATCCAGCAGGCCGACCGCGACGGCATTAAAGTTTCGCAGCAGGAACTGCAACAGGGACTGGGACGAATCGCCCAGCGCAACGGCATGAACCTGCAGCAATTTTCCCAAGCTGTCGCGCAGAGCGGCATGAACATGTCCGATCTGCGCGAGCATGTTCGCGAAGAGATCAAGATCTCCAAAGTTCGCCAGAGCGAAGTCATGGGCAAGGTCTCGATTTCCGACCAGGACGTCGACCGGTATCTGCAGAATCAGTCGCTGCGATTTTCGCGCGACCATGAATACCACCTGCGTCAGATCGAACTGGCGCTGCCGACCGACGCTGAAACGACCACCGTCGGGGTCGCCCGCGACCGACTGGAAACCCTGCGTCAGCAGATCGCCAGCGGCCAAACCCGCTTTGCCGACGTGGCTCGATCGGTCTCCGACGGCCCGCACGCCGCCGATGGCGGTGATATGGGTTGGGTGTCTGGTGACGAGTTGCCCGACAGTTTCGAGAGCGCGCTGGCCGAACTGAAATCCGGCCAGACCAGCGATGTATTTCGTGGCCCCAACGGCATGTACCTGATCAAACTCGAAGACGAGCGCGGCAGCAGTCCTCAGCAAGAGGACCAAGACAAGGTCATGGTCACCGAGGCCCATATCCGGCATATCATCCTCAAGCCGACCGAAATCCGCAGCGATGCCCAGACCCGCGATCTAGCCCAGCAGATCCGTCAGCGGCTGGTGGCCGGCGACGATTTCGCCAACTTGGCGCGCGAGTATTCTGACGACAAAGGCACGGCTAATCAGGGCGGCGATGTTGGCTGGATTCCGCTGAATCGGGTATCGCCCGAGACCCAGCGCAATATCAAAAGCCTCAGCCAAGGCGAGATCAGCCGCATCTTCCAGACCGACGACGGCTACGAGATCATCAAGCTGCTCGGCGAACGGCAACGCGATGAAACCCAGGAAGCCAAGCGCAACAAGGTTCGCGACACGCTCGGCCGCAAGCGCGCCAGCGAACAGGGCGATCTCTGGCTGCGCAAACTGCGCGACGAAGCCTATGTCGATATTCGTCTGCCCAACTATCAGCCCACGCCGGGCAGCCCCGGCTCGTAGGCCGGCCTGAATGGGCATTCCCCGTCTGCTGCTGACGCCCGGTGAACCGGCCGGCATTGGGCCGGATCTGGCGGTCCGGATCGCTCAACATGCGCACGGCGCCGAAATCGTGGCCGTGGCCGATCCCGATCTGCTGCGCGAGCGCGCGCATGCCCTCGGCTTGGCGCTCACGCTCGAGTCGGTCGATTACAGCGCGGCCCCCCGCGTCCAGGCCGCCGGCACGCTCGCGATCGACCCGGTCGCCATGCCGGCGACCGCCCAGGCCGGGGTACTCGATGCCCGCAATGCCGACTACGTCCTGGCCACGCTGGATCGCGCCGTCGACCAGTGCCAAGCCGGCGTCGCTGCTGCGCTGGTCACGGGCCCGGTCCACAAGGCCGTGATCAATCAGGCTGGCCATCGTTTCTCCGGCCATACCGGTTATCTCGCAGCGCGCTGCGATAGTCAGCCGCCAGTGATGATGCTAACCACCGACGACGCCAGCCTCCGGGTCTGTCTGGCGACGGTGCATATGCCACTATCCGAGGTCCCGGGGGCGATCCGCTTCGATGAACTCGGACAATGCATAGACACGATCCATCAACAGCTGATCGCACGCTTTGGTCTCGATCGCCCGCGAATCCTCGTAGCCGGGCTGAACCCACACGCCGGTGAGGCCGGCTATCTCGGCCGCGAAGAGATCGACACCATCGCGCCGGCGATCGAGGCCGCCCGCGAGCGCGGTATCGATGCGATCGGCCCACTGCCAGCAGACACCCTGTTCACCCCGGACCGGCTGGCCGACGCCGACGCCGTACTGGCCATGTATCACGACCAGGGCCTGCCGGTGATCAAGCATCTCGGTTTCTCGCGCACGGTCAATGTCAGCCTGGGGCTGCCGATCGTACGGACCTCGGTCGATCACGGTACCGCACTGGCCCTGGCCGGCACCGAGCACGTCAATACCGGCAGTCTCGAGGCCGCTCTCAAGATCGCTGCCGACATGGCACAGGCCGAGCATGGCGCGTAAACGCTTCGGCCAGCATTTCCTGCACGAACGCGGCGTGATCGATCGGATTCTGGCCGCACTCGATCCGGCCGCCACGGATCGGATGGTCGAAATCGGCCCCGGCCAGGGCGCGCTTACCGATCCGTTGTTGGCTCGCCTCGAACGGCTGTCGGTCGTCGAAATCGACCGCGACCTGATCGCCGCGCTGGAAGCGCGCGCGGCGAACACGCCGCAACTCGAGGTGATTCCCGGGGACGCACTGAAAATCGACTATCAGCAGCTGGCCGAACGCCGTGGCGGCACGCTGCGCCTGGTCGGCAACCTGCCCTACAATATTTCTTCGCCGCTGCTGTTCGCCCTGCTCGGGAGCGGTGCACCGATTCTCGACATGCATTTCATGCTGCAAAAGGAAGTCGTGGATCGCATGGTTGCGCCTCCAGGCAGCCGTGACTACGGGCGCTTGAGCGTGGCGATCGCCGCTCGGGCCGAGGCGAATCTGTTGTTCGACGTCGGCCCCGGCGCCTTCAATCCACCGCCCAAGGTGATGTCGTCGGTGGTTCGCCTGCGACCGCGGCCGCCGGCCTTTACGATCGACGACAATGCGATGTTCGACCAGGTCGTCGCGGCGGCCTTCGGCCAGCGCCGCAAAACGCTGCGCAATGCGCTCAAACCCTATCTGTCGGCCGAGGATATCGAAGCCTGCGGAGTTGCTCCCGGCGAGCGGGCCGAACGCCTGTCCGCTGCCGAATTCGCACAACTCGCCAATCAGGCGGCCGCCACTCGAGCCGATCGGGCCTGACTCGGCCGACCGCGGCCCGTATGAGCGGCGCTATAGCGCGGCCGCCCCGCGCATCGTTCGGGGTCGTCGCCACCGGAGCCGACGACTGGCGAGCAGGGTGCAAGGTTGTCCTCATCATTGAGCCCAGGCGCAGCTCGAGACCAGATCACGCCGTTCGAGCAACCCAGCCAGCGCCAACCGAACGAGTCGTTGCGGCAACACACCCCGGAAACGCATTCGAGCAGTACTTGATGGGCACCGTGCGCGGCCGGCCTATAGTCTGTGCGAGCCGCACTTCACCGCCGACGAGACAAATCGCTCAGCTAGAGCGGCTCATAGATAGCGCTGCCCTTAAACATAGGGGTTGGATAAACCGCTTTTAAAGCGGGGCAAGTTCGCGCTCGCCGAGCAGGCGGGCGAATTCGCGCGGCGCCAGCGGCTGTTGCGCCGAGCCCGTAGCGGGGGCATCGGGCTTGGGCAGCCGAATGGTATCGACTTCTCCCACCCGGGCCGAGTCCACGGAGTCCTGCAGAACCAATCGATAGCGCTCAGGCTGGTCCGGCCGGTGTTCGACCACGGCCCAGCGTACCGGCAGGCTACGTCGCATCGTCTCCGGCAAATGCTCGACACAGAGCACGAGATCCTCGGCTGCCTGCTCGAAACCTTGCAACGCGTGTTCCCAAGTCTGCTGTGCGCCATCAAAGTCGAACAACGCGGGCGGCACCACCACGAATAGCGGAATACGAGGCAACTCCAGTGCCTGCCAGTTGGCCTGGAAGGTCGCCAGACGCTGGGCCAGCCAGCGCGTTAGTGCGCTTTGCTCGGCCTGATCGCGACTCGAGTCGGCCAGCTGTTCGATACTGATCCACGGCGATTCGGCATGCGCATCCGGCCGCGCTAGCGTGACAAAGGCGCCGGCCAGCAGGCCACCGGCCGCGCCGCGCCAGAGTGGTAAGAATCGGAACATCGGCTCCGGCACCGCCGCGTCGTCATCGGGCACAGGCGCTACGGTTTCCGGCTCGACGCTCTCGGGGGCACCCGGCACGGGCGGCGGCTCAACCGGTGGCACCGCCTCGGTATCGACCGCGGCAGGCTCGGACGCCGAGACCGCCGCTGGCGGCGTATCGACCCGGCGCCCGATCGGTTCGAACTCACCGGCCGATCGCCCTGTGGCCGCGGTGGTAGGGCGCCGGACCGGCCGCTCGCCCATTCGCTTGGCCAACGCGCGCCAGATTGCAGACCAACGCCGGGATAGACGATCGGTCGACGACGTCATCCGGTCGTCTCCCGAATCGTCCGTGCCACTGGCCTGGACACGCTCTATCGCGGCCAGGCCAAGGCCCAGAACACCCAGTACCACCGCCAACCAGAATGAAAAGCCGGCGCCCAGCAGAACGTGCCACCAGGACACGCCCAGCCGTAGGGTCGCCGGCCTGCTATCGGGTGCGCGAACGAACGACCGTCGTCCTTCTGCGCATAGGCTGCGATAAAGTCGGGCCCGCCATCGCTCGGCTGCGGCCGAGGACACCCGACCATCCAACCAGTGCGACCAACGCCCGGCCGAAGCCAGGAGTCGCCCGTCTGGGCCGGTAACGGTCAGATAGACGGCATCGACGTCTGGCGCCTCGATCCAGCGAGCCACGCGCGCCTGGAGCCGCCCACGGCGGGCTTGGTCATCCAGACCTGCCGTCAGCGCCCCTCGGGCCTGATCCGCAGCCTGGTCCAGCGCGCGATCACGGGCGCCATAGCCGAAGTAGACGGCGGCCAACAGCCCCGCGATGGCGAGCACACTGGCCCCGGCCAGGCGCCGTCGCCGCTGCGAACCGCTCGTCATGGATGCGATCGGGCGCCCTGGCATCCCGTGCGGCACCGATGCCCGTGGCACACTGGCGTCCTCGTCGCATTGTTCGTCGGCCGGGATAGGCTGTCACCCGGCGCGATCGAACGATGATCTCGCTCCACGCTCGATATTACGGAATCTGCGGTCATGATCTGTGTTGATGTCATTGTGCGCCCGCGCTGGCTGCTCGTGTTCACGGATCGGGCCAGCATTGGACACCGGTATCGCGAGCGCAATGGCATTCCGGATTATCCCCCAGCGACTTATAGTCGCAGCCGCCACTTCTGGCAGCAACCGTGATGGGCGGTTCCGACACGCCTGCATACCGAGTCGGCGTTGTCGTTACGCTCGTGGTCGTTTCGTTCGGACTGGCCGTACCGAGCATCTGGCTGTTTGCTTCACATATGCAGATTGGCGCCCTGACCGCGGATTGGCCCTGGCTGTATCGCACCGGACAAGCCATCTGGGCCCACGGCCTGCCCCGCTACGATCTGTGGTCGTGGACGCATCCTCGCCAGCCCTGGGTACTGTATCAGTGGCTGTTCGAAGCCCTCTCGGCGCCGCTGTATACCACGCTCGGCCGCTCGGCCAGCGTGATGGCCGTGGGCCTGCTCGGCATCGCGATGTATGTCCTGGTGCCGGCTTGGTATCAACGGCGCCGCGGCGTCCATCCGCTCTGGAGCTGCACGATCGGGGCACTAGTGTTGCTGCCGGTCAGCACCAATCTCGGCCTGCGCCCAATGCTGGCCAGCAATCTGGCCTTATTGGCCCAGTTTCTTGTCGTACAGAAACTGCGCTCCCGGGAGCTCCCCTTCCCCTGGGCTATCGCTGCCATCGCGCTGATTTATGCCTTCTGGGCGAACACACATCTCGGCTTTACTCTCGGCCTGCTGTCGCTACTGCTGTTCGCCATAGGCGATCTCGCGCATCGCCTGTCCGGCCATCGCCAAACGTCCAACGGCCCCTTTACACAGTACCTCGGGCTGATGGCGGTTGCACTGTTGGCGACCGGCGTAAACCCCTATGGCTGGACGCTGTATGCCTATATCACCGAGCTTTCGCTGAAAAGCCAGATGAATGCGCATATTCACGAGCTGATGCCGCCTGATCCCAGCAACCCTTATATGATCGTCGGGGCCGTGATGCTGGGTGTATTCGTTTGGCTATTGGTACGTTATCGCCGGATCGTCGATATCGCCGAAGCCAGTCATGTGGTGGCCTTTTCGATCATGGCGCTCGGCTCGATGCGATTCGTAGTCTGGGCCGGGCTGTTCTATGTGCTGGCCACACCGGTATTGTTCCAACACGCTGGCCTAGAACTGACACCGGCATCGATCCGACGCGCCCTGTCGCGCCTGAACAGCGCCGGCGCCCAGCGCGCCTGTCTGCTGGCCTTTGCCGCGGTTGCTGTGGCCATCACCACCGTGGGGGCGCCGTCGACCGCGGGCTCGGCGCGGCTTGCCCGTTGCGCCGCACTGCGTCCGGCACTGACCTACTTCGACCGTCACTATCCACCCGACACCCGTTGGTTTTCCAGCGAAACCGCTGGCAGCTGCGCACGGGCCTATATCCCGGGCCGACGGGTATTCATCGATACCCGCTTCGATATGTACCCAGAACCGTTCGTCATGCGCTGGTTTCATGCCTATCAGTACCGGCGCGGCTGGCGCGAACTGTTTCAACGCTGGCGAATCGAGACCGTCCTACTGCCCCAGGGTGCACCGCTGATCCCCGTGCTGAATGCCGCGCCCGACTATCGCCTGCGCTATCGGGATCGAGATGCGTTGATCTACGACCGCCGGCCGACATCAACCCGAGCTACTGGCCGCCCGCGCCCACAATCGGCAGACTGAGCACGCCATTCCTATTCCTGCGCTATCTTGAGTATTTATGCGATCGGCGATATTCACGGGGCCCGGCACATGCTGGATACCCTCCTCGAGCGCCTGGCCGAGCGAGGCCCGATAGAACAGCTCTGGTTCGTCGGCGACCTGGTCAATCGCGGCCCCGACTCGCTCAACGTGGTCCGCCGGGTTCGTGATCTCGGCGATCGGGCCGTTACGGTACTCGGCAATCACGACCTCAGTCTGTTGGCTCTGGCCTGTCGCCCCGATGCCGAACAGCAGGCGTCGGCCGATCTACGCCGTTTTCTGGGCGCCGAAGACAGTCCCGAACTACTCGAATGGCTGCGTCATCGGCCGCTGATGCATAGTGATCCCGCGCTCGGCTGGACGATGGTACATGCTGGCCTACCGCCGAACTGGCACGTCGCGGAAGCACTCACCCATGCACGCGAGCTGGAACAGGCCCTGCGCGGTCCCGACTACGGCAGTTTCCTGCACGCTTTGTACGGCAACACGCCAGATCAATGGTCCCCGGCGCTCGAAGGCATCGAGCGACTACGCTTCATTGCCAATGCATTGACGCGACTGCGCTTCGTCGCCCCTGCCCAGCGGCTCGACATGACCTATAAAAAAACCCTGGCCGAAGCACCGGACGGTCTCGTGCCCTGGTTCCGTGCCCGCGGACGCGTCAACGCGGACTCGCGCATCGTCTTCGGACACTGGTCGGCCCTCGAGCACATCGCATGGCCGGATCACAACGTCTGGGGCATCGATACCGGCGCGGCCTGGGGCGGGCCGTTGACCGCCCTCGATTTGACCCGCGACACACCCGAGCTGATCCAGGTCGCGCCCGATCCGGTACAAGCCTGAGCTGGCGCCGCCGAGCGCTCTGCGCCACGGCGCTCCCGGTCTATCCAAACCGATGACCTGCAACGCCTTTCGTACAGCGCTCGCTGCTTGGACGGCCATAGCGCGACGCGCGCTGTGAACCACCGATGCCGACAACGGCAATACCCGCGCCCGCCTGGTTAGACCGCTCAACGGCCGCACGCGGCCTGCATGCGCCTTCGGTTGGTTCTAATTGAGCCAGCTGCTCACCAAGAACGCGCCCCTGCCGCCATTCATCGCTGCGCTCGCTCATCCATGGCACGCATAAAAAAAGGCCGACTCCAAGAGAGCCGGCCTTTATCGATCAAGCAATCGATCGCCCTATGCGGGCTATCAATCCTCGTCTTCGTCGCCCTCGACCGCGGGCCGATCCACGAGCTCGACAAACGCCATCGGCGCATTGTCGCCCGGCCGGTAACCGCACTTGAGAATACGTAGATAGCCGCCCGGCCGGTTCGAATACCGGTTGCCGAGTTCACCGAACAACTTGCCGACAGCTTCCTTATCGCGCAGGCGCGCGAAAGCCAGACGACGATTGGCGACGCTGTCAGTCTTGGACAGCGTGATTAGCGGCTCCGCGACCCGACGCAACTCTTTGGCGCGCGGCAACGTCGTACGGATCAGCTCTTCCTTGAACAGCGACGCAGACAGATTTTTCAGCATGGCAGCGCGATGCGAGGACTCACGCCCCAGGTTGCTGCCGCTCTTGCGATGACGCATAACGATAATTCCTTAGCGAACGGACGACGACCGTGACCAGAAGGCCCGGGTCTTCAGGCTTTTTCGAGTTCTGCCGGCGGCCAGTTCTCGACCGTCATACCCAGCTTGAGATTGTGCTCGGCCAGCACTTCGCTGATCTCGGTCAGCGACTTCTTACCGAGATTCGGCGTACGCATCAACTCGGTCTCGGTCCGCTGGACCAGATCACCCACATAGTGGATGTCTTCTGCTTTTAGGCAGTTGGTCGAACGCACTGTGAGTTCGAGATCCTCGATCGGCTTGAGCAACGTCGGATCGATCGTACCCGAATCGCCTTTGCGCGACGATTCTTCACGAGCTTCGAGGTCCACAAACACCGACAGCTGATCGTAGAGCGTGCCAGCGGCGGTCCGGACCGCATCCTGCGGTTCGACACTGCCGTTGGTCTCGATATCCAGAATCAGCTTATCCAGGTCGGTGCGCTGCTCAACACGAGCCCGATCGACCGAATAGCTCACCCGACGAATCGGCGAGAACGATGCGTCCAGGCGCAAGGCGCCGATTTCACTCGCACCGGTATCTTCTTCACCCGGCTCGGACTTGCTTTGGGCTGCCTGGTAACCACGCCCTTTGCGCACTTTCATGCTCATGCGCAATTCGCCGGTGGTCAGATGCGCGATCACCAAATCCGGGTTGACAATCTCGACATCGTGATCGGTCGTGATGTCACCGGCAGTCACCGCCCCAGCACCGGACTTGTGAAGGTGCAACTCGGCCTCGTCGCGCTCATGCATGCGCACGGCGACATTTTTCAGATTCAACAAGACGTCGATGACGTCTTCCTGCATGCCGTCGACCGTGGTGTACTCATGCAGCACACCATCGATCGAGACTTCCGTGATCGCTGCGCCCGGGATGGACGACAGCAGAATCCGGCGGATTGCGTTGCCAAGCGTATGCCCATAGCCCCGCTCGAGCGGCTCGAGCGAGATCTTGGCACGTCGGTCGCTCACGCGCTCGACCTCGACCAGGCGCGGCTTCAGCAAATCATTGGACTGCATATGCAAATACCTCTAGCTGCGAATGCAGCGCGGCCTACGTTTACTTCGAGTAAAGCTCGACGACCAAGTTTTCGTTGATATCGGGCAATACCTGATCGCGATCCGGAATCGACTTGTAAGTCCCCTTGAGGCCTTTTTCGTCGACTTCTAGCCAGTCACCAAAACCAAGCTGCGAGGCTACCTGGATCGATTCCAGGATACGGTTCTGCTGCTTGGCCTTGTTGCGGATCGCAACGACATCGCCTACCCCAACCTGATAGGACGGGATGTTGACCATGCGATCATTGACCGCGATCGCCTTATGATTGACCAGCTGCCGCGCTTCTGCGCGGGTAGCAGCAAAGCCCATCCGATAGACGACGTTATCGAGGCGCGACTCCAGAAGCTGCAACAGAACTACGCCGGTCGCGCCCTTCTGGCTGGCCGCCTTCTTATAGTAGTTGCGGAACTGGTTTTCCAGCACGCCATACATATGCCGCAGTTTTTGCTTTTCCCGCAGCTGGAGGGCATAGTCTGAAAGACGCTGACGACGCTGCGTGCCTTGCGCACCCGGCGGCGTATCAATTTTGCACTTGCCTTCCAGCGAGCGGCCGCGACCCTTAAGCAGCAGGTCGGTGCCAGCGCGACGCGAAAGCTTGCACTTGGGACCCGTGTATTTCGCCATGATTCGTTACCTTTTTCGCTGAGGCGCGCTAGACGCGGCGCTTCTTCGGCGGACGACAGCCGTTATGCGGGATCGGGGTGACATCGATGATGCTCGTCACTTTGAAACCCGAGCCATTAAGCGAGCGCACGGCTGCCTCACGGCCCGGACCCGGGCCTTTAACGCGCACTTCGAGATTTTTGACCCCGTACTGCGATGCGCCTTCGCCAGCGCGCTCGGCTGCGACCTGCGCGGCAAACGGCGTGCTCTTGCGCGAGCCCTTGAAACCGCAGGTTCCCGAGGTGCACCAGGACAGCACATTGCCCTGCCGATCGGAGATCGTAATGATGGTATTGTTGAACGTGGCATACACGAATGCGATGCCATCGGTCACGTTCCGACGTGCACGCGCCTTGCGGCTGCGGGTATTCGAGGTGGACGTACCTGTCGCCATAATGTCTATCTACCTGTAATCTCGCGAAGAACGCTACTAGCGGCGGATCGGGCGGCGCGGGCCCTTCCGGGTCCGCGAGTTGGTTTTCGTACGCTGACCGCGGACCGGCAAACCACGACGGTGCCGCACGCCGCGATAGCAGCCTAGATCCATCAAACGCTTGATGTTCATGGATACTTCACGACGCAGATCACCTTCAATGGTGTGCTGCTGAACTTCAGCCCGCAGCGCCTCGACTTCACCTTCGGTGAGATCGCGGACCCGAGTATCGGTGGCAACACCGGCGGCCTTGCAAATCTCACGAGCGCGGGTATGACCCACGCCATACAGCGACGTCAGCGCAATTGCGGCATGCTTGTTGATCGGGAGATTGACTCCAGCGATTCGCGCCATTTGATTGAACTCCCAGCTCGCGGGTGCAGGACGCGTTCGCTAAAAAGCGCGAACGACGCCGGAAAAGCCCGCCATCTTATCTTTAAAAAACGACTTTGACAATACCGCGCGGACTAACCTTGGCGCTGTTTATGCCTTGGGTCCGTCGAGCAGATCACCATCACCGCACCGTTACGGCGGATGACCTTGCAGTTGCGGCAAATTTTCTTGACCGATGCTCTAACTTTCATCTCGTTCCTCTACTGTGACAGTCGTCACGTACCAGCCGAAGTCGGCAAGGACGCTGCTAACGCAGCATCCCTGCGCGACCACCGGACTTCAGGTTGTTCTTGCGCATCAAACCTTCGTACTGATGCGACATCAGATGGGCTTGAAGCTGGGCCATGAAATCCATGACCACGACCACGATGATCAGAAGCGACGTACCACCGAAATAGAACGGCACGTTGTACTTCAGAATCAGAAGTTCAGGCAGCAAACAGACCAAAGTGACATACACCGCACCGGCGACTGTTAGTCGGGTGAGCACGGTATCGATGTAATTGGCTGTTTGTACGCCTGGCCGAACACCAGGAATGAACGCGCCTGACTTCTTAAGATTTTCTGCTGTCTCGCGCGAATCGAAGACCAACGCGGTATAGAAGAAACAGAAGAAAATGATCATGCCCGAATAGAACAGCACATAAAGCGGCTGTCCTGGGGCAATCGCGTTCGATACCCAGTTGGCAACGCTACCGCCTTCGCCAAGAAAGCGAATCACCGTCGCCGGGAACAAAATGATGCTCGAGGCGAAGATCGGTGGAATCACGCCGGCCATGTTCAGCTTCAACGGCAGATGCTGAGTCTGGGCCGAATACATCCGACGCCCACTCTGTCGTTGCGCATGATGTACCGGAATACGTCGTTGCGCGCGCTCGACAAACACCACGAAAGCCAACACGGCAAGTGCGCCCACGAACAGCGCGACCACGAAGAAGAAACTCAACTCCCCGGTACGTACCAGATCTAGAGTACCCCCGATCGCCGACGGCAACCCTGCGACGATCGCAGAGAAGATCAGCATCGAAATGCCGTTACCGATACCGCGCTCGGTCACCTGTTCGCCGAGCCACATCAAGAACAACGCGCCCGTCGTCAACGTGACCGCCGTTGTGAAGATGAACTCGAACTCGCTCACGCCATTCAGCGCGATACCTTGGTTCCAGAGCGCTATCCCGGTCCCGATCGACTGGAAGCTTGCCAGTACCACAGTCCCGTAACGGGTGTACTGGGTGATCTTACGACGACCAGACTCGCCTTCCTTCTTCAGCTCTTTGAGCGTCGGAATCGTTGCGGTCAGCAGCTGCATGATGATCGATGCCGAGATATACGGCATCACACCTAGTGCGAATATCGACAGACGCTTAAGCGCGCCGCCGGTAAACATTACGCCGACATCAAGAATCGTGCCCGATTGCTGCTCGAATAAACGCGCTAGCTCGGCAGGATCGATTCCCGGCACCGGGATGAAACTGCCGATACGGAACACGACCAACGCACCGAGCAGGAACAGCAAACGCTGCCTGATCTCGGTGAGATTGCCGGCGTTCGGCATCATGCCACCGCCGCCGCCCGGATTGTTGGACCGCTTGGCCATAACTATTTAGCGACCGAGCCGCCTGCCGATTCGATCGCCTGGCGCGCACCTGCACTCGCACCGACGCCCTTGAGCGTGACCACGCTGGTCAACTCACCCGAGGCGATCACCTTCGCCTTACGGGCCTGTCGCGGTACGACGCCGGCTTCCTTGAGCGTGGCCAGGTCGACATCGCCCGACAATTTGCCGAGCGTATCGAGCCGCACTTCATAGGTTGCGGTATCCGGGGCCTTGAAGCCGCGTTTCGGAATACGGCGCTGCAACGGCATCTGGCCGCCTTCGAAGCCGACCTTCTTGTAGCCGCCACTGCGGGCATGCTGGCCCTTATGACCGCGGCCGGCCGTCTTGCCGAGATCCGAACCCGGACCACGACCGACGCGCTTGGCCGTCGGGCGGGAACCCTTGCTGTAATGCAAGTCATTGAGTTTCATTTCAGACCTCCTCGACCGCGAGCATATCCGCGACTTTGTTGATCATGCCGCGGTTTTCGGGCGTATCGGCCACTTCAACCGAATGGTTCACACGACGCAGACCCAGGCCGCGGACGCAGGCGCGATGGCGCTCCACACGGCCGATGGGGCTCTTGATCAGCGTTACTTTAATCCGCTTGTCTGCCATGACCGCCTCGTTTAAGCCGTGATTTCTTCGACGGACTTGCCGCGCTTGGCAGCAATGAACTCCGGATCATGCATGTCGCGCAGACCATTGATGGTCGCACGCACCAAGTTGATCGGATTGCGCGATCCGTAGCTCTTGCACAGCACGTTGTTCACGCCTGCAACTTCAAATACAGCGCGCATGCCGCCGCCGGCGATGACGCCCGTACCTTCCGAGGCCGGACGCATGATCACTTTGCTCGAGCCGTGGCGGCCGACGATGGCGTGCTGCAAGGTCGATCCGTCTTTAACCTGGACTCGAACCATGCTCTTGCGGGCAGCTTCCATCGCTTTGGCGATCGCCAGCGGCACTTCACGTGCCTTGCCATAACCGAAACCGACGCGGCCTTCGCCGTCGCCGACCACCGTCAGCGCGGTGAAGCCGAATTGACGGCCGCCTTTGACCACTTTGGCGACGCGATTGACGGTGACCAGCTTCTCGAGCAGGTCGCCTTCGGTGCGTTGTTCGTTACGTGTTGCCATGTCTCGTATCCGTTAGAACTGCAGGCCATTGTCGCGGGCCGCGTCGGCCAGCGCCTTGATCCGGCCGTGATAGGCAAAGCCCGAGCGATCGAAGGCGACCTCCTGAATGCCCGCGGCCTTGGCGCGTTCGGCGATGGTGCGGCCGATAAACTGAGCGGCGTCCTTGTTGCCACCATGGCCGGACAACTGCCCACGCAGATCTCGCTCGTTGGTCGATGCCGCCACCAGCGTGCGCCCTCCATCGGGCGACACGATCTGGGCATAAATATGCTTTGGCGTGCGATGTACCGACAGACGATGCGCACCGAGGTTGCGCATGTGCATGCGAGCCCGGCGTGCGCGCCGTAGACGAGAAACCGTTTTCTTGTGCATAACGATCCTGAATCCGTTGATGTAGGCGAGAACGCGCTACTTCTTCTTGGCGTCTTTGCGCACGATGCGCTCGTCGTCATACCGAATGCCCTTACCCTTGTAAGGCTCCGGCGGCCGGTAGGCGCGGATCTCGGCCGCAGCCTGGCCAACGACTTGCTTATCCGCGCCCTTGAGCACGATCTCGGTCGCGCTCGGCGTTTCGACCGTGACGCCCTGCGGCATCTCATAGACGACCGGGTGCGACAGGCCAAGCGACAAGTTCACCTTGTTGCCCTGGGCCTGAGCACGGTAACCGACGCCTTCCAGCTGCAACTTGCGCTCGAAGCCTTCCGACACACCGCGCACCATATTGGCCACCGTGGCGCGGACCGTTCCGGCCATTGCCATGTTCGGCTGGCGGCCAACCGGTTTGGCACGCGCGGCACCGTCCTCGACTTCGACTTCGACACCGGTCGGCAACCGGAACAGCAATTCACCGCCCTTGCCTTTGACGGTGACTTCGCGACCGTTAACAACGCACTCCACGCCGCTGGGCAGCGTGACGGGGGCTTTGGCTACTCGAGACATAAACTCGCTCCTCGTCGGCTGGCCGCTACGATACGTAGCAGAGGACTTCGCCGCCGTGACCGGCCTCGCGGGCCGCCCGGTCGGACATCACACCCTGCGACGTCGAGATGATAGAAATACCTAGGCCACCGACGACTTCCGGCACTTCCTGCTTGCCGCAATACAGTCGAAGACCAGGCTTGGAGGCGCGCTCGATATACTCGATCACACCATGGCCTTGGAAGTACTTCAGGCCAACGCGCAGACGCGGCTTGCCGTCCACTTCGCGGGTTTCGAAGCCCGAAATGTAGCCTTCTGCCTCGAGCACCTTCGCAATCGCGAGCTTGAGCTTCGAGGAGGGCATTTCCACGCTTTCCTTATCCGCCGACTGCCCGTTACGAATACGGGTCAGCATGTCGGCGATGGGGTCAGTCATACTCATGCGTACCGATACCTAATTAACTGTGAACTACCAGGACGAGAGCACGAGGCCGGGCACTTCGCCCCGCATCGCCGCTTCACGGAGCTTATTGCGCGACAGACCGAACTTGCGATAAACGCCTTTCGGACGTCCAGTCGCACGGCAGCGTCGCGTCACACGGGTCGGACTGGCATCGCGCGGCAGCGCCTGCAGTTCCAACGCAGCGGCGTAGCGCTCTTCCGGCGTGGCTTCCGCATCGTTCATGCGCGCCTTGATCGCCTCACGCTTGGCCGCGTACTTGGCTACGATTTTCTTGCGCTTCTCATCACGCGCAATCATGCTTTTTTTCGCCATAACTATCTCCGGAAGGGGAAGTTGAACCCTTCGAGTAGGGCCCGCCCTTCGTCATCATTGGTGGCCGACGTCGTGATCACGATGTCCATGCCACGCAAAGTATCTACGCGGTCGTAGTCGATCTCCGGGAACACGATCTGTTCTTTGAGACCCAGACTGTAGTTACCACGACCGTCGAAAGCCCGCGGATTGAGACCGCGAAAGTCTCGGATTCGGGGCAAGGTCACATTGACCAAGCGGTCCAGAAACTCGTACATGCGGGCCTGACGCAGCGTCACTTTGCAACCGATTGGCCAGCCTTCGCGGATTTTGAAACCCGCGATCGACTTGCGGGCACGGGTGATGATCGGCTTTTGACCGGCAATCTTTTCCATGTCCGCCATGGCCGAATCGATCACTTTGCGATCCGAGACCGCTTCGCCCACGCCCATATTGAGCGTGACCTTCGCGATACGCGGCGCTGCCATCGGGCTGCTGTAGCCGAATTTCTCGACCAGCTCGCCGACAATGCGGTCGTTGTACACGGCTTTCAACCGCGGCGCGATTGTCTGATTAGCGTTTTCCATGACTCGCCTACGCGTCCACTTGTTCGCCGGACGACCTGAACACGCGGACCTTGCGACGGTCGGCGCCTTCGCCCAGCCATTTGAAACCGACCCGCTCACCTTTTTCGGTCTGCGGGTTGTACAGCATCACGTTCGAGACGTGTAGCGGCATCTCGCGTTCCTCGATGCCACCCTGAACACCCTGGTTCGGGTCGGGACGAACGTGCTTTTTGGCAACGTTGATGCCTTCAACGACGACTTTGTCACCGGCCATCACACGGGTCACGGTACCGCGACGACCGCGGTCCTTGCCCGACATCACGACCACTTCGTCGCCGTTGCGAATCTTTTTCGAGCTCATAGCACCTCCGGCGCGAGCGAAATGATGCGCATGAACTTGGCGCGCAGCTCACGAGTCACCGGCCCGAAAATACGGGTACCGATCGGCTCGTTGTTGTTGTTGAGCAGCACGGCCGCGTTGTTATCGAAGCGGATCACCGAGCCGTCCATGCGCCGTACACCGCGCTTGGTCCGAACGACTACGGCGTTCATCACTTCGCCCTTTTTGACACGGCCACGCGGGATCGCGTCCTTTACGGTGACCTTGATGATGTCACCGACTCGAGCGTAGCGTCGATGCGAGCCGCCCAGCACTTTAATGCACTGAACGCGTCGAGCGCCGCTGTTGTCGGCCGCACTGAGTTCCGATTCTGTCTGAATCATGACGTATTGCTACCCTGCGGTATCGAACTCGCCTGCCTTGTCGACGACACGGCTAAGCGACCACGATTTGTTACGGGACACCGGACGGCACTCGACGATCTCGACCCAGTCGCCCACGTTGCAGACGTTGTCGGCATCGTGGACCTTGAGTCGCGTGCTCCGCTTGATGTACTTGCCATAGAGCGAATGCTGCGTGTGCCGCTCGATCGACACTACGATGGTTTTGTCCATCGCATTGCTAACGACTCGGCCAATCACGGCGCGCTTGCTTTTACCGCTGCTCTCGGCTGGATTGTTGGTATCGCTCATCGCTGATTAACCCTGATTACGCGCTTCGTTGAGCACGGTCTTGATACGGGCGATATCACGCCGAATGCGACCGAACTGATGGGTCTGCGAAAGCTGGCCACTGGCCTGCTGCATGCGCAGATTAAACTGTTCGCGGCGAAGCGCAAGCAGTTCGCTGTTCAGATCTTCGGTCGATTTTTCTCGCAGTTCTGTCGCTTTCATCATCGCCTCTACATGATCTTGCGTTCGACGAAAGCGGTCTTGACCGGCAGCTTCGATGCCGCCAGCCGGAACGCTTCCTGCGCGACCTCACGGCTCACGCCTTCCATCTCGTAGAGCATCGAACCGGGCTGGACTTTGGCCACCCAGAATTCGACGTTGCCCTTACCCTTACCCATACGGACTTCGATGGGCTTCTTGGTGACCGGCTTGTCCGGGAACACGCGGATCCAGGTCTTGCCGCCACGACGAATATGACGGGTCATGGCGCGACGAGCGGCCTCGATCTGGCGCGCCGTCAGGCGGCCGCGCTCGATTGCCTTGAGCCCGTATTCGCCAAAGCTGACTTCGTTACCGCGCTGTGCCAGACCGCGGTTGCGGCCTTTCTGCACCTTCCGGAACTTGACTCGCTTGGGTTGCAACATATCGGCTTACCCCGCTGCAGCGCCGGACTCGGCGCTTTCTTCGACACGCGGCTCGGTGTCGAACACCTCACCTTTGAAGATCCAGACCTTAACGCCGATGACGCCATAGGTCGTCTTGGCTTCCGCCAGGCCGTAATCGATATCGGCACGCAGCGTATGCAGCGGCACACGGCCGTCGCGATACCATTCGGTACGCGCGATCTCGGCACCGTTAAGACGACCAGCGGCGTTGACCCGAATACCACCCGCACCAAGGCGCATCGCGTTACCGACAGCGCGCTTCATCGCACGACGGAACATGATTCGGCGCTCAAGCTGTTGCGCAATATTCTGAGCGACCAGGTAGGCATCCAGCTCGGGGCGACGAATCTCTTCGACCGACAGATGTACCGGAACGCCCATGCGCTCGGACACTGCAGCACGAAGTTTGTCGATATCCTCGCCCTTCTTGCCGATCACGATCCCCGGGCGTGCCGTATGGATCGTGATGCGAGCCGAGCGGGCCGGCCGATCGATCTGAATGCGACTGACCGATGCATGCGACAGACGCCCGCGAATATAATCGCGAACAGCCAAATCGTTATTCAGCGCGTCGCTGTAACCACTGCCTTCGGCATACCAACGCGAGCTCCACTCGCTCGTAATACCGAGACGGAACCCAACGGGATGAACTTTATGACCCATATCTATATCCGCTTTCGTTGGACCGACTAGCGGTCGGCCACACGAATGGTGACGTGACTCGTCCGCTTGAGAATGCGGTCGGCGCTACCGCGGGCACGCGGCTTCATACGCTTCATCGTCGGGCCTTCGTCGACCATGATGGTCGCGATCTTCAGCTCGTCGATGTCGGCACCCTCGTTGTGCTCGGCATTGGCCACGGCCGATTCGAGCACCTTGCGCACGATACCGGAGGCCTTTTTGGTCGAGAACTCGAGCACTTCGAGCGCTCTCTCGACCGGCATGCCACGCACTTCATCGGCGACGAGACGCACTTTCTGCGCCGAGATCCGTGCGAAACGCAATTTTGCGACAGATTCCATCTCGATCTCTCCGCCTTAGCCCTTGCGATCGCCGAGGTGACCCTTGAAGGTCCGCGACGGCGAAAACTCACCCAGCTTGTGGCCGACCATGTTTTCCGACACGAATACCGGCACATGTTGACGGCCGTTGTGAACGGCGATCGTCAGACCGATCATGTCGGGCGTGACCATCGACCGGCGTGACCAGGTCTTGATCGGACGCTTCGTGCTTTGCCCTTGCGCCGCCTCGACCTTCTTGAGGAGGTGCAGGTCGACGAAAGGACCTTTTTTAATCGAACGTGGCATAACTAATCCCGTACCTGTTGGACGCGCGGCCTAGCGCTTCTTGCGCTTGGTGCCTCGACGAACGATCATGCCGTCGGTGCGTTTGTTCGAGCGAGTCTTGAAGCCCTTGGTCTTCCAACCCCAGGGGCTGGTCGGATGCCGACCGCCACTGGTGCGACCTTCACCACCACCGTGTGGGTGATCGATCGGGTTCATGGCTACACCACGAACCGTCGGCCGCTTACCGCGCCAGCGCGTGGCGCCGGCTTTACCAAGCTGGCGCAGACTGTGTTCGTTGTTGCCGACTTCACCGACCGTTGCTTTGCAATTGACATGCACGCGACGGGTCTCGCCGGACTTGAGCCGCAGCACGGCGTATTCGCCGGCGCGGGCTGCAAGCTGCACACCGGTGCCAGCACTGCGCGCGATCTGAGCACCCTTGCCCGGACGCATTTCAACACAATGCACGGTGGTGCCGACCGGAATACTGGCTAACGGCATCGCATTACCCGGGCGGATCGGCGACTGGGGGCCCGCCATGATCGGCGTACCCGCTTTCACACCACGCGGGGCGATGATATAGCGACGCTCGCCATCAGCATAGACCACCAGCGCGATGTTCGCGCTACGGTTCGGGTCGTACTCGAGGCGCTCGACCTGACCCGGCACACCTTCTTTATCGCGCTTGAAATCGATCAGCCGATAGTGCTGGCGATGACCGCCGCCCCGATGACGGGTCGTAATCCGACCGTGCGTATTGCGCCCACCCTGCTTGTGCTTTTTGACCAGCAGCGGCTCGTGCGGGTCGCCATTATGCAGATCCGGGCGTTTGACACTGACGACGAACCGGCGTCCGGCCGATGTCGGTTTTGCTTTCTTGAGTGCCATGACTTTCGCTCCTTAGGGACGCCTACTGCCCGGCGCCGTCAAGAAAATCGATCTCGTCGCCTTCGGCCAACGTCACATAGGCTTTTTTCCAGCCACTGCGCGTACCGGCCTGACCCCGAAACCGCTTCTGCTTCGACTTCACATTCAGCGTCGTGACGCCGACGACTTTTACATCGAACAAGGAAGCGACCGCCTCTGCGATTTCGTGCTTGTTCGCGTCCTTGGCAACCTCGAAGACGACCTGGTTGGCCGCTTCCGACTGAACCGAGGATTTCTCGGACACGTGCGGCGAGCGGAGAACCTGGAAAATACGTTCTTGCTTCATGCCAGCCACCCTTCGAACGCCTGCAGCGCGCTTTCGGTCATCATCACGTTCTCGGCACCAACCAACGTAACCGGATCCAGATCAGTTACCGGTACGACTTCGAGGCCGACCAAGTTGTTCGCCGAATAACCCACCTTGTCATCGATCTCGGCGACCACGAGCACGCCTTTCGGCTGACAGGACTGATCGGCAAGCGCCTTGACTAAGCCCTTCGTGCTACGGCTGTCGAGCGACAGATCGCTGATTGCCGCGAAACGATCCTGACGGATCAGCTCGGACACGATCGCGCTCATGCCGGCGCGATACATTTTGCGATTGACCTTCTGCGAGTGATCGCGCGGCACCGCCGCAAAATGCGTACCACCACCGGCCCAGATCGGGCTACGGATCGTGCCTGCTCGGGCGCGACCGGTGCCTTTCTGCCGCCAGGGCTTCTTACCACCACCCCGGACCTCGGCGCGATTTTTCTGCGCCTTGGTTCCGGCACGGGCGCCAGCCAAATAAGCCGTAACGACCTGGTGTACCAGCGTCTCGTTGAACGGACGACCAAACACGGCATCGGAAACCGATACTGATTTGTCGCCGCCTGCGAAATTCAATTCCATGCCTAAACCTGCCTGTTCGCGAGCGCGCCGTTACCCGGCCTTTTTGACCGCCGGCTGAATAATCACATCGCCGTTCTTCGCACCCGGCACACCGCCGCGCACGAGAATCAGACCACGCTCTTCATCGACCCGCACCACTTCCAGGTTTTGCACCGTTGTGCGCGCGTTACCGAGCTGGCCCGCCATCTTCTTACCCTTGAACACGTGACCGGGCGACTGGTTTTGACCAATCGAACCCGGGGCACGATGGGCCTTCGAGTTACCGTGCGTGGAGCGCTGCGAGCGGAAGTTATGACGCTTAATAACACCGCCATAACCTTTACCGAGCGAACGACCCTCGACGTCGACGTACTCACCGGCCGTGAAAATCGATACCGTCAATTCGCTACCGACTTCGACTTCGACCTGTTCCGCCTCGGCCGGCTCTTCGCCTTCGGCCGGCTCAGCAACAGCGCCGGCCACCTTGGGCCAATCGCCGTCGACCCGGAATTCCCAAAGACCACGACCCGCTTCGACTCCGGCCTTCTTGAAGTGACCAGCAGCGGGCTTGGTGACGCGATTGGCACGACGCGTGCCCGTGGTCACCTGAAGCGAACGATAACCGTCCGTTTCAACGTCTTTTTTCTGGACCACGCGATTCGGCTCGACTTCGACGACCGTGACAGGCACGGACACGCCGTTGTCGTCGAACACGCGCGTCATGCCGCGCTTGCGACCTACCAATCCAATAGCCATTTATTAGTACCTTCTCGCTTATCGCCACTCGCTAGAGGGGGCGACAGTTCAAGTATGGTGTTCCAGTGCAAAGGGCCCGCTTGATACGGGCCCTCGCGATCAGGGGCGCGAATGATAACAAACTCGCGCCGATTTGTCTCGTCTTACTGCAATTTAATTTGGACGTCGACGCCCGCAGCAAGATCAAGCTTCATCAAAGCATCGACCGTCTTTTCAGTCGGTTCGACAATATCCATCATCCGCTTATGCGTGCGGATCTCGTACTGATCCCGAGCGTCTTTATTGACGTGCGGCGAGACCAGAATGGTATAGCGCTCTTTGCGCGTCGGCAAGGGGATCGGGCCGTGGACCTGGGCGCCGGTGCGCTTGGCGGTTTCCACGATTTCCCGTGCCGACTTGTCGATCAACCGGTGATCGAAGGCCTTGAGGCGAATACGAATGTTTTGACTGGCTGCCATGACTTAAGCCGTAATCTTGGTCACGACGCCCGCACCTACGGTACGGCCGCCTTCACGAATGGCGAAGCGCAGGCCTTCTTCCATCGCGATCGGGTGAATCAGTTCAACGTTCATTGTCACGTTGTCCCCCGGCATCACCATCTCGGTGTCCGCCGGTAGTTCGCAAGCACCCGTCACGTCCGTCGTACGGAAGTAGAACTGCGGACGGTAGCCCTTGAAGAACGGTGTATGACGACCGCCCTCTTCTTTCTTCAGCACGTACACTTCGCATTCGAAGCTGGTGTGCGGCGTGATCGAACCGGGCTTGGCCAGCACCTGACCACGCTCGATGTCTTCACGCTTGGTGCCACGCAGCAGCGCGCCGATGTTGTCGCCCGCCTGGCCCTGGTCCAGCAGCTTGCGGAACATTTCTACGCCAGTGACGGTGGTCTTGGTCGTGGGATTGATGCCCACGATTTCAATGTCGTCACCTACGTTGATCACGCCGCGCTCGACACGACCCGTGGCTACGGTGCCTCGACCCGAGATCGAGAAGACGTCTTCGACCGGCATCAGGAAGGCGCCGTCCACGGCACGCTCGGGATCCGGAATGAATTCGTCCATCGCACGCACGAGCTTGGCGATCGACTCGCTGCCGTACTCGCCTTCGTCGCCTTCCAGCGCCTTCAGCGCAGAACCAACGATGACCGGCGTGTCGTCGCCCGGGAAGTCGTAGGCGTCCAGCAACTCGCGGACTTCCATTTCGACCAGCTCGATCAGCTCTTCGTCGTCGACCATGTCGGCCTTGTTGAGATACACGACGATGAACGGTACGCCGACCTGGCGCGCCAGCAGGATGTGCTCGCGCGTCTGCGGCATCGGGCCGTCAGCAGCGGACACGACCATGATCGCGCCGTCCATCTGCGCGGCACCCGTGATCATGTTCTTCACGTAGTCCGCGTGACCCGGGCAGTCCACGTGGGCGTAGTGGCGCGCTTCCGACTCGTACTCAACGTGCGATGTCGAAATCGTGATGCCACGCGCCTTTTCTTCCGGCGCCTTGTCGATTGCGTCAAACGCCGACAGCTCCGAACCGAACAACCGGTTCGATACCACCGTCAGCGCGGCCGTCAGCGTCGTCTTGCCATGGTCCACGTGACCAATCGTGCCGACGTTGACGTGCGGCTTGCTACGCTCGAATTTTGATTTGGACACGGCGACTTCCTCTTATGCCTTTTCCGGTTGATTGCGAGTCAGGGCCTCGACGATATGCGACGGCGCCTGCGCGTAATTGTCAAACTGCATGGTGTAGGTCGCACGACCCTGGCTCATCGAGCGCAGATCGGTCGCGTAACCGAACATCTCCGACAACGGGACCGAAGCAGAGATCTGCTTGCCGGTCGGGATATCTTCCATGCCTTTCAGATTGCCGCGGCGACGATTTAGATCGCCCATGACGTCGCCCATGTATTCTTCGGGCGTCACTACCTCGACGTCCATCATTGGCTCCAGCAGTACCGCCGAAGCCTTTCGGGCGCCATCCTTGAACGCCATCGAGCCGGCTATTTTAAAGGCCGCCTCGTTGGAGTCAACATCGTGGTACGAGCCGTCATACAGGGTAACCTTGACATCGACCATCGGGTAGCCGGCGACCACACCGTTGGCCATGGCTTCCTGAATACCCTTATCGACCGCGCCGACGTATTCCTTCGGCACCACGCCACCCACGATGGCGTTGACGAATTCGTAGCCGGCGCCGGCCTCTTCCTGCGGCTCAATGCGCAGATAGACATGACCGTACTGACCACGACCGCCCGACTGGCGAACGAATTTGCCTTCCTGCTCAACCTGCTTGCGGATGGTCTCGCGATAGGCGACCTGAGGCGCACCGACATTGGCCTCGACACCGAACTCACGCTTCATGCGATCGACGATGATCTCGAGGTGCAGCTCACCCATGCCGGAAATAATGGTTTGAGCGGTTTCCTCGTCGGTGCGCACCCGGAAGGACGGATCCTCCTGGGCCAACTTCGACAGGGCCACACCCATCTTTTCCTGGTCGGATTTCGACTTCGGCTCCACAGCGACCGCAATCACCGGCTCCGGAAACTCCATACGCTCCAGAATCACCTGGGAATCCGGCGCGCACAGCGTATAGCCAGTGGTGACATTCTTGAGACCGACCACGGCGGCGATATCACCAGCACGCACTTCCTTGATCTCCTCGCGGGAGTTGGAGTGCATCTGCAGGATCCGGCCGACACGCTCTTTCTTGTTTTCGATCGGGTTGTAGATCGAATCACCCGACTGCAGCACACCCGAGTAGACCCGGATAAACGACAGGGAGCCGACAAAGGGGTCGGTCGCAATCTTGAAGACCAGCGCAGCGAACGGCTCTTTATCGGAGGCGCTACGCTCGATGCTGACGTCCGGATCGTTGGCGTCCTGGCCTTTGATTGCCGGCACCTCAGTCGGCGACGGCAGATAATCGATCACGGCGTCCAACATCGCCTGCACGCCCTTATTCTTAAAGGCCGTACCACACATGCAAAGGGTGATCTCGTTAGCAATGACGCGCTTACGCAGACCTGCCTTGATCTGATCGTTGGTGAGCTCACCGTTTTCGAGATAAAGCTCCATCATCTCTTCGTCGGCTTCCGCTGCGGCCTCGATCATCTCGTCGCGATACTTCTGGGCATCAGCCTTGAGATCGTCCGGGATATCGTGTGCTTCGAAGGTCCGACCGGCGTCTTCCTGGTTCCAGTAGATCGCCTGCATGCGGATCAGGTCGACGATGCCCTCGAACTGGTCTTCGGCCCCGATCGGCAGCTGGATCGTGACCGGATAGGTGGCCAGACGCTGCTTCATCATCTCGATGCAACGCCAGTAGTCCGCGCCCAGCTTGTCCATCTTGTTGACGAACGTAATCCGCGGGACGTGGTACTTGTCGGCTTGACGCCAAACAGTCTCGGTTTGCGGTTCTACGCCGGCGTTGGCGTCCAACACACAAACCGCGCCGTCGAGCACACGCAAGCTACGCTCGACTTCGATGGTGAAGTCCACGTGGCCAGGGGTGTCGATGATGTTGACGCGATACTGCTCGGGGTACTGCTGCTCCATACCCTGCCAGAAGCAGGTCGTCGCAGCCGAGGTGATCGTGATGCCGCGCTCTTGCTCTTGCGACATCCAGTCCATCACGGCGGCGCCGTCATGCACCTCGCCCATCTTGTGGGAAATACCGGTGTAGTACAGAACACGTTCGGTCGTCGTCGTCTTGCCAGCATCGATGTGGGCCATGATGCCGATATTGCGATAACGCTCGAGTGGATGCTTACGGGCCATGATGGTCTCTTATGACTCTTGCGAAATGAAGCGCGCGAGAATGGCGCGTCTTACCAGCGGAAGTGCGAGAACGCTTTGTTGGCGTCGGCCATGCGATGCGTATCTTCACGCTTTTTAACCGCCGCACCACGATGCTCGGACGCATCGATCAGCTCGCCGGCCAACCGACGGGCCATCGTGTTCTCGCCACGCTTGCGAGACGCGTCGATAACCCAGCGCATGGCCAGAGTCGTACGACGCACGGCGCGGACTTCGACCGGCACCTGATAGGTGGCACCACCGACGCGACGAGATTTGACCTCGACCGCGGGACGCACGTTGTCCAGCGCTTCCTGCAGAACCTCGACCGGCTCGTCGGTGCCCTTCTTGGTGGAGATCTGGGACAGCGCGCCGTAGACGATCATCTCGGCCTTAGACTTCTTGCCATCTTCCATGATCATGTTCATGAACTTGGCCAGAAGTTCGCTGTTGTAGCGCGGATCGGGAAGAATTTCGCGACGCGGCGCGGATGTACGACGGGACATAGCTTTCGTTACCTATTCGTTTGAACGGATGCGGCCGACCTACGATTTCGGCTTCTTGGCGCCGTACTTTGAACGACCCTGACGACGCGCTTCCACGCCCGAGGCATCCAGCGCACCACGCACCGTGTGATAGCGCACACCCGGCAAGTCCTTCACACGACCACCGCGGATCAGAATGACCGAGTGTTCTTGGAGATTATGACCTTCGCCGCCGATGTAGCTGGCCACTTCGTAGCCATTGGTCAGACGAACACGCGCGACCTTACGCAGCGCGGAGTTCGGCTTTTTCGGCGTCGTGGTATAGACACGAGTGCAGACGCCACGCTTCTGCGGGCAGCCCTGCAACGCCGGCACATCATTCTTCTGGCGTTTATCCTTGCGGCCCTTGCGGACCAGTTGGTTGACCGTAGACACGTCGTCACCCTGCTCGTTTCAAAAAACTAAGGCAGCCCGGTAACCCAGGCTGCCGATAAAGGACGGCGGATACTAAAACAATGCGGGCTGCATGTCAACGCGGCCCGCACCGCCTCAGAATTTCCGCTTAGATCGTCGTATCGTCGGCGTTGTGCTCACCGGGATCGCGCCGGTCGAGCGCATCGCTGGCGTCGGCCGAAACTTCGGCTTCTGCCTCGACCGCCTCTTCGGCCGCCTCACCCTTCGTGGCCGGCAGCGCCCCCTGAAGGTCCAGCGGGCTGAGACGTTCGCGACGACGCTGCTCGTGATAGGCCAGGCCGGTACCGGCCGGGATCAGGCGGCCGACGATCACGTTCTCCTTCAGACCGCGCAGATCGTCTCGGGCACCACGGACCGCGGCTTCGGTGAGCACGCGGGTGGTTTCCTGGAACGAAGCCGCCGAAATGAAGGACTCGGTGGACAGGCTCGCCTTGGTGATACCCAGCAGCAGACGCTCGAAGGTCGCCGGCTGTTCGCCTTTGGCCTCGACCCGACGATTCTCGTCGAGCACCGATTGGTACTCGGCCTGCTCGCCCTGCAGGAACTTGGTATCGCCCGGATCCAGAATCTCGATCCGGCGCAGCATCTGGCGAACGATCACCTCGATGTGCTTGTCGTTGATACGCACGCCCTGCAGCCGGTAGACGTCCTGGATCTCCTTGACCAGATAATCCGAAAGTTTCGGAATCCCCTGGAGACGCAGGATATCGTGCGGCATCGGCTCGCCGTCGGAGACGATTTCGCCCTTCTCGACGTACTCGCCTTCGAAGACGTTGATCTGGCGCCACTTCGGCACCAGAAGCTCGGTCTCGTAACCATCGGAGTCGACGATCTTGAGCCGTTGCTTGCCCTTGGTCGCCTCACCGAAGCGCACTGTCCCCTCGGCCTCGGCCAGGATCGCCGGCACCTTGGGCTTGCGTGCTTCGAACAGGTCGGCCACTCGCGGCAGACCACCGGTGATGTCGCGAGTCTTGGACGATTCCTGCGGAATACGCGCAACCACGTCGCCGACCACGACCTCGTTGCCGTCCTCGACCACCACAATGGCCTTGGGCGGCAGGCTGTAGGCCGCCGGGATCTCGGTACCCGGGAAGTTCAACTCGTTGCCGTCGTTATCCAGCAGCTTGATGACCGGGCGCAGATCCTTGTTGCCCTGACCACGCGATTTCGGCTCGGTGACCACCAGCGTGGATACGCCGGTGATCTCGTCGATCTCGCGCTGGACGGTCACACCCTCGATGAACTCCTCGAACTTCACCTTACCGGCGACTTCCGAGACGATCGGATGGGTATGCGGATCCCAGTCGGCCAGCCGCGCACCGGCTTCGACCTGATCGCCTTCGCCGACGTGCAGACGCGCGCCGTAGGGGATCTTGTAGCGTTCTTTCTCGCGGAAGTTCTCGTCGACCACGCCGATCTCGCCGGAGCGGGAAACGGCGACCAGATGGCCATCCTCGGCGTGCTGCACGGTCTTAATGTTGTGCAGCTTAACCGTGCCATCGGTCTTGGTTTCGACGCCATCCGCGGAGACCGCACGGGAGGCCGCCCCGCCCACGTGGAAGGTGCGCATGGTCAGCTGCGTGCCCGGCTCGCCGATCGACTGGGCAGCAATCACGCCGACCGATTCGCCGATCGAGACCCGATCGCCACGGGCCAGGTCTCGGCCGTAGCACTGGGCACAGACACCGAACGGCGCCTCGCAGGTAATCGGGCTGCGCACGTGCACCTGGTCGATCGAGTTGACCTCGAGCCGGTCGACCTCGCGCTCGCCCAGCAGCGTGCCAGACTCAATGAGCGTGGTGTTGTCGGCCGGATCGACCACATCGCGGGCTAGCACACGGCCGAGTACGCGTTCGCGCAGCGGCTCGACCACGTCGCCGCCTTCCACGATCGGATACATCGGAATGCCGCCCTCGGTGCCACAGTCGTGGTCGGTGATGACCACGTCTTGCGACACATCCACCAGACGCCGGGTCAAGTAACCCGAGTTCGCAGTCTTGAGCGCGGTGTCGGCCAGCCCCTTACGCGCGCCGTGAGTGGAGATGAAGTACTGCAGTACGTTCAGACCTTCACGGAAATTCGCGGTAATCGGCGTTTCGATGATCGAGCCATCCGGCTTGGCCATCAGGCCACGCATGCCGGCCAGCTGACGGATCTGGGCCGCGCTACCACGGGCGCCGGAGTCCGCCATCATGAAGATCGAGTTGAACGAGGTCTGATCGACCGGCTTGCCCTCGGAATCCACGACTTCGTCGCGGCCGAGTTTATCCATCATGGCATTGGCAATCTGCTCGTTGGCTCGCGACCAGATATCGATAACCTTGTTGTAGCGCTCGCCCTGGGTCACGAGACCCGAGGTGTACTGCTCCTCGATCTCTTTGACCTCGGCCTCGGCACGCTCGAGCTGGTCGCCCTTTTCCTCGGGGATGACCATATCGCCGACCGCGATCGAGATACCAGCCCGGGTGGACATCCGGAAGCCGGTGTACATGAGCTGGTCAGCGAACACGACGGTTTCTTTGAGACCAACGTTGCGATACGCCTGGTTGATCACCTCACTGACCGACTTCTTGCCGAGCTCCTGGTTGATCAAAGCAAACGGCAGCCCCGGCGGCAGGATGTCGCAGAGCATCGCCCGACCCACCGTGGTATCCACGATCCGGGTCACCGGCGTGGTATTGCCGTCCTCATCCATGTCGACATCGTCGATACGGACCTTGATCAAGGCCTGCAGATGCACCTGCCCAGCGTCATAGGCGCGATGCACCTCGGCCGGATCGGAAAAGGTCATGCCCTCACCGAGCTGGTTCACCCGCGAACGGGTCATCCAGTACAGACCGAGCACGACGTCCTGGGTCGGCACGATGATCGGCGCACCGGAGGCCGGCGACAACACATTGTTGGTCGACATCATCAACACGCGCGCTTCCATCTGTGCTTCGATGGAAAGCGGCACGTGGACGGCCATCTGGTCGCCGTCGAAGTCGGCGTTAAAGGCGGTGCAGACCAACGGATGCAGCTGGATCGCCTTGCCTTCGATCAGTACCGGCTCGAACGCCTGGATGCCCAGACGATGCAGGGTCGGCGCACGGTTGAGCATGACCGGGTGCTCGCGGATCACGTCCTCGAGCATATCCCAGACTTCCGGTTCTTCACGCTCGACCATCTTCTTGGCCGCCTTGATCGTGGAGGCATACTCCAGACGCTGCAGGCGGGAATAGATGAACGGCTTGAACAGCTCAAGGGCCATCTTCTTGGGCAAGCCGCACTGGTGCAGCTTGAGCGTCGGGCCGACCACGATGACCGAACGGCCAGAATAGTCGACACGCTTGCCGAGCAGGTTCTGACGGAACCGGCCCTGCTTGCCCTTAATCATGTCGGCCAGCGACTTCAGGGGACGACGATTGGACCCCGTGATCGCCCGGCCACGACGGCCGTTGTCGATCAGCGCGTCGACCGACTCCTGCAGCATGCGTTTTTCGTTACGCACGATGATGTCCGGCGCGTTCAGATCCAGCAGGCGCGACAGACGGTTGTTACGGTTGATCACGCGACGATACAGATCGTTGAGATCCGAGGTCGCGAACCGACCGCCGTCGAGCGGCACCAGCGGACGCAGGTCCGGCGGCAGCACCGGCAGCGCACGCAGAATCATCCACTCGGCCTTGTTTCCGGACTGCTGGAAATATTCCAGCAGCTTCAGGCGCTTGCCGAGACGCTTGATCTTGGTGGCGGAACCGGTGGCGTTAAGCTCCTCGCGCATGCGCTGGGCTTCGGCGCCCATGTCCATGTTCTTGAGGATGTCCAGCACGGCCTCAGCGCCCATCTTCGCCGAGAATTCGTCACCGTACTGCTCGACCGTGTCCAGATACTCTTCTTCCGAGAGCAGCTGGTACGGCTCGAGCGGGGTCATGCCCGGATCGGTCACGACATAGGCTTCGAAATACAGCACGCGCTCGATCGCGCGCAGCGGCATGTCGAGCAGCAAACCGATACGGGACGGCAGGCTCTTGAGGAACCAGATATGGGCAACCGGGGCCGCCAGATCGATATGACCCATGCGCTCGCGGCGCACCTTGGTCTGGGTGACCTCGACGCCGCATTTTTCGCAGATGACGCCGCGATGCTTCATCCGCTTGTACTTGCCGCACAGGCACTCGTAGTCCTTTACGGGGCCGAAGATACGGGCACAGAACAGGCCGTCGCGCTCCGGCTTGAAGGTCCGGTAGTTAATGGTTTCGGGTTTTTTGACCTCACCAAAAGACCAAGAACGAATGGTCTCGGGCGAAGCCAGGCCGATACGAATGGCGTCGAACTCTTCGACGTCGTCCTGGCTCTTGAACAGATTCAGCAGATCTTTCATGTCCTACTCCGGATCGTGAGATGTCGCTTGCAACGCGCACGGTGGGTTAAGCCGTGCGAACGGTCGGCGCTAAGCGCCGACCGTTTCAACGCATCCCACTAATCGTCTTCCTCGAGTTCGATGTTCAGACCCAGCGAACGGATTTCCTTGGTCAGAACGTTGAAGGACTCCGGCATGCCGGCGTGCATCTTGTGGTCGCCATCGACGATGTTCTTGTACATCCGCGTCCGGCCGGCCACGTCATCAGACTTGACCGTGAGCATTTCCTGCAGGGTATAGGCCGCGCCGTAGGCCTGCAGGGCCCAGACTTCCATCTCGCCGAAGCGCTGACCGCCGAACTGGGCCTTGCCGCCCAACGGCTGCTGGGTAACCAGGCTGTACGGGCCGGTCGAGCGCGCATGCATCTTGTCGTCAACCAGATGGTTGAGCTTGAGCATGTACATATAGCCCACGGTCACCGGCCGATCGAACATCTCCCCGGTACGACCGTCGATCAGGTTCGTCTCACCGGATTCCGGCAGGCCCGCGAGCTTCAACAGCTCACGGATCTCGTGTTCCTGGGCACCATCGAAGACCGGCGTGGCCGTCGGCATGCCTTTCACGAGATTGTGCGCCATGGTCAGCATTTCCTGATCGGTCAGAGTGTCCACCGATTCCTGGGTGCCTTCATGCACGTAGTAGGCCTTGTTCAGGAACTCGCGGATCTCACCAACGGCTTTCTGCTGTTCAAGCATTTCGGCGACCCGGTCGCCGATACCACGAGCGGCCCAGCCCAGATGCGTTTCCAGCACCTGCCCGATGTTCATGCGTGACGGCACGCCCAACGGGTTGAGTACGATATCGGCCGGGGTGCCATCCTCGAGATACGGCATGTCTTCGACCGGCACGATCTGCGAAATCACACCCTTGTTGCCGTGGCGGCCGGCCATCTTATCGCCCGGCTGGACGCGACGTTTCACCGCCAGATAGACCTTGACCATCTTGAGCACGCCGGGCGCCAGCTCGTCACCCTGCGTGATCTTTTCCTTCTTCGAGGCCAGCTGGCGCTCGAAATCGGCCTTCTGCTCTTTCAGACGCTGGGCAACCTGCTCGAGCTGTGCCTGAGCATCTTCGTCGTGCAGACGGATGTCGAACCACTTCTCGCGATCCAGACCGTCCAGATAGCCGGCGTTGATCTCGGTATTGGCCTTGAGCTTGTTCGGGCCACCGTCGGCGACCTTGCCTACCAACATGGTGCGCAGGCGATCGAACAGATCGTCCTCGAAGATGCGCTGCTGGTCGGCCAGGTCACGCCGGACTTCGTCCATCTCGTCTTCTTCGATGGACAGCGCCCGGGTATCTTTTTCGACCCCATCGCGCGTAAACACCCGTACGTCGATCACCGTGCCATCCATGCCCGGCGGAACGCGCTGGGACGAATCCTTCACGTCCGAGGCCTTCTCGCCAAAGATCGCCCGCAAGAGTTTTTCCTCCGGAGTCAGCTGGGTTTCACCCTTGGGCGTGACTTTACCCACCAGGATATCGCCCGACTTCACTTCGGCGCCGATATAGGCGATGCCCGAGGCATCCAGCTTGGACAGGGCAGCCTCGTTCACGTTCGGGATGTCCGAGGTGATCTCTTCCGGCCCGAGCTTCGTTTCGCGGGCTACGCAAGTCAGCTCCTCGATGTGCACCGAGGTGAAGCGGTCTTCTTCGACCACCCGCTCCGAGATCAGGATCGAGTCCTCGAAGTTGTAGCCATGCCAGGGCATAAAGGCCACCAGCAAATTCTGGCCCAGAGCCAGCTCGCCCATATCGGTGGACGGGCCGTCGGCCAGCACATCACCACGCTCGATGATGTCACCCGGGCTGACCAGCGGACGCTGGTTCAGACAGGTGTTCTGGTTCGAACGCGTGTACTTGACCATGTTGTAGATGTCCACGCCCGATTCGTCGGCCGACGTCTCGGTATCATGGACCCGCACCACCACACGTGAAGCGTCGACTTTGTCGACCACACCACCACGGCGCGCGGTGACAGCGTTGCCGGAGTCGATCGCGACCTTGCGCTCGATGCCGGTGCCGACCAGCGGCTTGTCAGCCCGCAGACACGGCACGGCCTGGCGCTGCATGTTCGAGCCCATCAACGCACGGTTGGCGTCGTCGTGCTCGAGGAACGGCACCAGCGAAGCCGCTACCGACATGATCTGCTTCGGCGAAACGTCCATGTACTGGACCTTGTCCGGCGCCGACAGCGTGAACTCGCCCTGATAGCGGCAGGACACCAGCTCGTCGGTGAAGGCGCCGTCGTCGTCGACCTTGGCATTGGCCTGGGCGATGACGTAGCGACCTTCCTCGATCGCCGACAAATATTCGATCGTTTCGCTGGCGACACCGTTTTCGACCCGGCGATACGGCGTTTCCAAAAAGCCGTACTTGTTGGTCTGGGCATACACCGACAACGAGTTGATCAAACCGATGTTCGGGCCTTCCGGCGTCTCGATCGGGCAGATCCGGCCGTAGTGGGTCGGATGCACGTCGCGCACTTCGAAACCGGCCCGCTCACGGGTCAGACCGCCCGGCCCAAGGGCGGACACACGACGTTTATGCGTGACCTCCGACAGCGGGTTGTTCTGATCCATGAACTGACTCAATTGCGACGAGCCAAAGAATTCCTTGATCGCTGCGGCCACCGGCTTGGCATTGATCAGATCCTGCGGCATCAGGCCTTCGGACTCGGCCACCGACAGGCGCTCGCGTACTGCGCGCTCGACGCGCACCAGGCCGGTACGGAAGGCGTTTTCCGCCATCTCGCCAACCGACCGCACACGGCGGTTACCCAGATGGTCGATGTCATCAGTCTGGCCCACGCCATTACGGATCGAGACCAATTCCTTGAGCACGTCGATGATGTCTTCGTTGGCCAGCACCGGCGAGCCTTCCGGCGACTCGCGGCCCAGACGACGGTTGAACTTCATCCGGCCAACAGCCGACAGATCGTAGCGCTCTTCGTTAAAGAACAGGTTGTCGAACAGGTTCTCGGCCGCATCTTTGGTCGGCGGCTCACCCGGACGCATCATGCGATAGATCTCGACCATCGCCTCGAGCTGATTGGTCGACGGATCCTGAGCCAACGTGTTCGAGATGTAGGGGCCGTGATCCAGATCGTTGACGTACAGCGTCGGGATATCCTGGATCCCTGCGGTACGGAACGCCTCGACCAGTTCTTCGGTGACCTCGGTGTTGGCTGCGGCCAGCTCTTCACCGGTATCGGTGTCGATGATGGCCTTGGACAGGATCTTGCCGATCAGATAGTCCGGCGGGACTTCCAGCTTCTCGACCCCGGCCTCTTCCAGCTTGCGGATATGCCGCACGGTGATACGCCGGCCTTCTTCGACGACCACATCGGCACCGGCCTTGATATCGAAGGTCGCGGTTTCGCCGCGCAGGCGCTCAGGCACGAGCTCCATTTCCACGCCCTGATCGGTCAGGTGGAACATGGTGGTCTCGTGGAACATCTCGAGCATCTGCTCGGTGTCATAGTTGAGCGCGCGCAGCAGGATGGTCGCCGGCAGCTTGCGGCGACGATCGATACGCACGAACACGTTGTCCTTCGGATCGAACTCGAAGTCCAACCAAGAACCGCGATAGGGAATCACGCGCGCCGAATACAGGAACTTGCCCGAGCTGTGGGTCTTGCCCCGATCGTGATCGAAGAACACGCCCGGCGAGCGATGTAGCTGATTGACGATGACCCGCTCGGTGCCGTTGATGATGAAGGTGCCGGTGTCGGTCATGAGCGGCATCTCGCCCATGTAGACTTCCTGCTCCTTAATATCCTTGACCGGCTTCGGATTGGCCTTGCTGTCTTTATCGTAGATGATCAGACGCACGGTCACCCGCAGCGGCGCGGAATAGATCATGCCTCGAACGCGGCATTCCTTTTCATCAAACACCGGCTGACCGAGCCGATAGCCAACATATTCGAGCGCGGCGCTGCCCGAGTGGCTGGCCATCGGAAATACCGAACTAAAGGCCGCATGCAACCCGACCTCGGACCGGTTATCGGCATCGAAGCCCTGCTGGAGAAACTGGCGATAGGAATCGATCTGCGTCGCGAGGAGAAACGGCATCTCCAACACCGACGGCTGCTTCGCGAAATCCTTTCGGATTCGTTTTTTCTCGGTAAACGAGTAGGCCATGTCACTCAACCCTCTTGGTTGGACGGACCGCGAGTGGGGCATTCTCGCGGCGGGTAGCGCGAACTTGTCAAAAGCTCCAGTCTGTCTCGGCTGCAAGACGGGACAGACTGCAGATCTCGACTGCGCGGTAACGGGAAAAGGCCGGCAGCGGCACGCGCTACCAGCCATTTTCCCAAACGCGTCAAGTTATCGTATCGATCAACTCGTTATGCGTTTCCTTGGTCGTTGTGAACGACCTTACTTGAGCTCGACCGAGGCACCGGCTTCTTCGAGATCGGTCTTCATCTTCTCGGCTTCTTCCTTCTCGACGCCTTCCTTCAGCGTAGCCGGAACGCCTTCGACCATTTCCTTGGCTTCCTTCAAGCCCAGGCCAGTGATCTGACGAACGGCCTTAATGGCGCCGACCTTGTTGTCGCCGAAGCTGGTCATCACGACGTCGAATTCGGTCTGCTCTTCGGCAGCTTCCGCTTCGCCACCCGCGGCACCGCCAGCGGCCATGGCGACCGGCGCAGCGGCCGAAACACCGAACTTCTCTTCCATCATCTCGACGAGCTCGACCACGTCCATGACGGACATTTCGGAGATCGCTTCGAGTACTTCTTCCTTCGTAGCAGCCATTACCTAGCTCCTGTTCAATACGTTGGGGTCGATTGACCCGTTTCAACAAAAAGTGTTCAAGCAGCCTGTTTCTGGTCGCGGACGGCTGCCACGGCACGGGCAGTCTTGGCGACCGGCTCGCGAGTCGTGCGGGCCAGCTTGTCGATCGGCGCCTTCATGGCACGCAACAGCTGAGACAGCGCTTCGTCGCGGGTCGGCAGCTTGGCCAGGCGATCGAGCTGTTCGCCGGGCAGCAACTGCCCATTGAACGAAATCGCCGTGACCTTCAGGGCATCGTGGGACTTCGAGAAGTCCGAGATCACACGAGCTGCAGCACCCGGGTCCTCTAGCGAGAAACCCAGGATGACCGGACCCTTGAAAGCCTCGGACATGCACTCGTATTCGGTGCCCTGGAGCGCCAGCTTCGCCAGATTATTCTTGATCACCTTCATATATGCGCCGCCGTGACGGGCATTGGTACGAAGCTCATCCATCTGGCCAGCGGTCAGCCCACGATATTCAGCCAGTACGGCGGAATGGGCGCGGGTCGCCACATCGCTGACTTCTGCCACCATGGCCTGCTTGGCTTGAAAACTCATGGCCATAGTCATCACTCCTTACACATGTCGACGGGACTCCGCCGACGGTGACTGAATCCACCTGTTGGCGGACCCATTGACGACTGCAGCAAACGCCTTTCGACGACGCTGCTTACGTCATCTGCGCAGGCTGGTCTTGGGACCTTTAAGAACCGTTTCCCCGGTTCGCCTGGCGGTCTTTGACGACGCAGCCATCCAAGAGCGGGCTGCGCTACAAAGAACGAGTACGGCGCCCGGGCGAGCCGGACACGCGTATTAGCAACCGCTAGGCGGCGACGCCCGAGGGGTCCACGGTCAATCCGGGACCCATAGTCGTCGACAGCGACACCTTGCGGAAATACTGACCCTTGGCGTTGGCCGGCTTGGCCCGCTTCAGGTCCTGAATTAGGGCAGTCAGATTATCGATCAACGCCTGGTTGTCGAAATCGGTCTTGCCGATCGGGGCATGGATGATGCCAGCCTTATCGGTACGGTACTGCACCTGACCAGCCTTGGCATTCTTGACCGCGGTTTCGACGTCGGCCGTAACCGTTCCCGTTTTCGGGTTCGGCATCAAGCCTTTCGGACCCAGGATCTGGCCCAAACGGCCGACCACCGGCATTGCGTCCGGAGTGGCTACGACCATATCGAAGTTGATCTCACCGTTCTGGACCTGCTCGGCCAGATCGTTAAGACCCACCACGTCAGCGCCGGCTTCACGAGCCTTATCGACGTTATCACCCTGGGTGAACACGGCAACCCGCACACTCTTACCAGTGCCGTGCGGCATGACCGTGGAGCCACGCACGTTCTGGTCCGACTTACGCGCGTTGACGCCAAGGTTGACCGAAACTTCGACCGTTTCGTTGAACTTGGCGCTGGCCAGCTTTTTCAAAAGCTCGAGCGCTTCGTCGACCGGGTATGCCTTGACCGGATCGATCTGATCGCGGATGGCTGCCTTACGCTTGGAAATCTTCGCCATGGCTTAGCCCTCCACCTTGATGCCCATCGAACGGGCGCTACCGGAGATAATCCGCACTGCAGCATCCATATCAGCCGCGTTGAGGTCCGGCCACTTCGTTTCGGCGATCTCTTCGACCTGCGCACGGGTGACCGTACCCACGGTCTGACGCAGCGCATCTGCGGCACCCGAGCTGATATTGGCGGCCTTTTTCAGCAGAATCGATGCCGGCGGAGTCTTTTTGACGAACGAGAAACTACGGTCCGAAAAGACCGTAATCACGACCGGAATCGGCAGACCGGGCTCGATATCCTGCGTTTCGGCGTTGAACGCCTTGCAGAACTCCATAATATTGACGCCGTGCTGACCCAGCGCCGGGCCCACGGGCGGACTCGGATTCGCTTTGCCCGCCGGAATCTGCAGCTTGATATAGCCGGTGACTTTCTTAGCCATTACTTACTCCTTATCAGGTACTCACGCCTCGGGGCTGCCCCGGGCTCCCTGGTGATCGGCGCCGCGCCAGCGACGCCGCCGGATCAAGTCTTTTCGACCTGATCGAATTCCAGATCGACTGGCGTAGAACGACCAAAAATAGTGACCGCGACACGCAGACGATTCTTGTCGTAGTTGACCTCTTCGACCACACCGTTGAAGTCGGAAAACGGACCGTCGATCACGCGCACTTCCTGACCGGGCTCGAACACGGTCTTCGGGCGCGGCTTCTCAACCGACTCCTCGACGCGATTCAGGATCTGATCGGCCTCTGCGTCGGAAATCGGCGCCGGACGATCGGCCGTACCGCCGATAAAACCAAGCACACGCGGCACGCTCTTGACGAGATGCCAGGTATCGTCGTTCATTTCCATGTGCACAAGCACATAACCAGGAAAGAACTTTCGCTCGGTGGTGCGACGCTGACCATCGCGCACTTCGACCACTTCCTCGGTCGGCACCAACACCTCACCGAAGTAGTCTTCCATGCCATGACGGGCGATATAGTCCTTAAGCGAATCGCGCACCTTCTTTTCGTACTGCGAGAAGGCTTGGACGACGTACCAATGCTTGGCCATAAATCAGCTCCGCGCTTACGCGCGCCCCGTCAACAACGTGACTGCGTAGCCAAGGACGACATCAAGCGCCCAGATAAACGCTGCCAGAATCAGCACGAATACAACCACGAGAAGCGTGGTCTGCATGGTTTCCCGGCGCGTCGGCCAGACCATGCGCCGCAACTCGGTACGCGAACCCTGAACATAGGACCAGGCCGTCTTGCCAAGCGAGGACTGGAACGCGATGAGCGCGGCAACCACGACACCGGCCAACATGCCAAGCACGCGAACGACATCGGCGTAGGCGGTGAACCAATAATAGCCGGCGATGCTGAGAACCAGCACCACTATGGCCAGCCATAGCAGCGCCGTATCTAAGGCGCTGGCCGTACGTTGTTCTTGAGCTGCCATCGACTACTCGACCGAAGACGAAAAACCGCGCGCCTAAAGAGTGGCAGGCCAGGAGGGACTCGAACCCCCAACCTGCGGTTTTGGAGACCGCTGCTCTGCCAATTGAGCTACTGACCTAGACGCAAAAACTTTTTCTTTACCGCGAAAAAGGATCGCGGATAATACCACAGATCGTGAGCATGACAACTCAGGGATCTATGATAACAGACTTCAAGCCCATTCGGCCCGCGACAACATAGCACTGTCGCGGGCCGAATGGCACCCAAGATTGCTACTGATTAAGCCGTAATCTTGGTCACGACGCCCGCACCTACGGTACGGCCGCCTTCACGAATGGCGAAGCGCAGGCCTTCTTCCATCGCGATCGGGTGAATCAGTTCAACGTTCATTGTCACGTTGTCCCCCGGCATCACCATCTCGGTGTCCGCCGGTAGTTCGCAAGCACCCGTCACGTCCGTCGTACGGAAGTAGAACTGCGGACGGTAGCCCTTGAAGAACGGTGTATGACGACCGCCCTCTTCTTTCTTCAGCACGTACACTTCGCATTCGAAGCTGGTGTGCGGCGTGATCGAACCGGGCTTGGCCAGCACCTGACCACGCTCGATGTCTTCACGCTTGGTGCCACGCAGCAGCGCGCCAATGTTGTCGCCCGCCTGGCCCTGGTCCAGCAGCTTGCGGAACATTTCCACGCCAGTAACGGTGGTCTTGGTCGTGGGATTGATGCCCACGATTTCAATGTCGTCACCTACGTTGATCACGCCGCGCTCGACACGACCCGTGGCTACGGTGCCTCGACCCGAGATCGAGAAGACGTCTTCGACCGGCATCAGGAAGGCGCCGTCCACGGCACGCTCGGGATCCGGAATGAATTCGTCCATCGCACGCACGAGCTTGGCGATCGACTCGCTGCCGTACTCGCCTTCGTCGCCTTCCAGCGCCTTCAGCGCAGAACCAACGATGACCGGCGTGTCGTCGCCCGGGAAGTCGTAGGCGTCCAGCAACTCGCGGACTTCCATTTCGACCAGCTCGATCAGCTCTTCGTCGTCGACCATGTCGGCCTTGTTGAGATACACGACGATGAACGGTACGCCGACCTGGCGCGCCAGCAGGATGTGCTCGCGCGTCTGCGGCATCGGGCCGTCAGCAGCGGACACGACCATGATCGCGCCGTCCATCTGCGCGGCACCCGTGATCATGTTCTTCACGTAGTCCGCGTGACCCGGGCAGTCCACGTGGGCGTAGTGGCGCGCTTCCGACTCGTACTCAACGTGCGATGTCGAAATCGTGATGCCACGCGCCTTTTCTTCCGGCGCCTTGTCGATTGCGTCAAACGCCGACAGCTCCGAACCGAACAACCGGTTCGATACCACCGTCAGCGCGGCCGTCAGCGTCGTCTTGCCATGGTCCACGTGACCAATCGTGCCGACGTTGACGTGCGGCTTGCTACGCTCGAATTTTGATTTGGACATTGCCTCGCCTTTCGCCGTTGGGCCTGCGTATACCAACCGAAACGCATTTCCTTGCTGGGCGTCCCGGCAATCAAAACACGCGGATATGGCATCCGCCGAATGTGGAGCCCATGACCGGACTTGAACCGGTGACCTCTTCCTTACCAAGGAAGTGCTCTACCGCTGAGCTACATGGGCTGCAAATTGTCATCCAGGTTAAACCTGGAGCGGGCGACCGGAATCGAACCGGCATCATCAGCTTGGAAGGCTGAGGTTCTACCGTTGAACTACGCCCGCATGCTCAACGCCGATAAACTCTCGCCAATCGTCGTGCATATTGCAAGCCCGACGAACCAGCGATGGCTCGATCCGATGCAATCGAAGCCGACTTTGAGGCCGGCCTCGATTTCGAAAACCGCGACTCCAGCTCAAGGCCAATCGCGATCTCAATTGTTCGGTGGTGGAGGGAGGAGGATTCGAACCTCCGAAGGCTGAGCCGACAGATTTACAGTCTGTTCCCTTTGACCGCTTGGGTATCCCTCCACGAGAGGCGCGCATTTTTGTTAATTCCTGCGCGGTTGTCAACCATCGATTTCAATTCGATGGTACGAACCGGCAATCACGCTTTGCACAGGTGGTTGCCGACGCGTTTCGGCGGGCATTCTAACGTATCAATTCATCCACGTCTGTAGGCGATCGTCCGATTCGTCGATAGTGTTCGCGCACGCTATCGAGCTTGGTGAACACATCCTCATAGCCCATGGCCTTCCCTTGTGGATCGACGTAGGTATAGCCACCGGTCACATGGAACAGCGTCACCATTTCCTCGGCAGGCTCTGGCACCACCAGCGTATGCGTCTCGCCCGGAGGCTCGAAGGCATAGTCTCCGGCCCAGGCGACCCAGTCATGCTCGAGATAATGCCATGCGCCGCGCAGCGTGAAGGCATGCACTGGGCCGCTATGGCGGTGTCGTGACAATACACCGGCGCCGCGCACCCAGAGGATATTCACGTAAAAACCCTGACTGACCGACAGCACCAGTGGTTTGAACCAGACGTTATCGGCCTGAGCGATCCAGCTGGGATCGTGGTCATCGACCTGATCCGGAATCTGCATCGCGCCGGGAACCAACAGATCGGGCACCATGCCGGTCGGCTGTGGCTTCTGATAGGCAATCGCACGCGCGTCGCGATCCTGGCGGGTGGTTTGACTCATAGAACAGTCACTCGAATTCTTCAGGCCTAAAGCCTAGGCGCCACCGCCCGGAACCGCAAAGCGCCTTGGCACAGCGCCGCCTCATCTTCCGAACCCGTAGCATTGCGCCAACTCGATAGCCCGCCAGGCGTGCACGCACCAGCGACGACTGCCGATTTACCGCTGGCCAATGGGCAGACGTTTTCAGTAGTAGATATTCAGCGCGGCCTGGGGTGTAACCGTCGCCGCGGTATTACGCCCGGCCACCACCACATCGGCGCCCATGATCACCCCGTAGTGCCGATTCCAGTTGTATTCGATCGCCGGCGCAATATCGATTGCCTCGCTCGAGCCCGACCGCGAATGCACCGCAGTCACCAGGCCATTACTGGCCTGGGTGCCACGGATCGATGCCCCATCGGTATGGCTGTAGACGATATCCACGGCCGGCGCCCAATGCCGCGTGAGGCTGTACTCAAAGGCCAAGTCAACACTCGCTGTATCGCCGGTATCGACCGTGCCGTTGAAACCTGGCCCCGTGCCATACACGCTCACCCCGTCGACCGAAGCGTCTGCGTCGGCCATGGCATAGGTCAGATTCAGGCGCGCCCGCAGGATACGGCCGTTCGGCATCCAGAAATAATCCTGGGTGAACAGGCCGAATGTGCTCTGCAACACACCGCTGCCCAGACCGTCGGCGGCATGCCCTTCGAGGCCATCGTACTGGCCGGTCGGAAACGTCTGGGAATACGCCAAGGCCGTCGTCGGCAGCCAACTGCCTTGCTCGAAGGCATGCAGCATATACTGGAATCGCAACGTGGTATCGCCCAGCTGCACGCCGTGGCTATCCGGGCCCCGATCGGCCACGTTGTAGCCGAACTGCGGCAGCAGTGCGATTGTCAGCCGATCGGTAAAACCGTATTCCAACAACGTAACCGACCGATACGCATGACTGTCGGCGGTGTTGTGTCGATCCCAGTTGTCGTCGAATGTTGCGTATTGGATCGAATCGAGCACGTACGGCTCGATGTTCCAGTGCCCGGCCGGCAGCGACGTCGCATTCGGCGCATTCAACGGGCCGGTGAACAGCGCATCATCGAGCGCTTGGCGGCCTCGACTGTCTGCGTGGGCGACGGCGACGGACATGACTGCCGTTGCGGCAGCCAAAGCGAGCGAACAATGCTTCACGGCGGCGAACTCCTAGGTTGCAGGGGGACCCTCGCAACCGGGGAAGACGGCCGTCGCTGGGCCGGCCATGTATGACCGGCCCAGCACCCTATCCTAAAGCGAGGGTTTAGCTTGTTGGCCTTCGTGGCCCAGGATATCTTCGATAACCTCGACTGTCTGCCGCGGTGGCAGCGCTGTGGCCATAGCCATCCAGAGCACCGCTATACTCCAGATTGCGATCAGCACCAGCTCGGTGCCAAACGACAGCACGTCATAGCCGCCGTCGAGGCCGCCCAGAGCCGACAGTATCCACATGCCGCCGAACCAGGGCGCCAACCAAGAGATATGCCGCCAGCCGAACTGTGCGGCCGAGCGACCGGTGGCGTGATAGATCGCCGCATACACCACGAAACCGATCAGAATCAGACCGAACAAAAAGTTGTTCGCGTTGAAGCCGGCCCAGTACACGATCCAGTTACTGGCGATGAAGGCAATCGGCGCGATCACATACCCGCCTTTGAGCCAGAACGGCCGTTCGATATCCGGCGCATTGCGACGCAGACACAGCAATACCACCGGCCCAAGGCCATAGGTCAGCACCGTGATCGAGGTGATGTATTTAACCATCTGCTGCCAGGCCGGGAACGGCAGCAGGAACAGACAGCCCACCACCCACATCAACACGATCGACACCCACGGCACGCCCCAGGGCGTTAGCTTGGCCAACACCGACGGCCCGGCGCCGACCTCGCCATTGGCCATCGTGATACGGGAACCGCCGGTCGTGAACATCAAACCGGTGCCGCCCGGCGAGACATAGGCATCGATATACAGGAACACGGCCAGCCAGGTCATACCCAGGCCGGCCGCCAGCCCCGCGAACGGACCGAAGTCGCCGGAGAAACTCAGGCTCGACCAGTCACCGCCGATCTGTTCCGGCTGCAGTGCCAGCAGGAAGGCGACCTGCAGGCCGACATACACGACCGCGGCAACGACCACCGAGCCAATGACCGCGAACGGCATATAGCGGTTCGGATCGGCGCTTTCGCCGGCCAGGTCGATCGCGGTACGAAAACCGAGAAAGGAAAACACCACGCCCGCCGCCGGCAGCGCGATGAAGATACCCGACATATCGTAGCTGCCTGGGGCCGCACTCAGGTTCGAACCGTGGAAGGACACGATCATCAGCCCCACGATGGTCGCGATCGGCACGAAAATCTTCCACCAGGTAATGGTGGAGTTCAGCGTCAATAACCAGCGGATGGTCAGCAGGTTAATCGCTGCCATGATGCCGATCAGCACTACGGCCGCGGCGAAACCAGTGCCGGTGAGCAGCCCGCCGCTATCCGGCTGGATGAAATAAGGCAGGTAGTTGTTGGCATACTGCAGAATCGCCTCGGCCTCGACCGGCGGGATCGGCACATAGGCCAAAAACAACAGCCAACTCCAGATCCGGCCAAGACCGGCGCCATGGCTGGCATGGCTCATATGCACCAGCGCCCCACTGCGGGGAAAGACCGTTGCCAGCTCGGCGAAACATAGCGCCAGCAGCATGATGATCACGGCGCCGACCACCCAGCTCAAGATGCTCCAAGGACCAGCCAGTTTGGCGGCATATAAGGCGCCAAACAGCCAGCCGGAACCGATCATACTGGTCGTACTGGCAAACAGCAGACCGATCGGACCGGCATGGCGCTTGAGCTGACCACCCGATTGAATCGAGGCCATCGCGTGTTCCCCCTGTCATTGAATATGTTGGTTTGAAAGCCGTACACGATCCAGGGCTACGACCAGGGCCGCATCGGATCGGCAATGACATTGCACGTGCGAAAATCGCGCCAACACATGCCCAGGGCCCGAGCAGGCCGCCCCTCGATTCGGGGCACGGCGATACCGTCGAAACGCCGACCCGGCAACCGATAGCGGCCGCAGAATCGCGTCACTGCATGGATAATGCACTAAAAAAACGCAGTGCACGAGGGAAGGCAATGGAGCCGGCGACCGGAGTCGAACCGATGACCTGCTGTTTACAAGACAGCTGCTCTACCAGCTGAGCTACGCCGGCTCTCAGGCTGCCCATTCTGACGGCTCGCCTCGGTTCTGGCTACCCATTGCGGTGCACGAACAGCGTTTTTGCCTGGGGCGCGCTTTCGATATCCCGAGCCCAACCCGGCCGGCGTGGCTCAGGACGGCGCGAGCCGCACACTGATGTCACCGGCATAGACAGCCTGTTCGCGACCATCGATCTCGATACGCAGACTGCCGTCGCTGCCGATCCCACGCGCGACCCCAGAGCGACGATGCGCGCCGTCGACCAGATCAACCGCCTGGCCGGCGACCCGGTCGAAGGCCGTCCAGCGGGCCAGGAACGGCTCGAAGCCGGCGTGCTCGAAACGCGTCAACGCCTCCAGTACGGCATCCAGACAGCGCCCGGCGAGCACGCTGCGCGAACACGGCTGCGGCAGATGATCGACCAGATGCGTCCAGGGCTGGTCGATACCGTCTGCCGAGCGCGGCATCGCGACGTTCAGCCCGAGCCCGACGATCAGCCGTGCGCCGCCGCCGGCTTCGGCCCGGGCCTCGGTCAGAATTCCGCCAACCTTATCCTGGCCGATCCAAAGATCGTTCGGCCATTTCACCCCGACATCCGGCACGCCAAGCGCGTCCAGCGCCTCAGCCATCGCCACGCCCACGGCAAGACTTACGGTCGCCACCGGCGCCTTCGGCACGGCCAGTTCGTAAGCGACCGATAGATACAGATTGGCCGCGAACGGCGACACCCAAGCTCGCCCGGCGCGGCCACGACCGGCCGTTTGACGCTCGGCCAGACAGGCCCGGATCGCACCGTCGCGATAACCGGCCAGCACGCTATTGGTCGAATCCACCGTCTGGCGCAGGATCAGCTGATCCAGACGCGCGCTATGCGCAGGCGACAACTCGCCTCGGATCGCCCTGGCCTCCAGCAGA